>JAGBWD010000031.1 GCA_017629985.1 Alistipes sp.
GCTTTACCTCGTCAAGTGTCAGGTACTCCTTTTTAACCTCTTTCCACTCGATTTTTTCAAGAAAGTCATTGAGGTTTTCGCGCAGCATCTTCTCCTTATAGGCAATCTTCAGCAGGGCTCGGAAAGTGGAATAATAACCCGCTGCGGAATTTCGACTGATATATGAGTTGGGGTGATGTATCTGTCTGCATTTCAATAGATAATCTCGGAACTTCTCGCATAGTTCAACTGTAATATCTCCGAAAGTACATTTGCCACCGCAGAACTTCTCAAAGTGGTTGCAAACACAATCCCACTTTTCGTATCGCTCACGTGCTTTTGCTCGGAAGTAGGCAAGGAAATCGACCTTCTGTTTGTTCTTGTCGAGGAAGCCGAACTCCTCGTTAATGAGTGATTGCACACGAATACAGCGTATCGCCTCCGCCTTGTTGAGCATCTCTTGGTTGAACATTCGTTGCTGCTCGTTACGTGGCTTGGCATAGAGGTAGATACCGAGGAACTCTCGTCGGCTCATCTTCATCGTGTAGGGGTTGCGGATTGCAGGGTAGTAATCCAAATAGAGTGAAATACGGTCATTGCGTAACGCCTTTTGGCGCAGGGTTACATTTGTGCAAGTTAGTGTCATAGCTATTTATACTTTAATTGTTTATACTTTTTGTTGCAAATTAAATCGGTGTTCTGATGGTGGTATCAATCACCATCAAGTAACTTTACTCAATCCTCGGTGGCTCAAAGAATTTGTCGAGTTCCGAGCGTAGAATCTTGGTGTACTTGCCAACCTTGATGCGAGTGATGTTGTGATACTTCACATAGTGGTAGAGCTGGTCGCGTGTGAGGTTGTATTTCTCCATCGCTTCGGGTATGGTGTAGTATTGTGGCTCTTCGGGCGTGGCAATACCTTTAGCGATGTCGAAATGCTTTTTCGAGTAATAGACTATCTTGCCTTCCTTCCGCTTGGGGATTACATTTTTATATACGAAGGTGTAGATTGCCGATAGAGTCATACCGAACTTCTCCTGCAGCTCAGCAACGCTGTACCACTCGGTAATGCTCGCATCAGGAGCTTTCTTGGCAAAGTAGGAGTCGATATGCTTTTTGCTCCAATAGGTTCTGCCACGATTGAATGTGCGAGGGATATTATGCTCCTTTGCAATCTCATAAATCCACGACTCCTTAACTCCAAATTTCTCTTTAATCTCGACTGTGGTGTAGAAGTCGGTGATACTCTGCTTGCTTCTTGGTAGATGCTTTTTGTAAGGAGAAGCATTATCAAACAGAGCCTCAATGTCTCTTTTCCTGATAATAGTCTTTCTCTTTAGCTGAACCGATTTTATTAGATTCGTTTCAAGATACCTATAAAAGGTAGCCCTGCTTATACCGATATACTTTGCGGCTTCGCTTGGGGTAAAGAAATCCTTGTCAATGCAATCCTCTTTTTCGATTTGCTGATTGACCATTGTCTGAAATTCGCTAACACGCTTTTGCCTTGTTCTTTCTTTGTAGGCAAGGTTAGCGCAACGATGCGAACAGCATCGCGTCGTGGTTTTGTGGGCAATAAATAATTTGCCACACCACTCGCATTTTTTCTGAATGTCGATGTTACTAGCCATTTCATTTATCTTTTAATTTCGCCAAAAATGTATCTCTGCGTCTCACTGTGTCTCACAGCGTCTCATTTTTCCATCACCTCGCCAACGCAAAATCACATTTCAAGCGGCGAGGTACACAGGAGGTACAAAAACATGCGTAAAAAGGCTTAGCAACGATTAACAACGATGCTTGCACAAACAAAAATAGCACCCTTAAAGAGTGCTATATTAATCATTTATGATTGATTTAACTATTTGATAATCAGCGATTTACTTTCCGATGCAGAATTTTGAGAAGATGGTTTGGAGGATATCTTCGGAGGTGATGTCTCCGGTGATCTCGCCTAGATGGTGGAGGGTTTGGCGGATATCCTCACTCAATAAGTCTGATGGAAAATTCATCTCCATCGCGCGTAGTGCCATCTCTAGACTCTCCAAGGCCTTGGTCAAGGCTGTGTAGTGGCGCATATTGGTAACAACAACAGAGCTGCTATTCAGGTGCTGTGTGTCTGTGCATGCGCGAAGCCTCAATCGTAGCGATGCGATGCCCTCGTTATATTTAGCCGACAGGCTCAATGGGGCGTCATCATCAGCTATTGGCGCATTGGTCTTATGGTCTACCTTATTTATGACACGTAAATATTTCTGGTGGGGGAGTATTGTCACCTCTTCAAATGTAGGGTTGTCCAACGCTGCAACGTGGAGAATAATCTGGGCATTTTCCATTGCGCGGTAGGTGCGGTCTATACCCATTTGCTCGAGCTTATCATCTGTAGTACGCAGGCCCGCAGTGTCGATGAAGCGATAGCGGATGCCATCTATGATTGTTGTTGCCTCGATGGTGTCGCGTGTAGTGCCGGCGATGTCCGACACCATGGCTCTATCGTCCTCCACAAGGGCGTTAAGGAGGGTGCTTTTACCAACATTTGGCTCTCCGATAATTGCCACTGTAACACCATTTTTGAGTGCGTTACCTAAAGCAAAAGATGATTTTAGTGCTGTGACCTCCGCGGCGATAGATTTTAGCATCTTATGAAGCTCTGTGCGGTTGGCAAATTCTACATCTTCCTCCGAAAAATCTAGCTCTAGCTCTAGTAGTGAGCATAGCTTTAGAAGCTGGTCTCGCATGGTGGATAGGCGCTCGGAATATGAGCCGCGCATCTGTGTTGATGCCACATTATGTGACCACTGCGAGTCAGAGGCGATGATATCTGCCACAGCCTCTGCGCGACTCAAGTCCATCTTGCCGGCGAGGAAGGCGCGGCGTGTAAACTCTCCAGGTGTAGCCATCACAGCACCTTGCTCCACTGCGAGGCGCAGAAACTCCGATACGATATATTCTGAACCGTGGAGGGTGACCTCTACGGTATCATCGCCAGTGTAGGAGTGTGGGGCGCGAAAGAGTGCTACAACAACATCATCTAGAATCTCACCATTGCTATAGACTATATCTCCGTAGTGGAGTGTATATCCCTTGGCCTCTGATAGCTTTGTGCGGCCGTTGTAGAGGTTGTCGGCAATGGTGATGGCCTGTGGACCACTCATGCGTACGACCACAACAGCTCCTCCTGTTGCTGTTGCAGGGGCTACAATCGTAGTATCTGTATCGTAGTGGTGTAGAGACATAGGTATAAGGTTTACTGTGGGCTTACGCGGAGTCGCTGACCGATGCGTAGGGCATTAGCATTCTTGAGCTTATTCCACTGCATCAGTTGCTTTACCGTGCGACCATATTTTCGAGCTATAGCTCCGAGGGTATCGCCCTTGCGTACGGTATGGTATGTTGCTGGAGGGGCCTCATTGCGCTTTTTCTCAAGGTTGGCATGGATGACATACTCCTTGAGGTATAGGCTATCTTTAGCAAAGATAGAGTCCTGGTTTATGACAAAATCTGTAATGCGCTCTGTAGGTAGTGTCAGAGGATACTGTTTTGTTGTGGCAGGGATGATAGATATGCGATACTCGGGGTTGAGCATTTGTAGCAACTCGAGGCTGATATCTATGGTAGATGAAATCTGTTCGAGGTGCATTGGCCGGTCAATCATCACAGTATCTACGGCTAGAGGCATGAGAGGTACTGGAAGCTCGATATCATGAGCTTTGTGGTATGCAAATGCATAGGTAGCACCCATGAATAGAGGTACGTAGCTACGTGTCTCGCGAGGAAGTCCCGAGTATACATCCCAGAATGAACCATGATAGTCTTTTGGGTCTCCACCAGCGCGTATAATCGCCTTATTTACATTGCCTGGGCCACAGTTATATGAAGCTATGGCTAATGTCCAGTCGCCGTAAAAATCATACATTTTTTTGAGGTATTGACATGCTGCACGTGTAGCCTTGCGAGGGTTGCATCGCTCGTCTACAAGGGAGTTTATCTCTAGGCCATACTCCTTGCCTGTAAATGGCATAAACTGCCACAGACCCTTGGCACCCATGCGTGATGTCGCAAGAGGGTTAAGGCCCGACTCTATGATAGCCAATGAGCGTAGCTCAACAGGTAGCTCGGCAAGAATAAGCTCCTCCTCAATCATGGGGAAGTAGTAATAGGCGTAGCCCAATATGCGGGCAAACTCCTTGGAGGTGTATCGCTGTATTGCTGCACGTACCTCATGGTTATACTGCAGAGGTACAGGTGACATAAGGGCATTTAGACGTGCCACATATACAGAGTCCATGTTAGCGCTATTCGCTGTGGTATCGCTCTGTTCACATGCCATAACGAAGTTGTTGAAATACTCCTCGTATGCCTTTACGGCGGTTGTAGCACGCCACATGGCAAGTGCTGAATCTATCTGTTGTAGGGTGTTTGTGGGAGGTGTTTTCACTAGCTCCACGTTACGTTCAGAGAGGGTATATGTGCTATCTTGCTTGCTAATGTTAAGGCTGTCGTTCTGTGCCTTAATAACCTCGGGAGAGGTATACTGCTTTCTTGCTCTGCGGTTAGGTCGTTGCCAGATAGCCTCGGCATATAGCGAAGTCGTAGTAAGTATTATGCTAGTTATAAGCATAATAATAGAACGCATGTAAACTAATTTCATGAATATAATAGTTAGAATTTGAGACTCATATTGACACCATATACGGGCTGTGTGCCAACCGTAGTATAGTCGAAAAATGGCTCAACGTTCATAGTAAGATCGTCCGAGATATCAAAATCCTGAAGGTGAGCATCTACGTGAGCATCGAGAATCTGGAGTAGGTATACACCAGCTGTAAGGATTATACACAAATCTCGGTTACGGCGATAGCTATCCTTAAGGTTTTTAAGGAATGTTGCCGAGTATGCACCACGGAACTCATCAGCGGCACCATTAGGGTACTTCTCTGGATTTTTATCATAGTCCACCTTTAGTGCGTATGCGGTCTTAAAGCGCTGGTATCCTCGATTGTTCCAGTCAATAGTGTAGATTGTAGATGCCAAGCCACCGAGAACGATAGGTACACGCCAATAGCTCTTGTTAAAGACCTGTCCAGCACCTGGGAAGATGGTAGATAGGGTAGTGGCCTTCTTAACTTTAGAGACCTGATTTGTGGAGTAGTTTATAGCTGCATCACCGATGAAGTAGAGGTATGTTGCGATTGCCACACCAGCATATATCTGCTGCATGGTGTTATGCTTAATCATCTTTGTTTGTAGCTCATCAAGCTCCTTGGTTCTGAAATATCCATGGTCGATGAGATACTGATCATACTCCTTTTTCAGCGGCTTATACTGCTTATTCTCATAGACAAACATACCCACAGATGCTCCTACAACGGGGTATAGGATTGCCAACTTCCAGTATTGTTTATTATATATCTGTCCAAATCCAGGGAGTGGCAATGATAACCAGCACACCTTGGATAGTCCCATGGAGTCACTAATAAAAGGCTTGCGCACCTCACCCTTTCTATTTAGCTTTATGCGTTTGCCATCGGGGGTTATGCTATCACCGCGCATGTGCGCTACAGAATCTCGTCTTACGCGCTGGCCGACTACATTACGAATAGAGTCGCGAACCTTTGTATCCAGATTATTGAACAGCTGGAACTCTCCTTGTGCAATAGAGTCTATATATTTGTAATATAATGAGTCACGGCGGGCTGCCGCAGCTGCCTTCTCGCGGAGTATGGCTGCAGAGTCTATTGGTACAAGACCTCCTTGGTTGATTGTTCGGATATTACCTCTTAATTTTTCGCGGTCATATACCTGTGCAGAGAGATCTCCACAGATGGCTACAAGGCTAACCACCAACAATGCCAAGAATATATATATGCGCTTGTTCATTACACTACAAACGGATGTTATGGTTTAATTATTTTATGTCATTAAGTTTTGCCACTAGCATCTCCACCTCTTTGTCGTTGGCGCACTCTATGGTAATGCGTGTTGTGCCACTCTTTGTGCGCTTTATGGCGATGTTGTCGCTCAACACTCTCTCTAGCTCCATAACAAGGCGTGAGTATGACTCTGGGTAATCCTCCTCCTCGGCTGTGGCGCTCTGGGGTGCCTCGGAAAACTTACGTGCTAGATCCTCTGCTTGACGCACTGAGAGACTCTTCTTAACACACCTCTTTAGAGCCTTAATCTGAAGGTCATGGTCGAGAGCTGCAATAGCCTTGGCGTGACCCATAGAGATAATACCCTCCTTGAGGGCTAGCTGCACCTCCGAAGGGAGAGTCAAAAGACGCATATAGTTAGATACCGTAGAGCGTTTCTTACCCACCTTCTGTGCCATAGCCTCTTGGGTGAGACCACACTCCTCCACAAGACGCTGCATGCCGAGAGCTATCTCTATGGCGTTAAGGTTCTCGCGCTGTATATTCTCCACCAATGCCATGGCGTGCAAATCCTCATCATCCACATCGCGGATATAGGCAGGAAGTGTCTCAAGGCCTGCAATCTGCGATGCTCGCCAACGGCGCTCGCCACTGATGATGATATACTTTCCATCCTGCTGACGCTTTAGGGTTATAGGCTGTATGACACCTAGCTCCGAGATAGATGTTGCCAACTCCTGGAGAGCCTCCTCGTCAAAGTCGCGGCGTGGCTGCAAAGGATTTGGGGTGATATCAGCTATAGATACCTCTGCCATCTCCGACATAGGTGTAGACTGCTGTGTGGGGTTTGTTGGCCCAAATAGTGCATCAAGACCGCGTCCCAAGCCTCTCTTCTTCTGTGCTGTCATAATCTCTATAATGATGTTAGTCGTTTATCTCTTTTTGTTTCGCTTCAAGAACTCACGTGCAAGGTTTAGGTAGTTTACCGAGCCTGATGCAGCGGCATCATAAAGCATGATTGGTTTGCCGTGCGAGGGAGCCTCACCAAGACGAATATTACGCTGTATGATGGTCTCGTAGGCGAGATCGCCAAAATGCTCGCGCACCTCGCTAACCACCTGGTTGTTTAGCTTGTTGCGCATATACATAGTAAGCACAAAACCCTCGATAGCAAGCGAAGGGTTAAGACGACTCTTCACCATCTTGATAGAGTTGAGAAGCTTGCTCAACCCCTCCAATGCTAGATATTCGCACTGCACAGGTACTAAAACCGAGTCGGCAGCGGTGAGAATATTAACAGTCGTAAAGCCCAACGATGGAGAGCAATCGATGAAGATATAGTCGTATGTATCACGCACCGAATCGACAATGCCCTTGATGATGTGGTGAGCATTATCCATGGTTGATAGTTCGGTGTCTGCGGCAACGAGGTTTATTGATGAGGGTAGAAGCCATAGCTTTTTGATATCCTCGGAGTGGAGGATTACATCCTTGGCCTCACACTCACCAACGATACACTCATATATGCCCGCTTGATTGATATCAAAGCCAAGTCCCGATGTGGCATTTGCCTGTGGGTCTGCATCGATAAGAAGCACCTTTTTGCCCAACAGAGCAACAGATGCCGCGAGGTTTATAGCTGTTGTGGTTTTACCCACGCCGCCCTTTTGATTTGCTAAAGCAACTACTTTTGCCATCTATACTTTTTGTTTCGTTTTCCAAGAAAAAATAATTCTTGCAAAAGTAGTAAATTTCTTCGATTTATACCCCTTGTTTTTTGAAAATTATATATCTTTGTTTGAAATTTGTTATATAACTCTCACTTTAAGGGATTTTACGATGAAAAAAATTATTGAAACAGTTAAACATCTCTCTATATTTCTAGCGATTTTTATCGCTATGCAGCTTGTATGTGGATTGCTATTGGTATTAGTGCCACTCGAGGATACATCGCTTTCGATGTGTATATCTTATACACTATCAATGGTGCTTACGCTAGTGTTCCTTAAACTCTATACATCGCGTGCTATACCACAGATGGAGCCAATTAAGCGCTCAAGGGCTGGCTTCAACCCCATTCTATTGCTTGCAGGAGTGATATTTATCTTCGCCTTAAGCATCGTGCTGTCACCACTAGAGGAGTTAATGCCCGTGGATAATAGCATGTATGATGATAGTGTCTGGACACTCATTATGGTAGTGATTATAGCCCCAATTTTCGAGGAGATTTTATTCCGTGGAAAACTTTATAACATGCTGCGAATCAGTGCTTCACCTCTGACATCTATAGTACTTGCCTCGTTGCTATTTGGTGCCGTGCATCTAGAGTCAATCATTGCTATTTCGGGACTCCCTTGGGGACTCCTTTTGGGTTTTGTGTACCTGCGTTCCAGGTCAATCATAGCACCTATAATTCTTCACATGTTCAACAATGCTCTTGCCTATGCAACAATCGTATTGTCGTATGATGATAAGTCTATTGTGGAGTTGATAGATGGTGAGCGCTACTTTCTATTTATCTACATAGTTAGTGCATTGATTGTGGTGATTGCGATGATACGATTTGTGACATTTATTGTGAAACAGGGTAGACAAAATAATAATGTTGTGGTAGTAGATACCGCTTCGCAGGAGAGTGTGGAGAGCGGTGATGAGGCATGCTGATAGAGCCTTCATAACAACAATAAATCCCGAGGTGTCTCCTCGGGATTTATTGTTTTCAAAGGTGTAGTTATACTACAAAAGAGCGTCAATCTTTGCCTTGAGCTGCTCCTTATCTGCAGTACCTACGTGCTTGTCTACCTGTGCGCCATCCTTGAAGAAAAGAATAGTAGGTACGTTACGTACACGATACTGTGCAGCGATCTCATCGCCATCCTCACCTACATCACACTTGCAGATGATAACCTTACCATCATACTCCTCTGCAAGCTCATCGATGATAGGGCTTACCATACGGCAAGGACCACACCATGTTGCCCAGAAATCAATAACTACAGGCATACCTTTGCCCATTACCTCCTCAAAATTCTCGTTGTTAAGTTTTAGTGCCATAATAATAAAAATTATATGTTAATGAAATAGTTGAAGTCGTTGTTTATCAAGAAGTTCATGAATTCGGTGCTTGTCGATACACGATACTTCTTTGAGTTTAGTTTAATCTTTACGTTCTCCTGATGGTCATATATGGTAAACTCCAATACTGTCTTTCCAGGATTTGCTACGATATGCTCAAGTAGCATCTGTGTAAGCGTTGAGCATACCTCGTTTATCTCCAACTCAATACGTATTTTGGAGACATTCTCCGCCACCTCGGCAAGATGTTGGATTGATGCAATTCGATACTCCAATTCTCCCTCCTTGCCAAAACGTGGTTGCACACGGCCCTTAATGAATAAGAAGTTATTAACCTCAATAAGGATGCCAAATCGCTCAAAGTCTTTGCTAAATAGCGTAAACTCATGCTGCGAGTTGTAGTCCTCGAGGATAAAGCGTGCGTAACGGCGACCATCCTTCGTGGTAAGCGGTGTTACAGATGTGACAATACCAGCTACAGATAGCTCCTTTCCGTTTAGCAACGTAAGCTCATCAAGGTCTCCAAGCTCCACCTGACACATCTTCGAGAGTATGAAGTCGAAACGATCGAGAGGGTGTCCTGAAAGATATAGTCCAATCACATCTCGCTCCTTGTTTAACATCGCAATATTTGTCCAATCCTCGGCATCGGGAACACGAGGTTGTGGAACATCCGAACCACTATCACTCAACATGCCAAAGAGGCTCTGCTGGGCGTTGTTCTTGTCAGATTGTATGCGCTGTCCGTAGCGTACAAGTATATCAAGGAACTGGGTGTTGTTATTCGCATCGATAGCAAAGAATCGCGAGCGGTTAAACTCTATCAGCGAGTCAAAGCCTCCTGCAAGGGCTATGCTCTCCAGACACTTACGGTTTACCACCGAGAAGTTTACGCGCTCCATAAAATCGTATATAGACTTATATGGGCCATTTGCGATACGCTCATTGACAATGGACTCTGAAGCAGCCTCACCAACACCCTTGATAGCCGCAAGACCAAAGCGAACATCACCACTCTTCGATGTTGAGAACTTCACAAGAGAGGCATTTACATCGGGGCCAAGCACAGATATTCCCATGCTCTTGCACTCGGTCATATATGCGGTAACCTCCTTAATATCATTTAGGTTACGGCTCAACACCGTTGCCATATACTCGGAAGGGTAGTGCGCCTTGATGTACGCCGTCTGATATGCTACCCACGAGTAACATGTAGCGTGAGACTTGTTGAAGGCATACGATGCAAACTTCTCCCAGTCTGCCCATATCTTCTCCAGTACCTTCTCGTCATGGCCATTAGACTTACCACCAGCAATAAACTTGGGCTTTAGCTCATCAAGTTTCTCCTTGATTTTCTTACCCATAGCCTTACGTAAAGTGTCTGACTCGCCACGTGTAAAGTTGCCTAGTAGACGCGACAGAAGCATCACCTGCTCCTGATAAACCGTAATGCCATATGTATCCTTGAGGTATCGCTCCATGATAGGAATATCGTAGACGATAGGCTTACGGCCATGCTTACGGTCGATAAAGTCTGGTATGTAGTCCATAGGGCCTGGGCGATAGAGCGCATTCATCGCGATAAGGTCTTCAAAAGTTGAAGGTTGCAACTCGCGCAGATACTTCTGCATGCCTGGCGACTCAAACTGGAATGTGCCAATGGTGCTTCCAGCACAATATAAATCGTAGGTCTTCTTATCGTCAATAGGGATGTTGTCGATATCTATCACCACGCCGTGAGTCTGTTTAACATTCTCCACAGCATCTTTGATGATAGATAGGGTCTTCAATCCCAAGAAGTCCATCTTGATAAGTCCCGTATCCTCGATTACGGCACCCTCATACTGCGTGACGAGCATAGACTCGCCAGTATCCTTATCTATGGCCGTACTTACAGGAACCCAGTCGGTGATATCATCGCGGCAGATGATGGTGCCGCAGGCGTGAACACCCGTACCTCGCACATTACCCTCAAGCATCTTTGCATACTTGATGGTGTCGCGCATAATAGGGTCTTTAGACTCCTCCGCCTCCTTAAGCTCTGGGACTGCCATGATGGCATTGCGGAGGTTAATCTTTAGTAGCTTATCATGGTCGTTAGGGTCGGGGATGCGGTCAGGAATCCACTTACAAAGCTGGTTAGCTTGTGCTAATGGGAGCTTCTGCACACGGGCAACATCCTTTAGCGCCATCTTTGTAGCCATGGTGCCATAGGTGATGATGTGTGCCACCTTCTCCTTACCATATTTCTGTGTTACCCAGTTGAGTACTCTGCCTCGACCATCGTCATCAAAGTCGATATCAATATCGGGCAATGAGATACGGTCGGGGTTTAGGAATCGCTCAAAAAGTAGGTCGTACTTAATAGGGTCAATCTGCGTAATACCCAAGCAGTATGCTACGGCAGAGCCTGCGGCAGAGCCACGTCCAGGGCCTACCGACACATCTAGCTCCTCGCGGGCTGCACGGATGAAGTCCTGCACAATGAGGAAGTAACCAGGGAAGCCCATGGTCTTCATAATGTGCAGCTCAAATTTTAGACGTGTGGTGGTCTCCTCATCGAGAACCTCGCCATAGCGCTTATGGGCGCCATCCATGGCCAATTTTGCAAGGTAGTCTGCCTCAAGCTTTATACGATATAACTTGTCGTAACCTCCTAATTTCTCAATCTTCTTCTTGGCATCATCCTCGGATAGTACAACATTGCCATTCTCATCGCGAGTAAACTCATCAAAGAGATCCTGCTCCGAGTACTTTACACGATAACCCTCCTCTGTGCCAAAATCTTCGGGAATGGCAAATGTCGGCATGATAGGCGCATGGTCGATGCTATATCCCTGAACTTTATTGCATATCTCTATGGTATTGTCTAGAGCCTCGGGGATATAGTCGAAGATGGCATTCATCTCTGCCGTGGTCTTCATCCACTCCTGCTTGGTGTAGAGCATACGTTTAGGATCATCAAAATCCTTGCTTGTACCAAGGCATATCAAACGATCGTGCGCCTCGGCATGCTCCTCATCCACAAAGTGAACATCGTTGGTACATACCAACTTAACCCCTAACTCGCGAGATAGCTCTATTAAATGCCTATTTACCTCCTCCTGAATCTTATATGTCTCGTGATTAGCTCTCTCGACAGTAGCCTTGTGAAGCTGCAATTCGAGATAGTAGTCATCGCCAAAGATGCTCTTATGCCATAGTATCGCCTCGCGAGCTTTCTCTATATTTCCAGAACGGATATGTCGAGGAATCTCACCACCGATACATGCCGAGCAGCAGATGATGCCCTCGTGATACTTCTCCAGCTCCACGCGGTCGGTACGAGGACGTCCATAGAATCCCTCGGTGTATGCCTTTGAGACAATCTTTATCAGGTTCTTGTAGCCTGTCATATTCTTGGCAAGGAGAATAAGGTGATATCCACTATAATCACCCATCGCCTTTTCGCGGTATTGCAATCCGCGGCGTGCTACATATACCTCGCAACCTATGATGCCCTTGAAATCCTCTTTAGGGAGAGAGTCTAACTCGGCGCGTGCCTTGGCTAATGCTGCTTGAGCATCTTCGCCCTTTTCGGCCTCCGAAGCAGTGCCCTCCTCCAGCTTCTTTATAGTCTCCTGGAGGGTTTTTATCTTACTCTTACGCGCACCGTTCTTCTTCTTTACATAGTTGAAGAACTCCTTGACACCAAACATATTACCGTGATCGGTAAGCGCAATACCTGGCATGCCATCGGCAATAGCCTTATCTACAAGCTTTGAGATGCTTGCCTGGCCATCCAATAGCGAGTACTGGCTATGAACGTGAAGGTGTACAAAAGGGCGCATATACAATAAATAATTATCAGCGTACAAATATAATTATATTTTTTTTAAAATATAAGGGCCTATCAGTTGTATTTGTCAATATATTTGTATATCTTTACTCTTGAATTTATAACCACGTTATTTTATATCAGATTACATTATGGATGCAACAACCTCTACATTGGTTGTCATCGAGGTGTATGACAATCTTATGCGTGCAGAGATTGCCAAATCTATCCTGGATAGTGCAGGTATCTTCTGTGTGTTGAATGATGAGTATATTTCGGCGATATACTCTGTGGTAGCCTTCCCAATTAGGCTTATGGTGCGTAGCGAAGATGTCGAAGATGCGCAGCAACTCCTTAAGAATGAAAACTACTAACCCCCAATAGTTTTTGTGATTTAACAACAAAGAGGGTCTGTTTGCAAATGTGCAACAGACCCTCTTCGTTAGTACCTTTTGTATCGCTCTTTTACTCGATATTTAGTTCTCGCTGCCAGATATGCCACGAAGCTATAGCCTGTGTTTGAAGCATCAGGATACCATTCATGGTGTTTGCACCCTGTGCCTCTCCGCGTCTTAAAAACTCCGTAGTAGCAGGGTTGTATACAAGGTCAAAGAGCTGATGCGATTCCCCTAGAGCTGTGTAATCTATCATTGGTGCCTCCTCGATATTTGGTGCGGTGCCTACAGGTGTGGTGTTGATAATCAGCTGATGCTCTCTAATTATCTCTGCGGTAAGCTGCGTGTAGGTTATATCTCCTCTGCTTATGTCGCGTGAAACAATTTTGAACTCTATACCCATCTTCTTTAGTATATACTGCACGGCCTTTGATGCTCCTCCACTTCCGAGAATCAGCGCTTTGGTATTTTCATCTGTTGATAGCCATCCAATAGATGCCTCTATGCCTTTGATGTCGGTGTTGTAGCCAATGGTCTTACCATCACGCACCACAACACAATTTACTGCACCAATAGCCTTGGCCTCGCTCGATAACTCATCGAGATATGGAATGATGCTCTCCTTGTAAGGGATGGTGACGTTAAAGCCTACAAGGCCGTTCTTCGCAATGACATTTTTTATGCTAGAGATGTCATCTACCTCTATCAGAGAGTAATCTGCCGCGCGCTGCTCCGCTGCGAACTTTGCGGTAAAAAAGTTGCGCGAGAAGGAGTGTGATAGACAACTGCCTATAAGTCCAAAATATAGCATATTAGTTATTTTACATTTATACCTCTCCGTTGCCAAATATCCAAAATGCTAGTAGCGTAAAGCCAATTAGCATGATTGTAAATAGTGTGGCTAGGAGGTTGAAATACTTGTCTATGAAACTTTTAATAGGGGCGCCAAACTTCCATATCAGCCAAGCTATGAGGAAGAAACGCATACCTCGTGATACTACAGAGGCTATGATAAACATCACAAAGTTGATGTGGAACATTCCTCCTGCAATGGTGAAAAGCTTAAATGGTAGGGGAGTAAACCCTGCTGTAAAGACTATCCAGAAGTTGAACCTGTCGTACAGCGCACCTACGTTATTGAAGCTATCAACACTGAATATATACTCGTAGAAGAGGTTTGCTAATGCTGTAGCCTCCCCCGAAGGTGTTGTCCACAAGAAGTATCCAATCATATATCCTAGTGCAGCACCTAGCACAGAGCCTATAAGGCATATTGTTGCAAAGCGAAACGACCTCTTTGTTGCGCCTAAACATAGGGCGATAAGCAGGATATCTGGTGGGAGGGGAAAAAAGCTTGCCTCAAAGAGAGCTATGGTAAATAGCGCTAGCCATCCCCAACGACTTTCGCTCCATGAAAGTATCCAATTATATAAACGTTTTATCATATTCTAAATATATTGTGAGGCAAAAGTACAATAATTACTCAAAATCTACAACAATACCTCCACCAATGACCAGATTGTTACGATAAAATACCAAAGGTTGGCCTTTGGCTGGTGCAAATGCTGCATCGGGAGTCTCTGCAATAAGCTCCTCGCCACGCTGCGTAATATGAACAGGGCGTTGTGGATTTACGCCTATTCCACGAATTTTTATGGTGATATCATCAGCCGATAACAATTCGCTAATATTTACTATATTATAATTTGTTATATATAGCTTATGTTTATATAGTAATGCCCCCTCGCCTACGATAATATGATTTTTTGAGGCATCTATATCCACTACGCGCATACCATCCATAAGTCCCTCGCCACGCTTCTGACCAATGGTGTATCTAGCAATGCCATTGTGGTATCCACACACCTCACCTCTACTATTAACCACCTCTCCAGGAACCATCGCTACACCACGTTTTTGGAGAAACTCGGCATAGGGTTTTCCCTCCAAAAAGCAGATGCCCATACTCTCGCTTTTATCCTTAAAATTGGCCTTAACATCGCGTTTAATTAACATGCCCATAGGTGTCAATGCGCGCTGTAGTATCTCTTGTGATAATCCCCAGAGGTAGTAGGATTGGTCTTTTGTTGCGTCTGCACCTTGTGCTACGTAGTAGTAGCCGCCGTGTTGCTCTATGTTGAAGTAGTGTCCTGTTGCGATATGCTCAATTCCCAATCTGTTGGCCTCCTCGAGGAGTATCTGCCATTTGATAAGTGTGTTGCATCGTGTACATGGAGCAGGAGTGCGCCCCGAAGCATACTCCTCGCAGAAATACTCTATAATATCTCGCTCAAAGCGCTCACGGGCATCATATAGATACCACTCTACACCCACTTCTGCGGCACGTAGCTTTGCACGCTCAATGGCATCATCGTTGAGCATCGTATCTATGGTTAGTGCTACTACGTTATACCCCTCATCCTTAAGCTTTTGTGCTGCAGTAGTGCTATCTATACCTCCGCTAAATCCTAATAAAACACTCGCCATGTTACACTTATCTTATCACAATAAAGAGAGCCTGCTCAAATATGTGTTGGACAGGCTCCCTTAAAATCTTTTTATTTATTACAACTTATCGAACTCCTCGTCAATAGAGATTTCGTTTGCAGTCTCGAAATACTCTGGCTTGTGTTCCTTGACAAACTCAACCATCTCACCTAGACCCTCGGCAAACTTTGCAAAATCCTCCTTGTAGAGATAAATCTGGTTGCGAGAGAATGATGCAGAGCCGTCACCATTAATTCTCTTGCGTGACTCGGTGATAGTGATATAGTAGTCATCGCCGCGTGTTGCCTTTACATCAATAAAGTATGTTCGCTTACCAGCACGCACCGCCTTTGAACAGATGTGTTCGCCACGGTCATCGCCATCGTGACGAGAAAAGTTGTCTGATGTCATAATAGTTTTTCAGTTTGGGGTTAAAGTGGATTATCTCCTAATTATTAAACGAAGATAAGCCTTTTTTTATGAATCACCAAATTTTAGAATAAAAACTTACTTCTGTTGAGCAATCTCCACACCTCGTTTTATCATTGGGTCGAGATGATTACCATATATATAATGGCGTGCATTGCTACCATATAGCTCCTCGGCTATGGATGCTCGCAACATCAACTCGATATACTCTTTATCACGTGGTGTGATGGTGCAACCCTCTATCTTTGCATAGTGGCAGAAAATCTCGAGAGCGTTACCATCGAGTGTATACTCCTTATCAAATGTCTCATAAGTAGGGTATTGCTCGCGAAGCGACTCTGCATTTATGCTATCCATATAGTCGATAATTGCATGGTCGAAGAGTGCCTCTGAATGAAAGCCGTAGAGATATTCCGACAGCTCTAGATTATTAGTGTCTATATAGATGTCGGGCGTTATACCTCCGCCACCATAAACTTTTCGACCCCTCTTCAGGGTGGTGAAGATAAGAGTCTCATCATGAGGTATGGAGTCGGGGTGTTGGAAACGCACGCTATCACGCATATACTTCTCTTCGTTTCCCATTTCGTATGGTCGTTGAATAACCCTGCCCGAAGGGGTTTTATATCTGGCTATTGTGAGCGTAATTCCCGATCCATCCTTTAGCTCTATGACTCGTTGCACCAGCCCCTTGCCATAGCTTGTATGGCCAATGATTACTCCTCTGTCATGATCCTGAATAGCACCAGCAAAGATCTCACTCGCAGATGCACTATTCTCATTGATGATAACAACTATAGGGATATCTATCGTGATGCGGTCTTGAGTTTTATGGAAGGCCTTTTGTGATGTTTTGCCCTCGGTGGTGACGATTAAATCGCCCTTTTTGAGAAACAGCGATGAGAGGTCTATCGCTGATGAGATTGCACCTCCGCTATTGTTACGAAGGTCTATAATAAGACTTCTTATATCGCCGAGTGCCTTATATGCGGCATAAAAATCCAAAGGCATAGGCTTGGAGAATGCCGAAATAGCTATGTAGCCTACATCACCAATCCTATAGCTCGAATTTATGGCACTAGACTCAACATAGTCGCGTTTGAGGTTTATCTCTCTATGATTACTCTCTCCACGGCGAACAACAACGAGTCGTAGGTTGCTGCCTGCCTCACCACGTAAAATCGTAGAGATGCTATCTGCGTTAATACTAGTAATATCCTTATAATCAGCAGATATGATACGGTCGTTAGGCCTGATGCCTGCTCTTGATGCTGGGGAGTTTTCAATAGTGGAGCGAACGACAAGAGTGTCATTGTGTACTATATAGCGAATGCCAATGCCCGCAAACTCTCCCCTTACCCTAGTTTGCAGAGCTGCCATATCCTCCTTTGAGAGATATTGTGAATGAGGATCTAGCTCTTTTAATGTCGCTATGATGGCCTCTTCAACCAGAGGCTCAAGAGGCACATCATCGACATAGTTATTGCGGATTTGTTGATAGACTAGATTTAGTTTCTGTATCTGTTGCTGCTCTGTGAGCTGTGCTGACGCATAGCTGCAGATAAGAGCCATGACAACTGCTATGAGAAACCTCCTCATCTGCCAACTTCAGGTTAGAACTTTGATACAAGCTCCTCAAATGAGAGTGTAGACTGCTCTCCAGAGCGCATATCCTTAACTGTGGCTACACCGCGCTCCAACTCATCAGAGCCAATGATAACTACATAAGGTATTCCTCGGCGATTAGCATACTCCATCTGCTTCTTCATCTTTGAAGACTCTGGATATATCTCTGCTGGCACGTCATTATCACGAAGCTTCGATAATAGTCGCATCGATGCCTCCTCTTCGGCCTTACCAAGGTTGGTGAATAGCACCTTTGTAGAGCATGCTAGCTCCTCTGGGAAAAGGTTTAGTCCGAGCATAACATCATAGATGCGGTCGGCACCAAATGAGATACCTACGCCAGACATGCCTGGCATACCGAAGATGCCTGTGAGGTCATCATAACGACCACCACCCGAGATAGAGCCAATCTGGAAGTCGTTGGCCTTAACCTCAAATATAGCACCTGTGTAGTAGTTCAAGCCACGTGCTAGAGATAGGTCTAATTCTGGTGTGAGGTTGATGCCGAGCTTCTCAACGCCGTCAAATATTGTGCGCATCTCCTCAATGCCAAGTTTTCCTGTCTCCGAACTACCGATAACATCTTCCAATTTACATAGTTTCTCGGCATTAGTGCCACTCAACTCAAGTATTGGTTGAAGCTTATTGATAGCCTCATCGTCAATACCTCGCTCGCGAAGTTCTGCCTTGACGTTATCCAAACCAATCTTGTCGAGCTTGTCGATAGCTACGGTGATGTCAATCATCTTATCTGCATGACCGATGCTCTCTGCGATGCCAAACAAGATTTTGCGGTTATTCATCTTTAGGGTTACAGAGATTCCCAACTTCGAGAATACACGTGCCACGATATCGACTAGCTCAACCTCCGAGAGTAATGACTTTGAGCCTATGACATCTACATCGCACTGGTAGAACTCACGATAACGACCCTTCTGTGGGCGGTCAGCACGCCACACTGGCTGAATCTGGTAACGCTTGAATGGGAAGACAATCTCGTTTTGGTGTTGCACAACGTAGCGCGCAAAAGGCACGGTGAGGTCGTAGCGAAGACCCTTCTCCGATATCTTTGAAGCTTGACGCAGCTCCTCTTCAAAGAGCTTTGCACCATAGTCTCCCGAGTTAAGAATCTTAAATAGGAGCTTATCACCCTCATCGCCATACTTGCCGAGTAGGGTAGATAGATTCTCCATAGATGGGGTCTCGAGTGGTGCGTAGCCAAAGAGGCGGAATACACTCTTAATAGTGTCAAAAATATAGGTGCGGCGCATCATCTCCTCTGGTGAGAAGTCGCGTGTACCCTTTGGTATAGATGGTTTCTGTGCCATATTACTGCTCTGCTAATAACTTCTTGTACTTTACGCGCTTTGGAGTGGTATCCTCTCCCTGTGCCTTCTTCCAAGCCTCGTACTCCGAATATGAACCCTCGTAGAAGACAACCTTCGAATCACCCTCAAACGATAGGATATGTGTCGCGATACGATCCAAGAACCAACGGTCGTGAGAGATAACCACTGCACATCCTGCAAAGTTCTCGAGACCCTCCTCCAATGCACGCAATGTATTAACATCGATATCGTTGGTAGGCTCATCGAGCAACAACACGTTGCCCTGCTCCTTGAGTGCAAGGGCGAGATGTAGACGGTTGCGCTCACCACCCGACAAAACACCACACTTCTTCTCCTGGTCAGCACCATTAAAGTTGAAACGACCTACATAGGCACGTGCAGGAACCTGACGGTTGCCAAGCTGGATGAGGTCAGAGTTCTGTGAGATAACCTCATATACGGTCTTGTCAGGGTCGATAGACTTATGCTGCTGATCAACATAAGCGAGCTTCACGGTAGGACCTACGCGGAAACTACCAGATGTAGGCTCCTCAAGACCCATAATCATACGGAATAGGGTAGTCTTACCTGTACCATTAGCACCAATAACACCTACGATACCTGCTGGTGGCAATGAGAAATCTAGGTTCTCATATAGCACTCTATCGCCAAATGCCTTTGTCACGCCATGAGCCTCGATAACTACATCACCCAAACGTGGACCATTAGGGATGTAAATCTCGAGCTTCTCCTCGCGCTCCTTGGTGTCGGCATTCATAAGTTTGTCGTAGGCCGAAAGACGAGCCTTTGACTTGGCATGACGACCCGATGGCGACATACGCACCCACTCCAACTCACGCTCAAGAGTCTTGCGGCGCTTGCTCTCCTGCTTCTCCTCCATGGCCATACGCTGTGTCTTCTGCTCCAACCATCCAGAGTAGTTACCCTTCCATGGAATACCCTCACCGCGATCAAGCTCCAAAATCCAGCCTGCTACATTGTCGAGGAAGTAACGGTCGTGGGTAACGGCGATGACAGTACCCTTGTACTGCTGTAGATGCTGCTCCAACCAGTCGATGCTCTCTGCGTCAAGGTGGTTGGTAGGCTCATCGAGAAGCAACACATCTGGCTGCTGAAGAAGTAGACGGCACAATGCAACACGGCGGCGCTCACCACCCGAAAGCACACTCACATTCTGATCAGGGTCAGGACAGCGCAAGGCATCCATAGCACGCTCCAGAACACTATCAAGCTCCCAGCCATTTACCTGGTCAATCTTCTCATAGAGCTCGCCCTGACGCTCGATAAGACGAGCCATCTCGTCATCATCCATAGGCTCGCAGAGCTTCATGTTTATCTCCTCATACTCCTTAAGGAGTGCTACAGTTGATGCAGCTCCCTCCTCAACAATCTCCTTAACGGTCTTTGTAGGGTCTAATTGAGGCTCCTGCTCTAGGTAGCCTACGCTATAACCTGGAGAGAATACCACCTCACCCTGATAGCTCTTGTCGATACCCGCGATAATCTTCATAAGGGTAGACTTACCAGAGCCATTGAGACCTATGATACCAATCTTTGCTCCATAAAAGAATGAGAGGTAGATGTTGTTAAGAATCTTCTTGTTGTTGTTAAGCACCTTGCTTACGCCAACCATCGAAAATATAATCTTCTCGTCTGCCATATATTTTATATTTTTTGATTATTCGTCCAATTCTGCAAAGATAGCAAATTTTATTTTATATCACAAATCATAAAATATGATGCTACCGTATTTATATATCCATGGTCAAAACTACTCGTTTAGCTCTAACCAGCGCATCTCCTTCTCGTCAATAGTAGTTATTATCTCCTCGATACGTGTAGATAGCTCTGTAAGACGCTCATAGGGGAGTGTGCCAGATGATATCTCGGTCTCTAGTTTTGTGCGTTCATCATTGAGGCTCTTTAGGTCTGCCTCTATTTGCTCTAGCTCACGTTGCTCCTTGTAGGATAGTTTGCGTTTTGAGTTATCGTGGCTACGTTGCTGTTGTGGTTTTGGAGTGGTGTTACGCACTTCGCTACGCTCTGCACTCTCCTTCTCCTTGATATATTCGCGATATTCACTATATGTACCTACAAAATCCTTAATGTGGCCATCACCCTCAAATACAAAGAGGTGGTCTACACATTTGTCCAAGAAGTAGCGATCGTGAGAGACGATGATTAGCGAACCTTTAAACTCCTGAAGATACTCCTCCAAGACATTTAGAGTCATGATGTCTAGGTCGTTTGTAGGCTCATCGAGAATCAACATGTTAGGGTTCTGCATAAGCACTGTCAATAGATAGAGACGGCGCTTCTCACCACCACTCAAAATGTCGATACGCTTTGTAAAGGTGTCGTGAGGAAATAGAAAACGGTTGAGGTATGTCGTGGCAGATATAGCATGGCCATCCGAAGCCTTGACAACATCGGCAATATCTTGCACACACTCCAAAACCGTCTGTCCAGGCTTAAAGTTGATGCCACGCTGTGAATAGTAACCTATGCGCAGTGTCTCACCCTGCTCAATAATACCAGAGTCTGGCTCGATTTTACCCGATATAAGATTTAGGAATGTTGTCTTTCCAACACCATTACGTCCTACAATGCCAATACGTTCGCCACGAGTAAACTTATACGAGAAGTCATCGAGCATCTTACGACCCTCGAATGATAGATTAACACCCATGCAGTCTATAATCTTGCGTCCTAGGCGCGATGTCGCCACATCAATCTCCACGCTTCCTGTTTGTAGATTTACCGAGGCACGATCCTTCAGGTCGTAGAAGGCGTTTATGCGATAACGAGCCTTCCCTGTGCGAGCCTGTGGCGTGCTACGTATCCACTCCAACTCCCTGCGTAGTAGGTTTCTCGACTTGTCGATGTCTGCTTGCATGTTGGCATATCTCTCCTCGCGTTTCTCAAGATATTGCGAGTAGTTTCCTCGATAGCTATACAATTTTCCGCGATCTATCTCCATGATAGTATTGCATACTCGGTCGAGAAAATAGCGGTCGTGAGTAACCATAAGTAGGGTGCATCGCGAACGCTGTAGGTAGCCCTCTAGATACTCAATAATATCGATATCAAGATGGTTCGTTGGCTCATCCATGATTATAAACTCGGCATTTTGAAGCATCATACATGCTAGCGCCACACGTTTTGCCTCGCCACCCGAAAGCTCTCCCATAGGCTGATTCCAGCGCTCTAATTTTAACGATGTTAGAACCTGGCGTATGTTCTGCTCAACGCTCCAGCCATTAGATGCGTCCATAGCGGCTATGGCTTGCTCCAAGCGTCTATTGTCGCCACTTGCCACGGCAGCTTCATACTCGCGCAACTCGGGGGATATATCTCCCATTCGTGAGTACACCTCATCGAATATCGTGCGTTTGGGGTCAAATGTCATATCCTGGTCTAGAAATGCCACTCGGATATCCTTCATAAACTTCACCTCGCCACCACGGTCAGAGTGTTCTATGCCTGCTAAAATCTTTAGTAGAGATGATTTGCCGGTGCCGTTTGGGGCTACTAGAGCTATCTTGTCACCCTCGTTTATATTGAAGCTGATATTCTCAAAAAGGGTTCTATCACCATAGGATTTTGATATGTTTTCTACCTGTAGGTAACTTGCCATAAATATATGTGTTACAGTCTGTTGCTAATATTAATATTTAGGTCGTATGCTAGGCGCTCACCACTAGGATAGTGGATTACGCCGCAATACTTAAAGCCTAACTTTGAGAGCATCGACAACATGCGGATATTTCCTCTATGTGTGTCAATCCTAAAGCCCGTGATGTTGTGGGCGGTAGCTATCCTTGCAGCGTGTTGCATAAGCTCTGTGGCTAACCCTCTTCTATATTCGCCGCCTCTCACACATAGGCGATGTACCACAACATACTCTTCGGGGGTGTGCCACATAGAGCTGTCGAGCTGAAGATATGTCTTCTCGCCCGATAGGAGTATTGCCGCATAACCCAGAATCTGCTCACCATTTGTTAGGAGATACCCCACACCAGCCTCTATATCATCCATTATAACCTCTCGAGAGGGGTAGCCATCCTGCCACTGGTCAATACCAAGGTCGCGGAGATGGTGTTGCGCATCGCTAACAATTTGCATTATAGCATCTACATCTTCGTACTTCGCTACTCTAATCATGCTTGCTGGAGATATCCTTAATTTTACGGTTGATGATATAGAAGTTGAACGCCACGACAAGCGCCGTAAATATTACACCTGTGACAATAGCCGTGGTAGGTGATGATGAGAGGGTATATCCTGCAATATTCGAGAGGTATCCCATATAGTATCCCTCGGCAATGTAGATGAGAAGTAGGCTTATTGCAAAAATTGAGAGATTCAAAATTAATGTCATGACCTTATATGGCATGGCTACTCTCTTTGGGGTGTAACCTATTAACATCAAGTTTTCTAATTTATCGACATTCTTCTGTAGTAGAAGATATATACTTAACGTAAGTATGATAAGGGATAAAGCGCAGAATATAACGCCTATACATATTATTATCGCAATACATACTTTAAGTATAAAGAGAGCTTTGCTGCTCTCCGAAGGCTTATTCTCTAGTTCGTAGTTATGCTCCTTGAAATGAGATGTTAGCATAGGCTCGCTAGGGTTGCTCACCTCGAGGATTAGGCGTGTTGGGGCCTTGCTCTCAACATTTGCGTAGTGACTATTTGCCCATGAGATGAAGCTATAGGGGACAAGAATGGTGTTGATTCTATCAGAAAAACCAACAATATATCCATTATAATTATCTGCGCGGCTACCTCCCGAAATGTGTAATCCTAGTGTTACGCTCTTAATCATATCCTCGGTTATCTGTGGGAGATTCTGCGTGTTGCTAAAGCCAAAATTGTAGAGGTTTAGGTAGTTGCGAGGCAGGATGATAGGTATTGTGGTGTCGCCCTCCTCAAAATGCCATGTATCTACCTCAACATCGATAAATTCATCGGGAACACTCTCAAAAAATAGCATCGTAGATAGCTTACGGCCATTAAACATGATGCTTCCATCAACCTCAAATTGCGATGCTACGAAACCTCCTACAGATTTTACACACTCCATTTGTTGAAGTGCCTCAATCTCCTCATTGCTAAATGACTTGCTGTTCAACCCTACGCGTTCTACGCGGTGCGTGATAACTAGATAGTCACTGCCTATGAGCGATTTATCTCCCATAAGGATAGGCTTTATGTCGCTATAGAGCTGTACTCCCGAGAGGATTACTGTCATGCCAATAAGATTGGCAACAAAGAATATTGCCAATTCGAATATGCTGATATGCTTGCGCAGAAGCTGCCAAATGAGAATTATAGATTTAGGCATAGGTCGTACTCGATGTTCATGTGTTTACCAATAGATGTAGCTATGATAGCTGCCCCCAGCTGCTTCGACTCTCGAAGGAGAATATCTCGCATTGTATCGCTGTTCTTATCGTCTAGATGAGATATCGGCTCATCTAGAAGGAAGAAGCTGCATGGCTGGCACAGCGCACGTATGAAGGCTACACGCTGCTGCTGTCCAAACGACATGCGGTCGATACGTGAATGAATCTTATCGCCGATGCCCAGCTCCTCAAAGAGTGACTCTACATCCTTTATGCTCTTATGATGTGTGATGTTGTTCTTAATCTCAATATTCTCTAGTGCTGTTAATTCACCAAAGAGCTTGAGGTCTTGAAAAAGAACGCTTATCTCTCGCTGTCGTATCTCGCACCATCTATCAATGTCAAAAGTAGCTATATTCTCGTCATTGAAGAGAATGTTGCCGCGATAGTCGCCACGCTGTCCATAAAGGTAGCTGCAAAGCGATGACTTTCCTGTTCCTGATGCTGCCTTAATAAGATAGCTTCTGCCTTGCTCAAAGCAAAACTCCTTATGCCATATATCCGAGTCGAGATTCTCGCGATGAGCAAAAATCTCTGGCACAACATTGTATAGTTGAATTTTATCCACTCTTCGAAATTATTTAAGTATCTCTCTAGTTAGCTTATCGGTAACAATAGGTAGCACGATGCTTGATACCTGCTCTAGTGAGTTTACATCCTTGTTATCAAATATTATCACTGTCTGATTGCATAGTGGCTCATGTGAGGTGCTGTAGACGTAGCTACACATATCTATAAGTGCGTTACACATTGCACGATACTCCGCAAGTATCATGTCGTCAATAATCCTCTTTGTGAACTCGCCTGTAAACTTATTCTCGGTAAGGCCATCGCCATTTACCACCCAGTAGTAGTATGACCCCTTTACCGCCTCTGCCCACTCTGCCTCGGTGGCGGGTGTTTTCACATCTTCAGGTTTCATGTTTACGCCAGCAAAAAGCAAGCCTTCGTTCTGCTCTATGTTGATGTTGAGATTGCCAAATCCTCCCACATAGTGGTTGTTCCCAACCTTGCGGAGTAGCCCCATGGAGTATTGTCCTACATTTGAGATGATGTAGCTATCTGTGACATCCATCACCACAGCACTCTTGATATCGCTTATTACAGGCTCGCTGACAACCTTGCCACGATAGTAGTCCATTTTGTTAGCAAACTTGCCATCTATAGATTCAATAACGATGGTGGTGTCGCCATAGATAGACTCTATAGCATCGCAGAGAATAGACAGAATCATTCTGCTCTGATTTCCTACATTAAGATTGAGAAGTTTGGCAAGTGGACTATTGACAAATGTAGATATGGCACTTGAGACCCTTGTGCCATCAGCGCTTACGTTGAATATGGCCAGGGCATCCTTATTAAAGTAGTTCAAATGATTATCATCACTAGGTGTCAATATCGCCTTCTCCTCGGGGATGTTGATTCCTCTAGCTTTACAATCTAGTGTCGCACGCCCCTGCTCAAAGTTAAGAGAGGAGAGAAGGTATGCCTCCTCGCCAAAGTTGCTACTCCACTCTGTGATTATGCTTCGCTGCTCGTTAAGCTCTGCTGTACAGTGCTTTGTATACTCTTCGCCATTGGTAGCTATGTTTTTGTTAAGCTCCTCAATCTGCTTGTCGATATATGATACTCCAATATTGGCCATCTTTTGAGCATCGATATATAGCGACATGTCGCTATTCTCGAAGATGGAGAGATCTGCAAGTCTGCGTGATAGGGCATCGGAGAGTGTTACCGAGAGCCTCTCCTCGGCATTGATGATGAGTGCTATACGCTCATTGTTGTATGCCACAGCCACCTCTGGAGATATCATACATACTCTATCCTCCTTGTTATTCTCTATGTTAAGGTTGCGATTAAGGAGTGTGGATAGGGTATTTATAGAGGTATCTATAGCCTCTACACTCATCACCTCTGCGATAAATACAAAGCCGCTGTTGGCCTCGTCATAATATCCATATATTGGCTTTGTGCAATCTATGCCACTATGATTTATGTTGTTCAAGATAGTCTCAAAATGTGCTGTTACATCCTTATTTGAGATACCCGCTGTAATATACGAAGTGAGTATGTCGCGCTGTTCGGGCGTAACATATTTACCTAGCGCTCCTTTGGTTAGTAGCTGCTCGGTGTCTATGTATACCACAAAGGCATCTTCAATCTTTGCGCGCTCCTCTACGATAGGTTCATCGGTAGAGAGTATCATCGTTGTTCCAAGTATGATAATAGCGATGGATATAATGATTAATAAGATGTTCTTTTTCATGGTGTTATCGCTTTTTATTTACTAAAATTTAAATGCTAGTATTAGCAGTTAAGATACTATCAAATACAAAGGTAAGAAAATTAGATAAGAAAATAGATGTTTAGAGCAAAAAAATCGAAGTCTACCAATAAAACTCCCTACATGACCTATTGTGATAATTGTCCATCCTATGAAAAAATGGCAGTAGATGTATAATAGGTGCAAATTACCTATATTTACTTATTGATATTATAGAAAAAAAAGTTAAATTTGCACGATAGAGAATAACTAAAAGATATATGGAAAATTTTAAAGCTACAAAGTATAAGCTATCATGTGTAGCCACAGGACGAGAGTTTGATGATCAGGGCTGGACGATGGAGGATAGAGAGTGTAAAACTCCCTCTCTTGTGCGTGCCAATTATGAGCAAAAGCAGCTAGAGGTAAAGTCTGATGATTATGGTCTATATAAGTTCTGCGATTGGCTTCCTGTTAAGCGCATCTTAAATGGTTCTCATGCCCCAGTAACATATAAGAGTGAGGCTTTGGCAAAGCATCTGGGTTTGTCTAATCTCTGGATTACGATGAGTGGATATAGCCCCAAGCATGGTGTTAAGATGCCTACCTGCTCATTCAAGGAGACCGAGGCCTATAGCGTATGTGCGCGTATTGATGAGGCAGAGGATAGAGTATTGGTTGTAGCATCAGCAGGTAACACTGCGCGTGCCTTTGCCCGTGTATGCTCCGACAATAACATTAAGCTACTGTTGGTGGTGCCTCAAGATAATCTCGATGCTTTGTGGTTTACAGAGCCTCTTAACGATTGTGTCAAGCTGATAGTATGCGAGAAGGGTGGTGACTACTTTGATGCTATTCACTTGAGTAATATGGCGCTTAAGTCCTCTAAATTCTATGCCGAGGGAGGTGCTAAAAATATTGCTCGCCGCGATGGCATGTCTACAACAGTTATGTCGGCAGTAACGACTATTGGCCGTATCCCCGACTACTACTTTCAGGCTGTGGGTAGCGGCACAGGAGCTATTGCAGCATGGGAGGCAAATATCCGCCTAATTGAGGATGGCCACTATGGCGATAACCTCATGAAGCTTATCGTGTCGCAGAATGCCCCCTTTGTTCCTATCTTTGACGCATGGCGTGCTGACTCACGCGAGATGCTACCTTATGATGCGAAAAAGGCTCGCCGAGATGCAGAGCTAATAGATGCCAAGGTGCTATCTAATCGTAAACCCCCTTATGGCATTGCGGGAGGTCTGTATGATGCTCTGAAGGCTACAGGTGGAGATGTTGCGGTTGCAACCAATGCGCAGGCTCGCCGTGCATGTAAGCTATTTAAGGAGTTGGAGGGTATAGATATCTATCCAGCACCTGGCGTGGCCCTTGCAACTCTTATCAAGATGGTGGATGCTGGCTCAATAGATAAGGATGCTTGCATTATGCTAAATATCACAGGAGCTGGCGAGGAGGCTGCAAAGATGAATCGCGAGTTGTGGCACTTGAAGCCTAGCAAAGTATTTTCATTGAGTGCAGAACTCGATGATGTTGTAACTTATGTAGAATCATTATTTTAAAGAATTTATATGTTGTATCCCTTGAAATTTAAGCCACGTGTAAAGGAGCGTATCTGGGGTGGTCAGGCAATAGTTGCAAAGAAGGGTAAGGCGGCAGGTAAACTTGCCTCTGATAAACTTTATGGTGAGAGCTGGGATTTGTCATCTGTCAAGGGTGATATATCTGTTGTGTCAAATGGTTTCCTTAAGGGCAATAACCTAGAGGAGGTCATCGAGGTATATATGGGTGACCTTATTGGTGAGGAGAATTTTGAGCGCTATGGTTTGGAGTTTCCTCTGCTCATCAAATATCTCGATTGCAACGATAGACTCTCTGTTCAGGTGCATCCTGACGATGTTCTTGCCGAGGAGCGTCACAATAGCTTCGGAAAGACCGAGGCTTGGTATGTTGTAGATTGTAAGCCTGGCGCTGCGATATATCTCGGCTTTAAAGATCTAAACCTCACACGCGAGGAGTATATCTCGGCAGTGTCGGAGTCTCGTCTTGAGGAGCTCCTCAACAAGGTGGAGGTGAAGCCTGGTGACGTATTCTTTATCCCTGCAGGAACGGTTCACGCATTGGGTGCTGGTTTGGAGGTTGTAGAGGTGCAGCAGACATCTGATATCACATATCGAATCTACGATTGGGATAGGGTAGATGCCCAGGGTAAGGGCCGTGAGCTACATACTGCACTTGCTGTTGATGCTATCGACTTTGAGGCAGATGCGGAGCTATTGCATCGAAAGTATAATCTTGCAAAAGGTGGTGAGGCTAAAGTTATAGAGTCAAACTACTTTACAATGGTGTTGCATGATGTGGCAGGTAATAAGAGCTTTGACCACTCTTCGCGCGACTCATTTGTAGTTTACATCGCTCTTAATGGCTCTGTACGTATTATCGCAGATGGTAAGGAGGAGCTATTGGAGGAGGGTGAGGTGATACTCATCCCTGCAGAGATTAGCGAGGTTATAGCCGAGGGTAACGCTAAACTAATGGAGGTATATATCTAACAAGCTATGCGACCACAAATAGTTATAATATGCGAGAATACGTTAAGCTCCATGGCTTTGCGTAGTTTGTTGTCGGATATGGTACCAGCTATAGATGTGGTCAGCTACAACAACGTGGCGGAGTATAATATAGAAGATGGTAGGGCAGTTCACTATTTCGTCTCTGCAAATGTACTTTTCCACAATATAGAGATGTTTCATCCATTGATGCAGCGCACCATGGTTATCACCGAGGGAGAGGCATCTCCATTTGTGCAATCGGGATTTAGGACTATAGATGCGACAGCCTCGGAGCAAGAGATAGTGCGCCAGATTCTCCGTATTCATAGCATGGGACATCCTGGTCATGTGCATCACATTGCCGAGACACCAGCGGAGGCTATGGAGCAGAGGGTAGAGCTGTCGGCGCGTGAACGTGATGTATTGGCATTGCTTGTTAAGGGGTATATCAACAAGGAGATTGCCGATAGTTTGAGCATCTCTCTTCCTACGGTAATATTTCATCGAAATAATATCTACGATAAGCTGAAAACACGCTCTATAGGACGCCTAACTATTTATGCCGTATTGAACGGTATTGTGGCATTGAGTGAAATCTAACATATTTTTACGATATGAATAATTTTGTATATAACATTCCTACCAAGGTATACTTTGGTGAGAATCAACTAGGGCATCTAGGTCAGGAGCTTGCTAAATTTGGCAAGCGTGTGTTGCTAACCTATGGCGGAGGCTCTATCAAGCGCAGCGGTCTTTATGACAGGGTTCTTGATGAGTTGCGCAAGGCCAATTTAGAGGTTTATGAGCTATCGGGAATTGAACCTAATCCACGTATAGAGTCAGTGCGTAAGGGTGTTGAGATTTGCAAGCAGAAGGATATTGACGTGTTGTTGGCCGTTGGTGGTGGTTCTACTATTGATGCTACCAAGTTTATGGCTGCGGGAGCTTGCGTTGAGCATGACCCATGGGAGTTTTTTGGCGCAGACGCAAAACCTATAGAGCGAGCTTTACCAATAGTAACTATCCTAACCCTCTCGGCTACCGGTTCGGAGATGGATACCGCAGGCGTTATCTCCAATCTTGAGACTGGAGATAAGTTAGGCCGCTTGGCACCAGCCTTGCTTCCTAGAGTATCATTTCTCGACCCTACGCTCACATACACAGTAAATAGGTATCAGACTGCCTGTGGTGCTGTTGATATCATGTCGCATATCTTGGAGGTATACTTCAACACCCAGGAAGATTTGTTTATGCTCGACTGCTTCATGGAGGGAATGTTGAAGACTGTGGTAAAGTATGCACCTATCGCTATTGCGGAGCCAGAGAACTATGAGGCTCGCGCCAATATTATGTGGACATCCTCTTGGGCTATTAACGGCTTCATCAATGGCGGTAAGCGTAAGGCGTGGAGCTGTCACCCTATGGAGCATGAGCTATCTGCAGTCTACGATATTACCCATGGTCTTGGCCTTGCAATTCTAACTCCTCGTTGGATGAAGTATTGCTTGGATGAGACTACTGTAGATAAGTATGTTCAGTATGGCGTGAATGTCTTTGGTATAGATGCGTCACTCGATAAGATGGAGATTGCCAAGCGTAGTATTGACCTTACCGAGGAGTTTTTGTTCGAGAATCTAGGCTTGCAGCGTACATTTACCGAGGTGGGCATCAAGCGCGAGGATTTCGCGATGATGGCACAGAAGGCGTGCCGCTATGGAGATATCAAGGGCTTCAAGACCTTAACACCAAAAGATGTAGAGGCGATATTTGAGATGTGCTTATAGTCTTTACATATCTCTTAATATTCTAAAACAAAATGAGGCTGACTAAAAAGTAACTTAGCCAGCCCCTAAGAGAGTGAATAAAAAGATGTAGTTTTAGGCTTGCGAAGCCCGAAAAAGCGGAGTTTACTGGGCGTAAATGAGCATTTTGAGGGCAAGCGTAACGACAAAATACACTTTTTATTCACTCTCAAACAAAATAGTCACCTTCCGAGAAGGTGACTATTTTTAGTTATTAAGTAGTGATACTACTCGTATACCTCATTTGTGCAGTCTATGAGTGACCAATCACCCTCGTAAACTACCTTGTGATTCTCCTGACGGGCATCAATAGTGAGTGTAACCTCAAGAGTAACCTTGCCATCCTCTACGATAAGCTTACCTGTGTCGTAGTGTGCTGTGCCCAACTGGAAACCTGTCTCATCATTGATATGATACCAGCTAAATGAGTGTGTAAAGGTGTTTGGCCAACCACTGTTTGTGATATCATACTCATACTCTCCATTAGGAACTACAATATTCTCTATATCTTCTGGAGCATTTGGCAAATATAGGTCTACGAAGTAGTAGTGAGCATTAGGAGTGCTGTACATGTTATTTGCATCAAGACCTAGATCAGAGAAGACAAGGTAGTAGTTGAACAAGCCGCCCTGAACGCCATAATATTTACCCTGTAGGAACTCTGCCTCAAAAACGATGCTTGTTGGTGCCTCGCTCAACTCCTGGATTACGGTAACAGTAAACTGTGATTTGTCGTATGTTACAGTGATGATACCCTCACGATCAACTGCCTCTGGATTAGCACCGATGGTAAATGAGATTTTATTCTGCTCATTCTGCTTGAAATCATAAATCCAATCTACATTTGCAGATACCTCTACTTTCGCACCCTCTACAAGCTCTAGAATCTCATACTTGATGAATGCCATAGCGCTACCGCTACTTACCTTCATAGTATCATTTGTAACAAGCTTAATCTGCTCTGTTGGAGTAGGAGTAGGCTGCTCGGGTTGAGTTTTATCCTCTGCTGCCTTCTCGCATGATGTAAAGAGTAGCGCTACAACAGCAAACAATGAAAAAATCTTCTTCATAATATTAAAAATTTTAGTTTATTTTATATTCTGTTGGCAAAAATACATATTTTTTTTAATTCAATCAATACTATCCAACATTAATGACAATTTCGTATGTTGATGAAGGTTTGAAATCTGCGTTATAAATAAGTATGAAGTTCTCATCTATAGCCGCATCCCACTCCTGTCCCTCGGCCAAACGTGGATTGACCAATCGCTCTGTAAAGAAGTAGCTAAATGGAAGATCTAGGACATGCTCCTGCTTAAACTTATCACCCCTCATGCGCTCCAACGAGAAGTCATCATCTGTGGTAATGGTAATGATGTAGCTATTACCTTCGAGGCGAGACTCTACCATGTAGTCCTTTTCGCTCTCTACGCCCTGAAGCATAACCTGCCACATAGGATCACCATAATAGGCTAGTACATCGCGGTCGTGCCAGAATCCCATCATATCCCAATCTGCGGCGTTCTCCATGTCGATATCACGTCCTAGAACCTCCGAGAGACGGCCTGCAGCTGTTGTAAGCTCATCCATAAATTTATCTGTAAGGCTATACCTCTCGTTGATAAGTTCGGGATACCACTGATGCTGCTGATGTAGGAAGTCCTGCTGATTAAGGTATACAGCCTCGGCAAGGGTATATCTGAAGGGGTTTGTTACCCAATACTTGAGTGCGCCCCAGCCGCTGCGGCCATGCCATGTTGTTACTACATAGCCAATCATAGTTGCAGCGTTTGAACCATTTAGCCATGCGGCAGCCATACTCTCCCGTGTGTTGTTCATGTCGCCAATAAGGCAGTTGCCCACAGCAGTATATACTCGGCGCTTGCCCGACTCCTTGATGTCGCGCTCCTCGCCAGTAAAGATATTTTGGGTGTAGAGACTACCCTCGCGAGGCTTGATATGTCCTAGGGAGTATGGCATCTCAAGATTCTTCTGCGTGGCGTGCGCCGCAGTGACAATAAGGTCGGGGTCATAAGCCTCGTATAGCTCTTGAAACTTGTCAAGTACCTCCTCTTTCTCAACCATGCCTGTTACAATCTCTGAATCGCGGCCATTTTTGTATCCCCAAAGACCTCGGGTATGGTCATCTACCCAAGCATAGTTGTCAAACCACTTTGCAGAGTTTAGCTCCATGATTGTTGCCACAGCATCTTTGATAACAAGAGGTTCGGTGCTATTATCTACCATGCGCTCCGCGGCCGCAGCATCATAGCCTGTGATGATACCCCATAGGAAATCACCGTAAATGTCGTTATCAACCTCGCGACACATAAGGTGGATATCTATCACATAGTCGCGGTTGATGTTCTCGGGTTTATCAACGATGGCTACATAGCGAGGGTTTATTATGCGGATATCCTCCAGCACCTCGCGTGGTGCTATTGCAAATGTTGCAAGGCTAGCATTGTGTTTCTCCATAAGTTTATCCACAACAACGCTCCACTCCTCATCATTAGCAACGGACTCCGATGCTAGAATCATATAGTTGTTCTCGAGGAGCGCTGAAGGTCGCTCATTATTGCAACAGCCGACAAAGAGCAGTGTCGCGAGGGCTGTTAATAGAAAATATGTATGACGCATGTTATTTATTATCGATTAGTGAACGGATATTTTGTATGAGCATGCCTACAGCAACAGAGTTAAAACCACCCTCGGGAATTATCACATCGGCATACTTCTTTGATGGCTCAACAAACTCCTCGTGCATAGGCTTCACGGTGGTTGTATATTGGTCTATCACCGACTGCATGGTGCGGCCGCGCTCACATACATCGCGTAAGATGCGTCTTGCAAGGCGAATATCTGCATCGGTATCTACATATACCTTTATATCCATAAGATCGCGCAACTCCTTATTCTCAAAAATAAGAATGCCATCAACAATGATAACCTTTGAGGGCTTTACAAGTACACGCTCCTCGGTGCGGTTATGCTCCACAAACGAATATACAGGATGCTCGATAGGAACATTCGACTTTAGGGTGCGTATATGCTCCACAAGTATATTTGTGTCAAACGCCGCAGGGTGGTCGTAGTTTAGCTTTGTGCGCTCCTCGTAAGTGAGTTCTGGGTGGGCCTTGTAGTAGAAATCGTGACATAGTGTCGCTACATCATCATCCTTGAAAGCCTCCTGAAGACGCTTTACGAGTGTTGATTTGCCAGAACCTGTGCCTCCAGCAACTCCAATAACAGTAACATCCATATTATACTATCGTTAAAAATAGGGGTCGCACATAAGCGCAACCCCTGGTAATTTTTTATGCATCAATATTTGCGTAATGGGCATTCTTCTCGATAAACTCGCGGCGTGGTGGAACCTCATCGCCCATGAGCATTGAGAATATGTGATCTGCCTCGGCAGCATTCTCAACAGTAACCTGACGCAAGATACGAGTGTCAGGGTTCATTGTTGTATCCCATAGCTGCTGTGCGTTCATCTCACCAAGACCTTTGTATCGCTGGATGTGTATACCCTTTGAGCCAAACTCTGCGGTGATATCATCACGCTCCTTGTCAGTCCAGCAGTAACGCTCCTGCTTACCCTTCTTAACAAGGTACAACGGTGGGGTAGCGATGTAGATATGTCCATTCTCAATAAGAGCCTTCATCTTGCGGAAGAAGAATGTTAGCATCAGCGTTGCGATGTGAGAACCATCGACATCAGCATCGGTCATGATGATAATCTTATCGTATCGAAGCTTCTCAAGGTTAAGAGCCTTGCTATCCTCTGCAGTGCCGATAGATACGCCAAGAGCAGTAAACATATTCTTAATCTCCTCGTTCTCCCACATACGATGCTCCTGCGCCTTCTCTACATTGAGAATCTTACCACGAAGAGGCATAATCGCCTGGAAGTTACGATCACGGCCCTGCTTTGCTGTACCACCCGCAGAGTCACCCTCAACAAAGAATATCTCGGCAATAGAGCGGTCGCGGCTTGTGCAGTCAGCCAACTTACCAGGAAGACCAGCTCCCGAAAGTACCGTCTTACGCTGCACAGCCTCACGTGCATTACGTGCCGCATGACGAGCCTGTGCGGCAAGGATAACCTTCTGAACGATAGCCTTTGCATCCTTTGGATTCTCCTCGAGGTAGTTGCTCAATGCTGCAGACATAGCGCGGTTCACGGCACCGGCAATCTCATCATTTCCAAGCTTTGTCTTTGTCTGACCCTCAAACTGTGGCTCGGCAACCTTTACAGATACCACAGCGGTAAGACCTTCGCGGAAGTCATCACCATTGATGTCAAACTTCAACTTTGCAAGCATGCCACTCTCCTCTGCATACTTCTTGAGAGTTCGTGTCAATGCTGAACGGAATCCAGTGAGGTGAGTACCACCCTCAATGGTGTTGATATTATTAACGTATGAGTGTACGTTCTCCGAGTATGAGTCGTTATACTGCATCGCAACCTCTACAGGCACACCACTCTCCTCGGTGTCGAGATAGATGATGTTCTCAATAATCTTCTGGCCACGTGTAGCATCGAGATACTCAACAAACTCCGAGAGACCATGCTCTGAATAGAAATGCTCCGAGAGAGGGTTACCCTCCTCATCCTTTACACGAAGGTCGGTAAGTGTGAGGTGAATACCTTTGTTAAGGAATGCTAGCTCGCGAAGACGGTTAGCCAAAATCTGATACTTATACTCTGTGGTGAGCGTAAAGATTGAACCATCTGGCTTGAATGTGATTGTAGTACCACGATCCTCGCAATCGCCGATAATCTCAACCTGTGATGTTGGCGCACCCTTCGAATATGTTTGACGATAGATCTTTCCGCCACGGTGAATCTCTGCAACAAGAAGTGTAGAGAGTGCATTAACACACGACACACCAACGCCGTGCAAACCACCAGATACCTTGTAGCTACCCTTGTCAAACTTACCTCCAGCGTGCAACACTGTCAATACAACCTCAAGTGCTGATTTTCCCTCCTTCTCGTGCCAGTCTGTAGGGATACCACGACCATTATCCTTTACCGAGATAGAGTTATCCTCGTTGATAGTTACATAGATGTCGGTGCAGTAACCTGCCAATGCCTCATCTATGGAGTTATCGACAACCTCATAAACGAGGTGGTGCAGACCCTTTTCGCCAATATCACCAATATACATGGCAGGGCGCTTGCGTACTGCCTCCAATCCCTCGAGGACTTGGATATTCGATGCTGAATACTCCTCCTCGTGTTTCATCACTTTTTCCTGTTCGGTACTCATATATGTTGAAATTTATATATTCTATATAAAACGCACAAAGATACAAAATAAAATTACAACGTGCAAATATTTTCACCATATAAAAGAGGCTTTGAGTCTTAATTTGTAGCCTGCCACAACCCGAAAATTATACTTAATTGAGATTTAAATCCCACGCGATGATAATTTTATAAAGCGGTGATGGTGGATTTGTTGTTTGGGGTATTTATGCCTTGAACAGTAATGAGCTAATTTGAGTATGGCGATATTGATAAGTTTCGTCATAAATATTCTACCGTTCAGCTAAAAAACTGATGCTAAAGTTGCATTATTGGTGCAAAATATTTATTTTTGTGGAATATGAAAAAGATAAAAAACGTAGTATTTGACCTGGGAGGGGTGGTGTTTGCCCGTGATCCACGCAAATTTGAACCCGAATTTATAAAGTTTTTCTCGTATATCCTACTGCCCGAGATGCCCCGTTTTTGGGAGGAGTATGATCGTGGTGTGGTGTCGTACGAGCAGGTGATTACCGACCTTGCGGAGTATAACCACTGCGACCGTGAATTAGCCGAAAAAAACCTACAGCGCTCAATTATTACACAGGAGGAGATACCATCGACAAAGGCTCTTATCGCAGACCTTAAATCAGCTGGATATAAACTTTATGTACTCTCTAATATGTCGTTGGAATTCATTAAGTTCCTGCGCAAGAAGGAGGTATACAAATATTTCGATGGAGAGGTTGTGTCGTGCGAGGAGCATATCGTAAAACCTGATGCCGAAATCTATAAAACCCTTATTGATAGATATAGCCTTGTGGAGAGTGAGACGCTATTCATAGATGACCGCAAGAGTAATATAAAAGCTGCCCGCGAAGCTGGGTGGGAGGGATTTGATTTTGACGCATATAACCCCGAGGATAGTTGCAACAAATTACGCGAGATGCTACTTCAAGGATAGCTGTATGCGATATGACAAAATGAATCTGTAGAGTTGATTTACCGAAACAATTATTAATATAAAGTATGACATTAAATCTAAAATTAGAGTATCAAACTGCGTATGGAGAGGATTTGTATGTAGTTGTTGGCACTGAAAAGGAGAAGGCATACCCTATGCGCTATTCAGGTGATGGAGTATGGAGTGTCGAGCTTAAGACATCTGCTATTTCAGAGTTGGTGTATCGATACGAGGTGCGCTGTGGTGATGCTGTAGTACGCAAGGAGTGGGGTGGAAGCCACCTCCTACCTATCGATAAGAAGGCTACTAATGTGCGCGTATTGGATAAGTGGCACGATATGCCCGCAGACCGTTCGTTCCACTCGTCAATGTTTACCGATGGCGTATTCCACCGCCCAAATCGCAAGAAGGCGCAGGGTGTCGCAGATGGATATCTAACCATCCGTGCAGATATCGCCGTTGTTCGCACCACACAGCATGTAGTGCTTGTTGGTGACTGCAAGGCTTTGGGTAACTGGAGCGTTGAGAAGGGTGTTGTTATGAACGATGCGAATGCCCCTATTTGGAGCGCACGTATCAAGATGCCTAAAGATAGCTTTGCCTATAAGTTTGTTATTGTAGATAGTGAGTCTGGTGCTGTTGTAGCATGGCAGTCGGGTGAGAACTATTACTTCAATGTCGCTACCAATAAGGAGGAGGCTTTGGTTATTGAGGGTCTTCGCCCACAGTTCGACATGGCACCATGGCGTGGCGCAGGTGTCGCTATCCCAGTATTCTCTTTGCGTTCAAAGAGTAGCTTTGGTGTAGGTGAGTTTAACGATATCCGACTTATGGTTGATTGGGCAGCAAAGACAGGTCAGTCTATCATCCAGATTTTGCCTATCAACGATACCACAATGACCAACACATGGCAGGACTCATATCCATATAATGCCAACTCTACATTTGCCCTTCATCCACAGTTTATACACCTTCCTTTTGTTGGTGAGCTTAAGGATAAGGAGGCTATGGCACGTTTCGAGGCTCTTGGCAAGGAGCTTAACGAGTTGCCAAATGTTGATTACGAGCGTGTTAATAAGGCGAAGTCGGAGTATCTACATGCTATATTTGCAGAGCAGGGTAAGAAGACCTTGTCATCAAAGGAGTTTAAGGCATTCATGTCTGCCAACGAGGAGTGGTTGCGTCCTTATGCTGTATTCTGCGCACTTCGTGACGAGAAGGGTACGCCCGACTTTAGCACATGGGGCGCTATGGCGAAGTATACAAAGGCGAAGGCTACGAAATATGAGAAGGAGCATAGTGAGGCTGTTGCATATACCTACTTTGTGCAGTATCACCTTGCAAAGCAGTTGCGCGAGGTTCGCGACTATGCACACTCTAGGGGTGTAGTATTGAAGGGTGATATTCCTATTGGTATTTCGCGCACTAGTGTTGATGCGTGGGTATATCCCGAGTTATTCCATATGAACTCATCAGCTGGCGCTCCACCAGATGACTTCTCTGTTATGGGTCAGAACTGGGGATTCCCAACATATAACTGGGAGAAGATGGCCGAGGATGGCTACGCATGGTGGAAGGCTCGCTTTGTGAAGATGGCAGAGTATTTCGATGCATATCGTATCGACCACATCCTTGGTTTCTTCCGTATTTGGGAGATTCCACTAAACGCTGTAAATGCACTTCTAGGACGTTTTAATCCAGCATTGCCATATAGCTACGAGGAGATTGCATCGTATGGCTTTAACTTCGAGGGCTGGCATGTAGGCAATATTGCCGAGACGGATAATGTCTTGTTTGTGGAGGATAATATCCAGAAGGGTAAGTTCCACCCTCGTATCTCTGCACAATCTACCGACTGCTACAGCTGGTTGCGTGATGATCAGAAGGAGGCTTATAACCGCTTGTACAACGACTTCTTCTATCGCCGTCACAATGATTTCTGGAAGTGGGAGGCTTTGAAGAAGTTACCACCACTTACAGAGGCAACAGGCATGCTTGTATGTGGCGAGGATTTGGGTATGATTCCTGATTGTGTGCCATCGGTGATGTCGGGTGAGCAGATTCTATCGCTTGAGATTCAGCGTATGCCAAAAGATCCAAAGGTGGAGTTTGGCTCAACTTACGACTACCCTTATCTATCAATTTGTACTACAGGTACGCATGACATGAATCCTTTGCGTGCTTGGTGGGAGGAGGATAGAGGTGTCACACAGCGCTTCTACAACCATGTCCTTGGAGCATGGGGTGAGGCACCATATTTCTGCGAGCCATGGATTTGCGAGCAGGTGGTAGCTATGCACCTAAAGTCTCCAGCTATGCTTACAGTGCTTCCATTGCAGGATTGGCTGGCTATGGATGGCGATATTCGCCGCGAGAATCCACATGACGAGCGTATCAATGTGCCAGCTAACTCACGCCACTACTGGCGCTACCGCATGCACATCTTCCTTGAAGATTTGCTAGAGATGGATGACCTTAACAAGATGATTACCCAGAAGATAGCAGAGTCTGGTCGATAGTGGTTTGCCACATTTGCTAGGGGCTGACTAAAAAGTAAGATAGCCAGTCCCAAGACCTAAGAGAGTGAATAAAAAGATGTAGTTTTAGGCTTGCGAAGCCCGAAAAAGCGGAGTTTACTGGGCGTAAATGAGCATTTTGAGGGCAAGCGTAACGACAAAATACACTTTTTAGTCACTCTCTTTTATGTTGTCACATTACAATATTTTAGTACTTTTTTATGGTAATCATAAAAAATAATCTATCTTTGCAATCAGAATGGGTGGATGGAGTGAGTTAAAACCAAGGCGGGGTCATCCAATAGTGTTGGTAACCCCGCGCTGAAGTGACTCCGAAAGGATTCGAACCTTCATCGTAAGAACCGGAATCTTAAATTCTATCCATTGAACTACGGAGCCGCGATGCAAAGATATAATATTTTTTTTAATTGTGATTTATGACTAATAAGTTTAATAATTGGGAACGATTAGTTAAGGTTATTGAGCGTTTTGGGCTATCTATTAACTCCTTTGCGTTGAGTTTGGGATTGGGACGATCGGAAAATCTCTATCACATACGCAGAGGTAATTATGGTATTTCGGAGGACCTCGCAAATAGAATCATAAGTGCTGACCCCGACATAGATAGGACCTGGCTGCTGTCGGGTATTGGCAATATGCTAAAGAGCGACCCTGTTAATTGTGATAGGTTGCCATTCTACCGCGATGAGATGGAGAGTATACTCTCGCATCTCGATAATTATGAGCCTAGTGACTACATACAGACTCCTTATGCTACGGGTAGCGATTTTGTTGTACGTTCGTTTTCGCGTCCTATGAGTGACCCTGTTACCGCTGCTAATGATCTGTTTCTGAAACGTCTCTCTGGTGTGTATGAGGTTGTTCAAGGTAATGAACATGTGTTGCTTGTTGGCGATAGGGTGGTATGGCGCATGGTGAGATATATTAAGGATGACCCCACGAAATGGCGCCTTGTGTCGCGCAATAGGGAGAATTTCCCCGATATTATTATAGATGTGAAGGATGTGAAGGCGGCATGGCGAGTTATTGCTCGCATAGCGATTCTTGAAAGTTAATAAAATCTGTGATTATGAATATATTATCAATAGTATGGGATTGGAATCCCACGCTTGTAAACCTTGGTGATTTAGATATCCGTTGGTACGGTTTAATGTGGGCTATAGGCATCCTTGCTGCGGAGCGTATATGTGCCTTTATGTTTAAGCGTGAGGGCTTCCCTACGCGCACCCTAGAATCTGCATTTATCTGGGTTGTCCTTGGTACCTTTGTTGGCGCACGTGTAGGACACTGCATATTCTATGAACCAGAGGTCTACCTCCCAGAACCCTGGAGAATCATCACCGATATACGTGATGGAGGTATGGCTAGCCACGGAGCTACGCTAGGTATTTTTCTAGGATTGTGGTTCTTCACAAGAGGTAATCACCTGCCATTTATCTGGGGTCTTGACCGTATTGCTATTGTAGCACCTTTGAGTGGTGCCGTGATACGTCTTGGTAACCTCTTTAACTCCGAGATTGTGGGTTATCCTACCGACTCGGCCTTTGGTTTTAAGTTCGTATATCACGATGCTCGTAGGGCGTGGTATGAGTTTGGTGGTAATGTGCCACAGGAGGTTATCGACATGATTCCTGCACGTCACCCCGCACAGCTCTATGAGGCGCTCTGTTATATGCTTACATTTGGCGTGCTGCTATGGTTATACTGTAGTAAGGATTTAGGTCGCCGCCGACCAGGCCTACTATTTGGTGGCGCGATGATAGGTATCTTCCTCACACGTTTCTTTATTGAATTTTTGAAGGAGCGACAGGTAGATTTCGAGATGGGTATGGCTCTAGATATGGGTCAGCTGTTGAGTATCCCATTTATTATTTTGGGTGTGGTGATGATTGCTCGCTCATTCATGCGCCCCGAGGTTGCGGATATAAATGCCGTTATGCAGCATACCGTAGATGAGTATAAGCGCGAGGATAAGAAGAGAGGTAAAAAGAAGTAACCTATGGTTGGTGAAGTTAATAAGTTAATCTACAATGCACTACTACGCCACGGTGCTGTAGCTATCCCTGGTGTAGGAACTATATTTGTTGAGCGTACCGCAGCCTGTTATGGTTCACATAATAGGGTAGTCGCCCCATGTTATAGCTTGAACTTCTCTACTACGAGAGAGGCTGTGTCGCTTATTGATATTATCTCCTCGGAGGCATCAGTAGATATAGAGCAGTCACAGGATATCTTTGAGCGCTGGCTGGAGAAGGTTCGCACCAGCCATGGTATTGAGATTTGCGGTGTGGGAACCATTAACCATAAGAGCTTTGTTGCTGACGAGGCTCTGTTAGCTGCACTAAATATCGGTGGCGGAGAGCAGATAAATATCACGAAGAAGAGGAAATCAAGACGTGGCCTTGTTTTAGGCCTTATGATTTCCCTTGTCGCAGTGGCTGTTTCCCTCTATAATAATATGGAAAAACTTGCATCCAACGAGCATATTCAGGATGTTGTAGAGATAATCCCTGATGACACCTTTGAGGAGCAGGGTAGTGAGCAATATGTTGTAGAAGATACCACGGAGCCTGTTACAGAGCCTATTATAGATGTTGTAGAGCCTATCTCAGATTGGCGTGATAATAATGATATCAGGCATTGGGTTGTTGTTGGAAGCTACTCAACGCAAGAAAATGCGGAGCGAGCTATCTCTGACCTTGAGAAGAGATATTCAGATATGCTTTTTACCTATTTTAAGCTAGGCTCTATGTATGCCGTTTCACCATTTGGAAGTGCTGATAAGGCTGATTGTGAGATGTTTATCAGCGAGTATAAGGATAGCTTCCCTCAAGTATGGGTCTATACACCAAAGCAATATAAGTAAATGATTGCCAAGTTGTTGATACGCGCCGTAGATGCACTCTACATACCACAGGTTCGCAGATTTATATCTCGCGATATCTTCTGCTATGGGGTATGTGGAGGTGTAAATATGGTGCTTGACACCTTGTGGTATTTTATCCTCTACCATTTTGTTGTGTGTGAGAGGTTTGTAAATCTTGGCTTTGTTGTTGTCTCTCCTCATATAGCAACACTCTGCCTTGTATTTCCAATAACCTTCTTTACAGGCTTTTGGCTCAACAGAAATGTTGCATTTAGGGTAACTCATCTTAAATCGCGCAGACAGCTTCTTCGTTATGCAATATCTGTGGCTGGCTCCATTGTTATTAACTATGTCTGCATGAAGCTATTTGTTGAGTCGCTTTATATCTGGCCAACGCCCTCGAAGATGCTAACCACCGTCATTTCCGTTGTGTATAGCTACTTTATGGCGCGTTATTTTACCTTTAATGATAAGCGCTAGTATATCACAGTGATAGTATATCTATTAAGTATATCCAATAAGTCACCCCATCACATAATTTAACATAACATAAATATTACGACATAGTTAAGAGGTTATATGATTAATAACCTAGTAGAAAGAGAGTTAAGAGGTGGCAAAATTTCAAAGAACGTTGAAAATTTACTTTCGTAAATTATTTTTGATAATAATTATCAAAATTACAACAGGCAAAAGCAATATAGCGGTAATAGCGATTGCAGAGAGAATGTTAATATAAGTTTCCAACATATCCTTAATTTTTGGCAAATATAATACAAAAAATTATCTATGCCAAATTTCTCCGCCAAAATTTGTTGAAGATGGAGTATACAAAGAAGAAGATTGTGCAGGTTTACCGCTTCTAGTGCCTAAATATACTCCAGCTGCAATTCCTAAAATAGATGAAATAGTCTCAAGAGTCTCATCGATGTAATACCAAGCATTAGCTTCTCCAGTTTCGTCTTTTGACTTTGCATCAAGTTCAAGATTTTTTAATGCAGCTTCTATCTCATTCTTTTGAGCTTCGGAAGCATGAACTTTATTAGCAAGCTCCATAGCACGGCGCTTAATAGGTGCTAATACTACACGTTCACGAAGTTCTTGTTCATTAAGCTTTGTTTTAGATTTAGACTCTTTAGCTAAAGCATAGTTATATGCTTGAATAGATTTTTCGGTATCTGCTTTAATTGCAATAAGGCCCTTTTCGGCAACAAGCTTTTGAGCATTAGCTTTTGACTCTTCGGTATCAGCTTCAGCGAGAGTAGTAAGAGATTCCTTATAGTCAATATCTGCTTGTTTGGCAGACTCCTCTAAATCGTACATTGTCAAGCGATGAGTTATACGTTGTTCAAGAGTAGCATCATCTTCGAGAAGTTTATTAAAATCAAGTGCATAGTTAATTTTCTCTCTACTAATACCTATACCTGTAAGAATTTGTCTTAAAGATTCAGTAGCAATTTGCTCTGTTGCAAGACCTGTTTCAGCGCCAAGTTTCTCAATACGTGCAAAAGACTCCAAAGCAGATGAAAGAGTTTGTAGCTGAAGAACACCCTTTTGAGCATATTCATTTTGAGGTACTGAAGAGAGCTGTTGGGCATTTTGGCCTGTAGCAACCTCACCGAGAGCAGCAGAGGGATTAAAACCAGCTTGTTCAAGTCGCTTACGTTGATTAGTAGGTGAATTATATTCGTTATGTTTATTCCAAAAATCTAACTGACGTTCATAGGCATTTTCGGCTGATTGTTCAGCAAGAGAATTATTATACGATGCTTGAGCGAAACCTAATATAGTATCAGCAGCAGCACCAACAAGCATAGGACCCATAGTTACAAAAGTCTTATAAAAGTGCGGACGTTGCGGATAACTGATAAAAACTCAGTACGCAACTAGCATATATTGACGAGAGGGGTGCTCCGCACTTTTGTTGTTAATAAATGATTGTTAGTTGTTTACAATGTCTTTCACGTGCGCACACGCGAATCGCACGCGCACACGCGAGGACTATTTTAAAAAAGGTATTCACTTTCGGTTTTTTCCTAACATCTCTTCGCATTCCCTTTAGAGTGCAAAGCTACGGCAAAGCGATAATCCAATGGCGAATTTTAAAAAAATCTCCACCTCTTTGAGGTAGTATTTTTTGAATATTCTTATTGTCTTATTTCGCTGATTTTGCCGTATTAAGCACTCGAAAGGGCAAAGCGAGAAGAGAAGTAAAAAAAAAACCTATCGTTCATTTGTTTGTTTAATTAAAAGAGCTTCAGCTCAAAAAAAAGTAAAAGTTATGAAAACTATTAGAACATTATTCAAACACTATTGCATTGAGTTGGTCGGACCAAAAGGAACTACTACGATGAGATTTAGAACCGAACATGAGGCATTAGCATTCAAAAAAGGAGTCATTTATACTCAAGTATACTCTAATTACAACGGCGTATACGTAGGCGAAATATTCATAGATTACTTAAGTATAGAACTCTACGATATAGAGTAACACAACAATTACTATTAAAGGGGCATTACGCCCCTTTTTTGTTAAACATTACTCACCTTGTATCTTTGGCTCTGTAGGCTCATGAGGAGTAGATACA
>JAGBWD010000032.1 GCA_017629985.1 Alistipes sp.
ACCTTCTGGTGATACTTGCTTTTTGTGAGCTGTTGATCAGGCTTGAACTGACGACCTCTTCCTTACCAAGGAAGTGCTCTACCACTGAGCTACAACAGCAATTAATAAACCCTACTCTCTTGAAGAGCGCACAAAAGTACATAAGTTTTTTGAATATGCAAAACTTTTTACCTAAAAATTAGTTCAACACCCTTAAATATATATCACTACACCACTTCATAACATAAAAAGTTAGCTAAACAACAGCACACCCATACCATATTATATAAGTGTAAAATACATAAGTATCCAAAAAAAAGGCAGCCAATGCTACTATTATTTGAAAAAGTTTACTATATTTGTATTGCGAACTGACACTACGCAACAACCCTTTGAGAAAGTTCCGGTCTCCCCATTGCAAAATTGGAATTCTCGAACTTTAATCATAGAAAACTTAAATTACACAATTAATATTAACACTTACTTATTATGAAAATGAAACATTTTCTTGCAGCAGTAGCATGCTTTGGTTTGGCATGGGCTGTTAATGCACAGGAGGCAGAGGCTCCACAGTATCAGAGAAGTTCACTACACATGGTGCTACTTACAACTGACGAGCCAGGTCTTGAGGGCGCCGAGGATTTCACAGCACAGCTCGACCAGTCATGGCAGAACTATCCATTCCCAGAGAAGTACAACAAGCACCTTATCGGCTTCACACAGGCTTATGGTGGCGCACCAAAGGGTGGCTTGCTAGAGCTTATCAACCAGTACAAGGATGGCTTTGGCGATATAGGTCTTGATGAGGCAAAGGATATTATGCAGACTCTCAGGGGTGGCAAGGAGTACAACGAGAACCTTGTAGCTGCTATCAACGAGATAAACGCAAAGGAGAAGATTGGTAACGACCTCGTGAAGAAGTGGTTTAACATCCAGGAGGATGGCTCATGGGATTTTGAGCTTATCGCAGAGCGTGCAGCATACGATGCTTCACAGACTGACGTTGCCGAGGCTAAAGCTACATCAAAGGGTATTCAGACAATTATCGACAAGGGTGAGAACCTCATCTCTAACACCTTCGTTACATACTCAAAGCTTGCGTTCTACCCTAGCGAGCCTGTTGCTGCATTCACAAAGAATCTTGCATACCTCATCGCTGGTTTCACACCTGCTCCTGCAAATACTATCATGACTGCGGCTGCAGATGCTGCTTATGTTGCTACAAGCAAGGGTTACATGGCACGTACAACAACTGCTCTCTACCAGCTAGATTGGTCAGAGGAGGTTGTAGCAGAGTTCTACGCTATGTTCAACAGCGAGGGTAAGATTGACATGGAGAAGTTCAATGCCTACACATTCCCAATGAAACTCGTAGGTATCGACAACGCTAACACCAATACTATTGACGCTGGTAGCGGCTTTGCTTCAGCTCTAGGTATCGACAGCGCTGTGAAGCCAGACGACAAGCTTATCCAGCAGACTGTAATCCGTAACATCGACAAGATCTTCGCAAAGCTCCAGAGAAATTACGAGGTATTTGCTCCAGTATCACAGATCATCTCTGTAGATCCATTGATCGCAGATATGGGTATGAAAGAGGGCCTTGAGGGTGGTGAGGCATTCAACCTTCTTCAGCCAGTTCTTGACCCTGTAACAAAGGAGGTTAAGTGGGAGTCTATCGGCGTAGTAAAGGTTGATAAGAAGAATATTTGGGATAACAGATACTCATTGGTAGAGGAGGGCGCACAGCCAGCAGAGACAGAGGGTCCAAAGGGTACTGTACTCTCAAAGAACAAGAAGGCCGCTCTCGGTATGGTTGTTAAGCAGGTTGTTAAAGCAAAGAAGTAGTAGATTATGAAGCGCATATTAAGTATTTTTGTAATAGTTGCATCGCTCGTGATGTTGGCCTCATGTTCTGCAACAAAGAAGCAGGCTGTAGCTGACCAGGCGACCCTAACATGGGCATACGAGATTGAGCCAACCATAGGCCAGGCTACACAGGGTTCTATACTTGTTAAGGTGTGGTCATACTCAAAGGATAAGAATGTGGCAACTACACAGGCTGCAAAGAATGCTGTTCATGGCGTGTTGTTCAAGGGTGTTGCGGCACTAAACAACGACTCGGCACGTGTTCCTGCGCAGAAGCCTATTGTCACAGATCCAAATGCTGAAAGCACTCATGTTGCCTACTTCCAGGACTTCTTCCAGAATGGCGGAAAGTATATGAAGTATGTAAACTTCGTAAACAACGGCATTCCAGCTCCTGGCGATATCATCCAGGTTGGCAAGCAGTATAAGGTCGGCGTGAGAGTATCTGTATCCAAGGATGCCTTGAGAAAGGAGATGGAGGCTGCAGGTATCGTAAAGGCTCTTGGCGCAGGTTTCTAGTCAATATTTATATATATTAACACAAGGTTAATTGTATGAAAAGATTAGTATTACTTATGGCATCACTCTTTGTTTGTGCAACACTGTTTGCACAAGCAAAGAAGCCTACGATTATGGTTGTGCCTAGCGACAACTGGTGTGTGCAGAATGGCTATGTCCAGAAGTTTGACAACATGGGTACTGAGATGATACTACCAGATTATCGCGCAGCACTTCAGCAAAGTTCTGACCTACTCTTGGCGATAAGCAAGATTAACGAGATGATGGCCGAGCGTGAATTCCCCCTCAAGAACCTAGAGTCTAGCCTCAAGACGCTGATGAACCAGGAGGCAGAGGATTCCATGCTCACAAACAAGGAGGGTGGCGGCGTTGCAGAGTCGCCTATCGACAAGCTTAAGAAGGTTGCCAAGGCAGATATCTGGATGCAGCTCACCTACACCGTTAATCAGGTAGGCCCAAAGCGCTCATTGACATTTAACCTTCAGGGCCTTGACGCCTACACCGACAAGCAGATAGCGGGTGCTAGTGGCACTGGTAAGCCAAGCTTTACTTCCGAGTTAGCAGTCCTCATCGAGGAGGCTGTTTTGATGCATATCGACAACTTCAACGCACAGCTTCAGTCACACTTTGATGACATCTTTGCTAATGGTCGCGAGATTGTTGTTCGCATCAAGACATGGGATGACGCAGGCTTCGACCTCGAGGAGGAGTTTGATGGCGATGAGCTAGGTATGATCATCGAGGATTGGATGTCTGACAACACCAAGCATGGTCGCTTCAACACTACCGATGCTACCGAGAACATGATGTTGTTCGAGCAGGTAAGAATCCCTGTCGAGATGGAGGAGGATGGCAAGGTTCGCCAGGTGGATGCTCGTAGATGGGTGAATGGTTTGAGAAAGTACCTTAAGTCGGAGTATGATATTGAGTCAAAGCTCATGATGCAGGGTCTTGGTCAGGCTCAACTAGTTATCGGTGCAAAGTAGCATCTCTTAATGTCTATAACTCATCAGCTCCCCTATGCGTGGAGTGAACATAACAGAGAGCCTGCGCAACAACTACCGTGAGCAGGCTCTTCGTTTTAGGCGTTAAAGGCAGCATAAATCTTAAACTAAATAAATTATGACAAAGCATAATTATTTCATCGCAGGGCTTCTATCACTCCTTCTACTGTTTGGTAGCACAACCGCAAATGCACAAAACGACTTGGGTAAGAGTGACGACCTAGGACGCATCGTGCTTACTCCATACGTGGTCTCTAACGCAAACATACCCTCGTTTGCTACCAACGCCCTGAAGAACAAACTTGCAAAGATTGCCGCAGAGCAAGGTCTTGGTGGCAACTCCGCAGACCCTAGATTTGTGATTACCGCAAACCTAATAGAGGTAACCAAGGATATCACCCCTACAGCACCCCCTATGGTTGCCCTCACCCTAGCTCCTACAATCTACATTGGTGATGCCGTGACAGGCGAGCTTTTTGCTAGCTGCGACCTCCCCGAGGTGAAGGGTGTAGGTGCTAATGACACAAAGGCATACCTCGCTGCCGTTAAGTTGATAAAGACCAATGACGCGAGAGTTGTTGCCTGCATCAACAATGGCAAGGCCAAGATTGTGGAGTACTACAACTCGCAGATTGACTTCCTACTTGCCGAGGCGGAGTCGTTGGCCAACTCACAGCGTTATGATGAGGCGATGACAAAGCTTGCTGCAGTGCCAGAGGTGTGCAAGGATGCATACATGAAGGCCATGGAGAAGCTTGGCGTCATATATCAGCAGAAGATTGATAAGGAGGGTGCGGCGCTCTACAACGAGGCATACGCACAGTGGAACACCGCAAAGACCGAGGAGTCGGCAGCAAGAGTTGTGGAGCTTCTAGCCGAGATAAACCCACTCTCTGCGGCGGCAGCACAGGGCCGTACGTTGGTAAAGAGCGTAGAGTCGCACTACGCCGCTATAGAGGCACGCAGACGAGAGCTCGAGGAGCGCAACTGGGCATTCAAGATGAAGCAGTATGAGGATAGCCAGGCAAACCTCGCTGCTGAACGTGAGTATAGAATGCAGCAGAGCAAATATGACTACGAGGTAAACATGGAGTGCGTGAAGCACCCTAACGCTGCGGCAACATATGCTTATGAGCATGTTAGGGAGTCGAATAGATCAAGAAGCTTCTCTGACATGATTTCCGCCTATGCAGAGAGGGTAAAGTCGTGGTTTATGTAGTAGCTACACATATCTCATAAAAAATAATGATGCAAGAAACTCTTGCATCATTATTTTTTGATATAGGCGCTAGCTACACCCCTACCCACAGTACGTAGGTTGTCGTAGGCCACGGAGGGCTTCATAGCCTCGCTCAAAGGCATCGAGGCAGGCTTCGCAGCAAGGATATCGCTAAAGCCACTCTGCGCCAAGCTCTCCGACATAGCCACCATGCCTCCCACAGCGACACACGGCACACCATGACGTTGCGCACGGCGTAGCACACCCACAGGAGCCTTACCCATGAGCGTCTGCTCATCGATACGTCCCTCGCCAGTAACCACAAGCGAGGCACCCTCAAGCGCCGCATCGAGGTCCACGATGTCGAGAAGAAGCTCTATGCCTGATGTCAGCCTTCGCCCTAGGAATGCCACAAAGGCGTAGCCTACACCTCCTGCGGCACCCACACCAGAGGTAGCAGAGGCCTCATAGCCACAGTGGCTATCGCCCAGCGAGGCATAGTGGCGCAAGGCGCAGTCTAGGCGCTGCACCATCTCGGCATCGGCACCCTTCTGTGGCGCGTAGACGTATGCCGCACCACGAGGGCCATAGAGCGGATTATCGACATCTACAGCTACCTCTATCACGGCATCACGCACCGCAGGAGAGACATCACTATCAGAGATAGATACCGCACGCTCGAGGATATCTATTGCCGAGGTTAGCTCACACCCCCTATCATCAAAGAAGCGAAAGCCCAAGGCACGTAACATTCCCGAGCCACCATCGGTTGTGGCGCTACCTCCAAGGCCTATGATGATGCGTCTAGAGCCACGGCCTAGGGCATCGAGGATAAGCTCTCCTGTACCATAGGTGGTAGCTAGGAGGGGGTTGCGCCTCGCCGCAGGGATGAGCGTTAGTCCAGATGCCGCAGCGAGGGAGATTACCGCAGTGCCATCATCCAAGATGGTATAGGTAGCTACGACATCGCCACCCAGAGGGCCGCTAACACGACACTCCACGCTCTCGCCATGGCGCGATGACGCCACAGCATCGGAGAAGCCCTCGCCACCATCCGATATAGGTATTATACGCACATCAGCATCGGGGCATACCTCGCGATACCCCACTGCAAAGGCCTCACAAGCATCGGCAGATGTGAGCGAACCTTTGAACGAGTCAAATGCTACAACAACATGTTTCATACTACAAAGATAGGAAAATTTCGCTTCCCACGCCACACCTATATAAACTTTACTCTCTGCCACCCACGACCTTGGCGCTGTGTCACCTCACGCTCCACGACTCCTGTGAGGGCATCGGCGGCGTCATCATGGCGGTTAGCACGAAAGAGCCTGCGATAGGTAACAAGATGCTGGTAAAACTCTGGCCACTTGAGGTGCCACCCCTCGGGCATACGTACACTATGTAGCACCGTGGCGGAGTTCGACAATATTCGCGCCTCCTTATTTCCGCTTTGATGAAACCACTCCACACGTGTATTTGGAGCTAGGCGCTGCAAGGCACGGGCAAAGCCCCTACCGCCATTGTTACTCTCCACGTAGGCCTGGCGCGTAGCCGTAAGCTCAAACATAGAGGCTACAAGGCGCTCGGTAAGCTCCATAGGTTCGCGCGAGTATACCACATCGGTAATATATATAATGCCGTCCATATCAACAACATAGGCTATCGAGCAGAGATAATCATCGCCCATATCCGCGGTGTCGGTATAACTCGCCCTAGTTACAATGTCGCGGGGCAGCAGCGTATACTCCCTGAAGCCATCGCCATAGAGCAGTCCCTCGCGTGTTGTGGGATGCCCCTGATACATAGCCTCGAAGCGCACAGCATCAAGACGGCGCTTCGCCTCGAGAAGCTCCACACTCTGCTGCTCGGGCCAGAGAGCCTCACCCAGCGCACGAGGGTCCAGCTCCGTAGGTGGCGAGGCCTTCAGCGCCTCGAAGTTCACCACAAGCCACTCATCGGGCTTCACATCCTCAATATCGCGTAGCGAGGTCATGACACGATAAGGCTCCGTGGCACATAGCGTACCTATAAGATCCTCCTCGTGCCATCGTGTGAAGACCACAATCTCGCGCGAGGTGTTGTGCATACGTGTACGCACCACCGAGGTATACCACTCCCAGCAGTTGGCACGCACGACAGGCGACTGCGCCTCCATAGCATCCTTGTATAGGTCATCGAGGATGAAGCAATCTACACGATTACCCGTCAGCGACCCCTCGCGGCCGACACTTATAAGCTCACCCTTATACCCCACAATCTCCACCTCATCCGAGGTGCGAATATATCCTGGGGGCTTCGTGCCACACTTGATTGTAGTGTCGGGGAACATCGCAGCATACTCCCGAGACTCCAAGATACGCTGCACACGGCGATTGAACTTCGAGGCCAGAGTACCCGAATAGGAGGCTATGGCGATACGTGCATCGGGGTCGAGACCCAACATATAGGCAGGTAGCAACGTTGTGGCACCCACACTCTTACCATGCTGCGGAGGTACGGAGATTATCAGCTTGCGGATGCGCCCACAGGCGTAGGCCTCAAGGATTGAGTAGTAGGTGCGATGAAAGGGGGTGATATCCAAGAAGGGATATACCGCGAGGGCAAACTCCTCGAACGATGGTATGCCGATGCTATTACCACAACTCTCCATCGCTCTGCATCGTTAAGTTCAACATCTCACCAAACGAGAAGTCATTTAACAGACTCTCACCTCCAATCGTAGTCTCCATCTCCCACCACACCGGCACAACACGCAAAAGGGGTATGGATGGGGCATCCGAGCCATGGCTCTTGCGGCTGACAATAAGCGTGGTTCGCAGCCTGCAACAGACCTCTCCATCGTAGTAGACCACTACCCCACTGAAGAAGCTTCTACCACCAATCTCCTCGAAAAGATGTTCAGCAAGCTCACGATAAACTTCACTTGAAAATTCGTACATAACTGATTAATTAGGGTTTATTAATTAAATTTTTTGTTTCAAAAGTTGCACAATTAAAATAAATTGCTTAACTTTGTACCGCAAAGATATATTCAATTATTTATCTTGTCAATAGTTTTGTACAATTTTTTAATATAAATTTTTCTTATATGGAAACGATAGGACAGCGATTAAGGCTTATGCGTAAGGAGCTAAATATGACTCAAGAGCAACTAGCACAGCATCTTGGCATCGGAAAAGCTGCGCTCTCGATGATAGAAACAGGCAAGGCTGGACTATCGACACGTAACAAAAATATATTTATTCAAGATTTTAACGTGAATCCAGAGTGGTTGGAGAGTGGCAAGGGTAAGATGTTTAATGCCGAGCCAGACTTCACGCCCTACACCCACCGCACCGACAAGTCGCTACCGCTACAGAGCGTGCCACTATACTCGATTGAGGGTACGGCAGGACTAACACCCCTATTTGCCGAGGATCGCGCCCCAGAGCCTGTAAACTACATTCACATTCCAAATCTTCCGAAGTGCGATGGTGCGATATATGTTGTTGGAGACTCCATGTACCCACTTTTGAAGAGTGGCGACATAATTCTATATAAGCAGTTGAGCGATGTGAGAGATGTATTTTGGGGCGACATGTATCTCCTCTCGATAGATATGGATGGTGAGGAGTATATCACCGTGAAGTATGTTCAGAAGTCGGATATCGAGGGTCATATACGCCTAGTGAGTCAGAATCAGCACCACGCCGACAAGGATATAGAGATTAGCCGCATACGTGCCATAGCGCTCATCAAGGCTTCGGTACGCATGCACACCATAGGCTAGCGAGTTGAGAGCTAAACATTTGGACAACCCACGCCCTAAAACCCAAGCTATTAGATATGTTACAGAGACTTTTTGGTTTTGACCCATCACAAACTACAATCCGCAAGGAGATTATCGCAGGAATAACCACATTCCTCACCATGTCGTACATCCTTGCCGTAAACCCTAGCATGTTTTGCGCCTTGGATGGCATGCCCGGAGGTGCTGTATTTACCTCTACGGCCCTCGCCGCCATCATAGGCTGCCTCGCCATGGCCTTCTGGGGTAAGCTCCCCTTTGGTCTAGCCCCAGGCATGGGACTAAACGCCTTCTTCGTATATAGCGTATGCCTCGGCATGGGTTACACATGGCAGTTTGCCCTCACGGCTGTACTCCTCGAGGGTTTTACCTTTATCCTGCTCACGGTGACCAACGTCCGCGAGGCTATCGTAAACGCCATACCCCACAGCCTGCGTAACGCCATAGGTGCCGGCATCGGCCTGTTTATCGCTTTCATAGGCTTGAGTAGCGCAGGTGTCGTGGTGAAGAACGACTCTACGCTTGTTGCCCTTGGTGACATCACCTCTGGCTCGGCGCTCCTTGCCATCATAGGCATCCTCATCACAGGATTTATGTTTATCCGCAACATCCCTGGTGCTATCCTTGTGGGTATCCTTGCCACAATGGTTATTGGTATCCCTATGGGTGTCACCGAGTTTAAGGGCATACTCTCACGACCCGAGTCGATAGCCCCTATCTTCTGCCAATTTGAGTTTGACAAAATCTTTAGCCTCGACATGCTCGTTGTGGTGTTCACATTCCTCTTTATAGATATGTTCGACACCGTAGGCACGCTTGTTGGTGTCTGCACCAAGGCAAATATGTTCGACAAAAATGGCAACATCTATAGAATCAAGGAGGCCTTTATGGCCGATGCTATAGCTACCACCGCAGGTGCTGTTCTCGGAACATCTACGACCACGACATACGTTGAGAGTGCGGCAGGTGTTGCGCAGGGTGGCCGCTCGGGCCTCACAGCCTTCGTCATCGCCATCTGCTTTGCTGTAGCCCTCTTCTTCTCGCCACTCTTCCTCTCTATCCCCTCGGCAGCCACAGCCCCAGCGCTTATCATCGTAGGTCTGCTGATGATTGAGCCTATTGTGAAGATTCCCTTCGATGACTTCTCGGAGTCTATCCCAGCCTTTACATGTATTATCATGATGCCACTTACCTACTCTATCTCAAACGGCATCCTGCTGGGTATGATTGCCTATGTTATTATCAACCTGATATGTGGCAAGGTTAATAAGATAACGCCATTCATGTATCTGCTAGTTATACTATTTATGCTGAAGTTTATATTCATATAGTATAACAGATATAATAAAGCCTCGGAGACATCTCCGAGGCTTTTTGCTGTTGAGAAGCATCTTGCTCTGCTATCTTACTCTATCGTATACCAGGAATGCGAATGGCGAGTCGAAATCCTCACCACTCTCGAAGCGCTCCTCTTTCACAAGGCGCCACTTGCTGTAGTCTACGGCTGGGAAGGAGGTGTCACCCTCGTAATCACGCTCTACACGTGTGATGTACATTCTGTCGGCTACCTCCAGCGCCTGCGCGTATATCTGCGCACCACCCATTATGAATATCTCCTCATCACCCTCGGCCATCGCTATAGCCTCCTCGAGGGAGTGAGCCACAAAGGCACCCTCAAACTCCACATCGGAGCGTGTGATGACTATATTCTTGCGCTTGGGCAGTGGGCGCGACCCTAGCGACTCGAAGGTCTTACGACCCATAATCACGGGATGCCCCGATGTTGTGGTGCGGAAGAATCGCATATCCTCCTTTATATGCCACAGCAAGGCATTCTTATCGCCTATAGTGCCATTTTGTGCTATTGCAACAATTATACTTACCATAAAATTTTAAAGATTTAAGCCTAAATTAAAAAGCGGACACGGCACGCACATAGCAGGTGCCGTACTTATCGAGGCTGCCGGTGTAGCCATTGTACATACTGACATACCACGCAAAGGACTTACTAGACTCCGTTGAAGACCAGTGCCACTTAGCTGATATCGCATCACCTCCTCGCTCGCAAAGAGTGCGATTTATAGCATCTCGTACACTATATAGTAACATCAACTCATCCCTAGCTGGCAGATACCAATCATTACCCTTGGCTCTGCACCACACAAAGGCATAATACGCTGCACTATCCGAGCGCGACATAACTTTATCAGTATTTGCCTTACCATCACTCTCGCTTGAAGCGCCTACTACTATCTTTTTCTTATATTGCTTATCGTTACACCACTGTTTCGTAACTTGGTCGAGGCTAACAATCTTGCCATGCTTACCTGTAGCATCTACATAAAAGACAACGCCCTGCTTTGTGCCATCATCGTAGTAGTCACCAACTTTATAAGTAAGCTTCTTCACATTAAGAGCCACATTTATCTCCTCGTTACAATCCTTGGTGATATAGATATCCTTCTCGTAGGTTGTATAGCCATCGGCAACTATAGAGAGCTTATGCTTGCCTATTAAAACATTTTCTGTGAGGGGCGTGGTGCCTATAGCCTTGCCATCCACCATTACCGTAGCCATAGCCGGAGAGCTGACAACGGTAATATAGCCAAGGATAGCCTTGGGCGCAGGGATATCAATGCTCTGAACAGCAGAGCCATTAACAACTGTGCGAGTGACAGAGCTAGGCTCATAACCCTCCATACGTGCCTCAAAGATGTAGCTATCGGCAGTAAGATTACCACTCCATGGCGACCTGCCGAGGAGTTTGCCATTGGCATAGATGTCGAAATCACCACCTGCGTTGATGGTTACAGTGCCATAGTTTGCTACAAGGGTTGGGGTGTAGGTGTAGGTTTCGCCATCGCTAATAGTGATGCTCGCCTCCGCGTTCTTATACAACTCCTTAACAATAAGTACAGAGTGCTGTCCACTAGCAAGCTTATCGCTCCTAAATGGCACGGTACCCAACAGGGTGTTATCAACATATACCGTTGCGCCATTGAGAATCTCCGATTCTGGGATGGAGAGCCAACCATAGGCGGGGCGTAGCGAGATGTTACGCTGTATCTTCTCGCCAGCGATGACAAAGGTGCCACTCTCGGTGTGATAATCCTTGGCAGAGATGGTATAGGTGTGTGTGCCATTGGGGAATGCCCTCTGCACAAAGCCTTGAGCATCAGCAGGGCATACATTGCCATCTATAACTACCATGGCATCTTTAGGCTCCACCTGAAGCACCAACCACTGTGGGCGTGACTGCGCGGTGTTTAGCTCCACGCGGAAGCTGATATTGGCAGGAGTAACCTCTATATTCATCTCGCGCTGCAGGGAGTTTTGCTGCACACGCACCACGTGGCTACCAAGGCTCACATCGCCGATGGTAATCTCCGAAATGCTATTGGTAAGACCCTTATACTCGCCATCGAGGTAGACATCGGCACCCTCAACACCTGCATTGATTATGATAGTCTGCTGCAGGCGTAGCTCCGCCTCGAGGCGATACTCCTTATTACCCTCCAGATTTAGGTTCACCTCGTTAGAGTCACCATACTTATCGTGGTGGAGGTAGAATCGGGTCTCGGGCTTCGCAGTAAGCTCTATGATAAGGCCGTTGCCCTCGGTGGCTACCTCGCGGCGCATAAGAGCTACGTTACCGCCCACAATCTTCACCGAGAGCTGGTCTATATCGGCTCTCGACATGCGGTTGATGCGCATCTTGATACGCGCACAGGGACGCTTCGAGTGGTCGGGCTGAATCTTGTCGATAGCAACGCCCGTAAGCGCACCCTGCTGCACAGGGGCAAAGCTCTGGGCATCTATCTCGATGCTACGCTGCTGCGCCATAGCTATAACAGGCATCACAAAGCAGAGAAAAAGCAGAAGAAGTCTCTTCATCACAATAGGGATAAAAGGGTATTATAACATCTAAAATCAGAACGAGAGAGGAGCCTTGATAGCTGGGTGAGGGTCGTAACCCTCGAGCGTAAAGTCCTCAAAAGTGTAGTCAAAGATGGAGCTTACCGAAGGGTTTAGCACCATGGTAGGGAGCTTACGTGGCTCACGTGAGAGCTGCTCCTCGGCCTGCTCGAGGTGATTGAGGTAGAGGTGAGCATCGCCCAACGTGTGAACAAACTCGCCAGGCTCCAAGCCACACTCCTTGGCAATCATCATCGTTAGCAACGCATACGAGGCGATGTTGAACGGCACGCCAAGGAAGGTATCACCACTGCGCTGGTAGAGCTGACAGGAGAGGCGACCCTCGGCAACGAAGAACTGAAACATGGTGTGACAGGGAGGAAGAGCCATGCTATCTACATCGGCAACATTCCACGCCGAGACAATCATACGGCGAGAGTTAGGGTTATGCTTAATAGTCTCGATAACCCTCTTAATCTGGTCGATAGCACCACCATCACCCGTAGGCCAGCTACGCCACTGATAGCCATATACATTGTTCAAATCACCAAAGCGGTAACCCTCGATGGGTGACTCAACGCCCGCAGCAGCAAGAAAAGTATCCTTATCGACAGGCAACACACCATGACGCACACACAGCTCATTATAGTAGCGGAAGGCATCACTATCCCAGATATGTACCCCATTATCAACAAGGTACTTGATGTTGGTGTCACCCCTCAAGAACCACAAAAGCTCATAGATGACACCCTTCAAAAAGAGACGCTTCGTGGTAACCAGCGGAAAACCATCGCGAAGGTCAAAGCGCATCTGATAACCAAAGATACCCTTGGTGCCTGTGCCTGTTCTATCGCCGCGAACAACACCCTCGCGACATATCTTATCCAATAACTCAAGATATTGTTTCATCTATATCAAAAGTTTTAAGTTCTAGTATATTTTGTTCATCCATAGTGATATAGGTAGCCCTATCGCCCGACCAATCGCTCATAAACAACACATCGAGAGACTCCTCGGTATGACGATGTGGAAAGTGCATGTGACCAAAGATATATGCACAAACATCGCCATTTGCGGCGTGATGGTCACGAGCATAATCGACAAGATATCCAAGCCTATCAGCAGAAATCTTCTCTACGTTATGGCTCTTGCGCGACTTGCCACTCCACCACCTACCAAAGCGCAAGGCGAGGTCGGGGTGTATAATCCAGCTAAAGAGGCTCCTCAACCAACTAGAGCGAAACATCTTATTCATAATCTTGAGCAGAGGCTCACCATGGATATTCATATTATCGCCATGGGCAAGGTGCAACGCCTTGCCGCAGAGATGCTCTACCCTAGGCGCTCGGACTACCCTCATGCCACACTCACGCTCCAGGTAGTCGTAGCACCACATATCGTGGTTACCGGTGTAAAAGACAACCTCTACACCGCGGTCAGAAAGCTCCGCCAAACGCCCCAGAACGCGCACAAAGCCTTGTGGCACAACCCTGCGATACTCAAACCAAAAGTCAAAGATATCGCCAAGGAGGTAGAGGTGTGTAGCATCCTTGGAGATGGCATCCAGCCACCTGCAAAAGGCACGCTCGGTACGCTGCTGCTGATGCTTATCCCCAGCCCCGAGATGTATGTCCGACACAAAGTAAATCATGCTATAGGCAACGCTTTATCTCGCGCTCGAGAGCCTCGATGCGTAGTGGTGCATTGGTGATATTTCCCTCGCGGTCGATGAGGTATGCCTTGGGCAGTGTAGCAACATTAAAGAGCGTAAAGACCTCGGCACTGCGGCCTCCATAGACAGAAATCCAGGGGTGACCCTGCTGACGCACCGCCTCAATCCACACCGCCTCATCGGAGTCGGCAGAGACATGATACACCTCAAAGCCCTGGTCGTGGTAACGCTCATAAAGAGCCTTAAGCTCGGCATTTATATTGTTGCACAAGGCACTCTCCGAAATCCAAAAGTAGAGCAACGTAACACCGCCAGAGAGCGACGCCAAGCGGTGCTTCGTGCGGTACATATCCTCAAGCTCTATATCGGGGTAGGAGGTCAATTCCACCTTGTTGATAACATCTATAAGAGCCTCACCCTCCGAAATCTCCCTCTCGAGATGCGAAAGATATGGCGAGTTGGGGTATCGCTGCTTCAACCCCTCAAGGACTGCCGCGTAGTGGGCCATAGTGATACCATAGCCATCGAGCTGTGGGATATACTGCTCGGCGATAGCATGACGCATGGCATACAACGCCGCAAGGTTCTGAAGATGAGAACCTACAAAGCGCACCTGGCTCTTGATAGCCTCCTGCGCAGCACGATAAGCCTCCCTCTCGGTGTAACGGCTAGAGCTATTTAGGTTCTCGGCGATGAGCGCCAAACGGTCACATGAGGCAAAATACTCACGGTTAAACTCACGAATAAGAGCCGACTCCTCCGACCCCTCAACCTCGTAGTTGAGGAATATATCCCCAGCAGACTCAAGGGTAATGTTATCGCCAGGAGCAACAACAAGCATCACAGGACGGCTAGATGAGGTGGTGGAGAGCTTATAAAAACGTGGCGAGCTATCCTCCTCAATCTCTATCGAAAAGCTAAAACCACCATTGTCGGCAAGAGCTACGGCAGCCATGCGCTCCGAGGCAACAAAATTGTCGGAGATACGCTCCAAAACTAGAGAATCGGCATTGCTGCCAACAAAACGCCCAGAGATAGTGGTGCTTACAGAGGGTTTCTCGCCGCCACATGCCACCATGAGCATCGAGAGAAGTGCTATAGAGAATAGATATTTCTTCATATTTACTTGGATATCGATTATAACTTGTTACTTATGACTATTATTGCGGTGCTGCTTCATACCCTTCTGTGGATGTCCCTGCTGACCATGCGACTTACGACCATTGTTACGCTGTTGCTTGCCGCGGCGCTGCTGACGCTGTGGCATACTATGACGATAGTCGCTACGCATGTCGGCAATAAACGAGAGATCCATATCTAGCTCGCCATCCGCCATAAGACGAATATCACGAGCTATAGAGTCATTATTTGGATGCTCGTTGTTGTACTCAAAGCTCTTCGTGCGCATGAAACGCGCCACATTTGCCAGCTCACCAATAGAGCGCGAATCACCATGCTCCTCGGCAATAAGACGCACAAAGCGCTGCGCATACTTACCATAGTGCTTAAATGTGATACGTGTCTGTGGATATGATAGTTTTTGAGGCCTCAATGTCAAATCCTGGCGTGATGGTTGCTGGTATGGAGAATCAACATCTAACTTAAAATCGGACATTATAAAGAGATGATCCCAAAGCTTATGCTTAAAATCCTCGGTGTCGCGAAGCGTAGGATTTAGATTTCCCATAACAGCTATGACAGCCTTCGCCTGTCGAGTACGCTCCTGACGATCCTCAATATCTAACAGCGAGTCTACCATCTGATGGATATGACGACCATACTCCGGAAGATAGAGCTTACGCCGTGTGAAGTTATAATTTTTTCTCATTGTTAAAATATATGAATCATGAATAAATAACGAGCTAAACATCTCCTTTAGTGCTAAAAGCCCATTATCATATTACGTTATCGCCACACTCTCCACAATTATTGCAGGGATAGAACAAAGATTGCATCTTTAGCCGCTGAACAATGGCTGTGGTTTAACCATACAAAGTAACTAAAAATTATTTATATACGCAAACTATGACAAAAATTTTACTCCTTTCACATTCCAAAAATATGCTCAACTTCTTGAGCGAACGGCTGAAATTTGAAAACTTCGACACCACGGCTGCCGAGGATATATCATCAGCAACGAAAATGTGCAACCAGAATCACTATGACGCAGCGATCGTAGATGGTGATATGGAGCATAAGAACATAGATATTCCCACAATCGTTGTAGTGCGCAAAGCCGAGGTCGAGAGCGCCGTAGAGGCGTTGCGAAGTGGCGCCGTAGATTACTTAAGCACCCCCGTAGATATGAACCGCCTCCTCTCCACGTTACGTAACATTAGTGGCGAGTCCCAAACGGATGAGCAACCACGACCTCGTACCCCACGCCACGCCGTAAGACGCACGAATTGTGCCACACAGCCAATAATAGGAGAATCCGAGGCCATAGGCCGCGTGAGAGAGATGATAGAGCGCGTAGCACCCTCGGATGCCCGAGTGCTAATCCTTGGAGAAAATGGAACAGGAAAGGAGCTTGTCGCACGATGGCTACACCTGAAGAGCAGCCGCTATGAGGCACCCTTCGTGGAGGTAAACTGCGCGGCTATACCTGCAGAACTTATCGAGAGCGAACTCTTTGGCCACGAGAAGGGCTCCTTCACCTCGGCAATAAAGCAACGTAAAGGAAAATTTGAACTCGCTGACGGAGGTACGCTCTTTATGGATGAGATTGGAGATATGTCGCTCTCGGCACAAGCAAAGGTGCTACGTGCGCTACAGGAGAGCAAAATAACGCGCGTGGGTGGCGACAAGGATATTAGCGTAGATGTGCGTGTGGTGGCGGCCACAAACAAGGATATCCGCGGAGAGATTATAAGGGGTAACTTCCGCGAAGACCTATATCACCGCTTGAGCGTCATAGAGATAGAGGTACCCCCATTAAGGGAGCGAAGAGAGGATATAAAGCTCCTTGTAGGCCACTTCATGGAGGAGATATGCTCACGCCACAACACCGAGGTAAAGGATATAGAGCCACAAGCTATAGAGATACTCTCATCGCGCGACTGGACAGGTAACATCCGCGAGCTACATAATGTCGTTGAGCGACTTATAATCTTGAGCGACAGCACCATAACCGCCGACATAGTGAGGAGATACTGTAGAGCGCGATAGGCTCGTGGCAATCTATATAGCAATAGGGAGTTTAAGGAGTTTAGGGAGTTTAGGGATTAGAGTTGGCGGCGTGCTGTTCTCTCCCTAAATTCCCTAATTTCCCTAAATTCCCTATCAATGCTCCTTTCTGTGGAACAGTTCCCCACGTCACTACGTTCCTCGGGATGACGCTCTTGTTGTCCACGTCATTGCGAGAGCCACTAGCTCGTGGCAATCTCTTCTTTACAGCGGTAGATCCCCACGTCACTACGTTCCTCGGGATGACGCTCTTGTTGTCCACGTCATTGCGAGAGCCGTTAGGCTCGTGGCAATCTCTGCCGTCATTGCGAGGTGCATAGCGCAGTGGCAATAACACAAGAAAAAGCCTCGGATGGGCGTACCTTGCGTACTGCCCATTCGAGGCGTTTACTGCTGCGCCGCTAAAGCGCCAATATCAAAAGAGATTTAGAAGTTGTAAGTACAAGTAATAGCAAAATTAGCAAAACCAATACCTCGGAAACCTGTCTCGGTACGTCTCTCAAATCTTGTCGTTACCATCTCCATAACAGGCTCGCCACTCTCGGGGTCTACAACGCCATCAACAGGCTTAAGCTCTGTCTCATAGTGGTCATAAGAGCGGAAGTTTGGACCTACGATTGGAGTCCAATCTATGGACAACGTAACAGGAGCATCGTTAAAGGTGATACCTAGACGTGCCATACCTGCAGCACCTACATAGGCATAGTCCTTACGTCCACCAACATTAACACCTGCACCAGCATCAAAGAACCAAACACCAATACTAGGGGTCCAATCCATCTCGAACACACGCCAGTTATAGAGAATAGTGAAGTCGGCAGTAAGTGCCTTACCTGCTAAATTTCCATCTATCCAGCCCATACCGATACGACCCTCAATATAGTTATCATTCTGGAATGAGTACTGCGCAACAGCCTGGAAACCAGAACCCACACGAGCACCTACAGACCAATTCTGACGCGATGGCTGATAATATGTCTGTGCAAACGTAGTAGTGACACAGAGCAGAGATATTACAAAAATAAGTAACTTTTTCATAATTGGTGAACTACACAAATAAGAGTTTAAAAGTAAAAGCCGCCTAATTGACGGCTTTTGTACTTTTAGAAGTTATATGTACAAGTGAGGGCAAAGCTTGCCAAACCCTGCGCCCAAGCGTTGTGCAAGAAGTAGATAGTTGGGCGATAGTCGATTGATAGAGTCACTGGCTTATTAAAACGAATACCAAAAGCAACGTCACCAGCAACACCTACCTGGAGGCCAAGGACATCCTTACCCTTGTCATTCTGATAGCCCCACATACCTACAGAACCACCAACACCTGCAGAGAGGAACCACTTACCAACCTGTGGAGTCCAATCCCACTCACAGCAATTCCAGTTATAGGTAGCGTTAGCAAATATCTGGTTGAAGCTAAAGCCAGAAAGACCGAGATTCGCCTCGAGGTAATTCTCTGAAGAGAAGTGACGCTCATACTGAAGCTCCACACCATAACCAACGCGCAAACCGATAGAATTTTTGTAATCCTGCGCAGATACACTAGCTACACACACCATAGCAACAATAGCAAGCAAAAACTTTTTCATAACATTGTGTTTTTAAGGTTTAACATTTCTGTTTCGAATACAAATATAATATTTTTTTGCGAAATAAAAAACTTTATTCAACAGAAAAGTAAATTATATAAATAAATTCATATCGAAGCCTCCTATTATATAAATAGGTAAGGCCTGCACAACAGATGTTGAACAGGCCTCCATAAAAACTCCCTTGCAAGATGCGAGAACGACTATCGCTTTGTCTTATAGGCTGCGCGATATGAGCCACGCGCCATCTTCTGCAACTTGTTTTTAATGAGGTTCTTACGCAATGGCGCTAGGTGATCCGTAAAGACCTTGCCGTCAATATGGTCGTACTCATGCTGGATTACACGCGCTGGCTTGCCGGTAAACTCCTCGTCATGCTCCACAAAGTTCTCATCGAGGTAGCGCATACGAATAGAGACTGGGCGGCGCACGTTCTCATGCAAGCCTGGCAACGAGAGACATCCCTCCTCAAAGAGTGAGGTCTCCTCCGAGCGCTCATAAATCTCGGCATTTATAAATACCTTGCGGAACTCTGCCAATGCTGGATCCTCCTCACCCCATGGCGAGCAATCTACGATAAAGAGGCGGATGTTCTTGCCAATCTGTGGCGCTGCAAGACCTACACCCTCGGCCTCACCAAGGGTAATCCACATATCTTCGATAAGTTTCTTAAGCTCGGGGTACTCGGGAGTGATATTCTCGGAGATGTTGCGCAACACCTGCGAACCGTATATAACGATTGGATAAATCATAATTTCCTATATTTCAATGGTTTACATTCCTACTGAAGCCATATAATCTTGAAGGATTATAGCTGCCGACACCTTATCAACAAGGGCCTTATCGCGGCGTGCCATCTTTCCGATACCACTCTCACGAATGGTGCGCTGCGCAAGGACCGAGGTAAAACGCTCGTCATACGCCACGACACGCTTATCGGGATAGGCGTGACGTAAGCGGCCCATAAGTGGCTGGATATAACGCATGGTCTCCGAGGGTTCGCCACTCATCTGTCGTGGATAGCCAACAACGATTGTCGAGACATCCTCCTTGGCGAAATAGTCGGCGAGGTAGCGCTCCAGCTGCTTGGTATCTACCGTCTCCAAGGGTGAGGCGATGATGCCTAGTGGGTCAGTCACCGCCAAACCTGTACGCTTTGTGCCGTAGTCTATGGCTATAAGTCGTGACACCTATTAAGCCTCCTTAATCTTCTTGAACAACTCGCGGAACGATACCTCCTTCTCAATCAAGGCACGCAAATCCTCAATCTTAACACGCTCCTGCGCCATAGTATCGCGATGACGAACAGTAACCATGCCATCGTTGAGTGTATCGTGGTCGATAGTAACGCAGAATGGTGTACCAATAGCATCCTGACGGCGGTAGCGCTTACCGATAGAGTCCTTCTCATCGTATACCACGTTGTAGTCATACTTGAGGTCATCGATAATCTGGCGTGCCACCTCTGGAAGACCATCTTTCTTAACAAGAGGCATCACGGCAACCTTCGTAGGGGCAAGAGCCGCAGGGATGCGCAACACTACACGCTCCTCGCCACTCTCCAACTTCTCCTCGCAGTATGCCGCAGACATAATCTGCAAGAACATACGGTCTACGCCGATAGAGGTCTCAACAACGTATGGAACGTAGCTCTCGCCACGCTCTGGGTCGAAATACTGAATCTTCTTACCCGAGAACTCCTGGTGACGACCTAGGTCAAAGTCGGTACGAGAGTGGATACCCTCAACCTCCTTAAAGCCAAATGGGAAGTTATACTCTACGTCTGTTGCGGCATTAGCATAGTGAGCAAGCTTGTCGTGGTCGTGGAAACGATAGTTCTGGTCACCGAAGCCTAGGGCGCGGTGCCATGCCATACGTGTCTCCTTCCACTTATTCCACCACTCCATCTCTGTTCCTGGCTGCACGAAGAACTGCATCTCCATCTGCTCAAACTCGCGCATACGGAAGATAAACTGACGTGCTACAATCTCGTTACGGAAGGCCTTACCAATCTGCGCAATACCAAATGGGAGCTTCATGCGGCCTGTCTTCTGCACGTTGAGGTAGTTCACGAAGATACCCTGCGCAGTCTCGGGACGAAGATATACGGTGTTGGCACCATCGGCAGTAGAACCCATCTGTGTTGAGAACATGAGGTTAAACTGACGAACATCGGTCCAGTTGCGAGTACCAGAGATAGGACATACTATCTCGCAATCGAGGATAATCTGCTTCAACTCATCGAGATTATTGTCGTTAAGAGCCGTAGTGAAACGCTCGTGGATAGCATCCATCTTCGCCTTAATCTCGAGGACACGTGGCGATGTTGCGAGATACTGTGCCTCGTCAAAGGCCTCACCAAAGCGCTTCTTCGCCTTATCAACCTCCTTCTGAATCTTCTCCTCCTGCTTTGCCATCCAATCCTCAACAAGGACATCGGCACGGTAACGCTTCTTCGAGTCCTTATTGTCGATAAGAGGGTCGTTGAAGGCGCCTACGTGGCCTGAAGCCTCCCAAGTACGTGGGTGCATGAAGATAGCTGCATCGATACCCACAATATTCTCGTTGAGCTTAACCATAGAGTCCCACCAATAACGCTTGATGTTATTCTTAAGCTCCACACCATTCTGGCCATAATCGTAGACAGCACCTAGACCATCGTAAATCTCGCTCGATGGGAAAATAAAACCATACTCCTTGCAGTGAGCGATAAGTTTCTTAAACAATTCTTCCTGTGTCATAATCTATATCGTTTTGTTATTCTATCCGATTCTTATACCTATGGTATATCCAACTTGCAAAGGTAACAAAAAAAAGTGAAAAGTATGACCTAGACTGCATACTTTTCACTTTTTACCTCAATAGATTGTGTCCCCTAAAGGAGTAATGCTCCGACTTGGTGATGATTACATGGTCGAGAAGTCGTATCTCAAAGAGCCGTGCAGCATCGGTGACACGCTCCGTGAGCGATATATCCTGGCCACTAGGCTCGGCATTTCCCGAGGGGTGGTTATGCACTATAACAATCTGCACAGCAAGAAGTTCCAACGCTCGCTTTATTATCAGCCTGCAATCTACCACCGTGGCCTGCACACCTCCCTGACTAACACGCATGCGCTCCAAAATACGTCCCGAAGAGGCGAGATACAACACCCAGCACTCCTCGTGCTGCAACATGCCAATCACAGGCTGCATAACACGCACAACATCCGAGTCGGAGGTTATCGTGTCGTGGTGCAGAGCATGCTGCTGTGCCGCCCTACCCCCTAGCTCTATAGCCACCTTAAGACGTGCAGCACGCAGCTTACCGATGCCCGACATCATCCTCAAGCGCGAGAACTCAACCTCGGCAATATTTCCAACACGCCCGCCACACTCCGCAAGGATAGTGCGTGCCACATCTCGAGCCTTCTCATCAGCCTGACCATCGGCCAAAAGCAAACTCAACAGCTCCTCATCCTCAAGGGCTGCGGCGCCACGCGACTCTAGCTTATCTAATGCGTTTCTCATAGTAGGCCAACTAGATAGGCTAATTAACCATCTGGTCTATACGATCGAGAATCTTGGCGCTACTCTCATCGGAGATTGTAGCCGTGGAGTCCTGCGACACCGAAAAGGCTGCCTGCTGCTCCGCCTGCTTCTTCGAGTCGCCAGTACCATATCCCGAGGCGATGCCACTGATATAGACCGTAGAGTGAAACGTAGGGTGTGACGCAGAACCACTATTATCCTGCATAGTGCGAAACTCTATGGTATGGTGGTTCTTCTGGCACCACTCTATAAGTCGGCTCTTAAAATCGGTCTCCGACTTAAGAATCTCATCTAGAGAGAGGTAACGAGCATAGACATCGTTGATAAGCAGGCGATTGGCAAAGTCGTAACCCTGGTCGAGGTAGATAGCGCCCATCATAGCCTCAAAGGCATCGCCGTAGATATGCTTCTGCGTGTTATTGCCCACGGCATTAGATATCACATGCTTATCGAGACCTATCTCCGAGGCGATGCGATTAAGCGACTGTCGCGACACAATCTTCGAGCGCAGCTGCGTCATGAAACCCTCATCGCGGTCGGGGAACTCAATAAAGAGATAGTCCGAGGTGATGCTCTCGATAACAGCATCGCCCAAGAACTCGAGACGCTCGTTGTTAATGTGGCTGCCATCCTCAAGCTCCACAGATGCAGATTTGTGGATAAGGGCCAACTTATACAACTCGATGTTATGAGGCAGAAAGCCAAACATATCGTCTATAGCGGCATAGAACTCCTTGTCCGAGCCAAAGCGGCGGCGCAAGGGTCGTAGTATAAAATCAAACATAGCTCCTAGAATCGTAATAGTTCCGAAGAGAAGAGCTTCACAGGCGCAACAATCAGCTCATGCGGCGACAAGCCACATCAGATCACCATACCCCCAGCACTTATCTCCGAGAATAAAGAATGGACTAAACCGAGGGAAACCCCGGGCATAGTCCACTCACTCCTAAAATAGGTAAATTAGAATCTATATTCTATTACTTGTGTGACTCGATGTAGTCGATAGCATCACCTACAGTCTGAATCTTCTCTGCGTCACCATCTGGAATCTGAAGGTCGAAAGCCTTCTCAAACTCCATAATGAGCTCTACCTGATCCAATGAATCAGCACCAAGGTGTGCAGTGAAGCTAGCCTCACGAACTACCTCTGACTCCTTAACGCCCAACTTGTCAACGATAATCTCGACAACTTTTGACTGAATTTCTGACATAATAAATAAGTTTTAGTTAAACATTATAGTAGTAAATATTGTCTACTGTAATAGGTATTGGGCGATAAAATTTCACCCTCACGGTGCAAAAGTAACACTTTTTTTATTATCTTTGACATTATTACGCAAAAAATTTATCACCATATTTACTGATAAATATATTAACTAACTAATATTCAAGTCGTTATGAACCTACTATTAATTTCCAATTCTACCAATGCTGGGGAGCCTTATCTCAAATACCCCATTAACGAGATTGCAAAAACGCTCAATGGCGTAACCGAAGTGGTCTTTATACCATACGCTGCAGTAACCTTCTCTTATGACGAGTATGAGGCAAAGGTACAGCAACGCTTCAACGAGATAGGTATCAAGGTTAGCTCTGTACACCACGCCCTCAACAAGCGTAACTTCGTGCGCCACGCACAGGCTATAGTAATCGGCGGTGGTAACACCTTCGCACTCCTCAAGAAGATGCAGGAGGAGGATCTCCTCGATGTTATCTATCGCCGTGTGAAGGCTGGAGTGCCATATATCGGATGGTCGGCAGGTAGCAACGTAACATGTCCTACAATTTGCACTACAAACGACATGCCTATCGTGCAGCCAGAGTCGTTCCGCGCCATAGGTCTTGTGCCATTCCAGATTAACCCTCACTACCTAGATGCTAACCCAGAGGGTCACGCCGGAGAGACTCGTGAGCAGCGTATCAACGAGTATGTAGAGGCAAACCGCAGCCGCTATGTTGTGGGTCTTCGCGAGGGCTGCATGCTTCGCATTGACGACAACGGCATAGAGCTTATCGGTTCACGCCCTATGCGTATATTCAAGAAGGGTATCGCTACCTATGAGGTGCAGCCTGGTGACAATATCGAGTTCCTAATCCGCAGATAATAGGGATGTTTGACGTAACCTCTATAGATGTTGGTTCGCGTGGCGAGGATATCGCCATGGAGTGGCTTCGTGAGCAGGGGTACTACATCGTGGAGCGCAACTGGCGCATAGGACACTACGAGATAGATATCATCGCCCAACACTTTGACACGCTGCACTTTGTGGAGGTAAAGACACGAAAGCTGGGAGGTTGGCAATCGCCATACGACAGTATTGATAGCCGTAAGATTGCGGCATTGCGAAGAGGAGCGCTAGCCTATCGCAACATACATCACACGCCGTTTGAGATTCAGTTCGACCTTATTGCAATAGTCATCGATGACCACGGAAACTACACTTTAGAGTATACCGAGCGTATTATATAGTCGCCAGCCATACTCCTATAGCGGAGGGTGGCAAACAACGACAAAAGAGGGTCTGCGCAACATTGTGCAGACCCTTATTATTTGTGGCGATGTAGGGGAGGGAGTGTTATACATATATAAATAAATATAGCATCGCACAAAAAAAGTATCCCACCTGAAACCAGGTGGGATATCTTATCTATGGAAGTGACGCGAAGTGCGCCATTTTACAACATATTACTTGTTGTCCTCCAACTGTGCCTTCAACTCTGCCAAGCCAGCGATATCACCCAAAGTGGTGCGCTCTACCTGTGCGTTGATCTTCTTAACAGTAGACTTTGTTGCGTCAGCTGCTGCACGGCGCTCTGCCTTCTCTGCAGCATCAGCAGCACGCTTTGCCTCCTCGAAGATGCGGCTGTGTGAAAGAGTGATGCGCTTTGTAGCCTTTGAGAACTCCAAAACCTTGAACTCTACCTTCTCGCCAGCCTTCAAAGTAGTACCATCCTCCTTTACAGCGTGACGTGCTGGGCAGAAGCCCTCGATGTTCTCGCCAAGAGATACTACAACGCCCTTGTCGTTAGCCTCGATTACAGTACCCTCGTGAACGCTATCTACGCCAAACTGGCTCTCAAAACCGTTCCATGGGTTCTCCTCAAGCTGCTTGTGACCAAGTGAAAGACGGCGGTTCTCCTTGTTAATCTCAAGAACTACAACCTCAAGCTCTGCACCTACCTGTGTGAACTCTGATGGGTGCTTTACCTTCTTTGTCCAAGAGAGGTCAGAGATGTGTACGAGACCCTCGATACCATCCTCGATCTCTACGAATACGCCAAAGTTAGAGAAGTTGCGAACACGTGCTACGCACTTTGTGCCTGCAGGATACTTCTTCTCGATCTCTGCCCATGGATCTGGAGTAAGCTGCTTAACGCCCAAAGACATCTTGCGCTCCTCGCGGTCCAAAGTAAGAAGTACTGCCTCGATCTCATCACCTACCTTCATGAACTCCTGTGCTGAACGCAAAGGCTGGCTCCATGACATCTCTGAAACGTGGATAAGACCCTCAACACCTGGAGCTACCTCTACGAATGCACCGTAGTCAGTAACTACAACTACCTTACCGCTGATCTTGTCACCAACCTTAAGGTTTGCATCGAGTGCCTCCCATGGGTGAGCTGTGAGCTGCTTAAGACCAAGTGCGATACGCTTCTTTGCCTCATCGAAGTCAAGGATAACAACCTGAAGCTTCTGATCCAAAGCTACAACCTCCTCTGGGTGGTTTACGCGACCCCAAGAGAGGTCTGTGATGTGGATAAGACCATCAACGCCACCAAGGTCGATGAATACACCGTAGGTAGTGATGTTCTTAACTGTACCCTCAAGGATCTGGCCCTTCTCAAGCTTCGACATGATAACCTGCTTCTGTGCCTCGAGCTCTGCCTCGATAAGAGCCTTGTGAGATACTACTACGTTGCGGAACTCCTGGTTGATCTTAACAACCTTGAACTCCATAGTCTTGTCTACGTATACATCGTAGTCGCGGATAGGCTTAACGTCAATCTGTGAACCTGGCAAGAATGCCTCGATGCCGAATACATCAACGATCATACCGCCCTTTGTGCGACACTTAACATAACCCTTGATGATCTCGTCATTAGCCAAAGCCTCATTAACGCGGTCCCAGCTCTTAAGCTGACGAGCCTTCTTGTGTGAAAGTGCCAACTGACCACCCTTGTCCTCAACAGACTCTACATATACCTCAACCTTCTCACCGATAGTAAGATCTGGGTTGTAACGGAACTCTGTAGATGGGATAAGACCCTCTGACTTGTAACCGATGTTTACGGTAACCTCACGCTTGTTAATCTCGGTAACGGTACCCTCAACAACCTCGCCTACTGCTACGTTAGACATAGTTGCGCCATAAGCGGCCTCAATAGCCTCCTTCGACTGGTCGTATACACCAAGATCCTGCTCAAATGCTGTCCAATCGAAATTGTCGTTGGCTACAATTTTGTTCTGCTCCATAATGGAAAAATTTGTTTGCGATACAATCGCTCGTTAAATGGTTAATAATAAATCACACCTCTTTATAATAAAAAAGGCCCGCAAAGGTAAGTATAATTTCCTAAACCACACCACCAAACAGCCACTTTTTTTCACTATTTACGAGCTTTAGCATCATCTTTTTCGGAAAATTATATACCTTTGCCTAAAGATTGCTAGGTAAATATAAACAAAGCTGATAAGAAATTATGAAACTATTTGGATGGCTTATGAGCGCAATGCTCATTATTTCGTGCATAGGATGCGCACCAGAGGAGGAGAAAAGCAAGACATATCCTTCGTTAGACTCCATAGCAAACACATTGTGGTATAGCGTAGATACTACAAATCAGATATACTACGACATATACTACAACGAAAGTACGGGAGTGATGGAGAGATACTCAAACTCACTACGTGATGAGCTGATATCTAGTCGTAACTTCACATACACCTTCACCCCTGCAACAAGCCAGATAGATGCTCTTGTGAACCTCACATTTGAGGATGGAGAGCGCTATGGCGGCATCCTCATCCCCAAGGGTAACTTTCAGGTAAACAATGAGGATGTATACTGGATTCAGCTATATGAGGTGGATGAGAAGGGTGAGATAATCTACGATGAGAATGGTAAGATAAAGTCGTCAATCCTTATGTGGCTAGATGAAAAGAAGAGTTAGGCAACCTAACTCTTCTTACTTTTTAGGTAAGGATTAACTCCCCTCTCTACACCTCCACTAGGTGATTCTTGATGGCATAGACCACGAGGTTTGCCGTATTCTTGCACCCTGTCTTTTCGAGGATATTTGCTCTATGCTTATCTACCGTGCGCTTCGAGATAAAGAGCTTATCGGCAATCTCCTGATTGGATAATCCGCGGCACACCTCCACCAAAATCTCTATCTCACGCTCCGAAAGAGCATCCTCATCGCCACTCTCGGAGAGGGCATGAAGGCTCATATTGCGTGTCATGGAGCCTAGCAATGCGCTACTAAAGTAGCTGTCGCCAGCCACAACAGCATCCACGGCGGAGTACACCTCCTCGATATCGGAGTCCTTGAGCAGAAATCCCGAAGCCCCACACTCCACCATAAGCGAGTAGTAGTGTTCATCGCCATACATAGAGAGCGTGATAACCTTCAATTCGGGACGCTGTTGCAACGCCCTACGTGTGGTCTCAACACCATCTATACCTGGCATCGAGATATCCATAAAGACAACATCTACATCCATAGTGGGTAGCTCCGCCAGAAACTCCTCGCCACAACCAACATCCGCAACTATTGCATAATTGGAGCATTGCGACAACAACCCACGCAACCCCGTACGAAAGAGCGTGTGATCATCAACAAGCGCTATTTTAACCACTCTACCTTCCATTTCTTCTCTGTTTTCTACCTTTTTGTTTCTCATTTATCGGCTCCATGAAGCCCGACTCCTCATCACCTCTTCTCCCATCGTGGGGTATCTCGGCGCCATTAACCGACACCCTAACCTTAACCCTCACGCCATCACCAGGACGGCTCTGTAGGTATACCTTGCCATTGAGCGAAGATACACGAGAACGGATATTGGAAAGACCCATACCTCGCTCCTCAACATCGCGCAAGATAAACCCCTTACCATTATCGCGATAGTCGAGGATAAGGAGCCCTGAATCCTCGCGCAACGAGAGGGATATCTCACTACACTCGGCATGCTTCAGAGAATTGTTGATAAGCTCACATACCACACGATAGATGATAACCTCTATGTTGGAGTCGTAGCGCTCTGCACCAAGCGTGGTGCTAAAGGATATCGGTATTGGGTGCATAGCTCCCACCTTATCGACAAAGTTCTTAACTCCGCGGGCTAGGCCAAAGCTATTCAACACATGGGGTGACAGGTTATTAGATATCTCGCGCAAAGAGCGTATAGCCTCATCTATAACCGCAGTACTATTCTTGAGCATCTCCCTATCTCTGTCGTTGAGGTCGGCATGATGCAACGCCGAGAGCGACATCTTCGCAGAGCTTAACAAGGGGCCTAGGCCATCGTGCAACTCTCTGGAGAAGGAGGCTCGGGAGCGCTCCTCGGTGCGTAACACCGCGGTAAGGAGCCTCTGCTCGAGGATACGGCGTTGGTTGGTCACATAATCTACATGAGCAACGAGGAACCGCGCACATAAAACACATATCGAGAAGCTCAACGACACCACAATACCCACCCAGGCAAAGACCATGTCCGAGACATCGTAGCCCGCAAACTCCTTAAGCTGAAAGTATCGCTCAAGAGATAGGAGCGCAAGGCTGATGATACAGAATATCCAGAGCGCCATATACTTGGTCTTATTTACCAAGAAGATGGCGATAATCATAGCACCTATCTGCATGACGATAGATACAATCATCAATATCTCAACAGCTCTCATATCCTCTCAACAACTGCCACTACAACACCCCATCAAGAGCCTTAAGCATCTTATAGTCGGTCATATCGGTCTGCACAGGCACCACCGAGACAAAGCGATGACGCAATGCCCACTCATCGGTATCCTCGGCCTCCGGCTCCGCGTTCTGGAACGCCCCAGTAAGCCAGAAGTATCCTCGGCCATGAGGGTCGGTACGCTCATAAAACTCCTCGCGCCAGAAGCCTCGTGTTTGGCGCGAAAGGCGGATACCAGCAATCTCCTCGGCACGGCATCGTGGGACATTAACATTTAGGCATAGCGGACGCGGCAACATATCGGTAGAGGCAAGCACCGCGGCGATAATCTTACGTCCATACTCCACAGCACCCTCAAAGTCGGCATCTGCATCATGGTCATCAATGGAGAGGCCTATGGCTGGGACATTATAGAGGCTTCCCTCGATAGCGGCACCCATAGTTCCCGAGTACATAACATTGATAGCAGCATTAGAGCCATGGTTGATGCCCGAAATCACAAGGTCTACCTTACGTCCCACAAGGAGGTGGTCAAAGGCTACCTTTGAGCAATCTACAGGCGTACCCGAGAAGGCGTATATCTCTAGCTCCTCGCTACGCTCCACACAACGCAGAAAGAGTGGCGAGGTGATGGTTATCGCCTGACTCATACCGCTCTGCACACGCTCGGGGGCTATAGCTATCACACGTCCAAACTCTCGGGCTAGGTTCACAGCAGCACGAAAGCCTTTTGACTGGTAGCCATCATCGTTGGTAACAAAGATCAATCTATCGTTAGACATAACACAACATCATTTGGGTTATAATTATTTATATATATATGTCGCCATCAGATGTTGAGGCATCGAGGCGTATGGCAATCATGATTAGGAGTGTGAAGGCAACAAGCGAGGAGCCACCATAACTCATAAGGGGCAGCGGGATACCCATAACAGGCATAAGGCCTATGGTCATACCCACATTTACTAACACATGCACAAGAAGTATCGCCGCAACAGAGTAGCAGTATACACGCCCAAAAGGCTCCTTGATGCGCTCTCCCATACGCATAAGACGCAGGATGAGAGCTATATATAGCGACACCACGATAAAGGCTCCAAAGAAGCCCCACTCCTCACCTACGATACAGAAGATGAAGTCGGTATGCTTCTCTGGCACATAGTCATACTTTATCTGCGTACCCTCCATGAAGCCCTTGCCCCACATACCTCCCGAGCCTATGGCAATCTTCGACTGATTAACATTATATCCCACATTACGAGGGTCATCAACAAGGCCTAGAAAGGTGTGAATACGGTTCTTCTGGTGAGGCTCGAGATGCGAGAAGAGCAAATCTGTAGTAGGCACAAAGAGCATCGCATAGACAAACATGAGAATAGGCCACAGAAGCATCATCGTCCTAGTCTTGACAGCCAAAAAGGTGAGGATAAGCACCGCCACACCACACACTATCATCAGCGACACATAGCCACTCAACGGCGTGAGCGTAGAGAGCAGCAACCACGCAAGGATAACACCAAAGAGGAAGCGCATGTGACCCTCCAACTCTTGAGTCTTAAGGATGCTATAAAGAGTAAAGAGGATGAGTAGCACGAGGAAGATTATCACAGGCTGAAGCACCAGCGCAGCGATAAAGAGTACTATGGTGAAGATTACCGGGAAGTAGATATACTTCGACAGCCCCTCACGATACATCACAAAAAGGAAGGCTCCAAGGACAAGGCCCGAACCTGTATCATTTTGCAACACGATAATGCCAAAGGGTATAATAATAACAAGAGCCACCTTGACAAGGTCTGTGAAGCGGCGTATGTTAAAGGAATAGTCACTCATGATACGTGCCATCATAAGTGCCGTGGCAATCTTCACAAACTCAACAGGTTGCACACGGATACTACCTAACTCGAACCACGCCTTCGCACCATTTACCTCGCGACCAAAGGCCAAGGCCCCCAGAAGCAATAAGATGCCAAGGATATAGGCCGGATAGGCAAACATGTGAAAGAGTCGTCTGTCGAGAAGAAGCACCACAGCAGCCATAACAGATGAGATACCAACCCACACAATCTGCTTCATATAGTTATGGCTAAAGGAGAAGATATTGGTGGTCTCCGCATCAAAAGATGCCGAGGTGATAGACAACACACCAATAATCACTATGGCGATATATATGCCTAGTGCTGTTCTATCTACATTTCCGAAGAGAGAGGTGCTAGAGCCACGGCGCGATATGTTATATTCCGAAATCATGCTTACTTCTTTTGAGCTGCTTTTTTACGTTTCTCATCATACTTACGCTGCTTGGCATCGTAGTTACGGCTATAGTCGGGAGTAAAGTTCTTCACCTCCTCGATAAGGTGCGGACGCTTAATTGTATCGGTAAGATATAGCTCCTCGATAAGGCTTGCGATAGGCAATGCTATAGAGGCTCCAAAGCCTCCATGCTCAACATATACCGAGATGGCAATCTTGGGGTTGTTCTTTGGAGCAAACGACAGGAAGGTTGAGTGATCCTTACCATTTGGGTTCTCCGCCGTTCCCGTCTTACCACAAACATCATAACCCTCAAGGCGCGCCTTACCCGATGTTCCTGCCACATTCACACCACGCCACATACCCTCCACAATAGGCACAAAGTGTATAGAGTCTACAAGCGTATAATGACGCTCATAAAACTTTCTATCGATGGAGTCGCGACCCTCTATATGTTTGATGATGTGGGGGATGTAGTAATAGCCACGGTTAGCAACTATAGCCGCGAGGTTTGCCATCTGCAGTGGTGTACAGCCCATCTCACCCTGACCTATGGCGCAGGAGATTACCGTACCCCAATTCCACCGCTGGTTATAACCCTTGTCGTAAAACTCCGGAGTAGGAACATAGCCCTTACCCTCACCATAAAAGTCGGTACCTAGCTGACGACCAAAGCCAAAGCTATTGACATACTCGTTCCACACTCTCACGCCCTCCTTCACAGAGCCATACTTCGAGTTGGTAATCATATCCCTAAAGACATAACAGAAGTAGGCGTTACAAGAGTGTGCCACAGCATCGCGCAAATCAAGAGGCGAACTATGAGCATGGCACGCCATCTTTCGAGAGCCATAGGCAAATCCCATGTTACAAGGATACTTGGTGTTAGGGCGCAACACACCCTCCTGCAGGCCAATAAGGCCCTGAACAAGCTTAAAGGTGGAGCCTGGAGGATACTTCGACTTTACAGCGCGGTTGAACTGCGGCTGACGCATATCATGCAACATCGAGGCGTAGTTGTTATTACGCTGACGGCCAACCATCAAATCGGGATTATAGGATGGCGAGGAGACCATAACAAGAATCTCTCCTGTGGAGGGTTCTATGGCTACCACAGCGCCAATCTTACCTACCATAAGCTCCTCGGCAAACTCCTGAAGACGGGCATCAATAGTCGAGGTTAGCTGCGCACCCTTAACAGGGAGTATATCATCTAGGCCATCATTATAGCTACCCTTCACCGCACCATGCGAATCGTAGATACGGTAGCTCACACCCTTCTCACCGCGTAGCTCCGCCTCGTATGCCGACTCCACGCCATTGGTGCCTATGTAGTCACCCATCTCGTAGTACTCCCACTTATTCACCTGATTCTCGGTAACCTCACTAACATAACCTAGAAGGTTACCACCTATCTTACGGGGATACTCACGCGCAGTGCGGAAGCGGGTATGGAAGCCCTTGAAGCCACCCTCATCAAGGAGCAGCTTGCTATCCTGCGACAGGTAGCCAACAACAAGGGTTGCGGCACGAGGACTCTGGCTAGCCTTCTTAAGCTGTCGCTGTAGACGCTCGGGGGTAATATCGAGGATGGTGGCCAGACGCAGGGTGTCAAAGCCACTCTTTGGAAGCTCACGGTAGACAACAACAACATCGTAGCACACCCTACTCTTAACGAGGTACTCGCCACGGCGATCTAGCACCTCACCACGCATAGGATACTCCGTCTCTACACGCACTATATTTCGTGTAGCCTTCTCATCATACTCATCCGAGATTATCTGCATCGAAAAGAGCCGTATGAGTATCACTACGGCTACGGCAATAACGATAATACGAAGTATGCGAAAACGCACATAACCCTGATCTACCATTATCTAGCAACGATTTTTGAGATAAAGAGTCGCAAAATAGGCCATGCTATGATTGCCGAAAGAAGTGTGCTAAAGAGGATTGTTGCTACAAGGCGCAAGGGGGCAGCAAACGACAATGTTTCAAGGCCGAAAAACATGATATGGTGCAGACCAAGCATCGCAACGACATATATCATAAGCTGTCGGAGTGTCATGCGCGATAGCAGCGATGACTGATCGCCCGACTCTACTCTTCGGCCAGTGGTGATATATAGTATCCAGTGGCGGATAACGACCAACGGAAGTAGCGTAGCGGTGTAGAGTCCTGCGCCACCAAGTGTCACATCCATCACCACGCCTACGGCCAACGTAGCAAGCATAACCCATATAGTGCGCCACTCCATAGGCAACAACACAACGATAAGCGGAAAAACCATGGGACGTAGCCACATAGCTATAGACAACTCATCGAGGAGAAATATCTGAAGGAACAACAGCACTACGGTCATTCCCAAATATGGTATACTTCTAAACATGCTACTCCATCTGTTTCATAAGTTCTTGCAACTCGCCATAGTGGGTATTCTCCACGATAAGCACATCATCGAGCTTCGACATATCGGCCGCGATGGCTATCTTGGCACTATAGGCCGACTTGGCAGAGTTTAGCTCATACTCCGTGATTGTGCCAATGAGAACCCCATCGGGAAGACGCTCCGAGCGCACCTCAACACGCATACCCTCTCGAGGCTCCGAATATACCGACAGCTCCTTGGCATCTACCTCATACTTCGAGGTTCCCAACCAATGTATGACGCAGACATGGTCATTATCGACAAGACGACCTCCCGTGCTAAACTCCACATTCAACATTGGCTGCACAACGCAATAGTGGTCACTGCACGACACCACATATCCCACCAACTCATTGTTAGGTGTTACGACACCCATATCCTTCGCTATACCATCCTCACTACCACGATTTAACACCATGAAGTTACGCTGACGATTGGTGGTCATCGACACTACAGATGCGGGGTGATAGCGGAAGTGTGAGGCAGAGGCTACGGAGAGTGTATCGAGAACCATGTGGCTACTTGATGTCTTGAGGCTATGAAGCTCCTCATTAAGCTCGGCAACACGCTCCGTGAGTTTTCTATTTGTTGAGGAGAGGGCAAAGAAGTTCTCGACACTTGTCACAGCACCACTGATAGATGCACCAAAGGCTGTTGTGCGCGACAATATCTTGACCTCGGTATATGGCGATGACGAGGCGTAGCTCCACAATGCAAAGCCCTCGAGTACCACGAAGAGTACTAGCACATATATCAGCTTTATAAACTCTATAAGTCTATTCATAACCCTCTTAAAAGAGGCTGCCTCGCAAATGCCGACAGCCTCATTAAAGATCTCTATTTCTATTACTTATCTCCACCCATTAGGAACGAGAAGTTACCTATGTTCTTGAGTGCAACACACGTTCCGCGAGCAATAGCGCGAAGTGGGTCATCGGCAACATGCACCGGAAGTCCCGACTTCTTCGAGAGACGCTGGTCGAGGCCCTTGATAAGCGCACCACCACCCGCAAGGTAGATACCATTCTTCACAACATCGGAGTACAACTCTGGTGGCATCTCCTCCAACACCTCCATCAAGGCGTTATCGAGCTTCACGAGTGACTTATCCAAGGCGTAGGCAATCTCGCTATAGTTCAACGTCACGGTCTGTGGAAGGTTGGTGAGCATATTTGAACCTGTAAATACATAATCCTCTGGCTCATTCTCCAACTCTGGCACCGCAGCACCTATAGCACACTTTATATCCTCTGCCGTACGCTCACCAATGCGGATGCCATGCTGCTGACGGATATAGTTCTGAATGTCGTTGGTGAAGACATCACCAGCTACATTGATAGACTTTGAGCATACGATACCGCCCAACGAGATACAAGCTATCTCCGAGGTACCACCACCAATATCAATAATGAGGTTACCCTCGGGAGCCTCCACATCGAGACCTGCACCTAGTGCTGCAGCCATAGGCTCAAAGATAAGGTAAATCTCACGACCGCCAGCATGCTGCGCAGACTCACGCACAGCACGAATCTCCACGTTTGTAGAGCCTGAAGGGATGCAAATCATCATGCGCAACGATGGTGCAAACATTCCTCGTGTAGCATTAACCTTCTTAATCAAGCCACGCAACATAAGCTCCGTAGCCTCGAAATCTGCAATAACACCATCGCGCAACGGACGTATGGTGCGAATGTTTGAGTGTGTCTTACCATCCATCAAACGCGCCTTATGACCAATAGCCATGAGGTCACCAGTCTTGATGCTCAACGCAACAATAGATGGCTCATCAACGACAACCTTGCCGTTGTGCATAATAAGCGTATTGGCCGTTCCAAGGTCAATAGCCAGCTCTTGTGTAAATGAAAATATTCCCATATCTCTGTTTTTTTTATTTCTAAAGCTCACATTTCGCCCCTCACCGTACCCTCTCTACACACTCACCGCACCCATCATCATACCCATCACCACACCCTCTCTATACCCATCACCGCACCTATCGTCACCCTCTTTTCGCCCTATCTCTACAAATTTATAGACAAAAAAAGCGACTCTTGGTATATACAACACCGGAGGTCGAAACTCATTGTAGCACAGTCTTTTAATCTGTTTTATGGTAAATTACCCCATAACTACTTTGCAAAGATAGAAAAAAGATATGGACAATTTGCAAGAGTTTTAATATTTTTTTGTTAAATTTGTCAATAATTTTATAACTATGAACACAAACAATAGCCCACGATGTGCCGTTCTTGGATATGGCAGCTGGGCAACAGCCATTGTAAAGACTCTAACCGTAAACCACCGCCACGTAGATTGGTTGGTGCTAAACGAAGATATACGCGACTCTCTAGCTACACGATGTAGAAACTCAAAGTATCTCCCATGGTGCTACATCAACAATGAATACTTCACCGTATCGGCAGATATTAACGAGGTGGTGCGTGACGCCGACATTGTAATCCTCGCCATGCCATCGGCATTTATGAAGAAATTTCTTGAGCCACTCACCGAGAGCCTCAAAGATAAGATTGTAGTGTCGGCCGTGAAGGGTATAATCCCTGGCGACTACCTCACCATTGTTGAACACATGAACCGCTACTACGATGTACCTATGGATAGGCTTGCCGTGGTCACAGGACCCTCGCACGCCGAGGAGGTGGGACAGTGTCAGCTATCATACCTCACCGTAGCATCCGAAAACATCGACACCGCAGAGCAGGTGCGTCAGGTATTGGCAAATGAGTTTTTCCGTTGTAGTCTCTCTACAGATGTGCTTGGCGTGGAGGCCGCAGCAATCATGAAGAATGTATATGCCGTGGCGGTAGGTATCGCCGTGGGCCTTCGCTATGGCGATAACTTCCTAGCAGTGCTTATCGCTGGATGCGCCGCAGAGATGAAGAGGTTTATTGACGAGGCTGTAGTGGTGGATTCTCGCGACATTAACAGCGCCGCATATATGGGCGACCTCCTCGTTACCTGCTACTCACCATTGAGCCGCAACCGCCGTCTTGGAACATTGATGGGTAAGGGTTGCTCGGTGAAGAGCGCCTTGAACGAGATGACCATGATTGCCGAAGGATACTATGCTGCAGAGTGTATTCGTCTCAGCTCCATGCGCCGAAATATTGAGATGCCTATAGCAGATATGGTGTGGTCGGTACTCTATAATAATGTCTCGGCACGTGAGGCGATGAACAGCCTTATACAGATTCTAAAATAGCAAGGGGGAGGGTATCTCCATACTTCATAATAAACAGAGGAGCCTGCTCAATGTTGAGCAGGCTCACTTATTTTAGCTGTAGTGCCACAAGAGGGCGCTACTCATACCTCACATCCGAGAGAAATAGCCCACATGCTGGGGCCCCAGCGCTGCATCGCGAGAGGTCGCGGCTACGTATTATATCCTCAAACTCCGCTACGCTATATCGTCCTCGGCCCACATCGACCAACGTGCCAACGATGGCTCGCACCATATTTCGCAAAAACCTATCGGCACGTATCGTGAAGCGCAACGTGCCATCTTGCTCCACGCACCAACGCGCATAGGAGATGTGACAGATGTTTGTCTTGTTATTGGAGTTTAGCTTTGCAAACGAGGTAAAGTCATCATACTCGAGGAGCTTTGCCGCCGCCTCATTCATCCTATCGACATCTATATCGGCGGTAAAATGCCATGCCGAGAAGCGGCGAAAAGGGGACTTATGCTGCGTGAGGAGGTAGGTATACTCCCTCTGCTTGGCATCGAAGCGGGCATGGAGCGTTGCACAAACCTCGTAGATACGCATGATGGCGATATCCGGAGGCAACACCCTATTTAGCTTGTAGGCAAGCTGCGAGCAATCTATCGCCGTGTCGCTGTCGAAATGCGCAACATAGAACGAAGCGTTCACACCCGTATCCGTACGCCCAGCACCTACAATCTCGGTAGGCACACGCAGAAGCATAGAGAGTTTCTCCTCTATAACACCTTGCACAGTAGCAGTGTCGGGCTGACGCTGCCAGCCAAAGTAGGCCGCGCCGTCGTATTGCAGTTCGATAAAGTATCGCACAGTAAGAGAGTTTAAGGAGATTAGGGAATTTAAGGATTATATCTCCCTAAACTCCCTAATTTCGCTGTTTTGTTACTATAATTACATGTGGATAGCACAGCCCAAAGCATCCTCCGCAGCCTCCATCACTGCCTCGTGCATAGATGGATGCGCGTGAATGGTGCGGGCAATGCGGTGAGCATTAACACCCAATACCTTTGCAAGTGTAGGCTCGCCAATCATCTCGGTAACATTATGACCCACAAAGTGTGCGCCAAGGAGTCGCTCCTCGGCATCGAAGATGAGCTTCACAAAGCCATCACGCTCACCAGCTGCCGTAGCCTTTCCTGATGCAGTATATGGGAACTTACCAACCTTATACTCTATACCCTGTGCCTTCACCTGTGCCTCGGTAAGACCTACCGATGCCACCTCTGGAGAGGTAAAGATGCACGATGGGATGGTTGAGTAATCCACAGGCTCGGGGTTAAGGCCACAGATATACTCCACACAATGTATAGCCTCGGCAGATGCTACATGTGCTAGGGCTGGAGTAGCGATGATATCACCAATAGCATAGACACCATCGAGCGATGTCTTATAATGCTCATCAACCTTCACCTTGTCGCGCTCTATCACCACGCCAAGCTCCTCGAGGCCCATATTTTCGAGGTTTGACTTGATACCCACAGCCGAGAGAACGATATCCGCCTCGAGGCTCTGCGCACCCTTCTTACCCTCAACCTCGACAACACACTTACCATCCTCACGTACCGACACCTGCTTTACGGTTGTTGAGGTCATAACCGTAGCACGAAGCTTTCTGAAGGCACGCTCCATAGCCTTTGCAGTATCCTCATCCTCAAGAGGCATAATCTGTGGCATATACTCAACAATAGTCACCTTAACGCCCATAGTAGCGTAGATGTAGGCAAACTCCGAACCTATAGCTCCCGAGCCTACGACAATCATACTCTCTGGCAACTCTGGGAGTACCAACGCCTCCTTTGAAGATATCACATGCTTGCCATCGATAGGCATAAATGGCATCTCGCGAGGACGCGCTCCTGTAGCAAGGATGATATAGTCAGCCTCATACTCTACGCCCTCAACCTCAACGATATCCTGCGCCTTGAGACGACCAAAGCCTGCGATGACATCCACATTATTCTTCTTCAAAAGGAACTGAACACCCTTGTTCATTGTAGAGGCTACGGTGCGCTCACGCTCCACCATCTTTGCCCAGTCGGGCTTCACCTCACCCTCGATAGTAACACCGAATGTTGCAGCAGCCTTGCAGTCGGCAAATACCTGCGCCGAGCGAACTAGAGCCTTGGTAGGGATACATCCCCAGTTGAGACACACACCACCCGCATCGGCCTTCTCAACGATAGCCACGCGCTTGCCACACTGTGCAGCACGAATAGCAGCAACATAACCGCCAGGGCCAGAGCCTATAACGATAATATCATATCTATTGTCCATAGTATCACGCTGTTAAAATTACTTTACGACCTTCAAAATCTCACCCTTGTCATGAGCCACAGCACGCTTCCAATTCTCCGAGTAGCCAGGCTGATCAATCTTACCAGGGATATCCTTGCCATTGCCATTATCGATGAACTTACCATTCTCCTCGCCCTTAACATTACCATCGATGTACTTAATCATAAGATACTTGTCGAGGTCTACCCAGATATTAAATAGAGTCTGTGCGTTGTTTACAGTAAGTTCAGTGGCAATCTTCTGTGCCTTCTTTGCGCTCTTTGCGCTACCAATCTTCGCATCCATAGCTGGCACAAGCTCGAGCATCTTATTCTCCCACTTATCAACATACTCGCGTACGGTCTTACCTACGGTGTTGTAGCGCAAATATGCAAACTGCGCAACGCGGTTAGTAATCCAGAACATAGAGGTATCAGAGTACTTCAACATCGAGCCATTAAGCTCGCTCAAGCACCAAGGAACCTCCTGTGATGTTACGTAGATAGGTGTCAATGGAGAGGTTGCAGCATCGTCAGTACCAAACCAAAGGATACCAACCTTACCAGGACGTGCCTGACCCATAAGCCAGAAGCCTGTCTGCTGTGTAGCGATAGCACGCTCGTTGCAGTACTCCACACCATCAACCTCGAAGTACATAGGACGCCAACGGTATGGGCAGCCCTCACCACCAGCACCGATATCGGTTGTCATATCCATCTTTGTACCCTCGTAGTGGTCACGCATGCAGTCCATAAGCTGCTTTGGAGATACCTTCTCACGTGGCATAACCCACAATGGCATACGGTTGTTAGGGTTGTGACCCATGGCGTAATCCTCATACTTATCCATGTCGTCAGCAACGGTGCGGAAGAATGCCCATACGCGAGCCTCGCAACCACGCATAGCACCAAAATCGAGTGGAGCATAAGCATCAGCAAAGCTGAAATCCTCATTCTTACCCTCGAACCAGCCAAACTTACGTGCTACATCTGCAACATCCTTGGCATAGATACAGTTCTCTGGGTCGTTCCAAGGGAATGTTGTGATACGAGCCTGGTTAGCGTGAGCCGACACATAACCATCAGGGATGCGGCGAGCAACCCATACAATACCCTTATCCTCGGGACCCTTACCGATAAGCTCCATAATCCATACCTCCTGGGGATCTACCAATGTAAATGACTCACCAGATGAGCAGTAGCCGTATGTATTAGCCAAATCAACAATCACATCGATAGCCTCGCGAGCGGTCTTGGCACGCTGCAAGGTGATGTAGATAAGTGAACCGTAGTCGATACCTCCCTTTGGATCCTCCAACTCCGCGCGGCCACCAAACGTTGTCTCGGTGATAAAGAGCGAGTGTTCGTTAGAGTTACCAAGTGTGCGATAGCGAGTCTCAACCTGCTTAATCTCACCAATGTAGCGACCTGTGTCCCACTCTGTTACAGACATCATCTCTGTAAACTTGCCAGGCACATAGCTATACAACGCACCATACAAGCCGTGAGAATCTGCGGCGTATGTCACCATATTAGAACCATCGGTAGAGGCTCCACGTGTCACAATAAGATTCGTACAAGCATCAGCAGTGGCGATGCCTACGATAAACGCGCCAACAAGGGCGATAACTTTAAGTAGTCTGTTCATAGTTTGTTATAGGTTATTTTATAATTTATTAGCATTTTGCACTAAAAACTCTCAAATATACGAATTTATTTTGAAATAGTTGCTATGTTGGGCAATAATACCTACATTTGTACTATCAAACAACCATAAGATATGAATATTAAAGAGCGCCTTAATAGAATATTATCTACCCTTTCGGAGGGTGTAAAGCTTGTTGCTGTATCGAAGTTTCACCCTGCAGAGCGTCTGCAGGAGGCATACGATGCTGGGCAGCGCATCTTTGGCGAGAGCCGCCCACAGGAGATGGTAGCAAAATATGAGGTACTACCTCACGACATCGAGTGGCACATGATTGGACATCTTCAGACCAACAAGGTGAAGTATATAGCACCCTTCGTGTCGATGATATCGTCTGTGGACTCGGAGCGTCTTGTGGAGGAGATTGAGAAGCAGGCAGCGAAGCACAACCGCACAATAGATATACTACTAGAGGTGCATGTGGCACAGGAGGAGACAAAGTCGGGATGGAGCGAAGAGGAGCTGCGCTCATATATCGCATCGGGAGCAATTAATAATATGACACACGTGCGCGTGCGCGGCGTGATGACCATAGCCTCAAACACCGAGGATGAGAGCGTAGTGCGCAACGACTTTGCCACCATACGCCGCATATTCGAGGAGCTAAAGCCACACTTTGGCGAGGCGTTCGACACCCTCTCTATCGGCATGTCGGATGACTACCCCATCGCCTTGGAGTATGGCTCAACGATGGTACGCATAGGAACAGCGATATTTGGGCAGCGCGAGTATTAGGAGTATATCGCCTCTACCCTTGGATAAATACCTCGTAGCAGAGTTTTATAAAAATATGAGTAGTGCCACAAAAAAGATTTTTCACAAAAACAGGGGTGGCACGCCATGATTTATGACAACATTATGCCACAGGGGAGTCTGCGATGTGACATTTTGTCAGCCATAGTGTCAGCCAAAGAACCTTTTGTCATACATATTTATATAAATGCGTCACATTAGGCGCATTTTTTTGTTTGGTATACCATTTGTTCTAGAGTGTAGCAAAACGAAGATAACAAAATTAATAACATAAAACATTTAAGATTATGAGCAAGATTATTGGTATTGACTTGGGTACAACAAACTCATGTGTAGCAGTTATGGAGGGTAACGAGCCTGTGGTAATTCCTAACGCCGAGGGTCATCGCACAACACCTTCAGTTGTAGCATTCACCGAGGGTGGTGAGCGTAAGGTGGGTGATCCTGCAAAGCGTCAGGCTATCACAAACCCAAAGCGCACAGTATTCTCTATCAAGCGCTTCATGGGTGAGCGCTACGATGCTGTTACTGCAGATATCGCACGCGCACCATATACTATCGTTAAGGGCGACAACAACACCCCACGTGTAGAGATTGACAACCGCCAGTACACTCCACAGGAGATCTCGGCTATCATCCTTCAGAAGATGAAGAAGACTGCCGAGGATTACCTCGGACAGGAGGTTACCGAGGCTGTAATCACCGTTCCTGCATACTTCTCTGACTCACAGCGTCAGGCAACAAAGGAGGCTGGTGAGATTGCAGGCTTGAAGGTTCGCCGTATCATCAACGAGCCTACAGCGGCGGCGTTGGCATACGGACTCGACAAGAAGCAGAACGACATGAAGATTGCGGTATACGACCTTGGTGGTGGTACCTTCGATATCTCTATCTTGGAGCTTGGTGATGGCGTATTCGAGGTTAAGTCTACAAACGGCGATACTCACCTTGGCGGTGATGACTTCGACCACGTACTTATCGACTACATGGCAGAGGTATTCAAGGCAGAGCATGGCATCGACCTTCGTCAGGACCCTATGGCACTACAGCGCCTAAAGGAGGCTGCCGAGAAGGCAAAGATTGAGCTTTCATCAGCTACAACAACAGATATCAACCTCCCATATATCATGCCTGTAAATGGCATCCCACAGCACCTTGTGATGTCACTCACACGTGCGAAGTTCGAGCAGTTGTGCGACCACCTCGTGCAGAAGACCATCGAGCCTTGCCGCACAGCGTTGCGTGACGCAGGTCTTCAGGCTAGCCAGATTGATGAGGTTATCTTGGTAGGTGGTTCTACACGTATTCCAGCTATCCAGCGCGTTGTAGAGGAGTTCTTCGGTAAGGCTCCTAACCGCTCGGTAAACCCAGATGAGGTTGTTGCTGTAGGTGCTGCAATTCAGGGTGGTGTCCTCACAGGCGAGGTTAAGGATGTGCTTTTGTTGGATGTTACTCCACTATCACTTGGTATCGAGACATTGGGTGGCGTGATGACTCGCCTTATCGAGGCAAACACCACAATCCCTACTCGTAAGACACAGGTATTCTCTACAGCTGCTGATAACCAGCCATCTGTAACCATCAACGTATGTCAGGGTGAGCGTGCTATGGCTGCCGACAACAAGTCTATCGGTCAGTTCAACCTCGATGGCATCCCAGCAGCACCACGTGGCGTGCCACAGATTGAGGTTACATTCGATATTGACGCTAACGGTATCCTCAATGTATCGGCAAAGGATCTCGGCACAGGCAAGGAGCAGAAGATTCGCATCGAGGCATCTAGTGGCTTGACAGAGGCAGAGATTCAGCGCATGCGCGATGAGGCGAAGGCTAACGAGGCAAAGGATAAGGCAGAGAAGGAGCGTATCGAGAAGATTAACACTGCCGACTCTAACATCTTCGCAACAGAGAAGAACTTGAAGGAGTATGGTGATAAGCTTCCAGCAGAGAAGAAGGCAGCTATTGAGGATGCTCTTGCAAAGCTCAAGGAGGCTCACAAGAACCAGGATTTGGCAGCTATCGACTCATCAATCGAGGCGTTGAATGCTGCATGGCAGGCTGCATCACAGGATATCTACGCACAGCAGCAGGCACAGGGTGCGCAGGGCCCACAGGGTGCTGGAGCGCAGGGTGATGCTGGTCAGCAGGCACAGCCAGAGGATGTAGAGTTCGAGGAGGTGAAGTAATACTCCAACATATAAGAACAGGGGCTGACTTAAAAGTAACTTAGCCAGCCCCATAAGAGAGTGAATAAAAAGATGTAGTTTTAGGCTTGCGAAGCCCGAAAAAGCGGAGTTTACTGGGCGTAAATGAGCATTTTGAGGGCAAGCGTAACGACAAAATACACTTTTTATTCACTCTCATAAGAAAAGGGGATGACCATGGTCATCCCTTTTTGTCGTGCATACACTATAAGCCGAGTTCTGTACCCCTTACGGGGCCTCTATCATTTATCTACGACTATGGTCACCCATAGCCTCTAGCAACCTACCCCCCGACATCGGACGAGCAACCCTTAATTGTCGGTATACATGGTCTTGCAACCCACGAGACGCACAGCCAAGGAGTATTGCTACCCTTGCGGTGGGCTCTTACCCCACCTTCTCACCCTTACCCTCACGGGCGGTTATTTTCTTCCACGTTACTATACCCTTACGGGCATCAAGCCATTAACTTGCGTGGCGCTCTCTGTTGCTCGGACTTTCCTCTTACACACAAGGTGTCAGCGATAGAGCGTGTATGCGGGGCAAAGATAGTATAATTTTGCGCTCCCACAAAATTAAAATTGAGAGTAATAAAAAAACTCCGAACGAGCAACACAAGGTTGCCCATTCGGAGTATCGACTGATGCTTTACAACAGATTACAAGCGTGCCTTAATAGCTTTAGAGGCCTCCTCATAACCTGGCTTGTCGAGAAGCGCAAACATATTCTTCTTATAAGCCTCAACACCTGGCTGGTCGAAAGGATTTACACCAAGGATATAGCCCGAGATACCACAACCCTTCTCGAAGAAGTAGAGTAGCTGACCTATGGTGCGCTCATCAATTCGCTCAATCTCGATGATAAGGTTTGGCACACCACCGTCAAGATGTGCAAGACGCACACCAAGCTCCGCCATCTTATTAATCTCCGAGAGACGCTTGCCTGTGAGGAAGTTTAGGCCATCGAGATTTGCCTCATCAGCCTCAACCTTAACCTCATATTTAGAGTTCTTAACCGAGATAATTGTCTCAAATAGCGTACGCTCACCCTCCTGGATATACTGACCCATAGAGTGAAGGTCGGCAGTAAGAGTTACGCTTGCAGGGAAGATACCCTTACCCTCCTTACCCTCTGACTCACCATAAAGCTGCTTCCACCACTCGGCGATATACTGCAACTTTGGCTCATAAGAGCCTAGAATCTCAATCTTCTTACCAGCCTTATACAACTCGTTACGCACGATAGCATACTGCGCTGCAGGGTTCTTCTCGATAGGAGTCTCAACAGAGGTAAGACGCTCCATGTCGCGTGCGCCCTCCACGAAGGCCTCTACATCGACACCCGCAACAGCCAAAGGAAGAAGACCTACAGGCGAAAGCACAGAGTAACGTCCACCAACGTTATCCTCGATAACAAAAGTTGGATAGCCCTCCTGCGTTGCTAGGGTCTTGAGCGCACCACGTGCCTTATCGGTGATAGCCACGATACGCTCCGCAGCCTCGGCCTTACCGTAGCGCTTCTCAATCTCTGCCTTGATGAGGCGGAAGGCGATAGCTGGCTCGGTAGTGGTACCCGACTTTGAGATTACGATAGCAGCGATAGAGTACTCCTTAAGAGCCTCCAAAAGCTCATAGGTATAATCCTCCGAGATATTCTCGCCCGCAAAGACCACTGTAGGGTTGTCGTGCTTGCGCTTGAGGCCCTCAAAAGAGTTTGTCATAGCCTCCAACACCGCCTTGGCACCAAGATATGAACCTCCAATACCAATACATACTACGACCTCTGCACGCTCACGAAGCTTGGCCGCAACACTCTTAATCTCTGCTAGATGCTCATCTGTGATAGAAGATGGAAGATTCACCCAGCCCAAGAAGTCATTTCCTGCACCCTCACCAGAGTGTAGAAGAGCATTAGCACGCTCTGCTGCGCTCTGCATTTCCGCTGTAATTGCTATGCCACTATGCTTGGCATCAAACTTAATAAGTTCCATATCCTTAATATTTTAATGATTATGTTTCTACACCTTGTAGCAGCTATAGCTTGAAGCTACCCTGCCACTACATCTATTTTACCTCCTCGCCAAAGAGCGTTGCTGAAGAGCATCCTGTGATGCGCACACGAACATAGTCACCAATCTTATGATCACCACGGTCAAACACCACCATCTTATTCTGCGAAGTACGTCCCGAGAGCTGCGCCTCGCTACGCTTCGAGGTACACTCCACCAATATCTCAAACTCCTTACCCACATCACGCTTGTTGCTCTGCTCCGAGAGGCTATTCTGAAGCTCGATAATCTCCGTAAGGCGGCGTGTCTTAACATCCTCTGGCACATCATCACCAAGGTTACGTTGTGCAAAGGTGCCTGGGCGCTCCGAGTACTTAAACATATAGGCAAAGTCGTATCCCACCTCCTGCATTAGCGACAGCGTCTGCTGATGCTCCTCCTCGCTCTCGTGGGCAAAGCCTGCGATAAGGTCGGTGGTTATAGCACAATCGGGCATATAGCGGCGTATGGCAGCTACCCTCTCGAGATACCACTCACGGGTATACTTACGATTCATACGCTTGAGCATCTCCGAAGAGCCTGACTGCGCTGGCAGATGGATAGCCTTACATATATTTGGCATAGAGGCCATAGTCTCCAGCAACTTATCACTTATATCCTTGGGGTGTGACGTTGCAAAACGCACACGCAAGAGGGGTGATATCTCGGCCACCTGCTTCAATAGCTCTGGGAAGTCTACATCGCCTGTACGATATGAGTTTACATTCTGACCAAGAAGCGTCACCTCGCGGTAGCCATTCTCAAAGAGCGTGCGAGCCTCAGCAACGATGGTCGCAGCATCGCGGCTACGCTCTATACCTCGGGTGTATGGCACCACGCAGTATGAGCAGTAGTTGTTACATCCGCGCATGATGGCGATAAAGGCACTCACACCATTCTTATCAAGACGCACAGGGGCAATCTCGGCATAGGTCTCCTCCTTCGAGAGCTGCACGTTTACTCCAGCACCGCCATTATCCACCTCACGCACCAAACGTGGGAGGTCGCGGTAGGCATCAGGGCCTGCGACAATATCTACGCCTGTTCCACCCTTCGTAAGCTCCTCCTTGAGACGCTCGGCCATACATCCTATGATACCGATGACAAGCGAAGGCTTCTGCTTACGCATGCGGCGCATCTCGCTCAAGCGGCCCCATATACGCTGCTCGGCATTGTCGCGAATAGAGCAGGTGTTGATAAGCACGATATCTGCCTCCTCGAGGCTCTCGGTGTAGCGATAGCCCTCCTGCTGCATGATAGAGACCACAATCTCCGAGTCGCCAACATTCATCTGGCAACCGTAAGTTTCGATATACAACTTACGACCGTCTCCTGACAACGGTCGCAAGCTATTGATATTTATATTCATTCTAAAGTCGTTTTAATTACTCCGTAGGCATACCGTTCTCCTCTGGGAATGGCTTGAAGCCCTGACCAAAGGTGTCGTATGCGTCTGTAACAACCACAAAGGCTTTAGGGTCGAACTCCTTAATCTTATGCTGCACGTTGCGCACCTCCTTGCGATTAACAACGAGGAATATCATCTCCTTGTCGTTGCCTGTATACATACCCTGTGCCTTGATATATGTACCACCACGGCTCAAGTCGTTGATGATATAGTCGCGCATTCTTGCAGAGTGCTCATCACAGATGATGTAGAGGAGCTTATCGCGTGAGGCACCATCGATAGTATATCCCAATACCTTTGCATTGACAAAGATACATACTCCCGAGTAGAGCGATAGCATAACACCCTCTCCTGGGCCGTCAATACCTACACCAAAGCCAATGACAACAAGACCACTCAACACGATGATAGCATCCGAGAGAAGAACGCCATTGGCAAACTTCATCTTTGCGAAGCGGTGAAGAAGCATACCTGTAATATCTGTACCTCCTGTAGCGGCATTATTGCGGATTACAAGACCTACACCCACACCACTGAAGCAACCACCGATGATTGCAGCAAGCATGAGATGCTGCGACAAGTCGATCTGGCCACCAAGCAATAGAGCTGGGTCGAGAGCCTCGATAGCCTCCTTTGATGGATAGACCAAGTAGTCGAGGATGTTCATGATACCTGGGGTGATGAACGATGCAAAGATTGTGCGACCACCAAATGTTCCACCAAAAAGAACGAGGGCCGTGAGAATAAGTGGCACATCAAACATATATCCAAAGGTACCTACCTGGATAGATGGGAAGAGATTGTGCAAAACAAGCGCCAAACCATAGATACCACCAGGCACCATATTGTATGGGTTGATAAATACGACAAAAGCTACCGCAACAAGGAAACATCCAAAGACAATCTGGCCCATTGAAGACCACCATTTCCAATCTGTTACCGACTCCTTTGCAGAGGCTGCGATATTCGCAAAGTTAAGTTGTAGTTTCATAAATATGCAATTATGTAATTTCTGATAACAAAAATACACTTTTTTTTTGCAACTAACAAAAACAGACCGATTTTTTTTGTCTTAAGGCATAAAAGATTTGCCAGTGCAGAGCATAACAGGACCATTATGCAAATTATATTTCGCTCAATAAAATTTTGTCTTTTGGCTTTTTTTTGTAACTTTGTCTATTGATAGGGTGCAATAGATCTATATAACACCCTATAATTAAGCAAAATAATAAGTTTATGGCATCCTGGGATATACTTACATGGCTATCAGTCATCGGTCTTATGATTGTGGCATATCTTCTTGGTTCGATACCTAGTGCGGTGTGGATTGGCAAGAAATATTATGGCATAGATATTCGCGAGCATGGCTCCAAAAATGCTGGCACTACAAATATGTTGCGAGTATTGGGCAAGCGTGCTGCGCTCCCCGTCTTTATCATCGACTATTTTAAGGGTTTCGTGGCGGTAATCCTCACATCACTAATGCGCTACGATGATAATGTCGATGAGGCGTGGATTATCAACCTTCGCATCATAGCAACGGTATTTGTTGTGCTGGGACACATATACCCCATCTTCGCAGGATTCAAGGGTGGCAAGGGCGTTGCCACACTCCTCGGCGCTGGCACAGGCATCTACGCACCTATCCTCCTACTATGCTTTGGCGTGTGGTGCTTGGTATTTGCCATCTGGCACTACGTATCTCTAGCATCTATGGTTGCAGGATGCTGCTACCCTACCTTTGTGCTTATCTTCTCAACCATGACATACGACCCTGCAGCGCCATTTGAGAGTATACCTTTTATAATATTCTCATGGGTGGTTGCCATACTCCTTGTTGTTACACACCGCAAGAACATAGAGCGCTTAAGAGAGGGTACCGAGTCGAAGATATACCTCTGGGGAGGCCCCGAGGATGAGAGCAAGGAGAGAGATAACAACGAGAATAACAATAATAAATAACATTAACATTCGAAGAATGAGAAGAGTAATATCTATATTAGCCGCTGCGATTATATCGCTTACAGCCTCTGCACAGAGCTTTGATACCACATTTGAGGATGCTACACTACGCCTCGACTATACCTTTATGGGTAATGCCCAGGAGCAGCATGTGGCCATCGCCGAGCTATCATCTACCCCTAATTGGTGGGGCCGCCGCATAAACCTCGACAATGTACCATTAAAGGGTAATGGCGACCTTACGCTATACGATGCTGCGACAAATGAGGTGATATACAAAACATCATTCTCATCACTCTTTCAGGAGTGGATTACAACACCTGAAGCCTTGAGTGTCACAAAGAGCTTTGAGTTTACCATCCTTGCTCCTATGCCCAAGAACAATGCTGTAGCCAAGCTTGTACTTCGCGATAACACCGACAAAGAGAGCATCCACACCTTCACCATCAACCCTAGCGATGTCCTTATTCGCGACAATAGCAACATCGAGCCACTGCCATACACATATATCCACAAGGGCGGTGACTCCAAGGAGGCTATCGATGTAGTTATCCTTGCCGAGGGCTACACCACAACGCAGATGGATACTTTTATGAAGGATGCGGAGATTGCTGCCCAGGAGATACTCTCATACGAGCCTTTCAAGAGCCACAGCGACAAGTTTAATTTCATCGCCGTAGCCTCTCCATCGAGCGACAGCAACGTAAGCGTACCACAGGAGGAGGCGTGGCGTAGAACTGCCGTAAGCTCCAACTTCATGACCTTCTACATGGCTCGTTACCTCACATCAAGCAGCGTGTATGACATGTATGATCTTGTAACAAACATCCCATGTGAGCATCTTGTGATACTTGCAAACACCGACACATACGGTGGCGGTGGTATCTACAACTCATACACCCTCACCACAGCGCACCACCGCGACTTCCGCCCTGTTGTAGTGCATGAGTTTGGACACTCATTTGCAGGCCTTGGCGATGAGTACTTCTACGACAACGATGATGATAACGACAATATGCACTCACTCAAGCATGAGCCTTGGGAGCCTAACATTACAACAATGGTAGACTTCGACTCAAAATGGGCAGATATGATTGAGGAGGGTATCGAGATTCCTACTGCCGTAACCCCAGAGCGCACTAAAAACTACACCGTAGGTGCTTATGAGGGTGGCGGATACCTCTCAAAGGGCATCTATCGTCCTACGGATGTTTGTCGCATGCGTAACAATGTTGCCGAGCGCTTCTGCCCTGTATGTGAGCGAGCTATAGAGCGCGTGATACTCCACCAGGCAGAGTAACACAAACCACATAAAACAACAGAGGCTGTCAGGATTTGACAGCCTCTGTTGTTTAAATCCTCAAAATAGAGGTTCTACAGTGCTTTGGTTCTGTTTTTGCACAGCAACCATAGAACTAAAATATCTCTATTATGACCATGACGACTATTGCGACAACGCTCCTTACGCTTGTGGAGCTACCCTACGCCTATGACTCTCTAGAGCCATATATCTCTGCCGAGACCATGCACTTTCACCACGACAAGCACTACGCCTCCTACGTAGCGAAGCTGGAGGGTCTCATCAGCGACACACACTACGCCACGATGCCCCTCGAGGAGATTGTCCGCAGTAGTGATGGCGCCATATTCGACAACGCGGCACAGGCCTGGAACCATGTATTCTACTTTGAGCAGTTTTCGCCACACGCCAAGCACCACCCTACAGGAGAGTTGCAGCGAGCCATAGATGTAGAGTTTGGCTCTTTTGCAGCGCTTAAGCAGATAATGACCGATGTTTCACTATCGCTCTTTGGCTCGGGCTGGGTGTGGCTCGCCGCAGACCGCGATGGCAGGCTCTACATTATTACAAAGCCCAACGCTGGAACGCCACTCACCGATGGCCTGACACCCCTACTCTCTATCGACCTATGGGAACACGCCTACTACATCGACTACCGCAACATGCGCAAGGATGCCGTAGCGAACCTCTGGAAGGTGATAGACTGGAATAAGATAGAGGAGAGGTATAACAACGCCATAGGCTAAAAAATAGAGGATGGAGCCTGCGCTCCATCCTCTCCCTATATATAATTCAAGGCACTACTTAATAACTACAAGTGGCTGATCAGCAGCTACAGTATCACCCTCGGCAACAAGGAGTCCGAGAACCTCACCAGCATAATCTGATGATATAGAGTTCTCCATCTTCATAGCCTCGAGAATCATAACCTCCTGACCTACAGTCACCTTATCACCAGCCTTAACCTTAATCTCGATAACACGACCTGGAAGTGGTGCATTTACGGTGTTGCCATCCGAAGCAGATACCTTGCGCTCTGCAACCTCGGCGCCATCATCCTCCATAGAGTCAGCAACCTCGATAAGGATAGCATCTGCAGCTACGGTATCACCCTCGGCAACCAAGATCTGCTTCACAAAGCCAGCATAGTCGGTTGTGATAGAGTTCTCCATCTTCATAGCCTCGAGAATCATAACCTCCTGACCTGCAGAAACCTTATCGCCAACCTTAACCTTAAGCTCGATAACACGACCTGGAAGTGGTGCGCATACAGTCTTACCTGTTACAGGACGCTTACCACCAGCTGCCGCAGAGGCCTTGGCGCTCTCAATCTCGATGATAATACCCTCTGCCTGTACGGTATCACCCTCCTTAACAATAATCTGCTTAACCTTACCTGCGAAGTCCGAAGTGATAGAGTTCTCCATCTTCATAGCCTCAAGGATAGCAACCTCCTGACCTACAGCCACTACATCACCGACCTTAACCTTAAGCTCGATAACGCGACCTGGAAGTGGAGCTACGATAGTGTCACCTGTGATAGGCTGAAGCTCATGAACCTCCTCCTTGGCAAGTGATGGATCTGCAGCAACCTTCTCGGCATAAGCAGCCTCCTTAACACCTGTGAGGTATGCCTTTGCTACGAGTGGGAACAACTCGAGCAACAACTCCTCCTTCTCGTTCTCTGCAAGGAGAACACCACCAGCCTTCTCCAATACTGGATTTGGCTGCTTCTGATACTTCGATGTATCGTAAGGACGCTCCTCGCGGAAGCCACAAATCTTCTCGCGGAAGTCCTCTGAAATCTTAACAGGGGTACGACCATAATCACCCTTAACAAGACCTACAAACTGTGCAGACTTGTTGGTATACATAGCGCGACCAGCCTTCTCATCCATTGCGCAGTTTACTGCCTGTGCGCCTACAATCTGCGATGTTGGGGTTACGAGAGGTGGAAGACCCGCAGCAAGACGTACTGGAGGAATAAGCTCCATAGCACGTGGGAGGATATCCTCGGCACCTAGCTGCTTGAGCTGTGCCACCATATTAGAGTACATACCACCAGGAATCTCGGCATCCTGAACAAGCTTATTAGGAGCTGGGAAGCCAAAGTATGCCTCGATAGCCTGTGAAGCCTCAAGAAGCTCATCCCAGTTCTCGGCCTCTGCCGCAGCAACGCAACGATCAAGAAGAGCATCTACCTCTGCAGGAACAGCATCTACAAGTGGGTTGAAAGGCTTTGGAAGTGGCTTCTCGGCACCAAATACCGAAATCTCAAGCTCCTTGCGGATATCCTTCAACTGCTCGTTGATCTTCGCTACAGCCTCCATGTTTGCGCCAAGCTCTATGCCTAGCTTCTGGCAGAAGAGGTATACCAACTCTACAGCAGGTGCGCCAGTACCGCCACCAAACCACCAACAGTTAGTATCTACGATATCAACACCCGCTACGATAGCTGCATATACAGAGCCAAGACCATAACCTGGAGTACAGTGAGTGTGGAAGTCTACCACTACGCCAAGCTCCTTCTTCAAGAGCTTAATAAGGCCTGCAACGCGTGCTGGAGGGATAAGACCAGACATATCCTTGATGGTAATCATATCGGCTCCAAGTTCTGCCATCTGACGTGCCTTATCGAGGAAGTACTCATCGGTAAATACCTTCTCATGCTCCTGGCCATCGCTATACTTTGGATCTACGGTGTAACATACCGCGCAATCGGCGATACCACCATACTGCTTAATATACTTAATAGTAGACTTTACATTATCTACATCGTTGAGAGCATCGAAGATACGCATGATACCCAAGCCACTCTCGATAGCGTTACGTGAGAAGCCATCGATAATCTCATCGGTGTAAGGAGCATAACCAAAGAGGTTACGACCACGTGACAAAGCTGTCAATTTTGACACATCACCTACAGCCTTCTTGATAGTCTCAAGACGAGTCCATGGGTTCTCATTAAGATAGCGCATCACAGAGTCAGGTACTGCACCACCCCATACCTCCATAGCATAGAAACCAGCATCCTTGTAGTAAGGGAGACAGCGGTCTACCTGCTGCTGTGTCATACGTGTTGCGAAAGATGACTGCTGACCATCACGCAACGTAAGGTCACGAATTTTAAGAATCCTTGCCATAATTTTAGAAAGGTTTATATTGTTAGTTTTAGGTTTTACGTTCTTATGATAACAACGCCTTATTGTTATCGAATAACAAATTTAAGGTTTTTTTGCTAAAAAAACAAATTTTTCTAAAAAAAAGTGATTTAACACAAGTAGACTAAAACAAAACTCCCAACAATGTGTCATACATAACGTACTACTCATTGTCGGGACACCTGATCATGGGACTAAATTTACCCATTATCACAAAACGCAATTTCTCGATAGAAGGCGGTAGATACAACGCTCGGCAAAAATCCCGACGATGGGCTGTACTTGGTGTACGTCCCATTTGGGCTTATGATTGAGAGGTCGCAGATGCTGCCTTATCACAAGAAATCTCTTGGTGTACGTCCCATTTGGGATTATAATTGAGAAAACAGAGCTGGGTAACGTGATGGATTTCTTGTCAGAAGGGGGTAGATGTGGCCTCGATAAAGAAATAAGCCCAGATGGGTAGTACTTGATGTACGTCCCATTTGGGCTTATGATTGAGAGGTCGCAGATGCTACCTTATCTCGATAAATTAAAGCTGTGGACCAGCTGCCACAAGAGCCTTACCCTCCTCGTTAGTTGTAAACTTCGCGAAGTTCTTGATGAAGCGACCTGCAAGATCCTCTGCCTTTGTGTTCCACTCTGCAGCATCTGCGTATGTGTCACGTGGGTCAAGGATTGCTGAATCTACGCCTGGAAGTGCTGTTGGCACCTTGAAGTCGAAGATAGGAATCTGCTTTGTAGGAGCGTTGTCGATAGAGCCATCGAGGATAGCATCGATGATACCACGTGTATCCTTGATAGAGATACGCTTACCTGTACCGTTCCAACCTGTGTTTACGAGGTATGCTGTAGCACCTGAAGCCTGCATACGCTTTACTAGCTCCTCACCATACTTTGTTGGGTGGAGTGAAAGGAACGCAGCACCGAAACATGCAGAGAAGGTTGGTGTAGGCTCGGTGATACCGCGCTCTGTACCTGCCAACTTTGCAGTGAAACCAGAGAGGAAGTAGTACTTTGTCTGCTCTGGAGTAAGAACTGAAACTGGAGGCAACACACCGAAAGCATCTGCAGAGAGGAAGATAACCTTCTTCGCAGCTGGAGCCTTTGACACAGGCTTAACGATGTTGTTGATGTGGTAGATAGGATAAGAAACACGAGTATTCTCGGTTACAGACTTATCTGCAAAGTCGATCTTACCATTCTCATCTACAGTAACATTCTCAAGGAGAGCATCACGGCGAATAGCATTCCAGATATCTGGCTCATTCTCCTTCGAAAGGTTGATAACCTTTGCGTAGCAACCACCCTCGAAGTTGAAGATACCATCGTCATCCCAACCATGCTCATCATCACCAATAAGCTCACGCTTTGGATCTGTAGAGAGGGTTGTCTTACCTGTACCAGAGAGACCGAAGAAGATAGCTGTCTCACCATCCTTGTTAGTATTTGCAGAGCAGTGCATAGATGCGATACCCTTCAATGGAAGGAGGTAGTTCATATATGAGAACATACCCTTCTTCATCTCACCACCATACCATGTGTTGATGATAACCTGCATCTTCTCTGTGAGGTTGAATACTACGGCAGTCTCTGAATTAAGACCTAGCTCCTTGTAGTTCTCAACCTTTGCCTTTGAGGCGTTAAGCACTACGAAGTCTGGCTCACCATAGTTAGCAAGCTCCTCCTCTGTAGGGCGGATAAACATATTCTTTACGAAGTGTGCCTGCCATGCTACCTCCATGATAAAACGAATCTTAAGACGAGTGTTCTCGTTAGCACCGCAGAATGTATCTACAACATAAAGCTTCTTTGCAGATAGCTCCTTTGCAGCGAGCTTCTTAAGCTCTGCCCAGCACTCCTTTGTTACAGGCTTGTTGTCGTTCTTGTACTCCTCTGAAGTCCACCAGATAGTATCCTTTGTGGTCTCGTCCATTACGAAGAACTTATCCTTTGGAGAGCGACCAGTGTAAACACCTGTCATTACGTTTACAGCGCCCATCTCTGTTACAACGCCCTTGTCGAAGCCAGTAAGCTCCGCCTTTGTCTCCTCCTCGAAAAGAGTCTCATACGAAGGGTTGTAAACAATCTCCTTAACGTCGGTAATACCGTACTTTGATAAATCAATTGTTGCCATAGTTTTACTCTTTAAATTACCAATTTTTATTTATTATTCTACTATATTCTCACAATATCACGATTTCACTAACCAATCTCACATCCTACACACAACGCTCTACAATCAATCTTGATTACGCAAAATCGATGCAAAGATACAACTTTTTTTGATAGTGTGAAATTTTTAACAGATATTTTTTAAATTTTTTTATTAAAAATATTACTCACACTTTTAAGAACGTCATAAAAAGTATCATTGGTATAGTTTATGTGAAAAAATTTTGTTGTTTAAGAAATTTCACATACCTTTGTAGAAGATTTAAACGGGGAAGGAGAGGCTTCCCATATAGGAGTTCTAATCGTGAGTCTATGCAATGTGTATTGTATGACGAGGATTAGGATTCATATTTTTTTATGCTGTAAAAAAAACGAAATTAATATATATAATTATGAACAAGGAGATTATCTACCTCACAGCAGAGGGCATGAACAAACTAAAGGAGGAGTTACACCACCTAGTATCTGTTGAGCGTCCTGCGGCGGCAGCAGCTATTGCCGAGGCTCGCGACAAGGGTGACCTATCGGAGAATGCAGAGTATGACGCTGCACGCGAGGCACAGGGACTTTTGGAGATGCGCATAGCAAATCTTGAGCAGACACTTCAGAAGGCGCGCATCATCGATGAGTCAAAGATTGACACTTCAAAGGTGCAGATTCTCAGCCGCGTGAAACTTATGAACCACAACGTAAAGCGCGAGGTGGAGTATACCATCGTATCGGAGAACGAGGCTAACCTTCGCGAGGGTAAGCTTGCCATTGGCACCCCTATTGCCAAGGCGCTACTCGGCAAGAAGGTGGGCGATGTTGTTGAGGTTCAGGTGCCTGCAGGCATGCTAAAGCTTGAGATTTTGAATATCTCAATCTAACCATAGCATACTAGAGGGCCTAACAAATAGATGGGGATGACTAAATCAGTCATCCCCATCTATTTTATTATGGTATGCCACACGCCTACTGTCGGCCTTCGAAGTAGTATGGTGCATAGTGCCAGCCACAAGCATCGTAGAACTTACGCAGAGTATTCATCTTGTTGCGTATGGTAGCCTCATTGCGGCGATCTGTAGCCCACTGCACCTCGCACAACGCAGCAAGACGTGGCAACAACTGACCCTCAACCATTGAGATATCCTTCAAATACTCTGTCCAGAGGTTACACTGTACGCCAATTATGTTTTTGCGCGCCGCATCGCTGATACCCTCATAAGGATTCCAATTATAGACCTTCTCGAAGTTGATGTGACCACCAATACGTAGACCCTCACCCTCGCGGCTCTCGGTCTGGTAGAAGTCAAAGTAGCAGATTGGCAGTGGAGTCATAACAACCTCGTGGCCATGCTCTGCAGCATAGGCACCAATCTTGGCACCACGCCAAGCCATCACCGTTGCTGTAGGTGTCACGCCACCCTCCAATATCTCATCCCAGCCAATGATGCGGCGACCCTTGCCATTTAGGAACTTCTCGATGCGCTTCACGAGGTATCCCTGAAGCTCCTCCTCATTCTCAAGACCCTGGGTAGCCATCATAGCCTTGCAATGCTCACACTCCTTCCAGCGATCCTTCGGACACTCATCACCGCCAATATGTATAATCTCCGATGGGAAGAGCTCTATAACCTCCGAGAGGACATTCTCCAGGAAGGTGTATGTAGTCTCCTTACCTGCGCAAAGCACCTCGGGAGTGACACCCCACATGGTCCACACATCCACCTCCTGCTCATTACAGCCAAGCCATGGCAACGCATGGAGGGCCGCCTGTGAGTGTCCAGGCATCTCAATCTCGGGGATTATGGTTATGTAACGCTCCGCAGCATACTTCACCACCTCGCGAATCTCATCCTGGGTGTAGAAGCCTCCATAGGGCTTACCATCCCACCACTTTGGCTCTAGGCCGTGGCCTATAAGTGTCTCCTTACGCTGTGAGGCTAACTCCGTTAGCTCGGGGTATGCCTTAATCTCTATACGCCAGCCCTGGTCATCTGTAAGGTGCCAGTGCAGGCGGTTTAGCTTATGCGCCGCGAGGATGTCGATATACTCCTTAACATCGGCAACGCTCATAAAATGGCGACATACGTCAAGGTGCGCACCACGATAAGCGAAGTTTGGCTCATCGGCAATAAAGCCATAAGGCACACGGCACTCGTTGGTCACAACTATCTGGCGAAGGGTCTGAAGGCCGTAGTATACGCCAGCCTCCGAGCCACCGATAATAAGGATACCATCCTCACTTACAGTCATCTCGTAGCCCTCCGCAGGGATGCAGCTATCGGTACGCAACTTGATACCCTTATCGCCACGCTTCGACATACGCATAGGTTTCTCAAGGCCCAACACCTCCACCATATCCTCCGAGAAGCGCTTTGCTGGGGCCCACATCTCATCTACAACGATGATACGTGTCTTATCCGTAACATAGTACTCGCCACTCTGCTCGAGGTCTACGTATGCAGGCTCGGGGATGATATTAATCTCGCGTGCAGAGAGTGTAGCTACTGATAGCACTGATGCTACGATAATTGCCACGAATGAAATAAGTTGTTTCATACTCTATTTAGTCTTTGGTTATTCTATCTCGCAAAGATACAAAATTGTATTGAGATATCAACACATGAGAGGTTCTAATTTGCAAAGAGCTACACATATATCTTTATTAATTGCTCTACACTATTTGTTTTTGTCGGGATATTTATATAAATTTGTAGCAGATAGTTGGCGTACCATCCCCCCTCCAACTCAATATTCATCAAAAACATTTTTATACCATGAAACGATTACTTACTATTGCCCAAATAGTGCTATTACTATTTGTGGGTGGCTGTACATCGGAGTATGATGATTCGGCTGTGTGGAAAGAAATTAACTCTATCAATGAGCGAATAGAGTATCTAGACAAGCTATGTTCCGACTTAAATAACGATATCGTAGCTCTGCAGACTGTTATCACAGCTCTGCAAAACAACGATTATATCACCTCTGTATCTCCTATTATCCAAGGTGGCGAGACCATCGGCTACACCATTAGCTTCTCAAAAAGCGGCATTGTAAATATATATAATGGTGAAGACGGTGAAGACGGCAAGGATGGCGCAGTAGGAGAGGATGGCAAGGATGGTGCTGATGGCAAGGATGGTGCAGACGGCAAGGATGGCTACACGCCACAAATTGGTGTTCGCCAAGATAGCACTGGTCAATACTTTTGGACTATTGATGGCGAGTGGCTGCTCGATAGCGATGGCAATAAGATTCCAACATCTATGAAGGGTGCTAATGGTGCTGATGGTGCTGATGGTGCTG
>JAGBWD010000005.1 GCA_017629985.1 Alistipes sp.
CTTCATCTTCTTGCCTACCAACTCCAACGCATCGTAGAAGATAGTGTAAGCAATACTCTTCTTACCATCCAGCATAAGATTGTTCACGAAACGTGTAACCTCCACGTCATTGAACTTCGGATCCGGAAGTAGAATTCGCTTTCTTGGCTTAGCTTTTCTCATTGTTACTTGCTAATTAATTAAATAATTTCCTAAATTTCTATTACTTCTTACCTGCCTTTGGACGCTTTGCACCATACTTCGAACGACGCTGACGACGACCGTCAACACCTGCTGAATCAAGCGCACCACGTACAAGGTGGTAACGAACACCTGGGAGGTCCTTAACACGACCACCACGAACAAGCACGATTGAGTGCTCCTGCAAGTTGTGGCCCTCGCCTGGGATATAGGCATTGACCTCCTTGCCATTTGTCAATCTAACACGTGCAACCTTACGCATCGCTGAATTAGGCTTCTTTGGAGTTGTTGTGTACACACGTGTACATACTCCGCGACGCTGTGGACACGCAGCGAGTGCTGGAGACTTACTCTTCTCCACCAATGACACTCGACCGTTTCTTACAAGCTGCTGAATTGTTGGCATCTTTAATAAATTTTGTCCTTTTTAATTTTTTGTTTACTGTTTCATTTCCACTTTAGAGGAAATTGCCCGCAAAGATACGAATAATTTTTTAATTACAATATATATAGTAACTTTTTTCGCCTCGAAATGTTAAAAACTTGCAAAAAGTCGATAGAATTTACTTATTGTTTTTTAAAAACTATAATGCTTTATTTATGGCATTTTCATTATCTTGCTATTTATCAGCATTTTAAGTTATTTACCCCATTTCAAAAGGAGCGTCACGAGAGTATCAAAGAACCTAAATTCGCAAATAGTCCAACCATTAGACTATTTAGTCAATATATCGTGTAGATTTAGAATATCAAGGGTACCAAGGTAGCTAATAGCAAAAGCACATAGGCCAGCGTGGCGTTAATCGCCGAGGCATACTGAAATAGCAAAGGCAGCATCACGGCCGACAGTAGCGACATAGCTACAATAATAGAGGGTGATGATGCAGGCAACATAACAAGAGAGACCACCAACACAACAAGCGACAATAGTAGCACTCTCCACACATCGCGAGCACCACTATTCAGACCCAGCGGAGTGGTAAGATACAACACCGCCGCAAGTATCTGAAGAAATAGCACAACGCCGATATAGATAAGTCGTGGGAGGGTGAGATACGCCGCAAGAGATAGGTGTGACGAGATAAGATTTTCGCACCACACATCTACAAAGCTAGCGACAAAGTCTCCACCCGCAAGCCACGTTATATAGCAATATATAAACGAAGGCATGATAATACCAAGGAGTGTAAGCGCCGTCTCACGAAGAGTACCACGCGCAACAATAAGGTATATAGAGACTATAATTGACAATGGGATAAATGCCTTATCGAAGAGTGGCAACGCACCAAGGGCAACCATCGCCGAGAATAGGAAGTGCGGGCGCACCGAGGCGGAGAAGCAGTATATCAATCTACCATATGTCTCTGCGATAAACAACATCGACATTGCCAGCACGCCATAGTCGAGCGTGACCATGGCTCCAAAGAGCGTCACAGCTGACACTGCAATCGCAGAGAGCGTCATAGATGGGTATATCTCCACACGCACCGTGGCACGCGACAATCGCAGCACGGAGTAGAAATAGAGTAGACCTAGAAGCACTGCCGAGAGCGTGGGATGCTCCACACGGAACTGCGTAATATATGGAACTAAAGGGGCCTCTGCACCTCCAACGATGGTTGATGCGTGCGGATATACCACCCCAGCCACCACGGCAATAGCCACGGCGAAGAAGAGAAGCGTAAGCAACGCTTCGGAGAATTTATGTCGTGTAACGTCTAAAATCATAATCTTACAAATGTAGTAAAACTTTTACAAAGATGCTACACCTAGAGAACATAATTCGCAAATATTCATCATTAATTTGTCTGTTCGGAGTTTTTTACATATCTTTGCACGATATTATTATTAAATATAAGGTGTGCGGTATCATGTTTTGGTACGAACAACCCCCTGAAAGAGACTACACAAACAAGGAAAATACAATAATTACAATTAAGATACTATGAATATTACAAGAGAACAGCGTGACGGCGGCGTATCAATCGTTAAGGTCGTTGTAGGCGAGGCTGACTATGGTCAGGCAGTAGAGAAGCAGTTGCGTGAGTACAAGCGCAAGGCAAATGTTCCAGGTTTCCGTCCAGGTATGGTACCTATGGGCATCGTTAAGAAGATGTATGGCAAGCACGTAGTTGCAGAGCAGTCATACCACCTAGCATCAAACTCTGTATTTGAGTACTTGCAGAAGGAGAATATCGACTACGTAGGCGATGTTATCCCATCAGAGGAGCAGGGCGCTTTCGACTTTGAGAATGGCACCGAGTTTGAGTTCGTATTTGAGTACGGCGAGGCTCCAAAGATCGAGATGGAGTTGGGCGCAAAGGATAAGATCGTTTACAACAAGATTAAGATCGACAAGAAGATGCGTGGCGACTTCCGTTCTAACTACTTGCGTCGTTATGGTCGTCTTGTAGAGGTAGACAAGGTATCTAGCGATGAGGCTCTCAGCGTAACACTTGACAATGGTGACATGCGCATCGAGGAGGCTTACGTAGGTCTTATCTCTATGTCTGACGAGGAGCGCAAGGAGTGGAAGGGTAAGAAGGTAGGCTATAAGACTACTGTAAACATCGAGGAGCTATACAAGAAGCCAGAGCAGCGTGCTGCAATCCTCTCTGTTAAGGAGGAGGAGTTGGCATCTGTAAAGCCAGAGTTCGAGTTGGAGATTACCAAGATTCGCAAGTTCGCAGAGCCAGAGTTGAACGAGGAGTTCTTCAAGATGGCATTCCCTGCTGGTAACGTAACTAACGAGGAGCAGTTTGAGGCATTCATCGATGAGCAGATCGAGGGTGAGTTGAAGCGCGAGTGCGACTTCTTGTTCGTGAACACTGTTCGCAACTATGTTGTTGAGAAGGCAGCATTGGCTATGCCAGAGGAGTTCTTGAAGCGTTGGTTGTATGTTATCAACGAGGGTAAGTTCTCACGCGAGGAGATCGAGAAGGACTTTGCAGCATTTATCAAGATGTTCACATGGAACTACCTCCAGAAGCACTTCATCAAGGAGGGTGACATCAAGGTTACTAACGAGGAGGCAAAGGCAGAGGCTATGTCATTCGCTGCAATGCAGTTTGCACAGTATGGTATGCCTAACGCTCCAGAGGATATGCTTCAGAACTTCGCAAAGCAGATTATGGATAACAAGGAGCAGCTCCAGAAGATCTATGAGAAGCTATTCGAGGAGAAGGTTGTGGAGTACATCCGCAGCAAGGTAAAGGTTACCGAGAAGGCTATTTCGGCTGACGAATTCGCGAAGATGGCTTCAGAGATGGCATAATCTCTAGAGAAGCTCGAGAAGAATAAAGCAACAACTCCCGAGCAAATGCTCGGGAGTTGTTGTATAGATACCATAGTTACACCACAAAACGTAAACACTATGAAAGAATTTGATAAATTTGCTCGTCTACACTGCGGCATCAACTCTATGACTATGCACGACTACCGTGCAGAGATATCAAACTACGTATCTCCAACAATCATTGAGGAGCGTCCGCTAAATGTAGCTACGATGGATGTATTCTCGCGCCTCATGATGGAACGCATCATATTCCTCGGCGCACCTATATATGACGATGCAGCAAATATCATCCAAGCACAGCTCCTCTACCTAGGGTATGTAGATGCTGAAAAGGATATTCAGCTCTACATCAATTCTCCAGGAGGCTCTGTATCAGCAGGTTTGGGCATCTACGACACCATGCAGCTTATCACACCCGATGTAGCTACTACATGTGCAGGCATGGCAGCATCAATGGGCGCAGTACTTCTCACCGCAGGTGCTGCAGGCAAGCGCTCTGCACTTCCACACTCTCGCGTGATGATACATCAGCCATTGGGAGGCGCACAAGGACAAGCCTCGGACATCGAGATTACAGCACGTGAGATAGCAAAGACAAAGCGCGAGCTTTATGACATTCTTGCCCTTCACTCGGGAGTCTCTTATGAGAAGATAGAGCGCGATGCCGACCGCGACTATTGGCTCACGGCGGCCGAGGCAAAGGAGTATGGTCTCATAGATAACGTACTGGATAAAAGAAAGTAACAGCAATTATGACTCAAAAAACACGTAAAGGAACAGAGCGTCACGAGGGGAGTTGCTCGTTTTGTGGTGCTAGTGCCGATGAGGTGGCATTGATGTTCAATGGCACGGGTGGCGCTAACATCTGCAGTACATGTATCGAGCATGGCTACGGCCTCCTTGTGGAGCATAATATTATAGGTGAGCCACAGCGTACTGAAGGCAAGGGTGGAGGTAAGAAGTTCCGCCCTCTAAAGCGCGAGGACCTCATGCGCCCCGACCAGATAAAGCGATTCCTTGATGAGTATGTCATCGGTCAGGATAGTGCAAAACGCTATATGTCCGTGGCAGTATATAACCACTATAAGAGGCTCCTTGCAAAGGGTAAGACCCAGGATGTGGAACTCGACAAGTCGAATATCGTATTGGTAGGCCCTACGGGTACGGGCAAGACACTCATGGCACGCACCATAGCACGTCTTCTCCACGTGCCATTCTCGATAGTAGATGCTACAGCTCTCACACAAGCAGGATATGTAGGTGAGGATGTGGAGAGCATCCTCTCACGACTATTGCAGGCTGCCGACTACGATGTAGAGGCTGCCGAGCGAGGTATTATCTTCATAGATGAGATAGATAAGATAGCACGTAAGGGCGATAACCCTTCCATCACACGTGACGTATCGGGCGAGGGTGTGCAGCAGGCACTGCTCAAGATATTGGAGGGTACTGTTGTTAATGTGCCACCGCAGGGTGGCCGTAAGCATCCCGACCAGAAATATATACAGGTAAACACCGCAAATATCCTATTTATATGTGGTGGTGCCTTTGATGGCATCGAGAAGAAGATTGCTTCGCGCCTGAATACCAATGCCATAGGCTATGGCTCTACGGTTAAGCAGCGCGTGGACATGAACAACATCATGCAGTATATCCAGCCACAAGACCTACGCTCATTTGGCCTTATCCCCGAGCTAATAGGACGTCTTCCAGTGCTTACATATATGGAGCCATTGGAGCGCGAAGCACTACGCTCTATACTCACCGAGCCTAAAAACTCTATAATTCGCCAATATGAGTGTCTTATGGGCTTGGACGACATAGAGCTAACTTTCGACACCGAGGTATTGGACTATATCGTTGATAAGGCTCTAGAGTTCAAGCTTGGCGCACGTGGTCTTCGCTCTATCTGTGAGGCTATAATGATGGACGTAATGTTCGACATGCCATGCACCGAGAGTGGTAAGATTCACATCACCCTAGAGTATGCCAAGTCGAAAATCGAGAAGCAATAGTGCAATACGTTAAGTATGATATCACCAGGGTCTGCGCAACAATCGTTGCGCAGACCCTCTTCATTATAAATAGAACATAGAAAACCAAAGGCTTTGCCACATTACAATTATTTTTGTATATTTGCGGTAAGTAACTAATATTCACTAATAGATTAGGCCTATGTTTTTCTACTACTTAATGCCTGTGATATTTCTTCTCGGTATACTGGGTATCGCCTTCGAAGATGTCATAAAGATAAATAAGGCTGCTACAGCTGTGGGAATGTCCATTCTGCTGTGGGCGCTATTTATCATCAACGCCGAACAGTTCCTTGTTCTCAACCCACCACAGTATGTCAAGGAGTTTATGGCTATGTTCCCCGAGCTTGCAAACATCCCCACCCATGAACTTGCCTTTAAGTTTGTGGAACATAAGCTGATACACGGCCTTGGCGATGTAGCCACCACCCTATTCTTCGTACTTGGCTCCATGGCTATTATAGATGTCATTGATAGTCATGGTGGCTTTGGCATCATATCGCAATCTATACGCACCAACCATCAGCGTAAGCTACTCTGGATACTCTCCTTTGTAACATTCTTTATGTCAGTGCTTTTGGGCAACATTGCAACGGTAATCGTCCTTGTAGCCATAGCACGCAAGCTTATCCCCGACCGCAATATACGCCTAGTATACAGCTGCATGATAATCATAGCTGCAAATGCTGGAGGCTCCTTCTCGCCTATTGGTGATGTAACAACACTACTATTGTGGACCGGAGGAAACATCTCGGCACTACACCAGATTACCACCCTAGCGTTGCCTGCGCTGGTGATGCTCCTTGTGCCTCTCACCATCACAACATTCCTCATTCCTAAAGGTTGCACTATAGAGCCTCTCACAACTGCGGTTGATGAGTCAAACATAGATCCCAAGATGCGCAAAAGAGTGCTATGGGTCGGCATCGGCTCACTAGCAATGGTTCCCGTGCTACAAACACTTATAGAGCTACCTCCATTCATGGGAGTTCTCATAGGCCTTATCCTTCTATGGATAATCACCGACCGTCACTATGCAGAGAACGAGAGTGAGGAGGTGCAGAATCTACGCGTACACCGCTCACTAGCGCGTGTAGATATAGGCACGGTATTCTTCTTCCTAGGTATCCTGCTCTCTGTTCAGGCTCTTAACGTCACAGGCCAGCTAGGCATCCTTGCCAACTACCTATCTGCCACCTTTGAGAATGAGAATACCATTGCTATTGTGCTTGGTGTTATGTCATCATTCCTCGACAATGTAGCTTTGGTGTCGGCAACTATGGGTATGTATCCTATAGAGGCTATGGGAGCCTTCGCCATGGATAGCTCATTCTGGACTCTACTGGCCTACTGCGCTGTAACAGGTGGCAGCATCCTTATCATTGGTTCTGCATCGGGTGTTACGGTGATGGGCATGGAGAAGATTACGTTTGGCTACTACCTAAAACGCTTCACACCTATTGTGTTACTTGGCTACTTTGCAGGAGTATTGGTATACATGTGCATAGCATAATATAACACTTCTTATATATGGGCCTGACTAAAAAGTAACTTAGCCAGCCCCTTCCATAACCTAAGAGAGTGAATAAAAAGATGTAGTTTTAGGCTTAAGTGCCTTTTCACCGCTCACGCTCGGCATAGTCTGCAAGCAGCCTCTGCTCTCACTTAATCGCGGCGCTGCGAAGCCCGAAAAAGCGGAGTTTACTGAGCGTAAATGAGCATTCCTGGGGCAAGCCAATTTGTTGAGAGAATAGTGCAGATACTTTCGCTCGGCGAATTTCGAGGCGATGGGCTGTACTTAGGCGTACTGCCCATTGGTGAGATAATTCGTTAGCGGAAGTAGATGCGCTGTTATATCAACAAAGAACGACAAAATACACTTTTTATTCACTCTCTCTTTTATACCTATATATAATAAGAAGCCACAACATAAGGTTAAAAAAATAGTCTATTTTTAAAAAATATTGATTTTTATTTTGCTGTTACAAAAAAAGTCCTTAACTTTATAATCCACAAGGCAACTTAAGCCTTAAGGAGATACCAAAAAAAACCTAAAAACTAATATAACTATGAAAAACTATTCAGCTAAAGAGATTAAGAACATCGTTCTTATTGGTGCGCCTGGCGCCGGTAAAACTACCCTTGCCGAAGCAATGGCTTTCGAGGGTAAAGTGATTGACCGCAGGGGTAGTATCGAGAATAACAATACCATTTCGGATAACACCGATATCGAGCATGAATATAAGCGCTCGATATATTCAACAACCCTCTTCACAGAGTTTATGGGCCGCAAGCTCAACATCATCGACTGCCCAGGTTCAGATGATTTCTGCGGTTCGTTGTTCTCTGCATTTAAGGTAGGTGACGTAGGTGTGATGGTTCTCAACGCACAGAATGGTTGGGAGGTAGGCTCGGAGCTTCAGTCACGCTATGCACGCATCCTTAACAAGCCACTTATTGGCGTTATCAACCAGCTCGATGGCGACAAGGCTAACTACGATGCTACTATCGAGGGTATTCGCGCTAACTCATCTGTAAAGCCTGTTATCGTGCAGTATCCTGTAAATCAGGGCGCTGGCTTCAACTCATTCATCGATGTACTTATGATGAAGCTCTACAAGTTCGTAGACGAGAATGGTACTCGTGAGGAGTATGATATCCCAGAGAACGAGATGGAGCGCGCACAGACTCTTAACCAGGAGCTTGCCGAGGCTGCAGCAGTATACGATGACGCTCTTATGGAGCTTTACTTCGAGAAGGGCTCTCTTACACAGGATGATATCCGTGCAGGTTTGAAGCTTGGCGTATCAAAGCGTGATATTATGCCTATCTTCTGTGCATCGGGCAAGCGCGACATCGGTACAAAGCGTCTTATGGAGTTCATCATCAACGTAGGCCCAGGCCCATTGAAGGCCCCAGCATTCCTCTCTACAGAGGGCGAGGAGCTTATCGCTGACGAGAACGCAGGCACTGTAGTATTCGTATTCAAGAGCCAGATTGAGCAGCATATCGGCGAGATCACATACTTCCGCGTAGTACGTGGTAAGATTACCGAGGGTATGGAGCTTGTAAACTCTCGCACAGGTAACAAGGAGAAGGTGTCACAGATCTTTGCTGTAGCTGGTAAGAACCGTATTAAGGTTACAGAGCTATCTGCAGGTGATATCGGCTGCACTGTTAAGCTTAAGGGTACACGTACAAACGACACCCTCGCTGCTCCAGCAACTCCAGTCGCTGTTGAGCCTATCGTATTCCCAGAGCCACGCTACCGCGCAGCTATTAAGGCAAAGGAGCAGAGCGATGAGGAGAAGCTTGGTAAGTTGCTCAACGATGCGAAGTATGAGGATCCTACAATCCTTGTAGAGTACTCAAAGGAGCTTAAGCAGACCATCATCCAGGGTCAGGGTGAGCATCACCTAAATATCCTTAAGCAGCGTCTTTCAACCGAGAATAAGATGGAGATTGAGTACTTCGCTCCAAAGATTCCATATCGTGAGACTATTACAAAGGTTGCACAGGCAGACTACCGCCACAAGAAGCAGTCTGGTGGTTCAGGTCAGTTTGGTGAGGTACACATGGTCATCGAGCCATACTATGAGGGTATGCCAGAGCCTACAAAGTATAAGGTAAATGGTCAGGAGATTGCCGTGAGCGTTAAGGGCAAGGAGGAGTACGACCTTCCATGGGGCGGTAAGCTACAGTACTACAACTCTATCGTAGGTGGTGCTATCGATGCACGCTTCATGCCTGCTATCTTGAAGGGTATCATGGAGAAGATGGATGAGGGTCCATTGACAGGTTCTTACGCTCGTGATATTCGTGTTACTATCTACTACGGTAAGATGCACCCAGTAGATTCAAACGAGCTTTCATTTAAGCTTGCTGGCCGTAACGCCTTCAAGGAGGCATTCCGCAACGCTGGTCCAAAGATTATGGAGCCAATCTACAACGTTGAGGTATTGACACCTAGCGAGTATATGGGTGCCGTGATGAGCGACTTGCAGAACCGCCGTGCTATGATTATGGGTATGGAGTCAGATAAGGGCTTCGACCGTCTTAACGCACGAGTACCTCTTGCAGAGTTGTATCGTTACTCAACATCTTTGTCTTCATTGACCTCTGGTGCAGCTACATACACTATGCAGTTTGCTAACTACGAGCAGGTACCTGCAGATGTTCAGGATAAGCTTTTGAAGGCTTACACCGACACTGACGAGGAGTAGTCTTGCACTATCAATTTTGGGAGGGTCTGTCCATTGGTCAGACCCTCTCTCTTTGTATATATCTCCGAGGACTACATACATTCCCTGACTCACCAACCATCTATAGTAGAGCATGGAAAGCCGTAGACCACGTTGCCTTCAGAAGGTGTTACGCTTATCATCGACACAAAATTAGGCTAGATGCAAGTTTTTTGGGGTACAAAAGAGAAGTAATCTGTAAAAAATGTGCAGATTTGATAAATTTTACCTACCTTTGTAAAGATTAGTGTGACACTAAAGCCACACACTTCAGCTATGAAGCGATCATCAATACTTATTATTTATACCGGTGGTACTATTGGTATGAAGACGGACGAGGCTACAGGAGCCTTGGTACCCTTCGACTTTAGTGGTATATATGAGGAGTTTCCCTCATTAAAACGTCTTAAGGTAGATATTGAAGCGATATCTATAACTCCGGCGATTGACTCGTCAAATGTCTCGGTGGAGAATTGGGCAGTCATGGCTCGCCTTATCCACGATAACTATGCAAAGTATGACGGCTTTGTAATCCTGCATGGCACAGACACCATGTCATACTCCGCCTCGGCATTAAGCTTTATGCTTGAGAATCTCGCAAAACCTGTAATCTTCACAGGTAGTCAGATTCCTATCGGCATACTCCGCACCGATGGCCGAGAGAACCTTATCACGGCCATAGAGATTGCTGGCTCCCACACCGAGGATGGCGCACCCCTAGTTCCAGAGGTGGCGCTCTATTTCCAGAATAGACTATTCAGAGGTAACCGCACTACAAAGTTAAGCGCCGAGGCCCTTAACGCATTTGCCTCGTTCAACTATGCACCATTGGCAGATGTAGGTGTAAACATCCAATATAACAATGCAGCTATAGCCCCCTATGCTCCTGACTTCTCGGACGAATTCCGCATCAGCGAGGCTATGTCGGACGATATAGTTGTAGTTAAACTCTTCCCAGGTATTCGCCCCTCTACACTTCGAGCAATGCTTCTCGACAGCGGAGCGCGTGGCGTGGTACTAGAGACCTATGGAGCAGGCAACGCCCCCACCTCGGAGTGGTTCGTAGAGCTTGTCAAGGAGGCAATATCACGCGGTGTCATCGTGGTAAATGTATCGCAGTGTAAGGATGGTGCCGTGCAGATGCACCTATACGAGACCGGACTCGCCCTTCAGGAGGCAGGCGTTGTGTCGGGTCACGACATGACCATCGAGGCAGCAGTGACAAAGTTGATGTACGTTTTAGGCAAAAATTTGCCACTTTCAGAAACCATCAACCTGATGCGTAGACCGCTTCGTGGCGAATTTACTTTGTAACATGTTGCTACTTTCATAATTTATTTGTATATTTCGCTCAATAATTTGCCCTAAAAGAGGTGGGTAAATGCAAAAGAAATTACATTTTGTGATATAATATTGTGATTATTAATTAGTTCCGAGAGCGCACTACACATTACAGCAGGTTATGGTGGTGTGTATCATGGGACTTGTGCGGATTAAGTTAATGTTCATTAAAAACAAAAACATAGAGAAAAACAATTACTAAAAATTACAAATTTTAACTAACAAAACATTATGAAAAAATTATTTATGGTTTTGGCAGCTGCCACTCTCTCATTCGGCGCTGCTTTCGCACAGGATGCTACCGAGACTCCAGCACAGGAGGTAGCTGTAGAGGAGGCTGCTCCAGTAGCAGAGGTTGAGGCTGTTGAGGAGTTGGCTGGTGAGCCAATGCACTTCGCACTCATGAAGAAGTTCTTGGAAGGTGGTTGGGAGTGGATGCTTCCAGTACTTGTATGTTTGGTACTCGGTTTGGCTATCGCTATCGAGCGTATCCTTTACCTCACAATGGCACAGATCAACACCAAGAAGTTCGTTGCAGAGGTTGAGAACTTGCTTAACACAAAGGGTGTAGAGGCTGCTATGGAGTACTGCCGTAACACACGTGGCCCTATCGCTTCAATCTACTACCAGGGTCTTATGCGTTACGACCAGGGTATTGAGGCTGTTGAGAAGGCTGTTGTATCATACGGTTCAGTTCAGCAGGGTCACCTTGAGTCAGGTCTTTCATGGATTTCACTCTTCATCGCTCTCTCTCCATCACTCGGTTTCATGGGTACCGTTGTTGGTATGATCCAGGCATTTGATGATATCCAGGCACAGGCTACTATCTCTCCAGCCGTTGTAGCAGGTGGTATCAAGGTTGCGCTTTTGACTACTATGTTGGGTCTTATCTCTGCAGTTATTCTTCAGGTATTCTTCAACTACATTCTTTCAAAGATCGAGGGTCAGGTAGTTAAGATGGAGGATACTTCAATCACTTTGATTGATATGCTTACTGCATACAACAAGCGATAATTTAGACCTAATACATTATAAGTAAAGTCAGTTATGAGAAAAATACATAGTTACGTATTCTTGGCTTTCGCCCTTGTGTCAATCGCTATGGTTGCATGGGCA
>JAGBWD010000033.1 GCA_017629985.1 Alistipes sp.
AGGTTCCACCTCTTCCCATTCCGAACAGAGAAGTTAAGCTCACTAACGCCGATGGTACTGCCTATTTAGGTGGGAGAGTAGGTAGCCGCCTCTTCAAGCCAGGTCATAAAGACCTGGCTTTTTTTTGTTTTATGGTCATGGTGGAGTGGGTCCCATGGCAGATAGGAACTGGAGGGATGGTGGTTAGGGAGTTTAGGGAGTTTAGGGAGAGTAGGGAGAGTAGGGAATTTAGGGAGGTTAGGGAGTTATTTAGTGTTGTGCTGGGCATCTCTGCTGATACCTATATATATAATATACGTGAAAATAAAAAGAGAGACCAGCAATCCGATGAAGAGTTAGAATCTTGCTGTTCGGTTGCTGGTGCAGTCTATAGGTGAAGGTATGAGCTTTACTACTGTCTAACCCATATAAGTTTTGATGTGTCGTAACCTCGTTGTTGTGCGATTGATAAAATCTCCTCTATCGTGGACTTTGGGAGTGTGGGAGTGCGAGATAGTATCCACAGATACTTGTCACTTTTGCTTCCGACCAAAGACCAATCGTAATTATCGCCTAGTGCAAGAATGTTATAGTCGGAGTAGAAGAACCAAAAGAATGATACTCGCAGAGTGCCAGGCTTATTACCAGCTTTGGCCTTGCCCACGGAGAGCTTAAAATTACCTGTATGGGCATTTACGCCACTATTCTCAACAACAATTTTACCATCGGGAAGCTTTGTGTAGATTGCTCTGCACTTCTCCAAGTTGCGCTCAAAGCTATGGTCGAAACGGGCTATTTCGAACCATTGTCCCATATATCTATCTATATTTAGCTGCTCTACAGTTGTTCGATCAATGTCGCCATGTTGTGCCTTACATGCTGTAATTGCCATAATTAGTGTCGTTAGAATTAGGATACTATGTTTCATAACTGTTTTTGTCTCTCTTAAATACATATATAATGCCAAGATATTGAGATTAAAGGTGTAATAATTAGATGTTATATATTTGCAGTTTGAGAAAAAATATGTATCTTTGTGCGCTTTTGTGCCACGGTGGCACTTAAGATAAAAAATAAAGTACAATGAAAGTTTGTGAAATCACTGGCAAGGTAGCGATGGTGGGTAACAACGTTTCTCACTCGCATATCCGCACCAAGCGTAAGTTCTCGCCAAACTTGAGAACAAAGCGTTTTTGGTCTGAGGAGGAGAACCGCTGGATCACTTTGAAGGTATCAGCAGCGGGTATCAAAACAATTAACAAGAAGGGTCTTTCTGCAGCACTTCGTGACGCAAAGGCCGCAAAGAAGGTTTACTAAAAAAGCTAACAGAAAATGGCAAAGAAAGGTAACAGAGTTCAGGTGATCCTTGAGTGCACAGAGCAGAAGGAGAGCGGCGTTGCAGGTATGTCTCGCTACGTAACCACAAAGAACAAGAAGAATACTCCTGACCGTTTGGAGCGTAAGAAGTACAATCCTTACTTGAAGCGAGTAACTTTACACCGTGAGATTAAGTAATTTAAACACTAGGTTAGAGTATGGCAAAGAAAGTAGTTGCAACCCTTAAAACAGGTAATGCAAAGAAGTACACAAAGTGTATCAAGATGGTTAAGTCTGAGAAGACTGGTGCATACGTGTTCCAGACCCAGAATATCCTTGAGGATGATGATATCAAGGCATTCTTCGCTCAGAAATAATTTTTATTAAGAGTCCTTTAGGATACTTAATATAAAAGGCGGTCTTCGGGCCGCCTTTTATATTTATATGTATGAGCTAGTGTGTAAACACCTTGCCTAGTTGCTGCTCCTGCTCCTCGAAGGCCTGACGTGATGCTGTCGGATACTTCAGCTTTTCAAGCTCTGCCACGCCATTCTCTATATCTCGAATGAGCATGTCTGCCATGTCGCGCGACATACCTTGGCGTACCACGATGCGCATGACGATAATATCCTCGATATCCTTTGGCAGTGAGTATGCAGGAACCATCCAGCCACTCTGCTGCAAAAGAGCTTGTAAATCATAGAGAGTCCATTTAGCACTCTTCTCGTACTCTGGACTCAACGACCATACAAAGAGTGGATTTACTACATCCTTGGCATAGTTCTCAAAGCAATCCATCTCTCCTATGCGCTTGTGGCAGTAGCGAGCTATCTCCATAGAGTTTTGCTGAACACGTGTATAGCCCTCACGACCAAGACGTATAAAATTGTAGTACTGTCCAAGAACCTGTGCTGCAGGGCGTGAGAAGTTTAAGCCTACTTGCGTGACCTCGGCGCCGAGGTAGTTTACCGAGAAGCTCATCTCCTCGGGGAGGTAGCTCTTATCACGCCAGATGACCCATCCAAGACCTGGGTAGACAAGACCAAACTTATGTCCTGACGTTGATATAGATATCACGTTTCGAAGACGAAAATCCCATCGCGTGTCAGGACTTACAAATGGGAGGATAAAGCCTCCTGATGCTGCGTCTACGTGTATAGGAATCTCATATCCTGTTCTCTTGTTAAAGTCATCAAGCTCGCGATCTAGCGCCTCAATGTCATCATTAAGACCAGTCCATGTGACACCTGCAATAGGTACAATACATATAGTGTTTTCGTCACAAAGTTTCAGTGCATCCTTTGCACAGAGGGTACGCTTCTCGCGTGTTAGAGGTACCTGGCGTAGCTCTATCTGCCAGAGCTTACAGAACTTCTCCCATACCACCTGCATACCTGCGCTCATCACAAGATTAGGCTTTGTGCAATCCTTGCCCTGTTCTTTACGCCGCTTACGCCAGCGGAGCCATGCAGCAACGCCACCAAGCATACATGCCTCCGAGGAGCCGATGCCCAAAGCACCAGTTTTTGACTCTCCCTTCTCGGGGCTATTCCAGAGATTTGCTAAAATATTGATGCAACGGCTAGTCATAACAGCTACACGGGGATACTCCGTCTGGTCGATATAGTTCATAGCTATAGCCTCGTTCATAAGACGTGTTGCATACTCATCCATGTAGGTTGTTACGAATGTTGCTAGGTTAAGACGAGGCTGTGTCTGTGCGTAGGTCTCATCTTTAACCATACGATAGGCAATCTCGGGAGTGGTCATCTCCTCGGGAATAGTCATTGTTGGTGCAGGGCGCACCATCTCCTCCGAACCGTATACTGCGGTGGTGGCTGTTGAGTGTTTTACATGTGTCATAACCATAATTTTTAGTTGTTCATGGAGCTAAAAACAGAAATTATGCCACAGGAATAGGCGAAAAACTATAAAAATGTAAAAAAAGTTATGATTTTATTTGCAGAATAAAAAAAAAGGTGTACCTTTGCATCCGCAATGATAAAGCAATCGGGATGTAGCGCAGTCCGGTTAGCGCACCTGCTTTGGGAGCAGGGGGTCCCAGGTTCGAATCCTGGTATCCCGACTACGAGAGAAACGAGAGTTTCTCTCTTTTTTTTGTATGCGTGTGTATGAGGGTGAGGGCGAGAATGGTGTAAAGCTATGGGTGTGTTGGGGTTGTAGTTTATCTCTTCCGATTGTTAGATGTCCCTCTATTTTCTATCCTTGTTTTTGTATCTTTCAAAACTATTGTGTATCTTTGCTTATCAGATTCTTTACACTCGATAAGTTATGGTATACCCTCTTATTATAGGCACGCTGATACATCCTACTGCAATACTTGTTGTAATAGGAGCATTGCTCGGGTTGGTGCTTCTTGCTGCTCTGCTCTATTGGTGGAGTCCTGTCGTGGCGAGATGCTTCATTTATGGCATTGTCGGAATGTTTATAATGGCGCTCATAGGTGTTGCCATAGGCCTTCTAGGTAGGTGGAGTGGCATAGGAAGCACACCTGTAATAACCATACTCTTTGCTTTAGGAGGTTTGGCTTATGGAGTATTTGCAGGAGCATCTAAATAATCTGCAAGCAATCACTAGAAAGTAATGAAGAGGGCCTGCCCAACGTCATGTTGGAGAGGCCCTTTATCTATACTAGTTGTTTAGTAGTCTGTTTAGTCGCTCATGGATGGAGCTGCGAAGTTTGCCAAGTCTCTTAACCTCGTTACGGTTGCTACGTGCTACGAAGTTGCATGAGCCTATGAACTTTTGCCATATACGCATATAGTTCCAGGCGAGGATAAACATGAGCGGAAAGGCGATGAAGTAGCCTAAAGCCCACCAGAATCCAGAGAATACCCACAAAAGAACAATAGGGATTATCAAGCACAACGGCACTGTGATAAAGGCGCTGACGCCGATGTTAAATGAGCTGACAAACATCTGGTCTTTAATGAGCTTCTTCAGGAAGAGCTTTGGGATGACAAAGAGCAGTCCTGTAGGGATAATAGATATCAAGAAGAGAGGCAATAGTAGCAATAGCCCTATGGCGCGAAGGATGACTGCTGCGATGCCTGGGTTGTGGATATAGAGCCAGTCTCGGATATTGAGCCTCTTCAGGCCTTCAGCATACTCGTTGGTGTCGCGATATACCTCCTCCATCTCCTCGGGATGCTCCTTATGGGCACTCTGCAGGGCATCAACAAGCTTCTGGTCGGAGAGTAGTCGTGATGGTAGAAAGGTGTGTTTGTAGCCATGCTTAATGGCGAACTTCTTGCCATACTCCGACTCGCGGATAAAATCTATAGCGTTGTAGTTTTCAAGATCCTCTACATGGAGCATCATCTCCTGAATACGATTGCGAACGATGGTGTTTATCTTAACCATGGTTTCGCGAGGAGATTCACGATACTCATCATAGTATTGCTTAAGGGATACAGGCTCACCAAATTTAATAAGCATGTCGGTACGAGCATGGAAGTAGTTGGAGTAGTGGTTGCACGATGGTAGAATCATAACATCCTGCTTAAACTCCATTCTCTCTGCCGCGTCAAAGGCGATACGCAGGTATCCGAGTTTAAAGTTTCCCAGCCATCGCTTATCTTGATGGTCTGCCTCGGGATATAGCATCAGTGTCTCGCCATCGGTGAGTGCCTGGCCCGCCGCATCCATCGTATCTTTGTTGTTGTTTATAGCTGCAAAACCCTCGTGACTCATGCGGTATGCAGGGAGCAGTCCCATTGCACGTAGAGCTTTGTTGAAGAGGGGGTTCTTAAAGACATTGGCACGAGCTATGAAGTTCATTCGTCTATCTGTTAGCTTAAGGCAGACACATAGTGGGTCGTTAAGGCAGTTTTGGTGGTTTGATACAACAACTAGAGGTGTGCCATCTATTGGGACATTCTCCAAACCTAGGATATGCTCCTTACGGAAATATAACCCTGAGTTTACAAACTGCAGATATGTGCGAAATGCGCGGAGGAATAGAGGATGCTGTCTGGGTTTTCGTTCTCTTGACATAGAATAATAGTTTACGTAGATTCTAAAAATCATGAGAGATTCTATGTATCTATTGCTAACCGATATCGGAACCTCTCATCACAAACTCAAAGATACGATTTTTAGACCATCTATCCTATCTTTTTGAGCTGTTTTCGGCCATTATCTGGGTGAAATTAAGTACTTATACTAATCAAAAGATATATGAAAACAGCTTTTGTGGGGCAGCTAATGAAAAAGAGAGTCTGCTCAACGTATGTTGAACAGACTCTAATTGTCAGATATAGATTAAAATCTCTATCGGCGAGAGATATACTGCTTGATAACACCTCGCTTTGAGCCACGAACAAACTCAATAAGTTTATTGCGCTCTGGGCTCTCTGGAAGCTCGGCCTCTGCCTTGTCGCAACCAGCCTGGTAGTTTAGCTCGCTCTGGAAGAGGATACGGCAGGTGTTGTGAATTGACTCTATCTGCTCTGGGGTAAAGCCGCGGCGCGATAGACCAACTTTGTTGATACCGGCATAGTGTGTCTCGCCATTTGTAGCGATGATATATGGAGGGATATCCTGCGATACAAGAGCGCCACCCTGAATCATGGCGTGGTCGCCAACATGAATCCACTGGTGGAGAGCTGCATGACCACCGATAACTACCCAATCACCAATCTCCACCTCGCCAGCCAAGGATACGCGGTTAGCAATAACGCAGTGGCTACCAACAACGTCATCGTGAGCTACGTGAACGTATGCCATAAGGAGATTGTGGCTACCAACAACTGTAGTGCCGCGTGATGCTGTGCCACGTGCAATAGTCACACACTCGCGAATATCGTTATAGTCACCGATAACTGCTGTTGTCTGCTCGCCCACAAACTTCAAATCCTGTGGTAGGCAGGCGATACATGCTCCTGGGTGTACCTTGTTACCCTTGCCCAAACGCGCTCCATTGAATATATTAGCGTGTGGACCAATCCAGCAATCATCGCCAATGACAACATCACCCTCGATATAGGCGAATGGCTCGATAGTTACGTTCTTGCCTATTTTGGCATCAGGATGAACGTAAGCTAAATTACTAATCATAATGTTTTGTCTGTTAATAATTTGTATGTTTCTTCACTATTTGTTCTTTGCCATCTGTGCAGTGAGTGTAGCCTCGCATACTAGCTGTCCCGCTACAAAGGCCTTACACTCTGCGGTGCATATTCCGCGGCGCATATCCACCAAGTGACACTCTAGCTGTAGGGTGTCGCCAGGAACAACCTTACGCTTCCACTTCACGCCGTCTGCCTTGAGGAAGTATGTAGAGTATAGATGTGGATCCTCCAAGCGGCTCAATACGAGGATGCCGCAGCACTGTGCCAAGGCCTCGATGATGAGAACTCCAGGCATCACAGGCTCCTCGGGGAAGTGACCTACGAAGAATGGCTCGTTCATAGATACATTCTTCACACCACCAATAGCATTCTCCTCAATGTGGAAGATACGGTCTACGAGCAAGAATGGAGGACGGTGAGGAAGAAGCTGCTTGATGCGGTTTATATCCATCAGAGGCTGCTCCTTTGAGCTATACTTGAATGATGGCTTCTCACCACTACGGCGTATGGCGCGTGAGAGATCCTTCATGAACTCCGTATTTGCAAAGTGTCCAGGACGTGTAGCCCATACACGACCCTTGATGCGCATGCCAAGAAGTGCGAAATCTCCCAAAAGGTCTAGGAGCTTATGGCGTGCCAACTCATTGTTAGCGCGAAGCTGCTGGTTGTTAAGATATCCTCCTGTTACACGAATCTCATCCTTGCCAAATATCTTCTTAAGATGCTCTAGCTGGTCATCCGATACAGGGTTCTCAACAACAACGATAGCGTTATCCAAGTCACCACCCTTGATGAGGTTCATCTTCATAAGAGGCTCAAGCTCGTGGAGGAAGACGAAGGTGCGGCACATAGCAATCTTCTCGGTGTAGTTATCCTCCTTGCTATATACAGCATACTGGTTTCCTACAATCTTTGAGTTGTAGTCCACGTGTACCGAAACAGAGTACTCATCATCGGGGTATATAACAATCGCCACGCCCTTCTCTGGAAGTGTGTATACCTGCTTCTCGGTAACTTCAAAATATTTGCGCTCGGCATCCTGCTCTACGACACCTACCTCTATGATGCGCTGTGCATACTCTAGTGCCGAACCATCCATAATAGGGGTCTCTGGAGCGTTGATGTCTACCACGGCATTATCCACGCCGAGAGTCCATAGTGCCGACATAATATGCTCGATGGTGCTTACTTTAGCATCCCCCTTCTCGATAGTTGTACCGCGCGATGTATCAGTAACATATTCGCACAATGCAGGAACTTCAGGTGCGCCTTCAATATCTACGCGGCGGAAAACAATACCACGATTCTCCTCTGCAGGGTTTACGGTCATCTCCACCTGTAGACCAGTGTGTAGACCCTTACCTTTGAACGATATTGACGAAGCTAGAGTTTGTTGTTTTGCCATAATAATCTATGTTTTAGTGTTCTCTGTAGGCTGCTATCAATCGAAAAAAATCGGATACCTAACATTAACGATATCGTGCGATTAATTCAATAACAGCCATACTTATACTTATAATGGTACAAATATAGGAATTTTTTTAAAAATTTACTATTTTTGTCCCTGATTTATGCGACAACGCTATGCAAGACAGGTCGAAACAGCAGATAAATAGACGAAATACCTCTAGAAATAAGCCCCTTGTGGATCTCAATGACACTCGCCGAGAGTCATTGGGCGAGTGGTTGTTTAGCCATAGGGTAGGCCTTCTTGTAGTTGTAGCGGTGTTTTTGGTTAGTGGTGTTGTGTTAGCTACGGCGCGTTACAACGTTGAGCTTCGCCCCGTGGAGTATATCATCGAGCTTGTCGATGAGGCTCCCACAGCCGAGGAGGTGGAGGAGCTAAAGAAAAAGCGCGACCAGCTGCAGGAGGATATAAATCGCCGTATGGCAGCTATCGAGAAGGTTAAAAACCTTCAGTCGAATGATGCTGCCGAGGCTGCAGGCTCCGTGGAGCAGATGCAGTACGATAGCGATATGCAGCAGATGATGGATAAGGTTGCCTCGGATATGGCCGAAAACCGTGGTGATTATGAGAAGGGTATGCGCGAGGTGAAGGGTATAGGCAAGGGTGGCTCTGGAGGCGGCTCTGGAGGTACCAAGGGTAGCGGCGACAAGGGTAAATTCTCTGGCGCTGTAACCATATCCTATCGCTTTGAGGATCCTGTACGTCATCACCGCGATCTATATGTTCCGGCATATAGGGCCAAGGAGGGTGGTGAGGTAGTTGTAGATGTGTGGCTAGACCGCAATGGTACTGTTACGGCCGCGCGTATAAACTCCTCTACAAATCCATCGCTTAACGACCAGGCTTTAAGTGCGGCACGCCACCATCGTACACTCTTCAAGATTGATGGCTCGGCACCTACGTCACACCGAGGAACGATAACCTATACTTTTGTTGCGCAATGATACGTACGAAGTATATATTGATGCTTGTGCTTGCATTTTTGATGCTGCAAGTATCGTCATCTTCGGCAGGCGATGGCGCAATTAGTGAGGTTTCGCTGCAGTGTGCCTCGCCACAAGCTTCGCAAAAGCCGGTCTCTCACCAGCCAGAGTTTACACAGCGAGAATATGCTCTTCTGGCAGGGACTTCTAGCTCGGCTGTATCACATAGTATAACACCTGTGGTACGCACGTTAAATCGTAGTGTACGCAGTCACGAGCAGATAAGATATTGCGGTAGAGTAGTGTCGGCTATAGATAGTACTACTACTGCCGAAAGATATGGATTGTACAACCATAAAATACTCTTTGTATCTCACGCACGATACTACTATTTGTGTCGTCTTGTGAGGCTGATTATTTAGTAGTTGATATATCTATGCCAAAGGGTGATGCCCTATAACGTATTTATTATCAATTTATTAAATAATTATTTTTTATGATTGCACATGAAATTTGTGAGGCATTATATGCCTTGCCTGGTGGTGTTGTAGAACCACGCCGCCGCTCAATCTTTAAGCCAGTAATGTTTGCTATTATTGGTGTTGTTCTTTTGATTATTAACGTTGTAGCTGTATATAATTCGGATGCCTTGAGTATGTTTCTGATAGTTGCAGGAATGTCGCTTTTGGGTTATGGTGTCGTGGTAGGTGTTATGCGAATGGTTAGCGATGAGCGAGTACCTTACCATACTGCATCGCACCGCTATATGCGCTACAAGGAGAGTTTTTACGACCGTCAGCAACTAGCTGCGTTACAGAGGGCTGTGGCTATGGGCGATGAGGGTGCTATAGCAGCTATTGAGAAGAGCGATATTGCTGTTATTACGCTTGTTAGCTATAGTAGCAGCGATGGCTCTATCGTAGGCTATGCGCTTTATGAGTATGTCGATATGGAGAGCCGTATAATTGGCAAGCCAACCATTAAGGCATAATTAGAATTTAGGGTCGGGTCGTAACTCTCGTAAAACTTTTAGAGTATGTTGAACGAAAACTTTTTGCTTGTAGGAGCTCTTTTGCTCTTTGTAGCTGTGCTTGCTGGTAAGGCTGCTTACCGCCTTGGTGCGCCAGCTCTCTTGTTGTTCCTAGGTGTGGGAATGCTTTTTGGCTACAATAATTTTGTGCATTTCGACTCCACAGAGTTTGCAGAGTTTATAGGTATGATAGCTCTCTGTATCATCCTCTACTCTGGAGGTATGGATACGAAGTTTTCGGAGATACGACCTGTGTTGGCCCCTGGTGTGGTTATGGCTACGCTCGGGGTCATGCTTACGGCGCTCATTGTTGCAGGATTTATATATGCCGTAGCGCCATTTCTTGGTATTGAGCTTACCTTGCCATTTGCGATGCTTCTCTCTGCCACGATGTCCTCTACCGACTCGGCATCGGTATTCTCTATTTTGAGAACCAAGAAGCAGGGCTTGAAGGAGAACCTGCGTCCACTTCTTGAGCTGGAGAGTGGTAGTAACGACCCTATGGCATATATCCTTGTCGTGGTGCTTACGGGTATCTTGACCGATGGTGGAGATATCAATATCTGGGGTGCTTTGGGTACATTCCTTGTGCAGATGCTCCTTGGTGCAGGCTTTGGCTATGGCTTTGGACGTATAACGGTGTGGATACTCAACAAAATCAATATCCGCAGTAACGCCTCTCTCTACTCGGTGCTACTCTTGGCGTGTGCCTTCTTCACCTTCTCGCTCACAACGCTGGCGTATGGTAATGGTTACTTGGCTATATATATCGCAGGTCTTGTTGTCGGCAATCTCAAGATTCCACACCGAAACATGCTTCGCACCTTCTTCGATAGTTTTACATGGTTGCTTCAGATTGTGATGTTCCTTGTTCTAGGACTTATCGTTGATGTCCATGAGCTATTGTCGTACGATGTCCTCTTTATGGGTATAGGCATTGGTGCCTTCATGATTTTTGTTGCTCGTCCTATCGCTACGTTGATAAGCATGTCGCCATTTAGAAGCTTCTCCACCAAGGCACGTCTATATGTGTCGTGGGTAGGCCTCCGTGGTGCTGTACCTATCATCTTTGCCCTTTATACGGTCACCCATGGCGTGGAGAACTCTGAATATCTCTTTAATGTGGTCTTCCTTGTCACCATCATCTCACTTGTTCTGCAGGGTACTACGGTTAGCGGTATGGCAAACTGGCTGAAGCTCTCATTCATGGAAAGGGAGCAGACCTTTAAGCTCACCGTACCTGACCATATACGTAGTGAGTTCTCCGAGATAGAGGTTAATAATGCGATGTTGAAGGGTGGTAAGACATTGAAGGATATCCGTCTTCCGGGTCACACCCTTGTAGTTATGGTGCATCGTGCTGGTAACTACTTTGTGCCAAAGGGAGATACCGAGCTAAATAAGGGTGATAAGCTCCTTGTGGTGTCGGATAATAATGATGAGCTAGTTAATAAGGTTAGGGAGATGGGTATCGAGGATATTATCAAGATGTAGTGCGACAAATATAGCTATTTGGGCGCTACTCAAACTCTCAAGATGCTCATTACACAAAAAGGGCTGTTCAACGTACTTGTTGGACAGCCCTCTCTCTTTATCACATTACTTCGATAGCTGGTTGCGTAGTAGATATCGGTATACCTTAATCTCCTCGGGATCACCCATCTCCTTACCCTCTACGTCCGAAAGCTTCACACATAACTCTTTTGGCTTGCGTGAGTTAATCTGACAAGATGATAGCTTCATAACAATATTGCACGAGGCGTGTCCGGTGTCACAAGTGAGGTTGGTGCCGATGCCAAACATACACTTGATGCGTCCCTCGCAGGCTCTCTTAATCTCAACACATTTCTCAAAGTTGAGCGAGTCGCTGAAGACGATGCTCTTTGTCATTGGGTCTATGCCTAGCTCCTTGTAACGAGCTATGGCCATATCTATAAATGCTATAGGGTCACCAGAGTCTTGGCGTACACCGTCAAATAAGCAGGCATGCTTCTTCGAGAAGTTGTTGAAGAATACCTCCGAGCCAAAGCTATCGGTAAGGGCTGTACCTAGGTAGCCATCATATACCTTTACCCAATCCTCCATAGTTAGGTAGTTAGCATTACGAGGTCCACCATTTACCGCTGCAATAAACATAGGAAGCTCATGAGGATATGTGCCTATCATCTTCATATCTAGTTCCATGGCTAGGTGGCAGTTGGATGTTCCTGCGCATCCGCAAGGGTTGTTCTTGAGGTGCTTGACAACCATTCTCTGTACATCGTACGAGAAGCGGCGGCGTGTGCCGAAGTCGGAGAAGACGATGTTGTTGTCACGAGCTATCTGCTCCTTCTTCTCCAGACGCTCTATCATCGTCTCGGCATCATAGCTATTGCGAAGGTGGAATAGCTCCGACACTGTGGCAAGGATAGGAATCTCGTAGAGTGTCACCTTATACATGAAGTCTGTGACGTTTATCTGCAGGTGATGCTCCTCATCAAGCCATACGTTAATCTTCGAGGCATCGAAGTGGAAGCCCTTGAGCCACTCAAAGTAATTTTGAGGTATATACTTGCACTGTGTACACATGTAGTTGAACTCATCGTCCGACAACGATATGCGCTCCAAGGCCTTAAGCTCTGCTTTTAGGTCGTCCAGGAAATCCTCGTCAAACTCCGTCTTTGCACGGTCGTTGAAGGTAAACGTTCCTATCGCCTCGGGATATAGTTTAAAGTAGGCGTAGGATGTCGTAAACTTGTAAAGGTCAGTGTCTAGGATAGAACGTATCATAGCATTTATTAGTTTGTGTTACATATTCTTAACCTCATCGTAGAGCATCTCAATAGCGTAGGCTGATGCTCTGCTAATTATCTGTGAGCGGTCTGTGCCGCAGTTGCGCATTGTGGCTATGGTGCCATGAGGTGTTGCAATCGCCATCCATACCGTGCCTACGGGCTTTGCCTCGCTACCTCCTGTGGGTCCTGCAATGCCTGTTGTGGCTATGGCGTAGTCTGCGCCGCTAATCCTGCGTACCCCCTCTGCCATCTGTCGTGCCACGCTCTCGCTAACGGCGCCGTAGCGTGCTATATCATCGGCATTTACGCCTATTATATCACTCTTTGCGCTATTGGCATACGACACTACTCCTGCGAGGAAGTATGCCGAGGCTCCAGCCATAGCGGTAAACTTCGAAGCTATGCTACCTCCTGTGCAGCTCTCCGCCACGGCAAGGGTTAGTTTCCTGCGAGTAAAGATATCGTGTATAAGGCTCTCCATTGTAGCGCCCTCCCAGCCTACAATGTTATCGCCAATAATCTCTCGTAACTTATCAAATTCGGCTACTATAGTCCTCTCCGCCTCCTCGCCATCTATGTTGTATGCCGAAAGACGAAGACGTACGATGTTTGGAGCAGGGAGATATGCGAGATGCAAGTAGTGTGGTAGTGCCTCTTCCCACCTCTCGATTCTCTCGGCAAGTATAGATTCGGGAATACCACGTGTAATAAGTGTCTTATGCACTATGCTCTGCAGCAGCAGCCTCTCCTTGAGTTGTGGGATGACGATATCCTCCATCAGATGCTCCATCTCGAAGGGAACGCCAGGGAGTGAGATGATTATATTACCCTCGGGGGTGTCAAACCACATTCCTGGGGCTGTGCCATGGGCGTTGTGAAGCACCGTGCAGCACTCGGGAACAAGGGCCTGTCCGCGATTTAGCTCTGTGAATGGGATGTTACGGCGTGCTAGGAGCTGTCGTATATGCTCGCCCTCCTGTTCGTTGTACACTAGCTTGCTGTTAAATATCTCGGCAAGCGTAGTCTTGGTGATATCATCCTTCGTAGGGCCTAGGCCGCCTGTCATTATTATCACCTTGCTCTCGCGCATGGCGCGAGCTACACAATCCTTTATAGCTTGTGCCTCATCGCCTATAGACGTCTTCTCGGCGATGGTGATGCCAATGGCGTTGAGTTTACGTGATATAGAGGCAGTGTTGGTATCTACAATCTGCCCTATAAGTATCTCATCTCCAATGGTTATAACTGTAGCTTTCATTGGTTAATCCTCTTTATTGTCAATCGTAGCAATAGCCTCTGTTGCCTTCTTCAGTAGCCTAAAGCCATTCTCGCGAATACCCGTATTTAGGGCTACGAGCGATGCTCCAGCCTCCATCATGTGGCGTATATCCTCGGGCTTCATCATACCTCCAGAGCCTATGATGGGGTAGTTATGGTCTGTTCTTTGGGCGATATATCGCACAATCTCTATGGCGCGCTCGGTTAGTAACGCTCCTGTTACGGCGCCAGGACTTTTGCGGGCCATCTCTATAGAGCCTGCTACAGCCTCTATGCCATCTAATGGAGTCTCAATGAGGAGGTCTATTATTGTATCAACCTCCGCTTTTGTGAGGTCGGGGGAGATTTTTAGTAGGATAGGGCGGTAGTCTAGTTGTCCACGGCGGAACTCAAAAAGTGGTTCTATGAGTTGTTGTATCTCCTCACGATTGCGTAGTATAAACCTCTTTGACGCAGTGTTACATGATATGTTTATCACAAAGAAGTCTACATACTGATACATGTTGCGGAATACTCTCAAGTACTCCTTTACGCTATCTTCGCGGTGTGATGCTGTGAGGTGTCCTATGTTGCATCCTATGACCAATTCACGGGCGTAGCTTCCTCTTTGTCGTAGGTTGTTGAGGATATATTCTAGACCTCGACAAGGGTATCCCGAGTTGTCAATCAGGGAGTTGCTGGAACGTAGACGCTTGATGCGGGGTCGTGGCGTGCCAGGCTGTGGGCGTGGCACTACGGAGCCAATCTCTACAAATCCAAATCCTGTTGCAGCAAGCTCCTCTAGTCTATCCCCATTAGGGTCGAAACCTGCGGCAAGGCCTACAGGATTACGAAAGTGTATGCCGAAAACCTCTCGCTCGAGATTCTTGCTCTGTGGCGCATGGCATAGCCGTAGCCACCACTTCCCTGATGGGATAAGGCCCACCACGCCGAGCAGTGCCATTCGGATATTGTGAGCTACTTCGGCTGGTAGTGTCCACAGGATATTTTGGAATAACGAGCGTCTCATATCGTTCACCAATAGAAAATATTATACAAATATAGTGAAAAAATATGAAATGCGAAGCCTAAACCATGAAAATCTGTGCTATAGCTCGGAAAATGACGAGGAGGTTAGGATGAATACTCCTAACCTCCCCACATAAAAGATGTTATTACTAGTCGTTCAGGTATACGTCAGCACCTCCCGACTTGCTGATATCTTTGTTTTCGGGATTACCTTTGTAGCTGACATCGGCACCTCCCGAGGCATTCACCGTTAGGCTCTTTATGGCGTATACCTCGACATCTGCGCCTCCCGATGCTGCAACCTCTACATACTCCGATGGTAGCTCGTTAAGGTCTACATCTGCGCCTCCCGATGCGGCAACGGTGAGATATCTACAGATACCCTTGATTTCGATGTCGGCGCCTCCCGATATTGCTAACGTGAGGTACTCCGAGCCGCAGTAGTACCAATCCATGTCGCAGCCTCCCGATAGTGCTACGGTGGTGTAGCCTAGGGCTGGGATGCGTACATTGAAGGTCTTTGGGTATGGGTTTGTTGATGTGAGGCCTATGTTTAGCGTCATGCCCTCGGTCTCAATCTTTAGGTTGTCAAAGACGTCAGTGTGTGTGGTTACACGTATCTCGTTGCGTGGAATGCTAGGGTCTACAATGATGTTTGCGCTACCCGATGCTGCAATAGATGTGATTTCACATGTGAGGGGGAATGTGCGCTCCTCGACCTCTCCTGTAGCGACATTCTGATTCGTGGTGATGTGTATGCACGATGTAAGTGCTAACGCTAGAATAAATGATGTAAGTCTCATATTGGTAATTTTTTAGTTGTTGCTATTTCCTCCGCCACCAAGACGCTCGCGGTCTGCTGCCGAGCCACTCTCTACGCTCTTTGCGCGGAACTGCTTTCCTGCGCTGAAGTTATACGATATCTGGAACTTCGCCGAGGGGCGTGACCATGGCTGGTCGATAATCATCTCGCGCTTAAATGTTGGCTCCTCGATGGTTATAGTTTGTGTTGTTGGGATAATATTTTGAACGCCAATGCTTATGGTAAGCCTCTTGTCAAGCATTCGCTTCTTGAGTGTTAGGTTTATGTTTCCCATGTCGTCCAAACGCGTATTTCCTGCCACTAAGCCGTGCATGTATCTACCATCAACCTCTATGAAGAACTCCTTGGGTAGGGAGAAGGAAATCTGCGCGTTGGCCGTACACATAAAGCTGCGGCGTACAGGCTCCTCGGGGTATATGCGCTGACCGAGGTACATCGCCATAACATTTAGGTTTGTGGACCACCACTTTGTAATCTGGAATGGTAGGTTTGCCGCGGCGTAGAAGTTGTTGAGCGTAGGGTAGTTGATGTGCTTCATGATAAGCACCTCGGGGTTCTCCTTGTCGATAATTGTGGTCTGCTGTATGGCATCCTCCGTAATCTTCATGCCTAGGGTGATGTTAAACTTATATTTTAGCACGAAGGTTAGCGATAGTGAGTTGTCGTATGAAGGGTTTAGCTCGGGGTTTCCGCACTGTATCATATACTCCGATATCTTTGTCTCGCTGGGTGATAATGCCCAAAACGAGGGGCGGCTTATGGTGCGAGCATACTGCGCTACAATGGAGTAGGCACCATTCTTGGTTAGTGAGTATGAGATGTTGGCATTGGGGAACAATCCTGGGTAGTTCTTGTTTACCTTGCCATCCCTCGAGCGGAACCATGTATACTCGCCACGAAGACCTCCCACAAGACTCCAGCGTCCTAGACGTGCTGTGGCGATAAAGTATGCTGCTCCAATATCCTCGGTATATCCGATGTTGTAGCTTGTAGCATCATCTCTCTGCCATGCTCCATCGAGGAGCGTGTCGTATGTAGCTATATTGCTATTGGTGTTGTTCGTATACTTCACACCTGCCTTAAGGGTCACCTTGGGAGATAGCACCTGCTCTAGGGCCACTGTGGCCGTACCTAGCTGGTAGTGGGATTGGGTGTTATCGCGCGACTCCATAGTACTCTTTGTGTCAGGCTCTTGGAGTTCGTATGTGGTGTCTATGTAGTGGTTGCCGTTGGGGTATCTCGAGCTGGTGTAGTCGCCGATAAACTTCAGTTTAGAACCCTTGTTATCGAGCTTATAGATGTAGTTGAGTGTGGCGGTGACCATCTGGCTTGTGTAGTCGTTACTGTATAGGCCCTCGATGCGTGTTGCTGTTTCGGAGCTCTTGCGCTCGGTCCATGTGTCGGTGTCACCGTTGCCACCATAGTAGTTATACTGTATCTCGCCACCCAAGGAGTGCTTGTCGGTGATATCGTAGACGATACCTACGTTACCGCCGCCCCACAATGATTTGTTGTAGAGCAGCGACTTTGCGTCAATGACGCTACTCTCGGTATTTGTGTATGTGGTATGCTCTGTGCTTTCATTGTAGTTGCCCGTTGTGCCAAACCATGCCCTACCATAGGCATTTATCTTGCCGCGGTTGTAGTTGAGCGATAGAGATGGCATCACATTATACATACCCTTGGTTCCATTCACAACAAGCGATGTGGTACCCATAAGTCCCGAGTCGTTGCGCTTCTTGGTGGTGATGTTGATGATACCTCCCGAAGATGAAGCATCATAGTCGGCTCCCGAGAGTGGGATAACCTCGATACGTTGTATATCCTCGGCACGCAACGAACGTAGGTAGGCGATAAGCTGCTCCTTGTCCATCTTCACCTCGCGGTCGTTGATGTATACCTTTGACCCTGAAGCGCCGTTGATGGATATTGCATCGTCTTGAATCCACACGCCTGGCGCCGTCTTTAGAAGCTCCTCGCCATCCTTGCCTATTGCTATAGGTGAGTTGGCAACGTCTACAACAAAGCGGTCTGCCTCGCGGCGTATGAGCTGCGCTGTTACTACCACCTCGTCAATCTTCTCGCTATCTTCGGCAAGGGTGATGTCGTCAAGGGTGGTGTTCTCCGTAAGTGATATATCAAGCTGTGCGCTCTTATATCCCACGTAGCTGACGTTGAGGGTGTAGTTGCCACTCGTAGCTGTGATGGTGTAGCGTCCTTCGCTATTTGTTGTTGTACCTGTTATCTGACTCTTCTGCTCGAGGAGGACAACTGTGGCGTAGGGTATAGGTTGCCCCGCGCTATTTATCACACGACCCCCTAGTGAGTATCGCTGTGCCAAGATGGTGCTTGAGCTACCTACGATAAGCACCATGACGGCCATAGCTATTTGAATAAATCGTTTCATCTCTAAATCTGTTTGCACGGCTATATACAATACGTATTGTTATGCCGTTTTGTTGCACAAAGTTTTCGGAATTGTGTTGTTTTGTGGTGTGTTACTCAACTAGTACACTGCAAATATATCTTCAATTTTTCATACTTGCAAATTTTTTGCTATAAATTTTATAGTAAAATAATATACCTATTTATATTTGTTTAGCCTCTCTTTTTATGAAAAAATATTACCGAAAAATTTGGATATTAAGAAAAAGGTAGTACCTTTGCAGTGTATTAGTGGTGTAATACACGTGGTGGCGAGAGGTTCGCTGCCAATCTCAACTGAACATAAAAAAACTTTACGACAATGATTACAGCAAAAGAAGTCTCGTTTGGATACACCGCAGGAAGAGGGGTGTTGAACAATATCTCGCTCACGCTGGGCGAGGGACATATTCACGGTCTGTTGGGCTGCAATGGTATAGGTAAGACAACACTCCTAAAGCTTATTTGTGGCATTATGCGTCCCGACTCTGGAGAGATTACAGTAGATGGGTGCGATGCTATGTCTCGCCAACCAAAGATATTTAGTGAGTTGATGATACTCCCCGAGGAGTTCGATCTCCCAAATATATCTTTGGAGCGCTATGCAAAGGTTACCTCGCCATTCTATCCACGCTTTGACATGGGGCAGATGCGTGGCTACTGCCAGGAGTTGGGTGTAAATCCTCTGGAGCGACTACACTCTATGTCGATGGGTCAGCGCAAGAAGGCATATATCGCCTTTGCCTTGGCTTGTAATGTGAGAATGTTGCTTATGGATGAGCCTACAAATGGTCTTGATATACCATCCAAGAGCGTATTCCGCAGGTTGTTGGCCGGATATGTGGATGAGAATCGTATGGTTATCATCTCTACGCATCAGGTGGCAGATGTGGAGTCGCTCCTTGATAGTATCGTGATTCTCGATGCAAAGGGTGTTGCGCTGAATGCTACTACCGCAGAGATATGTCAGCGTCTTAAGTTTGGTAAGGCTTCGGAGGGGGATAGGGTTGTCTACTCGGAGCGCACCATAGCTGGAGATATGGCGGTGATATATAACGAGAATGAGGAGGAATCACAACTAAACATAGAGCTTCTCTTTAATGCCACAGTGGCTAACAGAGATGCTATACGTGCAATTTTTAATAAGTAGGGATTATGGGAGTATTTTCATTAAGACGCGTAGTTGATTATCTGCGCTACATCTATACTGTTCAGGCAAAGAACTATTTGTGGAACCTAATGAGTCTGTTTGCTGTGCCGCTCTTCTTTGCTGTGCTATCTCGAGATGTCGGTACAGCATCCTCAATGGCGATGTTTGTATATATCGTTGCGGCATGGGTGTTCCCCGTGCGTGAGATGTCACCTCTGCGCGGTAGGGGTACCAAGGTTATGGCGATGACGCTCCCCGTATCTACCGAGGAGCGCTTGGTGGCGATGATGTTTAACCTTATGGTGGTCCTCCCTGTAGCCTCGCTCCTTACCTCGGTGTTGGCTGTTGTTGCTGCCGCGCCATTTGACTATCATAGCATGAGTACTCCTGCGATTATGGAGTTTCTAGGTTCTCATGTTGGTCGTTACTACCTAGAGTGGTCAATATATGTCCTCGTGCAGTTGTTTGCCGCGGTGTCGCTCTTTATGGCTATAATCTCGCGCCGTAGCATTATGGCTACCTATGCAGTTGTGATAGTGGGTATTATCCTGTTTTTGTATGTTGTGGTGGGCTTTGCGGTAGACCATGAGTGGTACATCAATATTGAGGCAAATATCGAGACGGTGGAGATAGCGGGCAAAATTTTCTACTGTTTGCTCCCTGTGGTGTTCTACGTATTGAGTTATGTGGCGTTGAGGAGACGTCAGGTAAAATGGTAGGTTATGATGCAGTTTACAGAGGAGAAGCCTATATGGCGACAGATATATGAGCTTATCGCAATGCGCATCCTCTCGGGAGAGTGGGCAGAGATGGAGCGTATAGTGTCGGTAAGGGAGATGGCTGCTGCGGTGGGCGTGAACCCCAATACCGTTATGCGTAGCTACGAAAAACTAGAGGCTGATGGTATCATCTTCAACCGTAGAGGTATAGGATTCTTTGTGTCGGAGGGTGCGAAGGATCATATCAAACAGCTTGAGCGTAAGAAGTTTATGGACGAGGAGCTTCCAAAGCTCAAGGAGCGACTGTCGCACATAGGACTTACGATTGAGGTGAGAGTGAAGGATTAGACTATCGCAAAAAAAAAAGATTCAGAGGAGTTGGCAACTGCTAGCTCCTCTGAATCTTTTATGTGCAGGCGTATGACTACTTCTTTAGGAAGCAGGTCTTAAGTACGATGCTGCTGCCGTCAATTTTGCAATCTACCTCCTCGGGGTTGTCGGTAAGGCGGATGCTTTTAACCTTTGTGCCGCGCTTGATAACCATAGACGAGCCTTTGACCTTTAGATCCTTGATAACTGTCACAGCGTCGCCATCGCATAGCTCGGCGCCGTTGCTGTCACGGGCGATGTCATTAGTGTCGTTGCTCTCTTCGCCAGCATTAAATTCATGACCGCAATCTGGGCATACGTTTAGTGAGCCATCGAAGTAGGTGTTTTCGCCGCCACACTTGGGGCAATGAGGTGTATTTGTCATCTCTTTAAAAGTTTAAAATTTGTGCAAAAATAGATAAATTTTGCAAACTATTCATGCTCACTGGCTAAAATCGTGTGTCACTCATCTTTATAGATGCCCCGACAGCCCTGTTTATGGGTTGTAGGTCACTGTCATTTCGCCTCCTTGAGGATGTTGAATGTTGAAATTGTTGTTGAAAAAAAAGGGCTTATTTACTTTGTAAATCCGTAAAAAAATGCTACTTTTGCACGATTATAACTATTTGCAAACTCTAACAACATCTATTATGTTATCGATTCTCTATTACCTTGTATGTCTTGTGGTAGCAATAGTGCTTTTTGTAGCATCGTTTATTGCTCTTGTGGTATGTTATCCATTTGATAAGAAGCGCGTTGTGGTGCATACGCTCTCAAAGTGGATTACCGATGTGGTGTTTGGCTTGCCACCATTCATGAAGCGCGAGGTGATAGGCATGGAGAATATCGACCCAAGCAAGGAGTATGTCATAGTGTTGAATCATAACTCTATGGTCGATATATTGAGTATCTACAACCTTCCATTGATATTCAAGTGGGTATCAAAGAAGGAGGTGTATAGAATCCCTATCGTAGGTCAGTTGCTCTATGCTCATGGCGATATCGTTATCAATCGTGCTAGCGCCAAGGAGGCTATGAGGTTGGTACATACCCGAGGCTTGGAGTGGCTTAAGAAGGGTGCATCGGTCTCTATATTCCCCGAGGGTACACGCTCTAGTGATGGCGAGATTCATAACTTCAAGGCTGGAGCATTCCTCCTTGCCAAGGATGCTGGAGTGCCAATACTTCCTATCGTGTTGGATGGTACGAATACTATGATTCGCAAAGGATGGTTGGTGAACTGGCGCAATAAGATAACAATTTGCGTTTTGCCTCCCGTATCTCGCGAGGAGGTCTTGGAACGCGATGTTAAGGACGTTATCGCCGAGGTTCACGATAAGATGGTAGATACTTTGGCCGAGATTAGAGCATCAAAGTAGTAGTGTGACACGAGTTGTCAAAGTGATGATGTAGTTTTGTAGCCCAAATAAGGAGAAGAAAACAGACAAAGATATATGGCAGAATTGAATTTGACGGATAAGCCTGTAGCAGAATATACCAAAGATGCTATTGTTACGCTGTCGCCCCGTGAGCATATACGCCTACGTCCAGGTATGTATATCGGAAAACTGGGAGATGGAACACAGTCAGACGATGGTATCTATGTGCTTATAAAGGAGGTGGTGGATAACTCCATTGATGAGTTTATCATGGGTGCAGGAAAGCGTATTGAGATTACCATCGAAGGTGATAAGGTCTCGGTACGTGACTATGGTCGTGGTATTCCATTGGAGGCTTTGGCAGATGCAGTGAGCAAGATGAATACGGGAGGTAAGTATGGTGGTGATGCCTTCAAGAAGACGGTAGGTCTAAATGGTGTGGGTGTCAAGGCTGTAAATATGCTCTCTAGCCACTTTATAGCTCGCTCGGTGCGTAACGGCGAGGCGCGTACAGTCACCTTCTCGCAGGGCTTGGAGCTTACCGACCGCTCGGAGAGTGGCGTTACAGAGCAGAATGGTACCTATGTGGAGTTTGTGGTAGATAGGGAGGTCTTTGGCGAATATAGCTATAACCTCGAGTATGTGGAGCAGATGGTCAAGAACTACACATACCTAAACCTAGGCCTCACGGTAGTCCTCAATGGCAAGCCATATATCTCGAAGAATGGACTCTTGGATTTGGTAAACGACAATATGTCGAGTGAGCCTCTCTATGCCCCTATGCACATCACAGGTGAGGATATTGAGATTGTTATCACGCACGGCAACGGATATGGTGAGTCATACTACTCCTTCGTAAATGGTCAGTATACCCCTCAAGGTGGTACTCATCAGGCGGCCTTCCGCGAGGCTATCGCCAAGACCATTAAGGAGTTTTTCCATAAGGACTACGACCCTTCGGATATCCGTACCTCTATCATCGCCGCTATCTCGGTGCGTGTGGATGACCCTATCTTTGAGTCGCAGACCAAGACAAAACTCGGCTCAAAGGATAAGGAGCCTGGGGTTACGATGCGTCAGTTCGTTGGCGACTTCCTCGCCACAAATCTCGATAACTACTTGCATAAGAACCCCGAGGTAGCGCAGACATTGCAGCGCAAGATTGTGGAGAACGAGAAGGAGCGTAAGGCGATATCGGGATATCAGAAGCAGGCTCGCGAGGCGGCCAAGAAGGTGTCGCTAAACAACAAGAAGCTCCGCGACTGCAAGATACACTACACCGATAAGAGTGACCTTGCGGAGCAGACAATGATATTCATCACCGAGGGTAACTCTGCATCGGGATCTATCACCTCGAGTCGCGATCCTCGTACCCAGGCGGTATTCTCGCTACGTGGTAAGCCCCTAAACTGCTTCGGTCTCACGAAGAAGGTGGTGTACCAGTTTGAGGAGTTTAACCTCCTGCAGGCGGCCTTAAATATCGAGGAGGATATGGAGAACCTGCGATACAACAAGGTTATCATAGCTACGGATGCCGATGTCGATGGCATGCACATCCGCCTGCTATTGACCTCCTTCTTCTTGCAGTTCTTCCCCGATTTGATACGTTTGGGACACCTCTATATTCTTCAGACCCCACTATTTAGAGTGCGTAACAAGAAGGAGACGCACTACTGCTACTCGGAAGAGGAGCGACAGGTGGCTGTGAAGCGCTGTGGTGCGCAGGCGGAGATTACCCGATTTAAGGGTCTTGGTGAGATATCTGCTGCCGAGTTTAAGGAGTTCATCGGTGAGGGCATGCGCCTCGACCGAGTACGTCTTACCAAGGATGACCCTATCAAGGATTTGTTGGAGTTCTATATGGGTAAGAATACTCCCGACCGTAAGGATTTTATTGTGGCTAACCTCCGTGTTGAGGAGGATATTGTCGAAAACCCTAAAAACGTAGACTAATGGAGGATAACAGAGATATTATGGATGTGGAGATTCAAGATGTTGAGTCGCAGGATGCCGAGATGCAGGATACCCCAAAGGGTAAGTATGGAGCATTGACAGGTGCCGAGGACTCTATGCGCCGCCTTACGGGCATGTACAAAAACTGGTTTTTGGACTACGCCTCGTATGTTATCCTTGAGCGTGCGGTGCCACACCTTGCCGATGGTCTAAAGCCTGTGCAGCGCCGTATCCTTCATGCTATGAAGTGCGTGGAGGATGGCCGCTATAATAAGGTTGCTAATGTCGTAGGTCAGGCAATGCAGTATCACCCTCACGGTGATGCTTCCATCAAGGATGCGCTTGTGCAGCTAGGACAGAAGGGTCTGCTTATAGATATGCAGGGAAACTGGGGTAATATTCTCACAGGTGATGAGGCTGCCGCAGCACGTTATATCGAGGCGCGACTATCGAAGTTTGCCCTCGATGTGGTATATAACAAGAAGACTACCGAGTGGATGTTGGCCTATGATGGCCGTAAGGAGGAGCCTGTGACCCTTCCTATCAAGTTCCCACTCCTTTTGGCGCAGGGCGCTGATGGTATCGCTGTAGGTTTGGCCTCGAAGATTCTCCCTCACAACTTCAATGAGTTGATAAATGCCTCTATTGCCTACCTCCGAGGTGAGGAGTTTGTGCTTCTTCCCGACTTCCAGACAGGAGGTATCATGGATGCCAGCAACTACAACGATGGCCTTCGTGGTGGCTCGGTGCGTGTCCGTGCGCGAATCTCGAAGATTGATAAGCGTACGTTGGCAATCACGGAGATTCCCTACACTACGACCTCGGAGTCTATCAAGGAGTCTATCATCAAGGCTAACGAAAAGGGTAAGATAAAGATTAAGAAGGTGGATGATAACACTGCCGAGAAGGTGGAGATTGTTATTCAGGTGGCAGCGGATGAGTCATCGGATAAGACTATCGATGCTCTATATGCCTTCACAGAGTGTGAGGTCTCTATCTCGCCTAACGCCTGCGTTATCGTTGATGATAAGCCTGTGTTTATGGGCGTGAGCGACATCCTTCGTTACTCTACAGACCACACCAAGGCTCTCCTTGGCCGCGAGCTAGAGATAAAGCTCGATGAGCTAAATGGAGCGTGGCACGCAGCATCATTGGAGCGTATATTTATCGAGAATAAGCTCTACCAACTTATCGAGGGTTGTCGCACACGTGAGGCGGCCTATGAGGCTGTTGATGGCGGTCTGGAGCCATTCAAGAAGCAGCTACGTAGGGAGGTTACACTGGAGGATGTGCAGCGTCTTACGGAGCTTAAGTTCATACGTATATCGCGCTACGATTCGGAGAAGGCCGATAACGAGATAAAGCAGATAGAGCGCGACATTAAGGCTACGAAGCACGACCTGGAGCATCTCACCGATTATGCTATAGCCTACTTTGAGCGCATAAAGGAGAGATATGGCGAGGGTAAGGAGCGCCGCACGGAGATTCGCGAGTTCGACACCATCGAGGCGTGGAAAGTAGCATCTACAAATGCAAAGCTCTATGTAGACCGTGCCGAGGGCTTCTTTGGTATGGGTAAGAGCATGAAGGATGCAGAGTTTGTCTGCGACTGCTCGAACCTCGATGACGTTATCATTATCCTCAAGGATGGTAGATATAAGATTACGAAGATATCCGAAAAGGCATTCTTCGACAAGGGCATCTACTACATTGGCATCTACAAGCGTAACGATGAGCGCACGATATACAATATGCTCTATCGCGATGGCCGTGGTGGTGCAATAATGATGAAGCGCTGTGCCATTAAGAGCGTTACACGCGACAAGGAGTATGACCTTACGAAGGGTACCGCAAAGAGTGAACTCTTGTACTTGTCTGTAAATCCTAATGGTGAGGCAGAGGTACTGCGCATATACCTACGTCCTAGGGCGCGCCTCAAGAAGTGTATTATAGACCTCGACCTCTCGACACTAGCTATCAAGGGCCGTCAGAGTGTCGGAAACCTTGTGACACGTCACTCCATAAACAAGATAGTGCTTAAGGAGCGTGGTACATCAACTCTTGGTGGTCAGAATATCTGGTATGATGAGGATGTGCGCCGCCTAAATGTCGATGGTCGTGGTATATTGCTTGGTGAGTTCAAGGGTGATGATAAGATTGTGGTGTGGACAGCGAAAAATCAGTACTACATCACGGGCTATGACATCCAGCAGCACTTCCCCGATGACACACTTCGCGTGGAGCGCTTTGTTGCCGACAGGGTATATGCCCTATGTTACTACGATGGCGAGCAGAACTACTACTACATGAAGCGCTTCCAGCTCGAGGTTAGCGATAAGACGCAGTACTTCTTGGACGAGGGGTCGCCAATGCGTTTTGTGACAATAACATATCGCAAAGGCTCTACGCTCGAGGTGGTATTTGGCGGTCAGCATAGTCAGCGCCCTACAGAGATGGTCGATGTTGATGAGTTTATCGGCATCAAGAGCCACAGGGCAAAGGGTAAGCGCATAACAACATACGAGGTTGATACGTTACGTTTTATAGAACCCGAGGAGCCAGAGGCAGAGGAGGATATAGAGGAGCTAGAGCCTATGGATGTTGTTGATGGTGGTCAAGATGATATAGATGTTGAGGAGTTGGTAGGTGAGGGCATCGAGGTAGTCCCAGGTGTAGATTATGACTCTCGCGAGGAGGGTGATGATGTGGGATTCACGGCCGAGCAGCTCGACCTATTCTAAAGATTGGGGTCTATGCTTATCTTTTTGGTGGGATACGCCGGGTGTGGCAAAAGCTCGCTAGGAAAACGTCTGGCGCGTCACATGGGTAAGAGGTATGTCGATACCGATAAGCTTGTTACCGAGAGCGTTGGAGCCTCCGTAGCCGATATCTTTTACTACGAGGGTGAGGAGTACTTTCGTAGTGCGGAGCGTGCGGCGCTCGATGAGCTAGCAAGGAGCAACTTCGATGGTGTTGTTGCCACGGGAGGAGGTCTTGCGGTGTGGTACGATAATATGGAGCGTATGAACGAGGTGGGAGTGACCATATACCTACGCCGTAGTCCCCAAAATATTATGTCGCGCCTCACGGAGTATGGACGTGAGAAACGCCCTATGTTTCGCGGTAAGAGCGATGAGGAGCTACTTCAGTTTATGACCTCTCACATGGCGGAGCGTGAGCCGCACTACCTTAAGGCGCAGCTGGTGGTGGAGTGTGACACGATGAGCGATGATGCGGCAGTAGAGTATATAGCAAATAGCATAAAGTAGGAGGCAAGAGGATGGATAATCGTGCCATAGGGGTATATGATTCGGGCTTTGGAGGGTTGTCGGTGTGGCAGGAGCTACGCAGGATGCTCCCCCAGGAGTCGCTCATATATCTTGGTGATGGTAAGAACTGCCCCTATGGAGGGCGTAGCCGTGAGGAGATTAGGGGCTTTGCCACCGCGGCTGTGGAGCGCCTTGTTGCCGAGGGTGTAAAGATGGTTGTCGTGGGGTGTAACACCGCTACCACGGCAGCTGTGGAGCATCTCCGCGCAACGTGGCAAGATATGCCTATCGTGGGCCTTGAGCCTGCGGTGAAGCCGGCATGCCTTACTACACGTACACGCCGCATCGCAGTCCTAGCTACGGAGCATAGCCTGAGGAGTGATATGTTTCTGGCCACGGCAGCACGTTATGCCTCGGATGTTGAGGTTGTGAAGGTTGTCGGTGAGGGCTTTGTGGAGCTTGTGGAGCGTGGCGCGGAACGTAGCCCCGAGGCAGAGGATGCTGTGCGCAGGGTTGTGGAGCCTCTGCTTGGTGAGGGCATAGATAAGATTGTGCTAGGATGTACACACTACCCCTTTTTGCGCCCGATAATAGAGCGTGTTATAGACGGTAACGATATAGCAGTTATAGACTCTGGCGAGGCTGTGGCACGCCGTGTAAAGTGGCTGCTGGAGAGGTATGACATAGCGGCAGATGGCACTAAAATGCCACAATATAGCTTCTTGAGCTTTGCCGATGAAGAGTATCGTGAAGCACTAGAGAGACGTGCCGAGAGTATAGCGAGAGAGCTAAAATAAAGATTTATTAGCAAGAGTTATGGAGAAGAAAACGAAGAATAGAGATACGGAGGAGGCTGCGGTCTCTACGATTGATAATATACGCCTCATAGCGGGCTTTGTGTTTATGCTTATAGGAGCCTTTCTCTTCTGCTCCATAGTCTCATATATCTTCTATTGGAAGCAGGATATGAGCGCTTTGGCAGAGCTGGGACACCCCATGAGCAATCCCGAATTTAACAATATCTGTGGCGAGCTGGGTGCTAAAGTGGCAAATGGCTTGGTGGGCAATGGCTTTGGACTCTTTGCCCTGGTACTCTCGTTCATAGCCGCTGTGCTAGGATGGCGTCTGTTTCGCTACAAGCCTCTGCGTCTGCACCGCTTCCTGCTCATCTCCAGCCTTGTGTTGGTTTTAGGCTCTCTGACGCTCGGATTTATCTTCGACACTAGCTGGGGAGTCTTTGGCTCGGGCCTTGGTGGTGCTTATGGCATTGCACTAGATAGCTACCTCGGAGAGGCCATAGGAAGTGTGGGAACGCTGCTTGTTGTTGTGGCGGGATGGATAGTGACAGGACTTCTCATTGACAGAAACTTCCTGCGTACGGTAGATAGTGCTAGTGGTCAGGTTGCTGGGGGTATATGGTCCCTCTCGCGCAACCTCTACAACCGTTTCCGCAACCGTAAGGGTGGCGATGAGCCAGTGATAAACGAGAAACCAGACGAGGAGCAGACGGAGGAGCAGACGGAGGAGCAGTCCGAAAATCATCCCGAAGAGCAGACCACCGAGAATGAGGGAGAGAATAATGAGGGTAATGATAGTGAAGAGCAGCGTGAGGAGCATACTACGCCTACGCCAAACAACTATGACGATATATTCATCGTTGAGCCTAACGATGGCGGCTCCGAGCAGGATACCGATACCCCGATGACTCCTATCGAGGTGGATGAGATACTAGGTGGTAATACCGAGGAGAGTGCCGAGGAGCAACCTGCGGAGGATGACCCACAGAAGATTGTGGTGAAGGTGATACACACCGACCCCAAGAGACTAGACGAGGAGGATATCGTAAACTCCCCATACGACCCTACACTCGACATAGCACACTATGAAATGCCTATGCCGCAACTACTGACCGACTACCGCGAGGTAAACCCTCTCGATGAGGAGGAGATATTTAGAAATAAGGAGCGTATCCGCGAGACGTTGCACTACTTCCACATACCTATTGTGAGCATGACAGCTACGGTAGGCCCCACTGTGACACTCTATGAGATAGTGCAGGAGCAGGGTGTGAAGATATCGCGCATCATGGGCCTTGAGGATGACCTTGCGCAGCACCTAAAGGCGCAGAGCGTGCGTATTATAGCCCCCATACCTGGTAGGGGAACAATCGGTATCGAGGTGCCAAACAAAACCAAGCAGACCGTATCTATGCGTTCGGCAATATGCTCTCCCGAGTTCCAGAACTCAAAGGCGGAGCTTCCTGTAGTCATAGGACGAACCATACAGAACGAGAACTACACCTTTGACCTCGCCAAGCTCCCTCACCTTCTTGTGGCGGGTGCTACAGGACAGGGTAAGTCGGTAGGTCTGAATGCGATCATCGCCTCGTTGCTCTACCGCAAGCACCCTTCGGAGTTGAAGTTTGTGCTGATAGACCCCAAGATGGTGGAGTTCTCGCTCTACAACCGTCTTGAAAAGCACTTCTTGGCGAAGATGGAGTCGGAGGATGAGGCTATAGTGACCGACTCTAAAAAGGCGGTGAACACCCTAAATGCCCTATGCTCCGAGATGGCTACACGTCTTGAGCTATGTAAGATGGCGGCGGCGAAGAACATCGTGGAGTATAACGAAAAGTTTGTGGCACGAAGACTCAATCCCGAAAATGGTCATAGGTTCTTGCCATATATCGTGGTGGTCATAGATGAGTTTGCCGACCTGATAATGACCGCCAAGGAGGTGGAGAAGCCTGTGATGCGTCTAGCGCAGAAGGCGCGTGCCGTAGGTATTCACCTTATCGTAGCTACGCAGCGTCCCGATGTTAAGGTTATCACCGGAGGTATCAAGGCTAACTTCCCAGCACGTATCGCCTTTCGTGTGATGCAGATGACCGACTCACGAACTATTATCGACCAGCCAGGTGCTAATCAGCTTATTGGCCGTGGTGATATGTTGTTCTTGAGTGGTGGTGAGCCGGTGCGTATACAGTGCGCCTTTATCGACACCCCCGAGGTGGAGCGCCTTGTGGAGCATATAGGCTCGCAGCAGGGATATAGCTCGGCATATAACCTCCCAGATTATGTCCCAGAGTCGGGAGAGGGTGCTTCGGGCTTTGGCAGTGAGGAGAGTGGTGCGCCACAGAAGTTTGACCCCAAGTTTGCGGAGATAGCACGTGCCGCGGTGTCGCAGGGTGTGATATCTACCTCGATGATACAACGAGGTTTCGAGGTGGGCTTTAACCGCGCAGGACGTATCATGATGCAGCTAGAGCGTGCCGGTATAGTAGGCCCACAGGTGGGAGCAAAGCCTCGCGAGATAAAGTTCTATGATTTGCAGTCGCTGGAGGCAAAGCTTCAGGATTTAGGAGTATTTTAATCTGTAGATAAGTGAATATGAGGAGGATAATGATGATGTGTATGGCGCTTATGACCGTAGTTGCGGCATCGGCGCAGCAGAGTGCAGAGCAGTGGCTCAAGGCCCTAAATAGTTCACTTGGGGAGTGTTATGCGATGCGTGTAGTGGTGAATACCTCTGCAGATACTATGTCGGGCTATTATATGGTCGATGGCGATAGCTACTACATCGAGTTGGAGCAGATGGAGGTATACTGCAATGGTAAGGTGCGTCACGAGATAAACAACAGCCGTAAGGAGGTTACTGTAGATAGTGTAGACCCTAGCTCTGGCGACCTTCTCCAAAATCCTACAAGAGCCTTCGATTTTGTGGCCGATGAGTTTAAGATGAGTGTTGCCGAGACCACCCCTACGGGATGCGTGGTGAGCCTTATGCCTTTGGATTCTTCATCAGGAGTAGTGGAGATAATACTTGTGCTGCAGCGTAATGGCTCCAAGGTGCTTCCCAAGAATATTCTCTATGATTATGATGGCGAGTGTTATGCCATTGAGCTGGAGATGGTAGATGTAGGAGCTACAAAGCTTCCTCGTTGGAACAAGGAGAGCTATAGTGATTACGATATGGTGTCGTTTATATAGCGAGATAGAGAGTGATAATTATTAATTTAAATACGTAGAAATGAGAAGATTATTTCTGTTTGCGATGACTGTGATTATGCTTGTTGCATGCCATAAGGAGAGTACAACGTTTGTCGATGACCTTCGCAAGGAGTGCTTCGATGTGGCAACCTTAAGCATCTATAACTATGGATACTCTAATGGTGATATGGAGTTTAGCTTTTTCCATAATTCGGAGTATGATTATTGGGGTGGCTTTGCACACTCCACGCTCCTTGATGCTGATGCTGCCAATGGTACCTTTGCAAATCAGTATGCCGCCTATAATACCCATGCAGCATCGGGCAATGGCTTCCTGTTGTATTACTACGATAGCTATAACGACCCATGCGACATCCTCTTTAATAAGGGTATAGAGCTTATGAGTGTCAAACTCAATCTCACCACCTATACCTATGCCTCTATCACCAACGAGGATATAAACGCCTTTGCTCGTGCCTTCACCGATGGCGATTATCTCAAGGTGATATTTACGGCTCTTGATTCCTCATTCACGCCTACGGCTGATAGCACCGAGTGCTATATTGTAGACTATCGCGATGGTAAGCGCTTTGTTGCTGATAGCTGGAACTCCTTTGCCCTTGGCGTAGGCTCCAAGCATGGCGTGCGTGTCACTATTGAGACCTCCGATGTTGGTGATTATGGAGCAAATACACCGTTGTATGTATGTCTTGATGACCTTACATATAAGGTTCTTTAATGTAATAGTGGGTTGTTTCATATTTTTTTACTACCTTTGGTTAAGTTATATATCTTATTATAGTATCGACTATGGGATTAAAGAGTATAGATGAGCGTTTGTCGCGTGTGGCGACTATCATAAATGGTTGGAGTGGCGCGAAGCACGTACCTAGTATAGAGCGAGACTTGGCGCTGGAGCATCTGCGACAGATATACGATGAGGTGTTGGGATATACGCCCGATGAGGAGGTTGCGGAGCCTGCTATAGCTCCTGCTGTAACCCCTGTGGTGGTTGAGGCACCCATCGTGGAGCAGAGGGTGGAGGAGCCAGCCTCGTTGCGCGACATAGTCGAGGAGTTTGATGACGCACTAGATATAGACGCCCTGCTAGGCATAGGTGCAGAGCCAGAGCCTGCAGTGGAGGAGTCGGCAGAGCCTGCAGAGTCTGCAGAGTCTATAGAGCCTATACAACCTGTAGTAGAGGAGCCTGCAGAGAGTAGCTCCGAGGAGGGTAGTGCTGTGGGTGCATTGTTTGCTTTGGAGGATATTCCTGTGCGCATGAAGCGTGGCCGTAAGATGGTGCAACTCTATAACGATGACTATACCCCACGTGCTGTAGTGCCAGAGCCAAAACCAGAGCCAAAGCCAGAGCCAAAACCCGAGCCAGTGGTGGAGAGTCTCCCAAAGGAGGTTGTGTCATCTAGTGAGGAGCCAAAGCCAGCAATTCTTGGCGAGGTGCTTCGTGGTGATGTCACCACGCTTGCAGATAGCATGGCTTCGGAGGAGCCTACAACACCATTTAACCGCATTACGGAGCTTCGCAATGCCATTGGCCTTAACGATAGGTTTCTTATGATTCGCGACCTCTTTGGTGGTGATGTAGATCGCTACGAGGCTACGATAGATACCCTCGATGAGTTTGAGGAGCTTGATGAGTGTATGATATACATCGTTGAGAACTTTCACTGGAACCCCGATTCCGAGGCGGCAAAGCTCATAGTATCGTTATTGGAACGTAAACTAGCATAATAGAGGAACATGGCAAAGTTATATGTAGTGCCTACACCTATAGGCAACCTCGAGGATATCACACTTCGAGCAATTACAGTTCTCAAGGAGGTGGACTTTATCCTTGCCGAGGATACACGTACCACATCTCACCTTTTGCGTCACCTAGGCATCGAGAAGCCGATGCACTCACACCATAAGTTTAACGAACATGCTACGGTAGGTCGCGTTGCCGAGGCTATAAATAGCGGTCGCGATGTGGCTTTGGTGTCGGATGCTGGTACACCTGGCATCTCCGACCCTGGCTTCTTGCTAGTACGCAAGTGCGTGGAGGAGGGTATCGAGGTTGTTACGTTACCTGGAGCTACGGCACTCATCCCTGCTGTCGTGCAGAGTGGATTTCCATGTGATAGATTCTGCTTCGAGGGCTTCCTGCCACAAAAGAAGGGACGTATGAAGCGCCTCGAGGAGTTATCTACAGAGCCACGTACGGTGGTCTTTTACGAATCTCCCTACCGCGTTGTTAAGTGCTTGGAGCAGCTTGCCGAGAGCTTTGGTGCGGAGCGCCGTGTGGCTGTTGTGAGGGAGATTACCAAGAAGTTTGAGGAGACGGTGCGTGGCACTGTGGCCGAGGCTCTTGAGCATTTCCGTAGCCACGAACCCAAGGGCGAGTTTGTCATCGTTGTAGAGGGTTATGACGCAAAGCGTAAGCCTCACGAGGAGCAGGACGAGGAGTAATCCCTACAGATTATGGCACGATTAAGCGTTGTGATACTCAACTGGAACGGACGCCGACATTTGGAGCGTTATCTGCCTAGCGTTGTGGAGCATACCACGGGCGAGGCGGAGGTTGTCATTGCCGACAATAACTCCACGGATGATTCGTTGGTGTGGCTGCGTATCAACTACCCCGATATTAAGGTTGTGAAGCTCGATAAGAACTATGGCTTCGCAGGGGGGTATAATCGCGCCTTGAAACATATAGATAGCGACTACTACCTACTCCTAAACTCCGATGTGGAGGTCACCGCGGGATGGTGGCAACCCTTGGTTGAGGTGCTAGATAGGGAGTCGGATGTTGCTGTTGTCGCCCCCAAGTTACGCTCGGCTACCGACCCTACGATGTTTGAGTATGCTGGTGCCTCGGGAGGTTTCATCGACTTTTTGGGCTACCCCTTCTGTCGCGGCAGAATACTCTCGGCTGTGGAGCGTGATGAGGGTCAGTATGATGACTCGCGTGATATCTTCTGGGCTAGTGGTGCCGCTATGTGTTGCCGAGCTTCGGTGTTTCATGCTCTTGGAGGCTTTGACGAGGATTTCTTTGCCCACATGGAGGAGATAGACCTGCAGTGGCGTATGCAGCTCTCGGGATGGCGCATAGTGGTTGAGCCACGCTCTACGGTCTACCACCTTGGAGGAGGTACGTTACCCCCATCCTCTATGAAGGTATTTCTTAACCATCGCAACAACCTTGCGATGCTATATAAGTGTGCTACGCCATGGCAGCGCCTTGCCGTAGCTGTTATTCGCCCTTTTGCTGATGGTGCCGAGGCTTTGGGCTATCTCCTCACGCTCCACCCCCACAAGGCGTGGGCCATAGTGCGTGCATGGGGTCAGTTTTTAGTGTGGCACCGCTCGCTGGCCCATAAGCGTAAGGCTATACGGCGTACGCATAGTGTTCGGGGCATCTACCGCCACTCCATAGTGTTGCGCTATCTCTTTGGCGTACGAAGCTTTAAAAATATGATGTGATGAAACGACTGATAATTATCCCTACCTACAACGAGCGCGAGAATGTCGTAAGGATGATAGATCGCCTTATGTCTATGCCCCAGGCCTTTGACCTGCTTATTGTTGATGATGGCTCTCCCGATGGCACTGCACAGCTAGTTCGTGAGGCGCAGACACGCTATGGTGAGCGTCTGCAGATGATAGAGCGCAGTGGAAAGCAAGGTCTTGGCACAGCATATATCGAGGGCTTTAAGTATGCGTTGTCGCGGGGCTACGATAGAATCTTTGAGATGGATTGCGACTTCTCGCATAATCCCGATGACCTCCCACGTCTCGATGCTATGCTCGATGAGCGCAGCGTGGCTATTGGCTCGCGCTACTCGCGAGGTGTGAATGTGGTAAATTGGCCTATGGGGCGACTCCTCATCTCCTACTTTGCCTCGAAGTATGTGCGTATCGTAACACGTATGCCTGTGTGTGATGCTACGGCAGGCTTTGTGGGTTACCGCCGCGAGGTGTTGGAGGCTGTGGACTTCGACCGTGTGGCGATGAATGGCTACGGCTTCCAGATAGAGATGAAGTATACCGCTTGGCGCCTAGGCTTTACCCTTGGAGAGGTGTCGATAATCTTTATTGACCGCGAGGAGGGTACCTCGAAGATGTCATCAGGAATCTTTGGCGAGGCATTCTTTGGAGTGCTTAAGCTACCATTTAGAACCATTAAACGTAAAGCATAACAGTATGAATATGAAGGATGCGGAGTTGGCTACGGTGCGACTCCTTGAGGTTATGGATAGGCTTCGCAAGGAGTGTCCATGGGATAGGGAGCAGACCTTTGATACGTTGCGTAACAACACCATCGAGGAGACCTACGAGTTGGTGGATGCCATTACCGATAAAAATATGGAGGGTATCAAGGAGGAGCTTGGAGATCTTCTTCTCCATGTAGTCTTCTACTCGAAGATGGGCGATGAGGCAGGAGCATTTAACTACGCCGATGTGGCAAATGGCGTCTGCGACAAGCTCATTTATCGTCATCCCCACGTCTACGGTGATATCCATGCCGATACCCCCGAGGAGGTGAAGCAGAATTGGGAGCTTCTGAAGCTTCGCAAGAAGCAGCGTAAGAGTGGTGCTTTGGGAGGTGTCCCACAGTCGCTTCCTGCCATGGTTAAGGCCTTTCGTATTGGTGAGAAGGCTGCCGCTACGGGCTTTGACTGGCAGAAGAGAGAGGATGTGTGGCAGAAGGTTCGTGAGGAGCTTATGGAGATAGATGCCGAGATTGAGGCACACGATAAGGAGCATCTTACAGATGAACTTGGCGACCTCTTCTTTGCTCTTATTAACGCTTGCCGCCTCTATGGCATTGACCCCGAGGGTGCCTTGGAGCGTACCAATAAGAAGTTTATCCGCCGCTTTGGCTATGTGGAGCGCAAGGCAGAGGAGCAGGGTAAGAGCCTTCGTGACCTCTCGTTGCAGGAGATGGATAACTATTGGGATGAGTGTAAACAGCAGGAAACAAGATAATTAATACTAATATAATAATACTATGGCTTTGATTCGTGAGGTGCGTGGCTATACGCCCGAGATAGGTAAGGATACATGGTTGGCCGAGAATGCCACAATCCTAGGTAATGTTAAGATTGGTGAGAACTGCTCTATATGGTACAACGCAGTTCTTCGTGGCGATGTAAATGCCATCACCATAGGTAATAACTCAAATATTCAGGATGGCGTGGTTATCCACACCCTCTATGATGGTTCGAAGAACCCTTCGCAGACTCATATTGGCGATTTTGTCTCTGTAGGACACAACGCTGTTATCCATGGTGCTATCATCGAGGATGACTGCCTTATCGGTATGGGTGCTACGATTTTGGATAACGCCGTTGTCGGCACAGGATGTATCGTTGCGGCAAATGCCTTGGTTCTCTCTAACCAGAAGCTTGAGCCATTCTCGGTGTATGCTGGTGTTCCTGCCAAGAAGGTTAAGGATGTCACCCCCGAGCAGCGCGAGGAGATTATCAAACGCACGGCACGTGACTATCGTGTCTATGCTTCGTGGTACGAATAGTAGTTATGTAACACCATGTCTGTAAACTGGAAAAATAGTATCCTCCCCCATGTGGTTATCGCTGTGGCGTTGAGCCTTGTGATAAACTTCTCCTATCTTTTAGTCCCCATCATCACCGACCAGGGTGCTGCACGGCGAGCTAGAGGTGCGGAGATTGCAGAACATAGCGTGGGTGTCTTGCATCTGTCGAGCGATATGCACGGTTATATTATCTGTGACTGTGCGCTTCGTGACAGCACCTATGTTACGGCGTGGCAGGTGCGTACTATGAAGCTTCAGCATGGTGATACTCTGGAGTTTACATCGCGCCCAGCCCGTGATATCCCTGATGGCGTTATTGGAGTGCATCCTCGTCTTGATGATGTTGTGAGGCGCAATGGCGAGGCTTTCGACCTCGACATGATTTACGACAGACCTAGCCGCACTGTGGAGTTTGTATGGCAGATAGGCTACTATGCGCTGTTGTCCTTTCTGCTGATATCTATCTTTGTGATGACACGCCGCAGAAGTAGCTCCATGGCTCTATTCTCCGTACGTGTTGTTGTGCTGGCGCTGCTTCTCACCTCTGTTGCCATATATTTCGCCCCTGTCATGGCGTTTAAGGATGGTGTTATGCGCATCGTCTTCTTCTTTGAGTCTATGCCACGCGACAATCACTACTTTGTGGTGCTTACCAAGTCACTCTTTATGTTGGTTGTGTCGGCATTATACTCCTATATATATAAACTCATGCAGCAGCGTCAGATGATGGTTGTTGAGAATGAACGCCTCAAGACCGAGAATCTTGCTACGCGCTACAATATGCTTGTTGGGCAGATAAACCCTCACTTCTTCTTCAACTCGCTGAACTCGCTCTCGATGCTTGTTCGTGAGGGTGATGAGCAGCGTGCGCTGGAGTATATAGACCAGTTGTCATACACCTTCCGCTACATCATTCAGAATGGGCAGACTGGTGAGACAACACTTAAGGAGGAGCTAGCCTTTGCCGAGGCATATATCTACCTCTTCAAGATACGCTATGCCGATAAGCTATTTTTTGATATAGACATCGACCCTATGTACGATAGCTGGACATTGCCGGCGTTGTCGCTCCAGCCCCTTATTGGCAATGCCGTGAAGCATAATAGCATAACTACGAAGAACCCTCTTCGTGTCTCAATTCGTGTGGTTGATGGTGTGTTGGAGGTTGAGAACCCCAAGCACCCAAAACTCGATGTGGAGCCATCCACAGGCATAGGCCTTGAGAACTTACGTAGCAGGTGGCAGATAATCACAGGTTGTGATATAGAGGTTTTGGATGAGGAGCATCGCTTCATGGTGCGCCTTCCACTGCAAAAGAGATGAGATGATGAGAAGAGTGATAATTGTTGAGGATGAGACTGCGGCGGTTGTGAACCTTCGTAGTATGCTTGTAAACATAGACCCCGATGTTGAGATTGTCGAGGTGCTAGAGTCTGTTGCCGAGGCTGTAGAGTCGTTTTCGGCACACCCCGAGGCAGATGTTGTGTTTATGGATATCCATCTTGCCGATGGTGACTCGTTTCGAATATTTCAGAGTGTCGATGTAGATATCCCCATTATCTTTACTACGGCCTACGATGAGTATGCTCTCCAAGCCTTTAAGGTTAATAGTATAGACTACCTCCTCAAGCCATTTAAGGAGGAGGAGCTTCGCCGAGCGCTTGAGAAGCTTGATAGGCTTACTGCCTCGGAGCGAGCCTCACAGCAGCAGAACCGTGAGCGTATGGTGCGCGAGCAGGGTGATGCTATGTATACTATGTTGCTACGCTATAAGGATAAGCTTATCCCCGTTACCATGGATGATGTTGCCTTCTTCTACACCTCCGAGGAGCGTGTTACGGTTACTACGCTTCATGGAGATACCTATCCTGTGGATAAGACCCTCGAGGCGTTGAGCCAGCAACTCCCCGCGGAGCGCTTCTTCCGCGCCAACCGTCAGTTTATCATCTCGCGCCGCGCTGTTAAGGATATCGCGGTGTGGTTTGGTAGCCGTCTGGCGTTGAATCTCACTATAGATACCCCCGAGCGTATCATAATATCGAAGGCTCGAGTCCCCGAATTCAAGGGGTGGATGCAGTCCGTTCACACCGACTAATTGCCACTTCAGCGCCCTATGTTGTCGTTTGACGGAGGGGTGAAATCTATATCGTAAATATGGGTTGTACCTTTGTAACAGAAACAGGGTACAACCCATTAAATTTTACGATTATGAAAAAGATGATGTTTTTAGCCCTCATGCTATCTGTGATGGCAGTTGGCGCCGCTTCGGCAAATGATGCTAGTCGTAGACCTTCGGGTGTGGCATTTGGCTTTGGTGATAATGGAGCCTTTGTAGCCGTAAACATTGACCGCCCAACGGGTCATAAGCCCCCTGTTGGCGAGTATCGTGGAAAGGGTAAGTTTGGTAAGGAGTGTCATAAGCTAAATCCAAATAAGAGGGTAGGTAAGCGAGGTGAAAAGCGAGGAGTGTGTAATTGCCACGGGTGCCACAAGCACCATCCAAAGTTCAATAAGCCTCACCGCCCAGGAACTCCTCCACCTCCTCCATATTCACGCAGATTCTAACTTTAAGAGTAAAAGAGAGTGACTAAAAAGTGTATTTTGTCGTTACGCTTGCCCTCAAAATGCTCATTTACGTTCAGTAAACTCCGCTTTTTCGGGCTTCGCAAGCCTAAAACTACATCTTTTTATTCACTCTTTTAGGTTATGGGGCTGGCTAAGTAGCCCCTTTACTTTTATCTCTATATGTCAGTTTACCGCCAAAATTGGGCGATTCACCGATTGCGTATTATATGTTTGAGAAAAAAGTATTATTTTCGCAGAGCGAAAAGCATACCTACGTATAACAGAAAATAATAGATATGATGAGAAGAGTATTAATGTTGCTTGTTATGCTCTGCATAGCAATTCCTACAATGGCGCAGTCGGTGAAGATTACTGCTACTGTGGTGGATGCCGATACGAAGCAGGGTATCATAGGTGCCGTTATGGAGGTTATAGATACCAAGAGTGACAAACGCCGTCATTCTGTGTCAGGTGCTGCCGGCGCTACTACAGTCACAGGTGTTACTGCAGGAGAGTATGAGGTCTCTATTGCCTTTATAGGCTATACCTCTCACAAGCAGAATCTTAAGGTTGAGGGTAAGAGCGTAGACCTTGGTGTTGTGGAGCTAAAGCCCGAGGCTGTAGCTATCGATATGGTTGTTAAGGAGGTTCAGGCGTTGCGCACATCCCAGAACGGTGATACTGTAGCCTATAATGCTGCGGCATTTAAGGTGGCTACGGATGCAGATGTCGAGGGTCTTCTTAAGAAGATGCCAGGTATCACCATCTCTAACGGACAGGTTGAGGCACAGGGCGAGCAGGTCAAAAAAATCTTCGTTGATGGAAAGGAGTTCTTCGGCGAGGATGTCTCTACGGCATTGAACTCCCTCCCTGCGCAGGCTGTAGACCGCGTTGAGGTCTTCAATAAGCTCTCGGATAATGCCGAGTTTTCAGGCATGGATGATGGCGAGGGCTTCAAGGCTATCAACATCGTCACACGTTCCAACATGCGCCAGGGTGTCTTTGGTAAGCTCTATGCTGGTTATGGATATCAGCCCGATGTGGATGGCTCTCCTGCGGATTTAGATTTTCAGGGTGGTTCGCAGTATAATCCACAGGTTTCGGGTGTTACGTCACACCATAAGTTTAATCTTGGTGGTAATGTAAACCTCTTTCATGGCAACTCTCGTGTCTCGGTTATTGGCCTTTTCAATAATGTCAATCAGCAGAACTTCTCGTTTGAGGATATCCTTGGTGTTACAGGTGGTGGTGGCGGCGGTCACCCTGGCCGTGGCGTAGGACGATATATGGTGCGTCCACAGAGCGGTGTGGCACTTGTAGGTTCTATTGGTGTTCAGTACTCCGACTCGTGGGGTAAGGGTGATGCTGTGAAGCTAAACACCTCATACTTCTTCAACGACACAAAGACCAAGAATAAGAGCCTTTTGGAGCGTTGGTATGAGGATCCATCGCCCGAGGATTACCTCATTCAGGAGGGAGAGTCAGAGACTCATAACTTTAACCATCGTCTTAACGTACGTCTCGACTGGAAGATAAACGAGAATATGTCGCTTATGTCGCGTACTAACTTCAGTTTCCAGGGTAACGACCCTTATCGCCAGGAGTATGGTGAGTTGTCGGGATATACCGCCGAGCAGATCAAGCACCTCCCACAAGGCTATGAGGTTATCCACAACGGCTCTGAAGGCTCATCGCGAGCATACCGCTTCAGTGAGTTCTTGCAGTATCGTGTGAAGCTTGGCAAGCCAGGACGTACCCTAACGGTTGATGGTCGCTATGCCACACGTCAGACTCCAAAGTCGTGGACAAACAGCTTCTCAACACGTGTTGAGGAGGGTACAGGTATCCTAGTACCAGAGTATATAGCCTCTTTTGCGCCACAGAGTCAGAATGAGACTAGAGCAAATGTCACATACACAGAGCCTGTATCGAAGAACTCGCAGGTAAGCCTTCAGTATCGCTTCGATATTGAGGATCAGAGCATCGACAAGCGCTCCTATGTTACGGGTGATGATTATAAGGTTAGTGGTGAGCCAAGTGCATTACTCTCATCGCTTACCACAAGTACAAACATGGAGCATCGCGTAGGCCCTGGCTTCCGCTACTCAAAGCAGCGTAATACCTTCATCGCAAATGTATACTATCAGCACTCGATACTCGATGCTATGAGCGATGGTGAGAGCATACGCCGCCGCTTCGACCACCCAACATACTTCATTATGGGTAATGTGGCGTTTAACCCACAGAATACCATCCGTGTATTCATCAGCTCATATACACAAACTCCCGATGTGCGTAACCTTCAGGAGGTTATGGATGTGTCGAATGTGCAGTATCTCACACAGGGTAATCGTGACCTACGCTCATCGTATACTCACCGCATGAACTTCCACTATACGCTATCCAATATTGAGAAGGGTCAAACCTTTATGTGGATGTTCTCGGGACAGTATACCCAGGACTACATAGGTCAGTCGGTGTCGTTTAACAAGTCTATCGACTACAAGGGTAACACCTACACACCACTGCAGTATACCACATACGAGAACCTCGAGGGATATGCTTCGTTGCGTACTCATGTGAGCTATGGATTGCCTATTGCGCCTATTAAGTGTAATCTTAACATGATGGCAGGTGTTAGCTGGACACGTACGCCTTCTATGATTGACGATAAGCTAAATATAACCTCTACTATGGGTTATGATGCTATGCTCTCGCTTGGTAGTAATATCTCGGAGAATATAGACTTCACGCTACAGTGGAATGGTGCCTACAACGAGGCTCGTCAGTCGTTGGCAAAGCGTGGAAACCTAAACCAGTACTTCAACCATACCGCTTCGGGTACGTTGAAGTGGGTATTCTGGAAGGGCTTTACCCTTACCGCTGCGGTAAACTATAACCAGTATATAGGTTTCACCGATAAGTACAACGAGGACTACCTCATCTGTAATGTATACCTCGGTAAGAAGCTCTTTAAGAATCAACAGGGCGAGGTGCTTATCGGCGTTAATGATGCTCTAAATCAGAACTCTGCCTTTGCTCGTACCGTAGGTAGTGGATACACGCAGAATGCTTGGAATAGCGTTGTAGGTCGTTACTACACTATTCAGTTTAACTATAACCTTCGTATCTTCGGCAAGAAGGGTTCAACGGATATCTCAAAGTATGAGGGTATGGACTTTAAGGCTGGTAGCAGACCTCATTTCGGCCCTCCTATGCACCGATAGGGGCCCTTTACTCCATCTTAAATAGGTGATAGACCAAGGATTAGTACATGATGTGCTATCCTTGGTCTTTTATTTTGTAGTGTACCATATCCAATATCTCCTTGTGTAAAGGCGGTATTTGCATAGAATCCTGCGAGGGGAGGATAGTTTAGGGATATCCCAAGGGGTTATAACCCTCTCTTCAAGCGCCACTCTTTTATCAATCTTTTGCAGTAAAAGAGTGGAAATTACTAAATTTTTTGTATATTTGCGCGATATGTGCGTTATAAATAGGTGACTACTCACAGCCAATAAGATAACAAAGATTAAAGATATGGATATTTTATCAAAAATCATTAAGCTATTCTTCGGCTCCAAGGCCGATAAAGATCGCAAGGAGATAATGCCTTATGTGGAGAAGATTAAGGCTATATATCCTTCAATATCAGCGCTTTCAAACGATGAACTTCGTGCGCGTTCTGCGGCGTTGAGCAAGGCTATTGCCGACTTCATTGCTTCTGATGAGCAGAGTATTGTTGAGAATAAGCAGCGCTTGGAGCTTCCCGAGACCTCGCTTAAGGATAAGGAGCGTATCTCAAAGGAGATAGACGAGGCTACAAAGCGTATCGACCAGAAGATAGAGCAGAAGCTCGAGGAGATACTTCCCGAGGCCTTCGCTATCATGAAGGATACAGCACGCCGCTTTGCAGAGAATGACGAGGTGGTGGTTACGGCAAACGACTTTGACCGCAACCTTGCCGCGGAGCGTCAGGACTTGGTTCGTATCGAGGATGACAAGGCTATCTACAGCAGCCAGTGGACTGCAGGAGGTAATGTCATCAAGTGGGACATGGTACACTACGATGTTCAGCTCTTCGGTGGTGTGGCGTTGCATAAGGGCCGTATCGCCGAGATGGCTACGGGTGAGGGTAAGACTCTTGTAGCTACCTTGCCTGTCTTCCTCAATGCCTTGGCACGTAAGGGTGTGCATGTCGTTACGGTGAATGACTACCTTGCTCGCCGTGATGCCGAGTGGATGGGGCCTATGTATCAGTTCCATGGTCTCTCGGTAGCATGTATTGATAATACACGCCCTAACTCTGCGGAGCGCCGTAAGGCCTACATGTCGGATATCACCTTCGGTACTAATAACGAGTTTGGTTTCGACTACTTGCGCGATAATATGGCTTCGCAGCCAAAGGATTTGGTGCAGCGTAAGCACCACTACGCTATTGTCGATGAGGTGGACTCGGTGTTGATTGATGATGCACGTACGCCACTTATCATCTCTGGTCCTGTGCCAAGGGGTGGTGACCAACTCTTTGCGGAGTATCAGCCTGCTGCGAAATATATTTATGACCTTCAGAGTAAGATGTCATCGGCAGATGTTGCCGAGGCCAAGCGCCTCTATGCGGAGGGTAAGATGGAGGAGGCTGGAAAGCTCCTGCTTCGCGCACACAAGGCTATGCCAAAGTATAAGGCGTTGATTAAGTTCTTGTCGGAGCCAGGTGTTAAGGTGCTTCTTCAGAAGACCGAGAATATCTATATGCAGGATAACGAGCGCCGCATGCCCGAGATTACTGATGACAACTTCGTTGTTCACGATGAGAAGATAAACTCTCTTATCCTCACCGATAAGGGTCATGAGGTGGCATCAAAACGTTTCAACGAGGATGGCTTCTTCGTATTGCCAGATATCGGAGCACGTATCGCGGAGCTTGAGCAGGATAAGGACCTTACACACGAGGAGCGCTCACAGCGCAAGGATGAGCTTCTTACGGAGTACTCTGTGAAGGCGGAGCGTGTACACACCATGAACCAGCTCCTCAAGGCATATTTCATGTTCGAGAAGGAGGTGGAGTATGTACTTATCGATAACAAGGTTAAGATTGTCGATGAGCAGACAGGACGTATCATGGAGGGTCGCCGCTACTCGGATGGTCTTCACCAGGCTATCGAGGCGAAGGAGAATGTAAAGGTTGAGGATGCTACGCAGACCTTTGCAACTATCACCCTTCAGAACTACTTCCGTATGTATCACAAGTTGGCAGGTATGACAGGTACTGCGGAGACCGAGGCTTCGGAGTTCTGGAGCATCTACAAACTCGATGTTGTTGTTATCCCTACCAACAAGGATGTTATCCGTGATGACCGTGAGGATTTGGTATATAAGACAGAACGTGAAAAGTATAATGCTGTTATCGCGGAGATTGAGAAGCTTGTTGCCGAGGGTCGCCCAGTCTTGGTAGGTACTACCTCTGTGGAGATTTCGGAGTTGTTGAGCCGTATGCTTAAGATTCGTGGCATCAAGCACAATGTGTTGAATGCGAAGCAGCACCAGCTCGAGGCGCAGATCGTTGCCGAGGCAGGTCGCAGTGGTCAGGTTACCATTGCTACAAATATGGCAGGTCGTGGTACAGATATCAAGCTCACCCCCGAGGTTAAGGCCAAGGGCGGTCTAGCGATTATCGGTACGGAGCGTCACGAGAGCCGCCGTGTAGACCGTCAGCTTCGTGGTCGTGCAGGACGTCAGGGTGATCCAGGTTCGTCACAGTTCTTCGTGTCGTTGGAGGATAAGCTTATGCGTCTGTTTGGCTCTGACCGCATCGCCTCACTCATGGATAAGATGGGTGTCCAGGAGGGAGAGGTCATCCAGGCCGGCTTGATGACCAAGTCTATCGAGCGTGCGCAGAAGAAGGTTGAGGAGAACCACTTTGGCGTGCGTAAGCGTCTTTTGGAGTATGACGATGTTATGAACTCGCAGCGTGAGGTTATCTACACACGCCGCCGTCATGCCCTCTATGGTGAGCGCATAGATATCGACCTAAACAACCTTCGTTACGACTATGCTATTAAGTTTGTGGAGGCTCATGAGGGTTGTCCTTTCGAGGAGTTTAAGTATGACTTGTTGCGCGAGGTGACCCTCGATACAACACTTATCGAGGAGCAGTACGATAAGATGAAGCCACAGGAGATTATTGAGGCTATCGTGAAGGATCTTACAGATCTCTATGAGCGCAAGGCAAAGGCTATTGCCGACATCCTTCGCCCAAATATGCAGCGCTACTACGATCAGTTTGAGAATAACATGACCGCGCGTCTAGCCTTCCCATTCACCGATGGACGTCTTCGTTACTCTATCCCTGTAGAGATGCAGAAGTGTAAGGATACAGACTGCATGGAGGTATACCGTGTCTTTGCCAAGGTGGCACTCTTTACCACTATCGATGACGCATGGCGTGAGCATCTCCGCGAGATGGATGACCTTCGTCAGAGCGTGCAGAATGCTACTTACGAGCAGAAGGATCCACTCCTCATCTATAAGCTTGAGTCGTTCCAGCTCTTCTCAAAGATGTTGGAGGATATAAACCGCGATGTTTTGGCACTTATGAATAAGATATATCTCGATATTCGTGATAATAGCCAAAATATGGAGCAGGCACGTGAGCAGAAGTCAAAGATTGATGTTAATAAGCTACAGGCTTCACGTATGGCTGCCGCTGCGGCAGCAGGCCAGGGTGACCGTGGTAAGACCTCTCCTATAAAGGTGGATAAGAGTGTAGGCCGTAACGACCCATGTCCTTGTGGCTCGGGAAAGAAGTTTAAGCACTGCCACGGTAAACTAGGTTAATAGGGTGTAACTATGGGATATAAGGAGCAGAAACAGCGACAGTTTGACACTCGCTACTTGCAGATGGCGCGTGTGTGGGCCGAAAACTCTTACTGCGTGCGCCGCAAGGTGGGAGCCTTGATTGTCAAGGATAATATGATTATTTCAGACGGCTATAATGGCACTCCTGCAGGCTTTGAGAATGTATGTGAGGACGATATGGGAAAGACCAAGCCCTACGTGCTACATGCCGAGGCTAATGCCATAACCAAGGTCGCCAAGAGCGCTAATAACTGCGATGGTTCCACACTCTATATCACCGCATCTCCCTGCATCGAGTGTGCGAAGCTTATCATTCAGGCAGGTATCAAGCGTGTGGTATATAGCGACTCCTATCGCCTCGAGGAGGGCCTAGACCTCCTTCGTAGGGTTGGTATAGAGTGCGTGCATCTGCCCATAGATTAATATCTCTGTTGATATACGCCGCAATCGGTACTGAAAAAGCCACCAGTGGAAACCCATTGGTGGCTTTTTTGCAAAGAGTTGTTTCTGAAGCTTTCTGATAGAAGACTCCTATTGCACCTAGAACGAGTGAAAGTAGAATTTGGACTTTCCCCACTCTCTCTTCTTCAGCTCGCTAGGCTTTATGAGGAAGTTGAGCATTCCACAGTCGTAGAGCCTCAATCCCCAGCTATCCTGCTCATCTATCTGTAGCAGAGATATCTCCTTTGTAAACTCCTCGCGCACCTCATCGTAGTAGGGTAGGCCTAGGAGCTTGAAACCATCATACGTAGCATCCTCAACTGTGAATGTTATTCTCTCGGCAGGGAGTGCCACAGGGGTCTCATCATCATCGTAGAGAAGCTGGCAGGTTTGTAGTGCCGCACCCTCGGGAGCATAAAGCACCGCGAAGCTATCCTCGCTCCACTCTCCAAGGCCGTTGTGGTTATCCTGCTCCACCTCGAGCTTCTCCACATATTCGGCTATAGCGGCAAAGAAGTAGAGGATGCCATCTTTGGGGAGTAACCCCTCGGTGTCGTAGGGGGCTATGTCACGAAGACGTATCTGGCATATAAAGGTCAGGGGCGTGTCGTTCATTACTGGGTAGTCCATATCTTCAGGAAGATCTGGGTCGCCCCACCACTTGCTCTCTCCCAAGGCAACCTCCTCGCCAGGGTGAAAATGTATTCCGATAGAGTTCATATTGTAAACTATTAAGAGTTAGTATTATAAAAGTCGTTTTATCCAGCTAAATAGCCTATATGGCATGTAGCGAAATGGCACATCAAGCCATGTTGGCGTGGTCACTACAGCTCTGCGATGTGAGAATGTATATAGCGAGTCGCGGCCGTGGTAGCGTCCCATGCCCGAGTTTCCCACGCCGCCAAATGGTAGATGCTCATTTGCTATGTGCATGATGGTATCGTTTATACATGCTCCGCCCGAGGATGTATGCTCAAGGATGTCGCGTGCTGCACTCTCTGTGGCAAATATATACATCGCCAGGGGCTTCTCACGTGCTAGAATAAACTCCTTGGCCTCCGCCATGCTCTCTATGGTTATCATGGGAAGTATAGGCCCAAAGATCTCCTCGCGCATCACGACGCTATCTGTAGCTACGTTATCTAGCAGTGTTGGCTCTATGTATCTCTCCTCGGCAATGGTGTTACCGCCTAAAACAATATCTCCCATGGCTAGATATCCCCTCACGCGCTCAAAGGCCTTATCTGACACCATGCGCACGTAGTGCTTGCTCTGTCGTATATCCTCACCATGAAGCTCCCTTAAGGCATTGCGATATGCCTCCACAAATTGCGCTTTTATATCCTTGTGTATCAGTAGGTAGTCTGGGGCGATACATGTCTGTCCGGCATTTAGTGTCTTTCCCCATGCTATGCGCTTTGCTGCCACCTCGATATTTGCGCTCTTATCCACCACGACAGGACTTTTGCCACCTAGCTCCAGAACTACGGGGGTTAGGTTCTCCGCTGCGGCACGCATCACCACGCGCCCCAATTCTGGTGAGCCTGTGAAGAAGATGATGTCGTAGCGCTCCTTGAGTAGTGCGGTGTTTACATCGCGGTTGCCCTGCACCACCGCAATATACTCACTGTCGAAGCTCTCGGCTATTAACCTCTCGAGTAGTTCTGCTACATGTGGGGTGTATGGCGAAGGCTTTAGCACGGCGGTACAGCCTGCTGCTATGGCACCAATCAGAGGATTTAGCAGTAGCTGCACGGGGTAGTTCCACGGCGCTATTATGAGTGCCACGCCGAGAGGCTCGGTCACTATCTCGCTTCGTGATGGAAACATCTTTAGCGGTGTAGCTTTTTTTGATGGCGCTGCCCACCCCTTCAGATGCTTTAAGAAGTTGTCTATCTCGCCAAGAAGAATGCTTATCTCGGTGAGATATGCCTCCTCGTATGACTTGTGAAGATCGAGATATAGGGCATCGGTTAGCTCTCTCTCATGTCTCACTATAGCCCCGCGCAGACGCTTGAGCATCTCCAGACGATACTCAATGCTTAATGTCTTGTGGCTACGAAAAAAGTCCCGCTGTGCTGCAACAATCTCTTTTATTCTCTCGATAGACATGTTAGTAATCATAATGGAAACTTACTTTTTACAAATATAGACAATATTAGTAAGAATGACAACAATAATCTTGCTTAATTGCACAGGGTCTCTCTATAGATTATATTTATAGTAAGTTCATTGCAAATGTGTGATGTTCGCGCTGTAGACGAAAAAGCCCTCCTTATAAGAGGAGGGTTTGGGAGGATTGTAAATGCTCAAAATGACGTCAAAAGTTATTGTCGATGCTATAAACGCAAAAAGCCCTCCTTATCAAAGGAGGGTTTGGGTGGATTGTATATGTTCAAAATGACGTCAAAAGTTATTTTGACGTCATTATGCGAAGAATCATGGCATCAGTATGTACCATGGCATCACGACCGATGTCTGTAAGGTTGCGTATCGACTTATCAACGTCATCATCTATGATACCCTCCACAGACTTCACACAGCGGTTGTTCATCGCCATAAGTGCCGATACCACAGCTGTAGATACTCCCGAGGCACACTTCATAGCGCATGAAGGCTTTGCACCATCGCATATCATACCTGCAAGGTTGGCAATCATATTCTTAACGGCGTACGTAACCTCCTGATATCCGCCGCCCATGAGGTAGGTGATACCACATGAAGAGCCTGTAGCTGCTACAACGCATCCACAGAGCGCCGAGAGACGGCCAAGGCTCTGCTTTATGTATATTACTGTGAGGTTTGAGAGGATGAGTGAACGTATGGTCTGCTCCTCATTTGCACCAATCTGCTCGGCATATACTGCCACAGGAACTGTAGATGTAAGACCCTGGTTACCACTCCCCGAGTTACTCATAACAGGAATCATAGCTCCTGCCATACGTGCATCGCAAGCTGCTGTTGTCATGCCGACAATCTGGCAGTGTAGGGTATCGCCCATCACGTTACGCTCAGACTCCGAACGGAAGAGCTTGCCAATGGCGTGACCATACTCACCCTTGAGTGATTCGTATGCGGCATTCATATTTAGGCGCTTTGCCTCGAGGATGAAGCGTAGCTCCTCTACAGGCGCTGTCATGGCAAAGTCCCATACACGCTTTAGTGTTAGTTCAGGGTCTTTAACCTCTGCTGTGGGTGCTGCACTCTCCTGTGATGATGTAGCCTCGGCGCTGAAGAGAACCTCGCCGCAACGTGATACGTGGATGAAGCGTGTGTGACCTCCCGAGATTATAGCCATGGCGCTAGCACCACCTGCAAATACCTCAATCTCAATATATAGCTTCTCGGAGATGTTATACTTAAGGTCTACGTCAATGCACTTTGCATCAATCATCTTCTTACCCTCTTCAACAGCATTAGCATCGGCATCTTTCAACACCTCAAGCTCATACTCCGATTTTCCTACGATAGCTCCTAGTGCCATAGCGATAGGGAGTCCTGTCATTCCTGTACCAGGGATGCCTACACCCATAGCATTCTTAAGTACGTTGGCGCTCAAGCGAGCCTCGATACGCTCGGGGCGACAACCAAGGGTCTCGGTAGCCTTTGCCACGCAGAGGGCTACGGCGATAGGCTCGGTGCAACCTATTGCAGGGATAATCTCACGATTCATGAGGGCGATAATCTCCTTACGCTCCTCGGCTGTAAATGTGTAATTCATAGGTATATTAAATAGTTTCGGTTATTACTTTCTATAGTTTTATCATACGAAGATACATAATTTATATAAAACTACAAAATCGAGAATAGATTTTTTAACTCCTTGGCAACTTTTTTGTCGGCGTGTTTTGATAATATGTATATTATTCCTATCTTTGAAGGATAGAAAATAATAATTAATAAATTGATATAGTTATGGCAGGAAAAGTACCTACTCCACATATTGGAGCGCAGTATGGCGAGATCGCCGATAGGGTAATCATGGCAGGAGATCCCTTGCGTGCTAAATTTATGGCAGAAAACTTCTTGGAGAATCCCGTTCAGTATAATAACGTACGTGGCATGCTCGGCTTCACCGGAACATACAAGGGTAAGCGTGTGTCTGTGCAGGGACATGGCATGGGTATTCCATCTATAGGCATCTACACCTATGAGCTATTTAACTTCTATGATGTGAAGCGTATTATACGTTGTGGCTCGGCGGGTGCTTACGACCCATCGTTGAAGCTTGGTGATGTGGTCTTTGGCATGGGTTCATGCACCGACTCTAACTATGGCTCACAGTTCAACCTACCTGGCACCTTTGCTCCTATCGCCGACTTTGAGCTGTTGCGTGCGGCGGCGGCAAAGGCCGAGGAGCTAGGTATAGAGTATAAGGTGGGTAATATTCTTGCTAGTGATGTCTTCTATGGCGATGATGCCGAGAGCTGGAAGCAGTGGCAGAAGATGGGTGTTTTGGCTGTTGAGATGGAGGCTACGGCGCTCTATATGAATGCTGCACGTGCGGGAAAGAGTGCGCTCTGCATCTGCACCATATCTGACTCTTTGGTTCATGGTACTGCATGCTCTGCAGAGGAGCGTCAGACATCATTTACAAATATGATGAAGATTGCCTTTGACATCATTTAATCTTTGGTGAGAAGCTTGTTTAATAGTAACGGAAATAAATTTTGTTGGGAAACAAAGACTTAATATGAATAAAATAGTAAGAAACCTATTTATGGTGGTAGCTGTGGTGTTAGCCGTGGCTGCTACATCATTTGCACAGGATCTATCTTCGCAGCGCGGTGAGTCCCAGGATTTGGGCGGCCTCTTTGGCGAAAAACTCGACCATGCTGGCATTATCATAAACCCTACGCCACAGGAGTTAAGGGTGTTGCGCACTGTTCCCCTAGATATTAGAAAGGGTGTTGTGCTGACAGATGGTGCGTTGGAGTTTGCTGCAGAGATTGACTTTCTGAAGCATAAGAAGCGTGGTGCTATGCTCTCTATTGTCTATGGTGGTGATGCTATGGCACAGGATAACGTAACCCTCAAGAGTGGCTCTTATGCACTAAATATCGCCCCTAATGGCATTACTATCAAGGCTTTTGACCGTCTTGGAGCCTTCTATGCTATTCAGACATTGCGACAAATCGTTGAGAGTCCTGCATCGGAGGATGGCATGCTTCCTGCGCTCTCTATTGTCGATTGGCCCGACTTGAAGTATCGTGGTGTTGTCGAGGGCTTCTATGGTACCCCATGGTCTCACGAGGTGCGATTGTCGCTTATCGACACCTATGGCCGCTATAAGATGAATTACTACATTTATGGCCCCAAGGATGATCCTTATCATAGCTCTCCATATTGGCGTGAGCCATATCCTGCGAAGGAGGCACAGCAGATTAAGGAGCTTGTGGAGGCTTGTAATCGCAACCGTGTACACTTTGTGTGGGCGGTACACCCTGGTAAGGATATCAAGTGGGAGGAGTCTGATATTCAGAATCTTCTAAAGAAGTTTAACGCTATGTACGACCTTGGTGTTCGCGCCTTTGCTGTACACTTTGACGATATTGAGGGTAATGGTACTAATCCATACTATCAGACCGAGTTGATGAATATCCTTAATGATGATTTTGTGAAGGTTAAGGGCGATGTTGAGCCTCTTATTGTATGCCCTACAGAGTATACACGTCTTTGGGCAAATCCCACAGAGCGCGGAAGTTTGATGGTGTATGGTAAGGAGCTAGACCCCTCGGTAGATGTGTTCTGGACTGGTGACGCCGTATGTAGCGACATGACCCCACGCACCATGGAGTGGATATCTTCACGTATCCAGCGTCCTGCGCTCTTCTGGTGGAACTTCCCTGTTACGGACTATGCACGTCATATCATGATGCAGGGCCCTGTATATGGTCTTTCACCAACCCTCACAGAGAGGGAGACACGAGGTTTGGTAAGTAACCCTATGGAGCATGGCGAGGCATCGAAATTGGCGCTCTATAGTGTGGCTGACTATACATGGAATACCGAGGCTTATAACCCTATTGATAGCTGGGAGAGGGCTCTTGAGGCTTTGGCACCAGAGGTTTATGAGGCGTATAGACTATTTGCTATCCACTCATGCGATACCGAGACTGGCTATCGCCGTCATGAGTCGTGGGAGACAAAAACCTTTGGCTTTGAGGATTATACCCCAGAGCTTTCAGCAAAACTTATGGAGGAGCTGAAGCGTATTGAGGCCTTGCCTGCTGCAATGAAGCCTATGAAGAATAAGGCTCTTCTTAATGAGTTGCAGCCATGGATTGTGGAGCTTGGTAAGCTAGGTACACGCTGTCGTAAGGCGTTGGAGATGCTCGATAAGTATATGCAGAGTCCCGAGGATAAGAAGTTTGAGGGCTTCTGGGAGGCCTATGTAGATAACCTTATGAGTCTTGAGGCTATAGAGATGTATGATGCTCATCGCGTGGGTACCATGAAGCTAAAGCCCTTCTATGAGCGTGTTATGGATGGCCTAGTATCGCGATATTATGAGTATCTCACAGGTGAGAAGTCATCTACGCTAAAGGCTTGTGGTACATATAATTCGCTTCTTGCACCACAGAATAAGTATATGTTCGACAACGATATTGAGACCTACTACCACTCTGGCGAGGGACAGCGTACCGACCACTTTGTGGGTGCAGATATGGGTGTTGTGCGCGAGGTGCGCGAGATTCGCATCATTCAGGGTCGTAACTCGGTGGATGATGTAGATTACTTTGACCACTGCATCTTGGAGTATTCGAAGGATGGCAAGGAGTGGATTGCACTCACCGAGCCTATGCAGGGTGTGTATGATATCGAGTGGAAGGGCGAGTCTTTTGAGGCACGTTATGTAGGTATCCGTAAGCTCGAGTCACAGAAGCGTAACTGGCTAGCTATCCGTGAGTTTGCCATTAACCCTGTCACAAAGCAGGAGTATGGCGTAGATGGTAATCCGTTTACAGCATTGGAAGTTGAGAAGGGTGGTAAGGCAGTGTTTGAGGTTAAGGAAGGTGCAACACGTGCTACGCTGCTATTAGGCTCGTTAGTTGATGCAAGTAAGATGACTTGCCGTCTGTTGGCTGACGATGGTTCTGTTGTCGGTGTTGTTAAGATTACCTCGCCAGTGCTTGAGGTAGATTGTTCTGGCGCACGAAGAGTTGAGGTTACAGGTGTTAGCAAAGTATTTGAGGCTATATTCTATTAGAGTAGTCGATATATGTTATTGGATAAGAGGACGTTATCAACGTCCTCTTTTTATTTCTAATATTGCCAATTATTGCCGTGTGCAAATGTCTATAAATAGTTGCAATGTTAATTTATTCTAAAATATTATCTTTTTGCTTTTTACATGTGTGATATTTGACTTTTTTATGTATATTTGTAACCATAAAACATTTATAAAAGAATAGAATATAAACTTTACTGACTGACTATGAGGAGGTTAATATTATTATTACTGCTAGTACCGCTGGTATTTATTGCATGTAAAAAGGATGATATAGATGTGTTGCCTAAAAAGCCTGTGCCGCAGGATATTTATGATGGTAACCATAAGCATATCACGTTGGCAGATGGATGTGATAGCTTGAATGTAGATAGTGGAAAGCTCATCTTTAAGGCTTCTAATGGAGATATTATCTATCGTAGGGCTAGCCATAATCGCAAGAGTAGCGAGTCGGTGTTTACTCTCGAAAATGGATTGACAGATGGCGTATATCACCTCCTTTATATGGAATATGAGGCACTGGATGAGGATGGAAGTGTTGAGAATCAGGAGTATGGCATAGGATGTAGGCTTTTGTTTAAAGGTGGCGAGGTGACCTCGTTGAGTCACTACAACGACACGTTTGAGATGTACTCATCGGGTACGGAGGTAGATACTCTCTATGTAACCTCTGTGGATCATATTATAAACATCGTTAATATGTGTAACGATGTGCGCTATAACGATGAGTTTACAGATGATACATACTTCCTTCAGTTAAGAAATATCGATGGTGATGAGCTTGCGGAGGAGGCATCGCGCAAGTATGGTTGGTTGCCTATAGGCTGGCAGCCGAGTCTTCCATTTCGAGGTACATACGATGGTGGTGGACACACTATCGAAGGGTTGTGGATAGATAGAGAGTATATGGCCCCTGTAGGTTTTATTGGGGTGTCGGAGGGTGCGCGTGTGTGTAACCTGCATCTCACAAATGCAGATTTGAAGGGAGATATGGCCGTTGCAGGTATTGTTGGTGTTGCGACAAGTAGCGAGGGTAAGCGTCAGCTAACGTATATTGATAACTGCTCTATTAGTAATAGTAGCATTGCTGGTGCCAAGGATAGCTATGCTGTGGGAGGTATCTTGGGCATAGTTGATTATCAATCTCGCGCACATATTCAGCAGTGTAGGTCTATTTCAAACACCATCTCGGCGCACAGCCAGGCGGGAGGTCTTGTCGGTGCTGGCGCTCGCACCTCATCGCTTATTGCGCAGAGCTGTGAGAATACGAGTGATGTAACTTCGGAGTATAACTCTTGTGGTGGTATAGTTGGTGCTTGCGATACGCTGTTGGCTGGTTCGTGCATCAATCGTGGTGCTGTCACAGGTGCCTATAAGTTTACATCACCAAATGCGGAGCTAGGTCTAGGTAACACAGGCTGTGGTGGTATTGCTGGTGGTACGGGAGTCTCCTACCTTGTAGGATGCTATAACGAGGGCGTGGTCACTGGTCGCTCGGGAGTAGGAGGAGTTGTTGGTAGCGCACGATTTACGGGTGGTGACCCTAATGATGAGGGTTACTCCTATAATAATGTTGCTATGCGCATGTGTGCCAACAAGGCTTCGGTATATGGCGATGAGTTTGTCGGTGGCCTGTGTGGTGATGCACAATTTGCTGTCTATGGAGGCTATAACGAGGGTCATGTTCGCGCCGAGGGTAACTATGCTGGTGGTATCTTTGGTGGAGGCGCTATGGCCGTAGTTCACAACGCGGTGAATAAGGGATATATCTACGCCGATGCCTTTGCAGGAGGTATTATCGGTATGTCGGCCGTAGGCTCCATTGTAGTTAATCAAAACTATGGTGTGGTTGAGGCAAAAACCTCTCATGGCGCAGGTATTATTGGCTATCTAGGAGGTCGTGGCACGATGACATATTGCGCTAATTATGGCGATATTGTATGTACGGGTTCCTATGCAACTACGCGAGAAGATTCCTCTGGAGAGCATTATGGGGGTGTTTCAGGCCAGGTTGGCGACCCTAATGAGTATACGCCTCTTGAGATAATGAGTATCGTATATGCTTCAGTGAGTGCGGCTGTAGGTATTGCGGGTGCGATGTTTGCCATTGTTGAATATGCAGGAATGGGAGGTAAGTTGCTCACAAAGTTATCTAATTTAGCTACATTTTATGGTGCTAATACAATCTGGATTGACACTTTGTTTTTTGCTGCTGGCATAAGCGATAAGATGGATGCCGAGGAGGCTCGCAAGATTGCGGAGGAGTCATATAAGGAGAATGAGGAGTCGTCAAACAATGTGAACAACTTTATCACCAAGGCACGTAATGCTTATGTAGCCACTATTCCTACAAATTTCTCGGCTACGGTAGCCAATGCGGAGTATCAGCAACGTGTCGAAAATCTGATTAGCTTCCTCAATTCGGAGGAGAATATGCGAACCTATAACGATAATTTAAATGAGTCAGAGTATGATAAAATGGTGAGACAGCATGAAGAAGCTCGAGCCAAGGATATAAGACATTCAGCATTGTCGGGATTCTTTATCGTTGTGGGTGCTGTAGGTACTGCACTAACTATTGCGGCTTCTGCGGGTGCTGCAGTCCCTGTGTTGGCAGGTGCTGCGTTGGGTGCTTTTGCTGCTGTAGGTGGTAGTGCAAACTCTATCTGGGAGACATGTACTACATACGAGGATAATGTAGACGAGGTGTCACATTGTTGTAACTTTGCCCATATACACGTTCCTTCGGGAAGTACTAAAGTGGGAGGTGTAGTTGGCGTTGCCGAAGAGAATGTCGTAGTTATGGATTGCCTCAATGCTGGTGTCGGTACCGCAGGTGGACATATCGTTGGCGAGATTTACCATCAAGGTGAGCTTCGCCGTTGTATATCTATTGCAGATGGCAACGCTTGGGGTGGAGATGTGGTGAGCGATGCAGATAACAATGCCTCTATTGCTGATCTATATTACTACTCTGCTTCGGGTGATCAAACAATGTCCGATGCCGTGGGTCTCACAAGAGAGCAGATAGGTGATAAGTCGAACTATAAGAATTGGGATATTGGTGATGGTAATTCGTTGTGGACTATTCCTGCGGGTGAGGACTCATTCCCAATCCCTAACGTGTCGCGATTCACCTATACTAAATAGTATAACCATAATAAATTGTTGATATCATGAGAGATATATTTTGCCACTTTGCCCTTGTCGTATTGCTAATTACATCTGTTGTTGGATGTACGAAATATGAGCTGACCCCCGTGGCACCAACACCCGAGCATCCCTCTCTAGAGGATATGGGAGATGGCTCATACTATACTACCTTCTATCTTCCTGCGCTATGGTCTTTTGGCGATGCTGTGAGGGATGGCGATGTTTTAGATGTGCATCTGGAGTTTCTTCCGCTCGCACATCGTGTGGTTGCGCATAGCTACCTCGCCTCGCTAACTATTGGAGATAGCTATCTTTTAGGATTTAATATTAATACTGAAGATAGCGAGGATCTGCCATCCATGAAGTATCTTTTGCGAGGTTATAGCAGCCTTGGTGCGCACCTCAAACACGAGTTTGTTGTTACGGTTGAGTATAGGATGATTACTGAAATCGTTGCTGTCCCCGACTACTCTTCGGGCCTTAAGAATGGCGATGGTAGCAAGGATCATCCATATCTAATTAGCTCGGCGAATGATTTTCTGGATATGTGTGACCTTATTGCCGAAGATCCCTCTTATGGCCGTGGTAAATACTTCAAGCAAGTAGCCTCTTTTGAGTTGAGTTCTAATATGGGTAGTACGACTGTTGAGGAGGGTTGGTATTGTGTCCCCTTTGCAGGAAGTTATGACGGCATGGATTGCGAGATAGAGGGCTTTGCATTTAATGGTTTGCGCGATGCTTATGCAAAGAATATAGGTCTTTTCAGCACGTTGCAAAATGGTGCCGAGATAAAGAACTTGAGGCTCGATACTAATGGCATGAGTGGCATTTCGGAAAATGGTGGTATCCTCGCAGGCGCTGTCGCTGATAATGCTGTGGTTGCGATTAGAGATTGTGTGGTGTTGGGTGATATCAGTAACTCGGATAAGAATATAGGCGGCCTTATTGGATATGCTGGTAATGCTACAGTAGTCATTGATGGCGTTAGAATCGGCATGCACCTCAACTCCAAAGGTACTGCCGATACAGGGTATGGTGAGAATACAGGAGGTATTATAGGATATGCCTACAGGTGCGATCTCTCCATTTCGGATGTGGAGATTGATGCCGATTATCTGTTGGTCGAGGGCGGAGAGTGTACGGGAGGACTCTTCGGTTTAGTCAAGGATTGTGATATGAATATCAACAAGGTTGATTTGGAGCGCTCCGTGACTAAAGATATAACAGTTGTAAGTGGTAAGTCAAATGTAGGAGGTCTTATCGGAAAGCTATATCTATGTAAATCGGATAATAGTACCATGATTCGTAATACCTCGGTGGTCTTCCCAATCTCGGGTGTTGATAATGTTGGTACTATCATAGGCCACTCTTATAACTCTGGTGCTAATGGTGTTGTCGATATCGAGGATTTTTACGGCTCAAGCAGTATCACGGGACAGAACTCCCTAGGAGGTTTCATCGGCTATGCACAGAGTAGTGGCGGATGTACCGAGTTGGTGCTAAATGGAGATTGTTATTTCGGAAGTATAAACTCCAATAAAAATGCTATTCATGGTAGTCGATTTGTGGGTGGTTTGGTAGGTTATGTTGGCCCAAATACTTCATTCTCGTTAGCTGGTGCAGAGGTTGTTGTTGCTGCTACCATGGAGGCTGTAGAGTCGTGTGCAGGAGGCCTTATAGGTCAGGCTGATGGGTTAGCTCTTAATCTGCATAAGGGTATCACAATGACAAGTACGAGTGTTGTGAAGTCTCCAAAGTATGTGGGAGGTGTAGTAGGATATATGAATGGAGGATATCTGTCTGGTGGCGCTGCGAACTTCGATTTTGAGGTTAGTGGATGTAGTAATATCCCTAGCTTTAGTGATGTTGCCACGGGCTTCTGCTCAACTATTAAGATTGAGAGTTCGAGTTATAATCCTACTTATGCAGGAGGTATAGCAGGTTTTGTTGCCAGCAACTCGGAAGTTTGTGGTATAGCTAGTAGTGTGCAGATAAAGGGCAGTAGTCAAGTGGGTGGTGCCGTAGGTGCTGCTATAGGTGAAAACATTGCTCTTCGCAATATCTTTACAAGCGGAAATGTTACAGGTAGCGGTCTTGAGATTGGTGGTGTGGTAGGTAGAATAGAGAATGGTGTAACTCTATATAGCTCTATAAATTATGCTACTGTGGATTGCGGTACTACTGGTGCTGAAATCGGAGGAGTTGTGGGCTACTCAAAATATATAGATAAAATCATGCCGCATATCTACTACTGTGTAAATACAGGTTCTGTAAAGTCTTGTAACGCAGGCGGTGGTGTCGTGGGTATCGCATTCTATGATATGAAGGATTATAGTGGTACCATAATGATTGAGAAGTGTGCGAACTTCGGAGATATTGAGGGTATTAATAACGCTAGTTATAAAGGATACTCGGGCTTTGGAGGTATTCTAGGTAATAGCTATAATTCGAATGGAGCGCAAGTAGCACATTGCGCAAACTTTGGCGACCTTGACATAGATTGTAATGTGCATGGTGTAGGTGGTATTGTCGGAGCTATTGGTACCGACCCTCCTGGTATTGAATTTTTGGAGGTGAATAATTTCCATGTCTGGGAGTGCGCCAATCATGGAGATATAACTGGTGATGGCCAATTCCATTGTGGAGGTGTCGCTGGATATATGGAGGAGGGTTCCTCTGCTAAAGGAAATCACGCTTGCGTTGAGGGGTGCTATAATTGGGGCGATATTGATGTGGATGTCGATGATACTCATGGTTTGGGAGGTATTGCCGGCTATCTAGACTCCTATGCCGAGGTGTGGCGAAATATCAATTTCGTGGTTCTTACGGGTTATAGTAGCAGCAAGGGTAATACGGGACGAGTCTTTGGAGAGAAAAAGGGAGTATATACAAACGAATATAACTATTATGCGACAAACGGCTCAACTAGCGGATATGCATTTAATCACAATGATATGTATAAGTCTGAAATATTTAGTGAGTTGGATATCAATGAAAATGAAACATTCTGGGTTATGAAATCTGGCGACCCTCACCCACAAATTAAAAACTGTCCATTCCAGAATGCTACGTATACTCCCAAGGAGTAGGCGAATATATCTCTGATAAAGGGTGTCCGATGAGGATGCCCTTTTTTGTGCGCCCCTCCCACGTATGAGTGAGTAAAGCTCTTTAAATCGGCTAAAAACAGCTAATACGGCGATATTTTTAAAATATAATCCTCTTTATCGGATACTTTTTGGACATAAATCTTGGCAAAACCGAAATTTATGAGTAAATTTGCACGTCTATACGTATATAGTATAGGTGTCGAAAATAGGATTTAGAGAGTAGAAAATATATACTAATATGTCAGAAGAGTTGAATAACACAGAGGTAACCGGACGTATTGTCAAGGTGAACCTCGAAGAGCAGATGAAATCGGCATATATCGACTATTCGATGTCGGTAATCGTGTCGCGTGCGCTGCCCGATGTGCGAGATGGTTTGAAGCCCGTACATCGCCGTATTTTGTATGATATGGCAGCCGAGTTGAATCTTACATCCGACAAGCCTACACGTAAGAGTGCGCGTATTGTCGGTGATGTGCTTGGTAAGTTCCACCCTCACGGCGACAGCTCTGTATATGAGGCTATGGTACGTATGGCCCAGGAGTGGTCTATGCGTTATCCATTGGTTGAGGGTCAGGGTAACTTCGGTTCTATGGATGGTGACTCTCCTGCGGCGATGCGTTATACCGAGGCACGTATGCAGAAGATTACCGATGAGGTTATGGCCGATATCGAGAAGGAGACTATCGACTGGGGCCTTAACTTCGACGATACTCTTAAGGAGCCTACGGTACTCCCTACAAAGATTCCATTGTTGCTCGTTAATGGTGCTAGTGGTATTGCGGTAGGTATGGCTACTAACATGGCACCTCATAACCTCTCGGAGGTTGTGGATGCTTGTTGCGCATATATCGACAATCCAGAGTGTGAGTGCGAGGAGCTGCTCGAGTATGTTAAGGGTCCCGATTTCCCTACAGGTGCGGTTATCTATGGCTACGAGGGTGTAAAGGAGGCTCTATTGACAGGTCGTGGTCGTGTGGTTATGCGTGCCAAGACCGAGATAGAGCATACGGCATCGGGTCGTGAGTGTATCGTAATTACCGAGATTCCATATATGGTTAATAAGGCGGAGATGATTAAGCGTATCGCCGATCTTATTAACGAGAAGAAGATTGATGGTATCTCATACATTAACGATGAGTCTGACCGTCAGGGTATGCGTATCGTGGTTATCCTCAAGCAGGATGCTGTGGCTAGCGTGGTGCTTAACACACTCTATAAGCACACCCCATTGCAGTCATCGTTTGTGGTAAACAACATTGCATTGGTGAATGGCCGTCCACAGTTGTTGAATCTCAAGGATCTCATCCGCCACTTTGTAGATCATCGTCACGATGTGGTGTTGCGCCGTTCTCGTTTCGACCTTCAGAAGGCCGAGGAGCGCCTACATATCGTAAATGGACTCCTCATTGCACAGGATAACATCGATGAGGTGGTGCATATCATTCGCTCGTCAAAGACTACAGAGGAGGCTCGCACACGTCTTCAGGAGCGTTTCGGACTCTCGGAGTTGCAGACCGCGGCTATTCTTGAGATGCGTCTTCGCCAGCTTGTAGCTCTTCAGCGTGAGCAGCTAGAGCAGGAGCAGGCAGACCTCATCAAGACCATTGACTATCTTAAGGCGGTGCTTGAAAACCGCGATATGCAGATGCAGATTATCAAGGATGAGCTTGTGGAGATTAAGGAGAAGTATGGCGATGAGCGCCGTTCGGAGATTATCTACTCTTCGGAGGAGTTCAACCCAGAGGATTTCTATGCCGATGATGATATGGTTATCACCATCTCACACATGGGATACATCAAGCGTACACCACTTGCCGAGTACCGCACACAGAATCGTGGTGGTGTAGGTGCCAAGGGTAGTGCTACACGTGATGAGGACTTCATAGAGCATATCTATGTAGCGTCAATGCACAATACAATGATGTTCTTTACCGAGATGGGACGTTGCTACTGGCTCAAGGTATACCAGATTCCAGAGGGTACACGCTCATCAAAGGGTCGTGCAATACAGAATGTCATACAGATAGAGCCAGGCGATAAGGTACGTGCATATATCAATGTTAAGAACCTCAACGATAAGGAGTTTGTTGAGAATAACTACCTTGTTATGTGTACCAAGCGTGGTATTATTAAGAAGACAACCCTCGAGGATTATTCACGTCCACGTACTAATGGCGTTAAGGCAATCGTTATTAGAGAGGAGGATCAGTTGTTAGAGGTTAAGCTCACAAGTGGTAATGCCGAGATTATGATTGCTGCACGTGAGGGTCGTGCTATCCGCTTCAACGAGTCTACGGTGCGTCCTATGGGTCGTGTAAGTTCGGGTGTGCGAGCTATATCTATCGAGGATGATGACGAGGTTATCGGCATGATTGCCATAGAGCCAGAGTCACAGCAGGATGTTTTGGTTCTTTCGGAGAATGGTTATGGTAAGCGTACTGATTTGGATGAGTATCGCATCACAAATCGTGGTGGTAAGGGTGTCAAGACTATCAATGTAACAGATAAGACTGGTAAGTTGATATCTATCCAGGCTGTAACCGATGATAACGATTTGATGATTATCAACCGCTCGGGTCTTACAATCCGCACCTCTGCCGACCAGATTCGTGTTGCAGGACGTGCCACACAGGGTGTTCGCGTAATCAACCTCCGCGAGGGTGACTCTATTGCTTCGGTTACTGCAGTGCCAAAGACCGAGGAGGCCGAGGAGATCGGTTCAGTAGGCGAGGAGGGAGCTACAGCTTCGGTTGTTGAGCCACAGATAGAGAATAGTAACGAATAGATTATTAATAAATAACAGAATTTTCAAATTATGAAGAAGTTATTGTTTTTCGCCGCTGCATTGTTGATGTTCGCAGTGCCAGCAGCAAATGCGCAGAATGTTAATACCGCTAACGAGCTTAAGAAGCTTGATAAGGTAGATGCAGAGGTTGCAGATGCAAAGAAGGGTGCAAAGGCCGCTACATGGATTAAGCGTGCTGATGCCTATGTTAAGGCATATATCGCTCCTACCAAGGAGCTAGGTCACGGTGTGCCACAGGAGACCCTTATGTTCAACGTGCCATTGGACCCAAAGATTACTCCAGGTGAGTTCAAGGGCGCTCCAGCTCACGTATGTAACTATGAGTATGTACAGGTATACCTCGTAAATGGTATGATTGAGGGTTGGAACCAGCTTAAGTCTATCAAGGAGGACCTCCCACAGACAGCTATCGAGTCTTTGGCGAAGGCTTATGAGCTAGATCCAAAGCAGGAGTCGAAGATTGCTCCTATAGCTCTTACCCTTTCAAATGCTTTGGCACAGCAGGGTGACGCCCTTAATGATGTAGGTCGCACCTTGGACGCAGCACAGAGCTATGAGTTGGCATACCGCGCACAGAGCATCGTGCCTTCAACAAAGGCTGATGGCAACTTCTTGTTCAACGCTGGTGTTCTTACCCTTATGTATGGTCAGTCACTCACAGGTGATGAGGCTTTGGTAGCATGCAAGAAGGCAGAGGGTATCTTCAATGAGGCTCTCTCTACAGGTTACACCGATGTTAATGGTAACATCTACTACTACCTCTTCCACTCATACTATGGTCAGAAGAGCGCCGATGCTGCCAAGTATCTTCCATTGGCAAAGGAGGCGTTGTTGAATGGTATTAAGCTCTTCCCAAAGAACAATACTATCCTCGATGGCCTTATGACATTCTACACTGCCGAGGAGGGTGTTGGTGACCCAGCAGAGCTTATCGCACTTGTTGAGAACTCTCTTAAGGATGATCCTACAAACTACGACTTGTGGTTTGGTCGTGGCCGTGTATACAACGCTTTGAAGGACTACGATGAGTGTATCAAGTCATTCAAGAAGTGCGTGGAGTTGCGCCCAGAGGATTATGATGCAAACTTCTACACTGGTTACTTCATCATCGAGAAGGCTAACGCACAGATCGAGGCTCTCAACAGCAACACAGGTCTATCTTATGAGGCTTATGAGGAGGAGAATGCAAAGATTAACAATGTATATGCAGAGGCTATTCCATGGTTGGAGAAGGCTCACAACATCAACCCTTCAGAGGCTTCAGTTATCGACTTCCTTAACAAGTTGTGCTTCCGTCTTCGCGATATGGATGGCATGATGGAGAAGTATAACAAGTATCACGAGTTGTACAAGCAGAATCAGTAGTCTGTGACCTACCGCATAAAAGATATGTCCCAACCACTTGGCTGGGACATATCTTTTTTATATCATTTAAGAACTCTCGGCTTTTGTTATAGAAGCTCTAGACGCTGTAGTAGCGGCGTGAAATCGGAGTGTGCATCTGCAAACTCCTCGTACGACTGCTCGGAGTGTCCCTCCTCGGGAACATCCGATACATACTTTACAGCAACAACGGGGATATTGTTGTAAAGCTCTGCAACCTGACATATCGCCGCAATCTCCATGTCAAACAATCCGTTCTCCACGCCAAAGCGGCTCTTTATCTCGCGGATGATATCTGCATTTACGAAGGAGTCTCCCGTGAACACCGTCTCGGCATCCTTACCCTGTAGCTGGCGAGGGTCTGTTATCTCGGGGCAGAAGTTCTCGGGGATTATTGCGTCATGGTGTATGGCGCGTGAGGGCATCACAATATCTCCTTGCTTACGTCCAAGTGCCGATGCTGCGAAGCCAACAACAGCCAACATATCATAAGGTGCTGTGGCGAGTGTCAAAGCACGTGCGACACCTGCTGCGGAGAGAGCCTTGCCTATACCCACCTCCACAAGGTCGTAGGAGTGCTTTAGCGATGAGGCGTTGTCGAGAGCATAGCGCATAGCGCGATACTCACGAGATGTAGGGGCGCAAATAAGAACTCTCATACTACCACCACTTCTCATATACGTTAGCAATACCTATCTCTGCAGCCTCTGTAGCTGTAAACAATGTACGCATATACTCTGCCATTGCAGCATTTGTGGTATCTATGGCATAGAGGCCAGGGTTGCCACACTGAATCTCATTAAGACCTACGATGTCGGATGCAGACTTTAGTGGAAATACCTTCTTATATACGTTGGCTAGTGCCATGCGTACATCCTCTGCCTCAACATCCTGCATGGTAGAGAGGTAGAAGCCCGTCTTGCAACCCATAGGGCAGAAGGATACTATCGATGCACCAATCTTCTCGTCAAGACGTAGGTAGTAGGCCATGAGATGCTCTATGGTGTGTACCTCTCCCGAGCCAAGTGGGGCATGTGCCATAGGTGCGCGGAAGCGAAGATCCCACGAACGCACCTGATAAGTGTCGTTGATGGTGTATACTGAACGAAGATATAGACCAGCATCAAGGGTGCGGTGGTCTACATCGAATGATGAAACAATACTCTTCTTCATAACTTTCAAAATTAATATATTGCAAAGATAGCTATTTTCTATCAATTCTGTAAGTTTTTATTATCTTTGTCTAAAAAATTAGGGGAGATTTCTCGGGAATCTTTTGAACCCGCAATATAATCTTTCACAAGGAGAAGATTGCTTACTAACTTTATAGTTGTTACGAATATTTTATGGGTAGTACTATGCAAACTTTAGGTGGTGAGGGGCGTATCGTGTTTCTCGACTATTTGCGCGTTGTGGCCTGCTTTATGGTAATTCTTGTTCACTCCATCGAGCCATTCTACCTCGGTGGCGAGGGAACCTATGTTGCCTCGTTGTCGGATGCTCGCTGGGTGGTCTTCATAAGTTCGGCATTGCGTTGTGCCGTGCCACTCTTTATTATGACCTCGAGCTACCTTTTAGTCCCTGTTGAGGGTGATGCTCTTGCCTTCTTTAAGCGTAGGTTAAAGCGTGTGGCAATCCCCTTTGTTGTCTGGTCGTTGCTCTATGCCGTAGTGCCTATGTGGGGTTCTGGTGGTGAGGTAGATATCTTGGGAAACCTATCTCGTCTGCTCTTTAACCTTATGCCTCACGCGGGACATCTATGGTTTGTATATATGCTTTTGGGTATATATATCATCATGCCTGTTATCTCTCCATGGCTGGAGCGTGTGTCGCAGCGTGGTGAGCAGATGTTTATTGGCTTGTGGCTCCTCTCCACTGCGGTCCCCTTCCTCCGTGTTGCAGCATCTGCAACAGGAAGCGCCGAGGTGTGGGGTGAGGCTAGCTGGAATGAGTTTGGTATGTTATACTATACTAGTGGTTTTGTTGGTTATGTTGTCGTAGCACACTATATACGCAAGTATGTCGATTGGAGCGTGTGGAGAACTCTAGCTGTGGCACTTCCTATGTTTGTTGTTGGATATCTTATCGTTGCACTGCCATTCTACTTGCAACTAGGAGATGAATATCCCATTAGCGGTACTATAGATTTAGCCGTGGCGTGGGAGCGTAGTTGGTGCTTTGCAACGCTTGGTGTTGCCCTGACCACCATAGCCCTATTCCTTCTCTTTAAGCTCATCTCGAAGCCTTGTCGTATATATCCGCTTTTTGGCCATCTCTCGCGAATAAGCTATGGCATCTACCTAGTCCATATCTTTATCCTTGTAGCGGTATTCGATGTGGTGTCGTCATGGTCTCTTGCCACACCTATTGTTATGATTCTCACTGCGGCGCTGACATTTATAATCTCGGCTGTTGTTACGCAGCTTTTGTCACTGCTCCCAAAGAGTAAATTTATTGTTGGATAGTATGAAGTTTCGCACCGAAATAGAACTCAAGGCGTGGAGTACGCCGCTGGAGTATAGCCATAAGATTTTGTGTCTAGGCTCCTGTTTTGCAACAAACATCGCCGAGGAGCTGTCGCGGCGTAAGTTTCGTGTTACGTCATCTCCTACGGGCATACTCTTCAATCCTGCGTCTATAGCTCTTGCTATGCAACTTATGTCCGAGGGCGATGTACCTGATGTTAAGGAGTTTATAGAGGTAGATGGAAGGTATCTACACTACAACTATCACTCCTCGCTGGGAGGGGATACTCCACAAGGTGCTGTGTCTCGAATTTATGAGGCCTTGCAAAGTGGTAGAAGGGCCTTACATGAGGCCGATATTACGATAGTTACACTTGGTACAGCATGGGTATATAGACTCTGTGATAGTGGCGCTGTTGTGGCTAATTGTCATAAACAACCACAGAGCAATTTCCGCCGCGAGTTGCTCACCGTTGAGGAGTGTGTGGAGTATCTCGAGAGAATCGTTACCCTCACCTCGGGACGAGTGTTATTTACGGTCAGCCCTGTGCGACATGTTGGCGAGGGGTTGGAGGATAACTCCCTCTCGAAGGCTATATTGCGTGTTGCCGTAGATATTGTATGCCGTAATCATGCTGATAGGGTGAGTTACTTCCCCTCGTATGAGATGCTTATGGATGACTTGCGCGACTACCGCTTCTATGGAGAGGATCTTGTCCATCCTTCGCGACAGGCTGTGGAGTATATAGTTGAGAAGTTTTGCTCTGTAGCGCTCTCTGCACGATGCCGTAATCTGATGTCCAAGGTTGAGGATATAGTGCGTGCTGTTAATCATCGCCCCAATAATCCACATAGTGAGGCGTATCGAAGATTCTGTGAGGCGCAGCTGAAGGCTATAGCGGAGCTTGATGAGGTAGATTTATCAAAAGAAAGGGAGGCTATGGAGTATATGTTACAAATAAATTTGTAACTTTGCGGCTTAAAATATGAATATGATAGGGAAAATAGTACGTTTAGCAACTCTTGCCATCGCTATATTAGCAATATCTACAACTTCGCTCTATGCGGAGAGCCCTCGGTTGATTGTAAATATCATTGTTGGCTCTATGCGTGAGGGTGATTTATCGCGTTACGAGGGTAATTTTACCGATAAAGGTTTTAAGCGTCTTATGGATGGTGGAATGAGGTATGAAAATGCCTATTACGACTACTCATACACCTCTACTGCAGCAGGCCTTCACACCCTTGTCACAGGCGCCCAGCCCTCGGTGCATGGTGCTATTGGTGAGCATTGGTGGAGCTATGTAGATGCCTCGCGCGTGACACTCATTGGTGATAGCAAGGCGCACCCCGTACCCTTTAGCACAGGCGCTGGAAGCTACTCTGCACATCGCCTCTCGACACCAACAATAGGCGAGATGCTCTGTGATGCTAATGCCGAGAGTAAGGCTTTTACCGTGGCCTTAGACCCCCTCTCTGCGATACTTCTCACAGGAAAAAAGGGTGTCGCCTATTGGCCCGAGATGAATAAGACAAGCTGGACTACATCATCGGCATACCTCGATAAGCTTCCCGACTGGGTAAAAAACTATAATAGCAGTGGTAGCAACGCCATGTACTCATTGAAAAGGTGGACTCCTCTCTATCCAGCCTCGAGATATCGTAATAGCGAGGTGGCGGTGATTGAGGATATCAAGGATAAGAGTACCAAGTTGTTGAGCGATGTAGACCTTCGCCTTCAGAACTCCCCCATAGGCCACATGCGTTACACCCCAGCAGGAAATACCATGCTTTTGGAGTTTGCATCAGCGCTTATCGCGCAGGAGCGTCTGGGTGCCGATGCCAACCCCGATATTTTGAATATTTGTCTCGACACATCGCGATATATAACCTCTACCTATGGCCCAGAGTCAATGGAGTATGAGGATATGCTCTATCGCCTTGATAATGACCTTGTCGAGTTCTTGACATACCTCTATGCGCAGGTAGATGACCCTAGAAAGATTGTCGTTGTGCTAACCTCCGACCACGGCACCTCACCATCCTATAACCCAGCTGGAGGAAAGCAGCGTGAGCGTTTTAATGTTCGTCAGATGGAGGTTATTGTAAATGCCTTCCTTGGCGCACGATATGGCTCGGATAACTATGTTGTTGGCTTTGCCAATAATGCACTCTATCTAAATCATCAGAAGCTTCTCGAGAAGCGTCTTACGATAGAGGTGATTCGTGAGGAGGTAGCTACGTTCTTGCTACAGCTACGTGGCGTCTCTACAGCACTTTCGGCATCGTCATTGCGCAACACCTCCTTTGCCGAGGGGCGCAGTAGATTGCTACAACAGAGTTTCTATCCAACACGCTCTGGAGATGTCGTGATAGACTTTATGCCTGGGTGGATTATCGAGGATGGTAGAGTTCGTTCGGCATCAGATGCTGGATATAATTACGACCGTAAGGTGCCGCTAATCATCTATGGCATAGGAGCTAAAGGTAAGTCGTCACGTAAGGTAAGTATGATAGAGCTTGCACCTACTATAGCTGCACTTCTAGGTATAGAGCAACCCTGGGCTGCCACGGCGGAGCCTATGGCGGAGTGCATGAGTAAATAATGATAAATTTTAGGATTATGAAAAACGATAATATACAGAACGAGATTATCGAGGAGTTCTCGATGTTTGATGATTGGCTCGATAAGTACGACTACCTTATCTCCTTGAGCGAGTCGTTGCCAATGATTGACGCCTCGAAGCGTAATGAGAAGCATCTTATAGAGGGGTGTCAGTCAAGGGTGTGGGTGGCCTCGGAGTTGCAGGATGGCAAGGTTATCTACACTGCCGATAGTGATGCTATCATCACCAAGGGTATCATTGCGTTGCTGATAAGGGTTATGAGTGGCCGTTCGCCACAGGAGATTGCAAACATCGACCTCTACTTTATTGATGAGATTGGCCTTGGTGAGAACCTATCCCCAACACGTAGTAATGGCTTGAGGGCAATGGTTGCGCAGATGAAGCTCGATGCACTGATATATACACAACAAAAATAGAGTATTATGACACCAGAAGAGATTCTACAAGTAGAGAAAAATATAGTTCTCACACTTAAGAATATATACGATCCGGAGATTCCTGTAAACATTTATGACCTTGGTCTTATCTATGAGATAAACTTCGAACCATCTGGAACTGCCGATATCATCATGACCCTTACGGCACCCAACTGCCCTATGGCGGACGTCCTTTTGCAGGATATCCACCGCGAGGTAAGTAAGGTTGAGGGTGTAGAGAGGGTAAACATCACACTTACCTTTGAGCCACAGTGGGATAAGTCTATGATGTCGGAGGAGGCTCTTTTGGAGCTTAACCTCTTCTAGAGAGTATGGAGAAGGTAGGGGAGATTACTCTTCAGATGTTGCAGCAGGGGTGCGGTACGGGCCTCTGTCCGCAACTCATGGCCCAGCTTGATGACATTCATATTCACATGCTATTCTCATCGCTTACCTACGAGCGTATGCAGCGCAAGGGTTTTGAGATAACCAAAATCCTCGATGAGATGGGTAGTAGTTGGGCGCAGGCTACCTATGCCACTCTTCTTCGCTATCTCCTAGGACGACCTAATCGTAAGGCCTCGGAGCGTCTAGCAAGCACCATAACGCATAATATCCTTATGCGTGAAAATGCCACCTTATGGGGCGTTGAGGCGCTGCTCCTTGGTGGTGCAGGACTTCTCGACTTATATGATGATGAGTTTGTGGTAAGACTCAAGAGAGAGTTTGAACACCTCGCAGCAAAGTATAATATCATACCACTAAAGGCCGAGGAGTGGCGACTATCGGGGATTCATATAAACAACCACCCTGCGCTACGCCTAGCGCAACTTGCTGCATGTATCCATGAGAATATAATCTCTATAAGTAACTTCAACAAGTGTAAGGATGAGAAAGATGTATGGCGTCTCTTCTCCTGCGAGGCTTCGGACTATTGGGTCGAGGCGATTACCAGAGGTAGCTCCGAGCGTGGCATATCATCCAAGATTGGCTATATGATGAGCCATATCCTAGCTATAAATGTTATTGCTCCGCTAATTTTAGCCTATAGCAACTATGTGGACTCTGCAACTCTAAATGAGAAATCCCTGGATTTGTTGTATAGCCTTCCTGCCGAGGATAATGTATATACCCGACATTGGCAGAGTGTGAAGCCAATGGCTAGGTGCGCCTTCGATAGTCAGGCACTTATACAGCTATCCACAGAGTATTGCGCACGCCGATTATGCAAGGCGTGTCCTCTGGCGAAACATTTTGTAAAGAGTGATGCGGCGCGAATTGCCAAGTAGTGTAGCTAGTCAAACATAACACCACGATTCATAGTGCTAGGGCTACGCCACTCGATGCCATATTTAGATAATACTCTTCGGCGTACTGACCACACCATGTGGCAGAACCCCATGCCTCCGGGTTCATCCTTTAGCTCTTCAGCAACCTCCATATCTACGTCATCTATAATCTGCTCCCATAGTGCTGTCCACTCTACGGGGTCGCTTTTGAGCATCGAGAGTTGCTTAATCTTATCTAGCTCTCCTCTGTCGGCGCAGGATACATTATACTTATAATCTTCGAGCTTGCTGCGAAGCGCCTCATCCTCCTCTACACCTACCTGAAGCTCCATCTCCATAATCTCAATCGAGAGTCGTGGATGCTTATATATAACCTCTCGCATGCGGTAGCAGCAATCCTCTATCAACTTGTGTGACTCCTCGAAGTTGATAAGCTTTTGGGCATACCCCAGCATCTCGCGTGCTAGTTTGCCATTTTTCCAGCCACTCTTCTGGTCACGCAAGTTCTCCTCTGCCACAAGAACACATCCGCACATAGCCTCTTCCAAAAGATTGCGATGCTCGCTTGTCATAGGCTCAAAGATTGCCTCTACATCGTTACGTGCCTGCTCTAATGCCTGATTGTAGTCTATCTGCTCCATGATTATAGGTTTTATGGTTATGACTATTGGGGGCGGTTATGCAAATATACAAAATTTAGATGTTATATACAAGAGCAGAAAGAGGGGTGCCCGAAAAATATTATTCGACACCCCTCTCTTCTCTGCTGCGTGATGCTCTAGCTTACCACCTCGGCATTTACCTTTACGTAGTTGTAGCCCATGCGGCGTAGCTGCACCGACACACCCACCTCGAACATAACCTTTGTGGTGCGGGCAAAGACATGAAACGCCATGACACTCTGCGCCTCAATCTGCTCCTTGCGGATTAGTGACAAGGCACGCTCGGCGGTGCTACGTACCATATCTTCAAACTTTGTAGCCTCCTCACTCTCAAGAGGTATTCCTATCAATATCTCGGTGATATACTCATCCATGCAGTCGAAGCCACGTGGCTCGGTGAGCATCTTGTGGATATCCTCCACACCCTCATATCTATTCCACTCCTTGTCCCATAGCACTGCGATACCCATACCCTCGTACATTGCCCATGCTATAGCCACAAGGGGGTATTTTGCTATCTCGGGAACAGCATCTGCCATATACGATGGCGCAGCATCGTGCCACTTTTGATTCAACTCCTCCACCTCTAGGAGCTGGCCCTCTAGGAGCTTCTTCTCTGTGAGGTGAGCAATAAGAGCTTTGCGAAGACCCTCCTCATATTTGTTGAGTAGTTCGTGCTGTTGTTCTGTCATATTATCTCTTTCGTTTTGTTGTTTTTTTACGTACCGACCAGCCAAAGTGTCCTATAAGCTTGCCTAGTGTGTAGTACTCTCCGTGAGAGTATACTATTGGCGATGCCTTGTCGAGCGAGAATTTTCCACTCTCTGGGTCTATATATCTCTCATCTGCCTCGATGCCCACAACATCGGCAATAAACATGTCGTGCGTACCAAGCTCCATCACCTGACGCACCTTGCAGCATATAGATAGTGGTGACTCGGCGATGATAGGCGCTGCGATATGGTTGGTGGACATTGGTGTAAGTCCTGTGGCCTCCCATTTATTCTCGTTGCGGCCAGAGCGTACACCACACCAATCTGTGGCGCGGGCCATGGCCTCGGTGGTGAGGTTTATGGCAAACTCCCCAGTGCGGCGGATAATGTCGTATGAGTGGCGCTCCTTGCGTACCGATATGTAGCACATTGGAGGGTCAGTACATATTGTGCCTGTCCATGCTATGGTGAGAAGGTTATACTCCTCGGGAGTAGCACCACACGACACCAACACCGCAGGAAGCGGATATATCAACGTGCCTGGTTTCCAGGATTGTTTCTTTACATCTCCCATAATTTATCTCTTTAGCGTTTGTCACTTACTCGCCATCGTATCCCATGTCTTCCAGTAGGTTGGCACCCATTGCTGCTGCTACAGCTAGCTCGTCACAGCGGTTATTCTCCACCGTTGAGGCGTGTCCCTTAACCCATATAAAACGGACATGATGACGGCGATAGACCCTCAAGAAGCGCATCCATAGGTCGGGGTTCTTCTTGCCTGCGAAGCCTTTGCGCTCCCAGCCAAACACCCATTTCTGGTTCACCGCCTCTATAACATACTTCGAGTCGGAGTATAGCGTGACATTAGAGCCATCGAACTTCAACGCCTCGAGAGCCACGCATACGGCAAGAAGCTCCATACGGTTGTTTGTCGTAAGACGGTATCCTGCAGCTAGCTCCTTGCGGTGAGGCCCCGAGATAAGGACTACGCCATATCCTCCAGGGCCAGGGTTACCGCGTGATGAGCCATCGGTGTATATCGTGATGTCAGCCATTATGATAGGGCTGCAATCTGCTCCTTTATAGCAGCTATCTTTGCCTCGGCATCGCTCTGCTTTGCACGCTCATTGGCAACGACCTTCTCTGGTGCAGAGGATACAAAGCGCTCGTTAGAGAGTTTCTTCATAACCGAAGCAAGGAATCCCTCGTAGTATGCAAGGTCGTCATTAAGCTTCTTAAGCTCGGCCTCCTTGTCGATTTTACCCTCCATAGGTACAAAGTACTGTGTGGTCTTGACGATGAATGCTGCAGCTGTGGCATCTTTCTCTGTAACTACGTTGATAGCCTTGATGTTACCCATCTTAACGATGACATCCTCATACTCTGCAGGGTAGTTATCATCAGAGATGTAGTTGAGTGTCAAGGCCTCCTTCTGTGCGATGTTCTTCTCGCGGCGCACGTTACGGAGGGCTGTGATAACCTCCTCGGCCAACGCGAAGCGACCAAGAATCTTTTCGTCTGCCTTACGCTCTGCCTCTGGCATGCGAGCAATAACGATTGATGAAACCTCGCCCTCTGACTTCAAATCCTGCCATATCTCCTCTGTAACAAATGGCATGAATGGATGTAGCAGGCGCATAAGCATATCAAAGTAGTGCTTTGTGCGTGCAAGCGTTGCCGCATCGATAGGTGACTGGTATGCAGGCTTTACCATCTCCAAGTACCAGCCGCTGAAGTCATCCCAGAATAGACGATATAGCTCTGTGAAGGCCTCCGAGATACGATACTGCTCCATGTTGTGATTTACGCGCTCGATACGCTCAAGCATCACCTCATCGAACCACTCTATAGCCTCACGTGCCGATGCTGGCTGCTCAAGGTTGGTGTCTACATCCCACATGTTTACCAGGCGGTATGCATTCCAAATCTTGTTGCAGAAGTTACGGCCCTGCTCACATAGTGCCTCATCAAACATCACATCATTGCCGGCAGATGTAGACATGAGCATTGCAACGCGCATGCCATCAGCGCCATACTTCGCAATTAGGTCGAGTGGGTCTGGTGAGTTACCAAGCTGCTTCGACATCTTGCGGCCTAGCTTGTCGCGTACTATACCTGTAAAGTATACATTTGAGAATGGCTTCTCGTTGCGCCACTCATAACCTGCCATGATCATACGTGCAATCCAGAAGAAGATGATATCTGGACCTGTCACTAGGTCGTTAGTAGGGTAGTAGTACTTTATCTCCTCGTTGTCAGGGTTGTTGATGCCGTCAAACACAGATATAGGCCACAACCACGATGAGAACCAGGTGTCGAGGACATCCTCATCCTGACGAAGGTCGGCCATGGTGATTGAAGCATCCTTCTCCTGTGCCAGGCGCAATGCCTCCTCGGCACTCTCGGCAACCACATATCCGCCCTTTGGAAGGTAGTAGGCAGGGATGCGATGTCCCCACCACAACTGACGAGAGATACACCAATCCTTGATATTCTCCATCCAGTGACGATATGTATTCTTGTATTTAACAGGTACAAACTTGATGATATCCTCGAGAACTGCTGTTGTTGCAGGCTTCGCAAGTTCGCTCATCGAGAGGAACCACTGCATAGAGAGCTTTGGCTCAATGGCAACGCCAGTACGCTCCGAGTAGCCTACATTATTTGTGTAAGGCTCTACCTTCTCCATGAGTCCTGCCTCGGTGAGGTCACCCTCAATAACACGGCGACACTCAAAGCGCTCCATGCCTACATACATACCAACCTTGTCGTTGATAGTACCATTGTCGTTGAAGATATCTATAGCCTCCAAGCCATACTTCTCACCAAGCATGTAGTCGTTCACATCGTGTGCAGGGGTTACCTTTAATGCGCCGGTACCAAACTCAAGGTCTACATACTCATCGCGAATGATAGGTATTGAGCGACCTACGAGTGGAACGATAACACGTGCATTGGGGGCAAGGTGCTTGTATCGCTCATCGTTAGGATTGACACATAGCGCCGTATCTCCCAAGATAGTCTCTGGACGAGTTGTTGCAACAATAATATAGTCGTTGCTATCCTCAATCTTATAGCGTAGGTAGTATAGCTTACCATTTGACTCCTTGTATATTACCTCCTCATCCGAGAGCGCTGTCTGTGCCGATGGATCCCAGTTTACCATGCGCACACCACGGTAGATGCGACCCTTGCGATAGAGATCAACAAATACCTTTAGCACACTCTCCGAGCGCTCCTTGTCCATAGTGAAGCAGGTACGCTCCCAGTCGCACGAAGCGCCAAGCTTGCGAAGCTGCTGAAGGATGATGCCACCATGCTTCTCCTTCCACTCCCAAGCATGCTCCAAGAACTGCTCGCGTGTGAGTGATGACTTGTCGATGCCCTCCTCCTTGAGCTTTGCAACAACCTTTGCCTCGGTAGCAATAGAGGCGTGGTCGGTACCTGGTACCCAGCATGCGTTCTTGCCCTGCATACGTGCGCGGCGGATAAGCACATCCTGCAACGTGTTGTTGAGCATGTGGCCCATGTGCAACATACCTGTTACATTTGGTGGTGGGATTACGATGGTATATGGCTCACGAGCATCAGGCTCCGAGTGAAATAGATTCTCTTTAATCCAGAAATCGTACCACTTTTGTTCGATCTGTTCGGGTGAATATTTGTCTGCTATCTGCATAATATATAGTATTTTAGATTATTTTTCGTTCTGTAATGCTGATGTTTAGGCATACAATCGGACAAAGATAGTAAAAAATGACGAAAAAACAAATAGAATAGATGGTTAAAGTATTCTATTGTATTCAGATTTTGTAGTCTAAATTATTTTGCTTATCTTTGTTTGATTATACACGCGAAACAACTAAATTTTTATATTATGCAAGAGAAACAACAAATTACATCGCTTCCCGATAACGCATATCGTGAGCTTCGAGATGGCGAACAGTACAACCCTGTGATGGGTGCTGATCAGACCCCTGTGGAGGTTACTCCATACTCTGTGTCGATAGGTCTGCTTATGGCAGTACTCTTTTCGGCTGCTGCGGCATACCTAGGTCTTAAGGTTGGTCAGGTCTTTGAGGCGGCTATTCCTATTGCTATCATCGCAGTAGGTCTTGGTCAGATGCGTGGTAAGAAGAACATGCTAGGACAGAATGTTATCATTCAGTCTATTGGTGCATCTTCGGGTGTTGTTGTTGCTGGTGCTATCTTCACCCTTCCAGCGCTCTACATCCTTGGCCTCGATGCACAGTTCTATCAGGTATTCCTCTCATCATTGCTCGGAGGTGTGCTTGGTATTATATTGATGATTCCTTTCCGCAAGTATTTCGTGAAGGAGATGCACGGCAAGTATCCATTCCCCGAGGCTACAGCTACTACCGAGGTCTTGGTATCTGGCGAGAAGGGTGGTTCACAAGCAAAGATTCTTGTTGCCGCAGGTCTTATAGGTGGTCTCTACGACTTCATTGTCTCTACCTTTGGAGCGTGGGTATCCTCTCTCTCAACGCAGATGTGGGGCTGGGGTAAGGCTTTGGCTGCAAACTTCAAACTTACCTTCGGACTCAACACCTCGGCTGCAGTGCTAGGTCTAGGTTATATCATTGGTCTGAAGTATGCCCTTATCATCGCTGCAGGTTCGGCTCTTGTATGGTTCTTCATCGTACCTCTAGTAGGTTCGTTTGATGGCGCTATGGATGCTGCAGCAATGGTGTCGATGCTTGGTATCACAAATGGCGATATCTTGGCTAACCCAGAGCTAATCTTTACGCCCGAGAACCTATACACCTACATTGGCCGTCCTATTGGTATTGGTGGTATTGCTATGGCAGGTCTTATCGGTATCATTCGTCAGGCAGGTATCATCAAGAGTGCTTTGGTATTGGCAAAGAATGAGTTTTCGAGCAAGCGTAGTAGCGATAATGAGCCTCGTACACAGCTCGATATTCGCATGAAGACTATTCTTACAATCCTTATAGCAACCCTTGCCGCAACACTCTTCTTCTTCCAGTTTGGTGTGTTGGGCGACTGGACACAGACTATCGTAGCCTTGGCTATTGTATTTGTTATTGCATTCCTGTTTACCACTGTTGCTGCAAATGCGATTGCTATTGTAGGTTCAAACCCTGTGTCGGGTATGACATTGATGACCCTTATTCTCTCATCTTTGGTCCTTGTATCTGTAGGCCTTGAGGGTGAGTCGGGTATGATTGCTGCGTTGGTTATTGGTGGTGTGGTATGTACAGCACTCTCTATGGCTGGTGGCTTCATCACAGACCTTAAGGTAGGCTATTGGCTTGGTACAACACCAAAGAAGCAGCAGACATGGAAGTTTGTAGGTACATTCGTCTCGGCAGCTACCGTAGCTGGTGTTATGATTATCATGAACGACACCTATGGCTTTGTTGGTGAGAATGCGCTTATCGCCCCACAGGCAAATGCTATGGCGGCAGTTATCCAGCCATTGATGATGGGTGGTGTTACACCATGGTTGCTCTATGGCATTGGCGCGGGCCTCATCCTTGTTTTGACACTTATCAACGTCCCAGCTCTTCCATTTGCACTAGGTATGTTTATCCCAATGAGCCTAAATGCTCCACTTGTTGTAGGTGGTTTGGTGTCATGGGCCGTAAATCGTCATAAGAACCCAGAGCAGGCCAAGGCTAATAACAACCGTGGTACGCTTATCGCATCGGGCTTCATCGCTGGTGGTGCGTTGATGGGTGTTGTAAGTGCTATCCTTGCCTTTGTAGGTGTTGATTGGGTAATTGCTGGTTGGGCAGACTCTATGGGTGCCGTATATCTCGGTATCTTGATGTATGTTGCTATCATGGCATACTTCATTTGGCACTCTCGCCGAGCAAAGATTGAGGAGTAAACAATAGAGAAGTTGAAAGAATTAAAATAATAATAATACTATGGACTTAAAAGAGAGATTTTTGAAATACGTATCATTCGACACACAGTCGGATGAGTCAAGCACAACATTCCCATCTACTAACAAGCAGTTGGTATTGTTGCGTCACCTTAAGGAGGAGCTAGAGGCTATAGGCCTTAAGGAGGTTACTATGGATGAGTATGGCTATGTTATGGCAACGCTTCCTGCATCTAGTGGCATGGAGACAGCCCCTATCATAGGCTTTATCTCACACGTAGATACCGCACCAGATATGAGTGGTGCGAATATCAAGCCTCATGTTTTGGAGAACTATGATGGCCGCGACATCATGCTTGGTAATAATGTGTGGATGCGTGTTGAGGAGTTCCCAGAGTTGTCATTCTTCAAGGGTCACACCCTTATCCACACTGACGGTACTACGCTTCTAGGTGCCGATGATAAGGCTGGTGTTGCGGAGATTGTAACAGCTGTGGAGTGGCTTATGGCACACCCCGAGGTTAAGCATGGCAAGATTCGCGTAGGCTTTACCCCTGATGAGGAGATTGGCCGTGGCGTAGATTACTTCGATGTTAAGAAGTTTGCTGCCGACTTTGCATATACCATGGATGGAGGTATGGAGGGTGAGTTGGAGTATGAGAACTTCAACGCCGCAGGTGCAAAGATTACCATCGCTGGCCGTAACGTACACCCAGGCATGGCAAAGAATAAGATGATAAACGCCATAGATATCGCATGTGAGCTTAATGGTATGTTGCCTGCCGATCAGCGTCCACAGTTTACGGAGCATTACGAGGGCTTCTTCCACTGCGTGGGTATCAAGGGCTCTGTTGAGGAGGCAGAGATTAACTATATCATCCGCGACCACGACTCGGATAAGTTCGAGCAGAAGAAGCAGCTTATGTGGGATGTTGTAAACTTCCTTCAGCGTAAGTATGGCGAGAAGGTTTTGACTCTCAACATGCGCGACCAGTACTACAACATGCGTAAGATGGTTGAGCCACATCCACAGGTTATCGAGAAGGCGAAGCGTGCTATGATTGAGGCGGGTGTTAAGCCTCTTGTTAAGCCTATTCGTGGTGGTACCGATGGCTCACGTCTATCGTTTATGGGTCTTCCATGTCCAAATCTCTTTACCGGAGGTATGAACTTCCATGGTCGTTATGAGTATGTGTCGCTAACCACCATGCAGAAGGCTATGAATACGATAATCAATTTGGCACGTATCTGGGCCGAGTAATTTCAGTGTGAGGTGGTTATTCTACATAGGTTTAACCACCTCGGGCTGCAAATTGTGAAACACTACTAAATAAAGTTCGATTTTTAACGTTTGCATTATATGAACAATCAATATGGATATATGAGAGTTGCGGCGGCAGTACCTAGAGTACATATCGCCGATGCACACAGCAACGCTGTGGGAGCTCTTAAGATTATGGAGGATGCCTTTCGTGAGGGTGTTGAGATTGTTGTTATGCCAGAGTTGTCACTTGTGGGATATACCTGCGGTGATATGGTGTTGCAGAAGAAACTCTTGAGTGATTCGGAGAAGGCTCTTGCATGGCTCATGCAGGAGACTGCAGATATCCCAACAATCGGTATTGTAGGTCTTCCTGTGGTATATGCCGATAGATTGTATAACTGTGCAGCTATCTTTGGTCAGGGACAGTTGTGGGGTATAGTTCCAAAGAGCTATATTCCTAACTATGGCGAGTTCTCGGAGCTACGCTGGTGGGTGTCGGGATACTCTATCAAGGATCGTATGATACGCTTTGCGGGTCAGGAGTGTCCTTTTGGTAGCGACCTCTTGTTTGATATCCACGGTGTGGAGTTTGGTGTTGAGATATGTGAGGATATGTGGGTTCCTGTGCCGCCATCATCAATGCAGGCAGTACAGGGTGCAAAGCTTCTCTTTAACCTTTCGGCATCTCCCGAGTCGGTATGTAAGCATGACTATCTCATCTCGCTTATTGCAGAGCAGTCATCACGTACCATGTCGGCATATATCTACGCTTCATCGGGCCATGGTGAGTCATCTAGCGACCTTGTCTTTGCTGGTAATGCTGTTGTTGCGGAGTTGGGTAAGGTGTTGGGTGTCAGCGAGCGTTTTGTGCGTAACGACCGTATGGTTATCGCTGATATCGATGTGGAGTATATCTCTACACGCCGTACAGCACGTAACACCTTCTATTATCCCGAAGCTCCCGAGATGCACGTTGTGGAGATAGAGGTAGATGAGCTACTTTACAAGGGTGATATTCGCCGCCATATTGAGCCATTATACTTTGTTCCCGAAGATGAGGCATCACGTGGCGTACACTGTCGCGAGGTGTTTGCTATCCAGAGTGCAGGTCTTGCTCAGCGCCTAGAGCATACATCATGCGATACCGTTGTGCTTGGTGTCTCTGGAGGCCTCGACTCTACGTTGGCACTTCTTGCAGTATGTGACACTTATGACCTCTTGGGCCTCGACCGTAAGAATATCATAGGTGTTACCATGCCTGGATTTGGCACTACAGGACGTACATACCAGAATGCTCTTACCATGGTTAAGGAGCTAGGTTGTACCCTTCGTGAGATATCAATCAAGGATGCTTGTGAGCAGCACTTCAAGGATATTGGTCTTAACAAGGAGGAGTGTTCTGTGGCGTATGAGAATTCACAGGCTCGTGAGCGTACACAGATACTTATGGATGTTGCCAATATGTGTGGTGGTATGGTTATCGGCACAGGCGACATGAGTGAGTTGGCTCTTGGCTGGGCAACATACAATGGCGATCAGATGTCGATGTATGGTATCAACTCATCAGTGCCAAAGACAATGGTGAAGTATATGGTAGAGTGGTATGCTAACAACCGCGCCGATGGCGCACTCCGCGAGGCGCTTCTCGATGTTGTTGCTACACCTGTAAGTCCAGAGCTTTTGCCACCTACGGAGGGTGACGATATCGCGCAGAAGACCGAGGATTTGGTAGGCCCATACGACCTTCACGACTTCTTCCTCTACTGCACCTTGCGCCGCCGCTATGCACCTTCGAAGATTGTTATGTTGGCAACTATTGCCTTTGAGGGTGTTCACGACAAGGCGACCATCATCAAGTGGCTCAAAGTATTCTTCCGCCGCTTCTTCTCACAGCAGTTTAAGCGTTCGGCAATGCCTGATGGCCCAAAGGTTGGCTGCGTAGGTCTCTCACCACGAGGTGATTTGCACATGCCTTCTGATGCCCATGAGTGCGCATGGCTACAGGAGTTGGAGGATATAGAGAGTGAGTTAGACAATCTATAAACCACTTGTTATGAGGAAGATTGTAGCAATTATTAGCGTTATGCTCGTTGGCGTTGTTACGCTCTCGGCGCAATCCTTGGGTGATATCCTCAAGGGCGCCGCTTCGTCATTAGTCGATGAGGTTACCGGGGGCAAGGCGACAGAACTGATGCTTCCAGGTACATGGAGCTACAAATCTCCAGCATTGCGTCTTGTGAGTGATGATATCTTGTCAGATGTTGTGGCTAAAGCCGCTGTAGAGAGTGTTGAGTCGAAGTTGGAGAAGGTATACAGCTACGTAGGTATAGTATCAGGAGCATGCTCCTTCACATTTAATAGTGATGATACCTTCAGCATGGTTTTGGGCAAGCGCACTCTTACGGGAAAGTATATCTATGAAGCATCAACGCATAAGATAACCTTGGAGTTTGCCACATCCCTGCTTAAGCTAGGTTCCATGACGGGAAATGCCTATATCGATGGTCAGGATATGGATATTGTCTTTGATTGCAACAAGCTCTATGACTTCCTTACGAAGTTGGGCTCAAAGGTGTCAGCCCTTGGTGGTATAATGAAGATTACCGAGAACTATGATGGTATGATGCTCGGATTCTCTCTATCAAAGTAGTACGATTATGAAGCGTATATTATTACTTTCTGTTGTTATGGTGTTAGGCTGTATTGCACCTTTCACCGCCTCGGCGCAGTTCGACCTAGGAAAGGCGTTGGGAGGACTCTTGGGTGCTACGGCAACGCCACAACCTGCGGTATCTCCCTACGATGAGATTCGTGATAATGCTCCCGCGAGGAGTAAGATTCTTGGTACATGGCAGTATAAGACTGCATCGCTGGAGTATCTAGGCAGTAATGCACTAGCTGCTGTAGCGTTGAAGCAGTTGGAGGGCTTTGGCCTTTCGGAGTTGAAGAATCGTGGTATTGTAGAGGGCTGCTGCTCCTTAACCCTACGCCGCAATGGTCTTGCTGTGTTGTCTACGCTCGATACACTCCATGACTCAAACTACACCTATAATGAGGATAGTGCCGCGGTTGAGGTGACATCCGTTGTTGAGGGTGTGACGTATCGTGTGAAGGGTTTTATACGCATCGTATCGGATAATCTTGTCGTTATGATAGATGGTAATGATGTGTTGGCACTTCTGGAGAAGGAGTCTCCCGAGATTACAACAGACCAGACATATCTTACGGCTAAAGGCTTGCTACAGAGCCTAGGCGATGTATACCTTACAACGATATTTTGTAGGTAGTAATTGTAGGAGCTGATTGAATCACTACCATAGGAATAGAGAGTGAATAAAAAGTGTATTTTGTTGTTACGCTTGCCCTCAAAATGCTCATTTACGCTCAGTAAACTCCGCTTTTTCGGGCTTCGCAAGCCTAAAACTACATCTTTTTATTCACTCTCTTAAGTTATAGGGGCTGGCCAAGTTACTTCTTAGCCAGCCCCTTCTATGATGAGGTGAGAGTTTTAGAACATCTCTATAAGCTCCTCGTTGGTGAAGGCATCAGCACCATAGCATGTCTTGAGATATGCCAAGCCATTAATATAATCCTCCTCTGTGAAGGAGTCTGTAGCCTCCTTTGCAACCACAACATCGTAGCCTAGAGAGAAGGCATCTGCCGAGGTGTGACGTACGCACATGTGGGTATGAAGGCCTGTCATTACTACACTCTGAACACCTAACTCGCGCAAAAGAATGTCGAGGTCGGTCTGGAAGAATCCACTGTAGCGGCGCTTTGGCACTATAAAATCTCGCTCCGAAGGGTTTAGCTCGGGAATAACCTCTGCTCCTGGGGTTCCGGCGATGGCGTGATCACCCCAAATAGTAAGCTCTCGGTCTACACCTTTGATGTGAGCATCGTTACAGAAAATCACGGGGACTCCCTTGGCGCGTGCCGCATCTAGAAGTCTTGCTGTGGCAGGGATGATAGCCTTGCCACGGTCGCATGTCAAAGCACCATACACAAAGTCATTGAGCATATCAACAACAAGAATTGCAGGTTTGTTTAGTTTAGTCATAATTTAAAGATATTAAATGTTAGATAAAAGGTTACATGTTATTTATCACACTCCTCACGCTGTAACATCCACTCTGCCCACTCCATATCCTCGGGCGTGGTGAGCTTTATGTTTGTGCGCTCGCCATCTACAAGTGTGATTTTTATGCCCATGGCCTCAACCACCGAAGCATCGTCCGTAAAGGCTTGGTCAAACTCCTGGGTATATGCCTTACGAAGTATGCTCGACTTAAATATTTGTGGCGTCTGCACTATGCGAAGCTCACTTCGAGGAAGTGTCGTTGAGCCACCCTGCTCTACTCTGCGGTAGGAGTCTACTACCTCAATAACAGGTATCACAGCGTCGTTCTCCTCCATGGCTAGTGCCGCACGAATTATAAGACGCTTGGTGACTAATGCTCTTACGCCATCGTGTACGGCAATGGAGGTAACATCTTCGGAGAGAGCCTCTATGCCTGCCTTTACGGAGTGAAAACGCTCCGCGCCCCCTGCAACGCACTTGTGTACAGCGACATCAAATCGTGCTGCAAGGTTCTTCCACATCGCGATATGCTCCTCGGGAAGTACCACGACAATCTCTGCCCCTGGGAGTGCCTCGGCAAAGATGTTTATGGTGCGCGCCACAACAGGGATGCCTCCCAAAAGCATAAACTGCTTGGGAAGTGCGGAGTGCATGCGTCTGCCACTACCTCCTGCAACAATTACTACTCCTCGCTTTCCCATATTAGTTTCTTGCCAAATCCCAATGTGTTATCTGTAAGTTTCATCATTGTTGGACGCACCGCCCACAATGTTAGTGGCGCAACGGCAGCGTAGGGGAAACGCTTGATATATGTGGTGTGTGCTTCGCTGTCACCTCTCTCTGCTATGCCACATATCTGGATGCCTTGAACACGGCCTACGATACGCGTCTCCAAGGGTACGGAGAGCGCCACATGAGGGTTTGTGACCATGTGACCGCCGTGGCGCGTTGTGGTGTCGGAGGTGAAGATGAATATGTTTCGAGCGCTGTCGTAGGCGTAGAAACAGTTTGCTACATAGGGCATACCATCATCATCCACCGTAGCTAGGGTAAGCACATGGTGCTTGTTTATGAACTTAACAATGTGTTTATCAACCATTACTGCTTCGCTGTGTCGTTACTCTCACTACTTCCGAAGATATCCTGCTTGGTTATTACTCCTCCTACAACCTCCTCGCCATTAAGCTCGGCAACAACCCTGTCGCGGATAGCCTCAAAGCGCTCCTTATGTGCTGCTGCGATAGGCTCTGCAGGCTCCTGTGGCATCTTGAGAGGGTCTATAGGTGTGCCATTCTTCTTGATACGATAGTCGAGGTGTGGGCCTGTAGAGGATCCCGTAGAACCCACATATCCAATAAGCTGACCTTGTGAGACACGTGTTCCTACACGTATTCCCTTTGCAAAACCCTTGAGGTGGAGGTATCCAGTCTCGAGATTTCCAGCATGCTTAATCTTGAGGGTGTTACCACCGCCACCGCGATCCCAGCCTGCGAAGATAACGGTGCCATCGGCCACAGAGTGTACGGGAGTGCCTGATGGTGCTGCGTAGTCTACGCCATGGTGTGGGCGGTATACCTTATGTACGGGGTGAAAGCGTGATTTCGAGAACTTGGAGCTGATGCGTGTGTACTTCAATGGCGCCTTGAGGAACTGCTTGCGCAACGACTCACCATTTGCCTCCCAGTAGCGAAGCTTTCCCTCCTGCTGTGCATAGGGTATAGCGTAGTATTGCTTACCTCCATGGTTGAACTCCGCACCCCATATACGGCCAATACCTACCGTCTCGCCATCTACAACCTTCTCATCGTATATAACAGCAAAGGAGTCCCCAGCCTGTATACCGAAGAAGTCCACGGTCCACTGGTATATATCCTCGAACTCCGCAGCAAGGGCGTAAGGGAGGTTCTGCTCCATGATAGTACCCCAAAGTGAAGAGTTGATTGTTGCGCGACAACATTTGCGTACTAGCTCCATGGGACGCTGGCCACATGTCACGCTGATAGAGTCCCCCACAAAGCCAAAGACCACATAATCTATGGCGTTGCGGTGATAGACAACATAATCCACAACATCGCGCTCACCCAACGAGTCGGTGATGTGACGAGTGAAGGTGGTGTAGGCGTTGTCGGCGCGAATTTGGCGCAATGGAAATACCTCCTTTGCCGCCTTGTCGAGACGATCGACCATCACTGCTGATATGCCACGGCGACCGAGGATTCCACCTACGGTTTCACCTATGCGCACAGTGTCATTCTCGATGGTATATCCATCGATGTCGATGCCATAAAGTAGTGTTGGCGCCTTCTCTACAGCGTTATTTATATCATTACCATCCTCATTCTCGGAAGAGTGTCCGCCACATGCCACGCCCAACACAAGAAGCATTGCTGCAGTAATATATCTTATACAATTCATAATACGCAAAGGTATAAAATAAATTCAATTTTTTCATATTTTATATTGATAAATATCTCCTTTTTATATAAATTTTGAAGTGTGATTTGGTTTAACCAAAAATAAGTGCTATCTTTGACAAAATTGTGATATCTCTACATGTTGTGGAGAGCGTTGCAAAGAGAAAGAATGAAGATTTTAAGAACTATAATATCGTGGATTTATGCCCTTGTGGTGGCGATACGACATCGCCTCTACGATTGGGGTGTGTTCAAGAGTTTTAGTTTTGATATACCTATTGTCTGCATAGGAAACATCACTGTTGGTGGTACGGGTAAAACTCCTACTGCAGAGTATCTCTTGTCGGTGTTGAGCGAGAAGTATAATATAGCTATTCTCTCGCGTGGTTATGGTAGGTCTACCACGGGATACCGCGAGGTGACGATACAAGATTCCTACGCCGATGTTGGTGATGAGCCATTGCTACTAAAGTTGAAGTTCCCGAACCATCCTGTTGTGGTTTGCGAGGATAGGGTAGCCGGCATAGAGCGCATCCGCAAGGAGCATCCCGAGGTGAATCTTATAGTTATGGATGATGGCTTCCAGCATCGCAGGGTGAAGGCAAAGGTGAATATCATACTTATAGACTCAACGCGTCCTGTGGAGGGTGATAGCATGTTACCTCTTGGCCGCCTACGGGATTTGCCATCGCGATTGAAGAAGGCTCATATATTCATTGTGACGAAATGCTCTACGCAGATGTCGCCAATAGACCGCCGTCTTTGGACTAACAAGTTGCGCTCTGTGGCTTACCAAAAAATATTCTTCACGCGCTACTATAGCCCTATGATAGAGCCTCTTTACTATTATGAGAATCGCGAGGAGATAGACTATGGCCGTCAGGCGATATTGGTTACGGGCATAGGCAACCCTCGACCATTCGTGGCAGAGGCTGTGATGCGCTTTAGCGTGGTGGAGAAGCTTATCTTCCCCGATCATCATAGCTTTACGGTGGAGGATATGAAGCGTATCAATGAGCTGCTAAATAAGTATCCTCGAGCTATAGTCCTTATGACCGAAAAGGATGCTGTACGTCTGCGCCGCGCAAAGCTCCCAGAGTCGCTTATGCGTGCTATGTACTATCAGCCAATCTCTATGCGCTTTATCACAGGCCCCGACCATGACTTTGTCAATAGCCTTATTGCCGAGATAGAGTATGGTAAAAAGAAGAGAGATGCGAAGCCTAATAGTGATGAGGCCTCATCAAATGATGCAATATAGAAATATTATATATAAATATGGTAAACAAGGTAATATTAGTGGGTAATGTAGGGTTGGATCCCGAGGTGCGTACGTTGGAGACTGGTGTTAAGGTGGCGCGTGTACGTTTGGCAACATCGGAGCGTATCTTTAACCGTCAGACAAACGAGACAACAGAGCATACAGAGTGGCATACTATAACATTGTGGCGTGGTCTGGCAGAGGTTGTCGATAAGTATGTGCGCAAGGGTTCTCAAATATATATCGAGGGAAGCCTTCGTAATCGTGAGTGGGAGAGGGATGGCGTGAAGCACTATGCTGTAGAGGTTGTGGCAGATGACATGAAGCTTCTTGGCCGCCGTCAGGATAATGCCCCACAGGGTGGTTATCAGCAGACTCCATATCAGCAGCCATCGCAGCCACAGTATCAGCAGGCTCCTGCACAACCACAGTATCAGCAGGCTCCAGTGCAGCCACAGTATCAGCAGGCTCCAGTGCAGCCACAGGCCCCTGTGATTCCTAATGATGATCCAGATGATTTGCCATTCTAGAGTTTTATACTTTAAAGCACAACTTGCGCAGTCATAGATTAGTAATTAAAGGGTTAGTCTGTAGCCTATCTAGTCTAAATATATTCCACTTGGAGATAGCTCTTCAGGTGGAATTATTATTTGTATGGTGGAGGCTCTTTTTAGATAAATGAAGTAGCCGTAGTTGTAGAATATGCGATAAATATGCAGAAAAAAGAGCTAATGTTAGGTATTAATTTGCAACGTCAAAGAAATATACTTAAATTTGTACGCTTTATACTACTGTTTATGTTACAGTGTGTTGCATCGCTTTTTTAATGAGCGTGTAATCGTAAGGATATGAAACAACTATTAATAAACTACACTATGAAAAGATTTTTTATGAACATTAAGTCTGTTGTTGTGATAGCAACAACTGCACTTGTTGCTCTCTCTTCAGTGTCGTGTCAGTATGATGACTCTGCACTTTGGGATGAGGTGAACAACCTAAAGCAGGAGCTAGCAGCCCTTCAGGAGAAGGTAGATAACGAGCTTGCTGCAATTAATGAGCTTGTCAATGGCCTTGTAACTATCAAGGATGTTACACCACAGTCTGATGGCAGCAAGCTTATCACACTTTCGGATGGCGCAAAGATTACTATCTACCCAAAGGCTGATGAGGTTCCAGCAAACATCGTTACCGTTTACTCTGAGGGTGGCGTGTTGTATTGGGCAATGTATGATGGCACAGGTCAGGCAAAGCCTATCATGGTTGGTAACAACATGATTCCAGTAGCCGATGTAGCTCCACGAACACAGGTTGTAGATGGTGCTATCGAGGTATCTTTCGATGGTGGTAACACTTGGATTAAGACTGGTTATACAGAGTCTGTTGCTGACAGCATCATCTCTGATGTTGAGGTTGTGTACTCTGATTGGCAGACAGACAGCGAGGGTAATCCTGTAGCTCTATACTTCAAGCTCACACTTGCTGATGGCTCTATCGTGAAGGTGGGTATGCAGAATGGTAAGCTTGTATTGCCTTACGATATGGTTTATGTACCTTATGGCTCGGAGGTGCTCTTCGCTATTAATGTGGATGATGTTGCAGATTTCATGACTACAACACCACGTGGCTGGGAGTGTGAGGTAGAGCATAATGCAAAGGAGAGTTCTATGGCACTTCGCTTCTACGCTCCAGAGTTTGATGCGGTGGAGAGTGGCGCTGCAGCACGCGAGGGCATTGTGAAGCTTATGGTAGTATTCAACAACGGCTCTTCAGCTATTGCAAGTATCAAGGTATCTACAAATCCTGCAAACGTATACTATACTTTGGAGGGTGTATATGTAGAGGTTGGCTACGGCACTAACTATATCCTTTGTGGTATTATGCCTACTGCAAGCTTCAAGCTTGACACAATGGTAAGCGCTTGTGAGAAGATACTCACTGGTGGTACAAGCTCATACGTTTATCAGATGTCATTCATGGAGGAGAGAACAACATTCGTTAAGTATACCGATATGCGTTCACAGGGTGTTGCTGCTGGCACAGAGTATACATTCTGGTATGTATCTCCACGTGAGAACGAGGCTGGCGATCTTGTAGTAAGTGCAAATGAGTTTATTCTCGATAGCTATGTTCACAGCTCTGCATCATTTAGTGTTACTACTCCATCGTTCTTCGATGTAGATGTTAAGTTTGATGTAGTAGGTTCGCAGGGTTATATGCTTGGCTATGCGAAGGCTGATGAGTTTGACGCTGCAGCATTGGCAGAGTACTACACCGAGAACTACGACTACCTAAATGCTACTCGTACCGATGTAAGCTACACAGGTTCGTTCCTTGAGCTTGTGGAGAGCTCATCAAAGCTCGTTAATGGTACAGAGTATGTATTGTGGTACATCGCAAAGAACAAGTCTCATGTGATTCTTGAGGAGAACGTGCTTTATTGGCCATTCACAACCCAGGACTTTACCAATGATGGTACCCTCGAGATGGAGGTTGTAGGCGAGCCACAGATTGAGTATAAGGATATCTACGTTACTCTCGACTCTAATGGTGAGCATATGATGCTTATCTACAATGCTATGCCTTCATATATGGCATCTGCATACCCAGATGATACCTACATCGTAAATATGCTCCTTTCGGAGGGTGTGCGCACAATCACCGAGGAGAGCGTTGAGGCTCACTACAAGGGTACAGAGCCTGGTGAGAAGGTTACACTATTTGCTGTAGCTGTTGATAAGGATGGTAAGGTTGGTAAGCCTATGAAGAAGGAGTATACAACAAAGAATTTCGAGTATAACGACCTTGTTGTAACTCTTAACCTTGAGGATTATAAGGTAGATAATACACTTATCTCTGTTGCATGTGAGGGCTCATCACACTTCAAGTATATCTACTGCTCTCTTGATGATAGCAAGTGGAAGGAGCTATACGGCGGTACTGCAAAGAAGGCAGGTGAGTATATCATCATGAATCCTAATGGTCAGGGTGTTTACGATACACAGAAGACAGCATTGGTTGATGGTAATATCTTCCTTAAGGGTCTTAATGTAGACACCGAGTATGTCCTTGTTTGCGTTGCTGTGGACGAGAACGATATGGTATCAACCCCTGCAACTATCTACTTTGAGCCTATCGCAAACATCGGTAATATGGTTAAGCGCAGCGATGCAAACTGGGCAGAGGGTAAGCCAGAGATTATCCTTGGCGCCATTACCGAGGTAGAGTTCTACAACTTCGTATGGTATACCGTACCACAGAAGGGTTATGTTGCATACTCTATGGTTGATCACCCATACAACCTTGTTAGCGACTACTATGGTACAAATGTAAATACTCCAGAGAAGCTTATCGCATACATCGTTGCAGGTTGCGACAATGGTAGAAAGGATTGCGGTCATAAGTGCGAGTATTCAGAGAATGGTTACTCTCGCTCTTGGCAGGAGATGGAGGATCTCAATGGTGACGGCCGTATCGAGTCTCACGAGTGGGTAACTCACACAGAGGATAATCTTCCAGGTGTTTACAACTTCTACTTCTATGGTACAAAGGATGAGCATCGTATCTACGTTACATGGGTAGGTGAGGATGGTAACTTCCACGAGCCATTTGTCTATAACCCAACAACAGACGAGGAGGAGGAGCTTAACGCAGTGAACTTCCCAGGCTATTTTGAGTAGTCTGCAGTCATAGTAAGCAGAGATGCCACCGATGATTCATCGGTGGCATCTCTATTTATGAGGCAGCTGAAGCCTATCGTATTATGATTGCGTTTACTATGCGAAACTTTGCTCTGTCGTTAAGGCGCATCATCAGCTCATCGCGGCGGTAGAACATCTCTTGTCGTGCCACGCCCGAGGCGATACCTATGTATAATATACCTCGTTCTAGGCGAAACTCCGTGGTTAGCGATGCTATATGCTCCCCGACAATCTCCCGCCAATATTCAGGGAGCCTTCCCTCGGCGATTTGTCGCGCTATATATGGGCGCTCGAAAAACTCCTTTAGGATATCTCCTATAAGCTTTGGACTGTTGCGTTTCATAGCGTTGATGCTTTGCCCTCTGCAATGGTGAAGAGCTTGTACTCTGCACCCGCCTCACCAAGTGTGCGCTCTAGGCGGTGTTTGTTGCAGTCGGTGATGAATATTTGCCCAAACATCTCGCCGCTTACAAGGCGTAGAAGATGTGCTACGCGGTGCATATCTAGCTTGTCAAAGAGGTCATCAAGAAGCAGTATGGGCTTTTCGTTGCTCTGCTGCGCGAGTAGTGTGTACTCTGCAAGTTTTAGGGCTATGAGAAACGACTTTTGCTGCCCCTGCGACCCAAACTTGCGTAGTGGGTAGTCACCAATGGTAAATACTATGTCGTCACGATGAGGCCCTACAGAGGTATACTCATTCACAAAATCCTTTTGTCGCGACTGTAACAGCTGCTCTAGAAGGGGTGTATGTTGCATGTCGGAGCGATACTCAAGACCTATTGTCTCGCGCTCCTGGGCAAGGATGCCGTAGTAGTGTTCTACAAGTGGCTGTAGCGCGGCAATGGTCTTTGTGCGTTCCAAAAATATTATCTCGGCACTCTGCGCTAACATATTGTCGTATATGAGCAACATCTCCTCCGAGGGGTTGTTCTTGAGGAGTTTGTTGCGCTCCTGAAGCGTTGTGTTATAGCGTATTAGCGCACTTAAGTATTGACGATTGGTTTGCGATATAAACCTATTGATATACCTGCGGCGCTCCTCTGCCGAGTCGCTGATAAGCGCTGTGTCGCCTGGCGATACTATAACAATGGGAATACCTCCAATGTGGTCAGATAGCTTGTCATACTCCTTGCCGTTACGCTTTAGTGTTTTGCCGCTGCGGCGTGTGTAGCTACATACTATCTGCTCGCAACGCTCATCATCGCGCGTGAAGCGACCATCTATGATAAAGCCCTCCTCGCCATGACGTACACTCTGCGTGTCGGTTATGGTGTGCATGGAGCGAGCCATCGATAGGTAGTGAACAGCATCCAAGATATTTGTTTTTCCAGCACCATTATCCCCCACAAAGCAATTTATGCCTTGTGACATAGATAGTTGCTCCTCGCAAATATTCTTAAAGTTTATAACAGATAGTCGGTCAAGTATCATTCCTATAGTTGTCTATTAATGGCAAAGATAATAAATAGTATTAAGATTTCAACACTTCAGATTGTAAAAAAAGATTTCTGCCAAGTGTATCCTATGTTGTGATGCTAAATTTTTATGTGAATATTATGTTTTTCAAATTATTTATTGTACTTTTGCAAGTTGATTAATCGAAACACAAGAACAATATAAATAATTAAATACTTAACTTATTATGGCAAACAAAGTTCAGAACCCAGAGAACGACATCATGGTCGAGACAAAGGGTAAGTTGGAGACATTCTTCGACAACTATGGAAACAAGCTCCTTTGGGCTCTTATCGCTGTGGCAGTAGCTGCTGTGGCTATCTATTTGGTTGTAAGCATCATCTCTTCGAACAACGAGAAGAAGGAGAACACTGCGCAGGCTGCTCTTACTGTAGCCATCACTACTGATGCTGCTGTTGAGGCGTACGTAGCTGTTGTTGATGAGTATGCAGGTACAAAGGCTGCAAATACTGCAGCATACATGGCTGGTGCAGAGTACCTCGAGGTTGGTGATCTTGAGAATGCAAAGGCATATCTAGCAAAGTATGTTGATGCAGAGGGCGCAGCAGGTGAGATTATCAACGCTCTTGTTCTCACTCTTCGTGGTGATATCGCTGTTGAGGAGAATGATTTGCAGAGCGCTGTTGAGTTGTTCAATGCAGCTATGGCAGCAAGTGCTGATGAGGCTACCTACGAGAAGAATGCTCACAAGCTAGCGTTGGTATATGCAGCTATGGGTGACTCGGAGAAGGCACAGGAGACATATAAGGCTCTTGTTGAGAAGTATCCTAACCTCTTGCCAAAGTACGCAAAGAATATCTCAAAGTAAAATAACGAAATAGCTGTTAGATGATGTCGCAAGTGGCTGTAAATATGAAGTTTGGCGTTGTTGTAGTCCATGAGTTTGAGGAGTACAACGAGCAAAACTTGATGCCCCTTGTCGATAGTCTGCAGATGTTAGGTTGCGAGGCGGAGAATATCGTAGTGAAGGTTGTTCCTACGGCTCACGATGTGGTTATCGCTACGCAGTTTATGGCGGAGTATACCGATGTAGATGGCGTGATAATCCTTGCCCCACAAAATCGTATCATGGGAACTCTATCTGTGATGAATGGTATTGTTCAGCTTCAGATACAGTGGAATATGGTGGTGGAGATTGGTGGTGTAGAGTGTGCGGAACACATTGTAAATATGATAGTTCTTCAGAATGAGATGGAGATGGAGGCTCCAGAGAATCGTAATCCTCGCCTTAACCTATCCTAATTCGTTGAGATTATGGTCTTAATGACCTCTCAAATATCACCCCAGATGAGTGTGTAACTTATCTGGGGTGTTTTCGTTGTTGCACTAAATGTAGCCCCTGAAAGGTGTGATTCCCAGGTATAATATATCTCCATATTTTTGTTGTAATTCGCTTGTGAATCGAGAAATTTTCGTACCTTTGCATTTATGGATAAGTGTTATACATACGGTGGCGTGAAGCTCGCTTACTCTATTGAGGGTGAGGGAGATGCGTTGTTACTACTCCATGGCTGGGGCTGTGATAGAGGTATATGGAAGAATACCTTGGAGTATCTGTCGCGTTATTATATGGTCGTGGCAGTAGATTTTGCGGGCTTTGGTAAGAGCGAGGAGCCTCGCGAAGTGTGGGGTGTCGAGGAGTATACACGCTCTATAGAGGCTCTTGTTAAGGAGCTAGGTGTGGTGCGCCCAATAGTTGTAGGACACTCATTTGGTGGTCGCGTGTCGATACTATACGCCTCGCGTAATGAGGTGGCAAAGGTTATCCTCACTGATGCCGCCGGCGTGAAGCCTCATCGCACATGGAGCTACTATCGTAAGGTCTACACCTTTAAGCTTATGAAACATCTGCTTCCGTGGCTCATCGGCCAGAAGAAGGCACAGATGCTCATAGAGCAGCGTCGCAAGGCCTCGGCATCTTCAGACTACAACCAAGCTACGCCTATGATGCGTGCCATACTATCGAAGTGTGTGAATGAGGATTTGTGTGACCACATGCCACATATTAAGGCCCCTGTATTGCTATTTTGGGGCGATAAGGATAGTGCAACACCTATCTCCGATGCACATAAGATGGAGCGTTTGATTCCTGATGCTGGTTTGGTGGTGGCACAAGGTGCAGGACACTTTGCAATGTTGGAGAGTCCCGAGTTGTGGAGAGCATCGCTAAAGTCATTCCTTAAAATTGAGTAACCGATGTTAGTATTATCACATATCTTTTTTGTTGTGTGGCTCCTATTTCTGTGGGCTACGATGCGTTACTCGGTGCAGATGTTTCAGCAAAACTCTTACCGTGTGGAGCGTTATAACCGCTGGTTGAAGCAATCTGGGGAGTGGCGTATGCGTCCCAATATGGTGGCACTACTATCGGCTATACTCTTCACGGTGGCGTTACACTGGAGTACGTTGATGCTCTTTGGTCTATGGATGCTGATCATTGCCGTTGCGGAGTTCTCTATTAAGTATAAGTTGCCGGTGGTCTATACGATGCGTGTTAAGCGCCTTATAGCTACACGATTGCTCCTTACATTTGTTGTCGTTGCACTTGTACATATCTTTGCTGTGGAGTATACTCTTACGGCTATGATGCTCCTTACGTTCGACTATTGGACTATCGTGGCAAACGCTATAAACAAGCCTCTTGAGAGAGCAATAACACGATGGTATTACAACGATGCTAGGCGAAAGTTGCGTGCTATGCCTAATCTGAAAATCATAGGTGTAACAGGTAGCTTTGGCAAGACCTCGACAAAGCATTTCCTCTATAGAGTGCTTTCGGAGAGGTATAATGTGCTTATGACGCCTGGAAACTTCAATACAACATTGGGCGTTGTACGTACCATACGTGAGCATCTAAAGCCACATCACGAGGTCTTTATTGTTGAGATGGGCGCAAAGCAGCGTGGTGACATCAAGGAGATTTGTGACCTTGTGAAACCTGCTATTGGTGTCGTTACATCGGTGGGTGAGATGCACCTCGAGACCTTCGGAAGTATCGAGGGTGTGGCACAAACAAAGTTTGAACTTATCGAGGCACTCCCCGAGGATGGTATCGGCGTTGTAAATGTAGACAGCGTGGAGGCAAGAAGATATATTGAGCAGAGAGGCTTTAAGGTTACAACCTATGGCATAGAGAGTAGCGATGCCGATTATAGGGCTGTGGAGCTATCTTACTCACAGCTAGATACTCGCTTCTCGGTGGAGCATGATGCCGTGAAAGATGATAACTACGTCACACGCATCCTTGGTAGGGGAAATATCCTTAACATCACTGCGGCATTGGCCGTTGCCGAGGCCATGGGCGTTGGCATTGAGGCTCGCCGCCGTGCTGTGAAACAGATAGAGCAGGTGGAGCATCGTTTGAGTATGCGCCGTCAGGGTGGCATCACCATCCTTGATGATGCCTATAACTCTAATCCTACGGGTGCGAAGATGGCTCTTGAGGTTTTGGCAGACTTCGTAACCGAGGGTGCAAGATATGTGGTGACACCAGGCTTTGTGGAGATGGGTGCCAAGCAGTATCACAATAATAAGATGTTTGGTGGCGATATAGCATCATCTATGGCAGATAGAGTATATATCGTAAATGAGGTTAATCGTGAGGCGATATATCGTGGCCTTCTCGAGGCGGGGTATCCCGAAGATAGAATTACTCTAGTAGCGTCATTTAGTGAGGCTATGGCAGATTTGCAACCGCGTCTTAAGGCAGGGGATGTTGTGTTGTACGAAAATGACCTGCCCGACTCATTTAAGTAACTATTAAACAAGCTATATAACGATGAAAATCAACGTAGGTGTAATTTTTGGAGGTCGCTCTGTGGAGAATGAGATTTCTGTAATCACAGCAGCGCAGACTATGGCAGCAATGAATACCGAGAAGTATAACATTGTGCCTATCTACATATCGAAGGATGGTCATTGGTACTCGGGTGATAAGCTTCGTAATACGGATAATTATCGCGATATGAAGGCTCTTCTAGAGAGCGTTGAAGAGGTGTACTTCCGTCCTGTCTATGGTGATAATAATCTATATCGTGTGCGAAAGCCACTATTTGGAAGTTCGGTAGTAACATCTATTGATGTCATCCTTCCAGCGCTTCATGGTACCTCGGGTGAGGATGGTTCGTTCCAGGGCCTTATAGAGATGACAGGTATCCCTTATGCTTGCCCAAATCCTCTAGCTTCGGCAAATGGCATGGATAAGATTACTATGAAGATGATTCTTAAGGAGAGTGGTATTCCCGTGGTGGACTATGCTTGGTTCTCGGATAAGGAGTGGCTCTCGGAGCGTGAGACCTGCGTGGAGCGTGCCGAAAAATTGAGCTATCCTCTTATCGTTAAGCCTGCAAACCTCGGCTCTAGTGTTGGTATCAAGGCGGTACATAACCGCGAGGAGCTTATTGAGGCCACAGATAACGCCATAAAGTATTCAAAAAGAGTTATTGTAGAGCGACTTATCGAGAAACTAAAGGAGATAAACTGCTCGGTATTGGGCGATTATTACGATTGTGAGGCCTCTGTATGTGAGGCTCCTGTGCGTTCGGGTGAGATTTTAAGCTATGAGGATAAGTATCTCGGTGGTGGCAAGAATAAGCCTTCGGAGGGTATGCACTCAACGGTTCGTGAGATTCCTGCGCGTCTTGCGGAGGATGTCACAGCGTTTATCCGCACCACAGCATGTAAGACCTTCCGTGTGTTGGCCTGCGATGGCGTATCGCGCATCGATTTTATGATTGACGAGGCTACAAACAATGTATACGTCAATGAGATTAATACCATCCCTGGTTCATTGTCATTCTACTTGTGGGAGGCTTCAGGGGTGAAGTTCGATGAGCTTGTAGATCGTCTTATAGCTATTGCGTTTAAGCGCAAGCGCGACTCGGAGTTTAAGACTACAAGCTACTCGGAGAATATCTTTGCATATCAGGCCAAGCATGGTGCGAAACTTGGTGGCGCAAAGGGTAGTAAAAATTAATCTTAAAACCTAGAACTATGACTTCATTATACGACAATATAATCTTTGGCCCGATACGTTCTCGCCGTTTGGGACTCTCGCTAGGTGTTAATCTGTTGCCTATAGAGTCCAAGCTATGTAGCTTCGACTGCATCTACTGTGAGTGTGGCTGGAATGCCGATCATCCTGGTAAGCGCCGCTTCAATGCCCGTGAGGATGTCTATAAGATGTTGGATGAGACGTTGTCAAAGATGGTGGCCGATGGCACGCCTCCCGATGTAATCACCTTTGCGGGTAATGGTGAGCCTACGATGCACCCCGACTTTGAGAATATCATCGCAGATACTATCGCGCTTCGCGATAAGCACTGCCCAAAAGCCAAGGTGTCGGTGTTGTCAAATGCTACGCAGATACATCGCGAGGATGTAAGACGTGCGTTGTTGCGTGTGGATAATAATATTCTAAAGCTCGACTCGGCATTTGATGATACTGTGCAGCTTGTGAATAAGCCACAGGGAGCCTATACCGTGGCTCGCACCGTAGAGCTATTAAAGGCCTTTGATGGTGAGTTTATCCTGCAGACTATGTTCCTCCGTGGAGAGTATCTCGGTAGATGTGTGGATAACACTACCGAGGAGGAGGTTTCTGCATGGCTTAAGCTTGTTGAGGAGATGCGCCCCAAGCGCGTTATGGTCTACTCGTTGGATCGTGATACGCCATGCCCTACGCTCGAGAAGGTGGAGCGTGAGGAGCTCCAGCGTATCGCCGAGCGAGTTGAGGCTCTAGGCATAGAGTGTTCAGTAGCGTAAATTATTAAATTTAAAAGATATTATGGAATTTGTAGGTAAGGTATTGGAGATTCTCCCAGCAGTATCAGGTCAGTCGGCCCGCGGAACATGGGAGCGTCAGACAGTTGTTTTTGAGCAGGCTAACAAGCAGTTCGGAAAGGAGATTGCTGTGACATTTATGAATAAGTCACAGGATGTAGCCTCGTTGCGTGTTGGTGAGAGCTACACAGTGTCGTTCGACATTGAGTCACGTAAGTATATGGATAAGTGGTATACCGATGTTCGTGCTTGGCGTGTGCAGCCCGAGCAGACACAGGCGCAGCCTCCTGTTCAGGATATGCCTCCATTTATGGAGGAGCCACAGACCACCTATTCTGCTGGAGCAGGTGTTGTGGATGATATTCCATTCTAGTCTGCTGCAGATAGTGATAGCTATCAAGCGATATCAAAAACGGGCCTGTACTCTGTACGGGCCCGTTTTTTGATAGTGTTTAGTATCTCTAATATTTCTCACTCGACTCTAGCTCCTCTGTTGTGAGAGATTTCTTATCCATCTGTCGCCAGAAGTAGGCAATGTAAGCAACTACAAATGGTATGATGAGCGACACAACAGCCATGGTTCGTAGTGTAAACTCGCTAGAGCAACTGTTGGCAAGTGTTAGTGACGATTGTAGGTCGGTGGTAGAGGGGTAGTAGGCAGTATTGTTATATCCTGCCAACATGAATAACGCCATGACAGCCAAGAGAGTTCCTGGGGCTGCAAGCCAGATGCCACGCTTGAAGTTGCTCTTTAGAAGCGTTGTGCCACAGCCTACCACTAGTAGCAGGGCGCCCATAATAATCATCACAAGGGTATGTGGCATATCTAGGAGGTTATGAAGATATTTGTAGCTCTCCATATATACAACGCCATTCTCATCTACTGCAAAACCCTCCATCGTCAGTAGTCTGCCCATCACTATAAGAAACATCACCAAGAAGGCGCAGAAGCTGTAGGATAGAGCGCTACGTAGCTGCTTCTCGAGTTTCTCGTTGTCGATGTTGTTGATGGTGTAGAGCGCTCCAAGTACGATGGCTAGGAGCATCACCATAACGCCAAACTCTACATTAAATGGATTTGCTACAGCCTCCAGACCATGCCAATTATTTGCCCAGCGACTGATTACAGGTGATGCTACATCTCCCACAGCCGCCTTATCGACACTAAATGCCGAACCTGTAAAGAAGGTGCCTACTGCAGTGCCGATAAGTAGTGGTGCAAGTATGCCGTTCAACATCAGGAAGATACGAAAGACCTTTTTGCCCAATATGTTGCCACTCTTACTCTGAAACTCGTAGGATACGGCTTGGAATACGAAGGTTATGAGTATAAGAATCCATACCCAGTATGCGCCACCAAAGCTGGTGCTATAAAAGAGTGGAAATGATGCGAAGAAGGCGCCACCAAAGGTTACTAGAGTGGTAAAGGTAAGCTCCCATTTGCGTCCTGTGGAGTTTACCAGAAGCTGGCGCTCCGCCTCGCTTTTGCCCGCTGTGAAGATAAGAGCATTAGCACCCTGAACGAAGAGTAGGAATACGAGGAGTCCGCCCAACAGAGCTATAAGAAACCACCAATATTGTTGTAAGAATGTATATGTTATCATAGTTGTAGGGTATTAGTGTTATTCAACATCGGTCTTTGGACCCTCCTTAATGGCCTTGATAAGGATGCGTACCTCGATAGCTAGGAATAGCGTGAAGATAGCAACAAAGAGGAAGAAGGTGGTCTGCACAGCACCTACGCTTACGCTAGATATAGCAGCCTTGGTAGGGAGAAGACCCTCGATGACCCATGGCTGACGGCCCACCTCGGCAACTATCCATCCTGCCTGACCTGCCAAATATACAAGAGGTATTGAGAGTAGCGATGCCCATAGTAGCCAGCGCATGCCCTCTAGCCTCTTACGGCGCTCGGCCCACAATACTACAACCATTAGGCAGAGGAGTAAGCCACCAAAGCCTACCATCACACGGAATGCCCAGTATACAAGAGGTACTGGAGGTACTAGCTCCTCGCGTGAGTTGATATATCCATAACCGAAGTACTCCATATTCTCTTCAAGTGTGGCGCGTGCCTCCGCTGCTGCACTAGGGTCGCTATCCTTTAGCGCACGATATTCGCCAAAGGCATCGATAGCTATCTTGCCACGCTCCATCTTCTCCTCGGCAGATAGGTGTGTCACGCCATCATTGTCCGTATAACCGTCAAGGATGTTATTGATGCCAGGAACATAGCCATAGATGTCGTGTGTGGCAAGTATGGAGAGAACTCCAGGCACCTCTACGCCAGGAACTACAGAGAATGGAGCCTTCTCGCCACCATCCTCAAGGCCCTCTGCTGCGGCAAGTTTCATTGGCTGATACTTTGCTACATGTACTGCAGAGCTATCTCCCGAGAACATCACCGCCAAGGTGCCTATGATGCCTATGATAGCTGCTACGCGGATGCTTGATAGTGCAAAGCGTCTCTCTCTGTTGCGAAGAAGATACCAGCTACTGATGCCAATAACAAATATGGCACCTGTCATCCAACCACTAAACCATGAGTGGAAGAACTTTGATACGGCAACAGGGTTGAGGACTAACGCCCAGAAGTCAATCATCTCATGGCGTACGGTGTCGGGGTTAAACTCCATGCCTACAGGGTGCTGCATCCATGAGTTGGCTATCAGAATCCATATTGCGGAGATTGCCGCACCAATACCTGTGAACCATGTAGATGCTAGGTGGAAACGTTTGCCAACCTTCTCCCATCCGAAGAACATCACGGCGAAGAATGTAGCCTCCATGAAGAAGGCGAAGATGCCCTCTATCGCTAGCGGTGCACCAAAGATGTCGCCGACAAACCATGAGTAGTTACTCCAGTTTGTGCCAAACTCAAATTCGAGGATGATGCCTGTGGCGATACCAACTGCAAAGTTGATAGCAAAAAGCTTCATCCAAAATTTTGCAGTCTTTTTCCAGAACTCGTCACCCTTGATGACATATATGGTCTCCATCGTGGCCATTATCACCGCAAGACCCAAGGTTAGCGGTACAAATATCCAGTGGTAACCTGCCGTAAGTGCAAATTGTAGTCTCGACCAATCGACTAATGCGCTCTCTACCATAGTTTTATGTTTTTTAGGTTATTATATTTTTGTTCTTAATTCTGATTGTGTGTCAATTAGCTGCGCTCCTACATACTCGCTACGCTCATCGTCACTCTTGCCACTCAATACGGGCTTAAAGAAAAAACCTCGAAGAAGCACAAAGAGAATGACAACCTTGAGTAGTATGAGCCACCACAGCTGCCTCCCCCAGGTCATATTACGGAAGCCCTCTACATAGAATTTCCATATAGAAATAATTGCATTTTTCATACTTTTATCGTTGTTTCATTATGTAAAAATACATAAATTATTCAACAAAACAAATTAATTTCTATAATTATATTGTGGTGTACCTCTGTTGCGAAGAGGTATATATTTGAATATTAGTAATATGAGTGATGTGCAAGATGTGAAAAATATAGTAGAGATATCTATTTAAGGTCTGCTCTTATCACCCATTATCTATCATTTAACAAGAGGGGTCTGCCCAAATCTGGACAGACCCCTTATCGTTTATACTAGAATCTTATATAGCTCTAGTTGAGATTTAGACGCTCTGCGCTGTAGAGGTAACGCTTGATGCTGCGCTTTGGAGTCTTCACAAACTCTTCGCGGTGGATAACGATATTTGCCACCTTCTCATAAGAGGCAACCATATTGTTAAGCTCCTGAAGATTCTTATCCATTATCTCCTGAAGGTTCTCAAGGTCGATGCCCTCTGCTGTAGCAAGCTCATAATCTGGTACTACCAACGCTGTGAGGCGACCATTATTCTCAATAACAAGCGATTCACCAACGAGGTATAGGTTGTTTAGACGCTCCTCAATCTCCTCTGGGTAGATGTTCTGACCCGAGCCAGAGAGGATCATAGTCTTGCAGCGGCCACGAATGTAGAGCGTGCCATCAGCATCCATAGTACACATATCGCCAGTATGCAACCAGCCATCCTCCTCGAGAACAGCCTTTGTAGCCTCCTCATTCTTGTAGTAGCCCTTCATGACATGCTCACCACGTACTAGAAGCTCTCCGGCAATATTCTGTGGGTCGCGTGACAAAATCTTTGACTCCAAGAGACCATCGCCAAGGATGCGGCCACAAGAGCCTGGCTTGAAGCGCTGTGCAACCTCAAAGCTGATAAGAGGTGCGCACTCGGTCATGCCATATCCCACGGTGATAGGGAACTTGATAGTTCGCAAGAAATCCTCGGTCTCGCGGTTTAGGGCAGCGCCACCCACGATGAACAACTCCACGCAACCACCAAACTGCTCCATGAGCTTCGAGCGAATTGTAGAGTAGATAGCTGTATTGATAAGAGGAATGCGCATAGCAATACTCATAGGACCCTTCTCCAATAGTGGGAGGATGCTCTTGCGATATACCTTCTCAAGGATAAGAGGAACGGAGCATACTAGGTTTGGACGAGTAGTCTTCATCGCCTCGATAAGAATCTTTGGCGAAGGAATACGACCAAGAAGTGTGATGTGTGCGCCACAAGCTAGTGGAGCGAGGAAGTCGAAAGTACAGCCGTATGCATGTGCCAAAGGTAGGAACGAGAGTGTACGGCCACCCTTACGGAAGTAATGCTCGCCACTGTCGGGGTTTAGCATATCCATAGCAAAACAAACATTACCTGTGAGGTTGTTCACGGTAAGCATAACACCCTTTGACGAGCCTGTGGTACCTGATGTGTAGTTAAGAAGACATATCTCGTCATTAGCCACCTCGGGGAATTTGATGTCATCGCTGCTAAAGCCACGTGGGTATGCCTCGCGGTAGTGGCTGACGATGTTCTTCATGTATGATGTAAGCTTATCGCCCTGCTTCTCATGTATTACATGGTAGTCTGTAAGCGAGAATACCGCATCGATATTTGGAATCTGATCACCTTCGATATCATCCCAGAAGTTGTCCCCCATGAAGAGTAGCTTACTCTCCGAGTGATTTACAATGTTGATAACATCATTAGGGTTGAAGTCCTGAAGAATAGGAACGATTACTGCACCATAGGTAATTGTTGCTATATAGCTTATGCACCAGCGAGTGTTGTTTCGTCCAATAAGGGCAATCTTATCACCCTTCTCAATGCCTGCCTCCTTAAACATAAGGTGAAGCTTGGCAATCTCCTTGGCAACCTCATAATATGAGAATGTCTCTCCCTTGAAGTAATCAGTAAGAGCAGCCATCTCGCGGTTCTCGCGGAAGCTCTTCTCGTAAAGCTTAATTAGGTTTCTGTCTAACATAATCTATTTCGTTTAGAATAGCATTTCTGCTATTGACTTATCAAACAATCGATGCAAAGATATAACTTTTTTGTGAGGTTTAGAAACTTTCAACCGATTTTCTACTCATATAAAATCTAATTAATTAGTTTGTGTAATGTTAATATGTTGTTTATTAGTGTGTTAAATGATTAAAATAGTATGAAAAATAGAGTGTTAATTTTTCCACATGGAAAGTGCGTGGGTTTATAAAATTATAAAAAACACTTTATTTAGGCTCTTTTTTGCATTATTTATTGTTAAAATTCAAAATTATGTTTATCTTTGTGTTTTGTATGACCTGGGAGGCTGTTTTGCCGTGGGGCATATTTGGTTTGGCTCTTTAGTTCAAGGGATAGAACGAAGGTTTCCTAAACCTTAAATCCGGGTTCGAGTCCCGGAGGGGCTACTACAATGGGAGGGACGCATGGTCTCTCCTATTTTTTATGGGTGTAAACACGGCTCTGGGATTTATTTAAGGAGTTGTCTATTTGCATATTCATATTTATTTTCTAACTTTGTATCATATTACTAATATTATTAACGTAATAGTCTTATGAAGAGATATCTACTTTTGGCAGTGGCTATTGTTATGGGTGCCGTCTCGGCTATGGCACAGCAGAATGATGCTTTTGAGGAGTTTCGCAGAAAAGCACAGAGCGATTATAACTCGTTCCGCGATAAGGTTGTAGAGGACTATGCTAACTTCCTTGAGGGTGTATGGTCGCAGTATGAGTCGTTCAAAGCTCCAGAGCGTTACTCTGACCCTAAACCCCAAGAGCAGCCCTCTGCTCCTGTTGATTATCACAAGCAACCAGCTAAAGCCGATGTGCCGCAGCCAAAGGAGCAACCCAAAATGGAGAGTAAGGTTGCAGATGTGCCTCCACCAGCGCCTGTGGAGAAGCCTGTGACTATGACCCCACCAGCGCCCAAGGAACAGCCAAAGAGCGTTACGCCTCCCCAGCCCAAGGAGCAGCCAAAGAGCCTAGAGCAGCCAAAACCTGCGCCTGCGCCTGCACCTGCGCCTGCACCAGAGCCAGCAGCCAAGAATGTGCTTAATAAGCGATATATGTATCACAGCCTTAAGTTTGAGGTGCCATACATCGCTTGGGGAACACTGCCTAATGGTAGCGACACCAAGGTCTACGCTAATTTGTGGAAGACCTACGCATCGTTAAAGGTTGAGAAGGAGGTGTTGCCACATCTTCAGAAGGTGGCAAAGGATTGTAATTTTAACGATTGGTTCTTCTTTGAGTGCCTACGTAGCTATGTCGATAGTGAGATGGCAAGCATGGCACCATGTCAGCGTATGTCGCTCACGCACTATTTGATGTCCAAGGCTGGTTATGATGTGCGTATTGCGGTGACAAAGAGTGGTGCGCCAATGCTTTTGGTAGCTATTAATCAGAACCTATATAGCCGTAGATATGCTACGTTAGGTGGTAAGCGATTCTATATCTTCTATGATAATATCGCAGGTAGCCCAAGCAGCAGTGGCTCGTTCTACACTTGCGATATTCCCCAGAGCGCAGATTGTGGAAGGGCCCTAGATTTAATTATCCGCGAGGAGCCAAAGATGCCGTATAAGGCACATAAATACTCGCTTGACTTCGGTGGCATACATGTTGAGGGTGAGATAAATGCCAATGTAATGCCTCTGTTGTATCGCTACCCACAGATGGATATAGGATGCTATGCCGAGTCTGTGGTTTCGGCAAAGGTGGAGCGAGAGGTTACGGCGCAGCTAGCCTCACAGCTTACATCGTCAAACAAGCTAGAGTCTGTAAATAAGCTTTTGCAGTTTGTGCAGCGAGCATTTAGCTATGCTACAGATGATGCGCAGCATGGATTTGAGAAGCCTTACTTCTTCGAGGAGCTGCTCTATTATCCAAAGTCGGATTGCGAGGATCGCTCTATATTTTACTCATACCTTTTAAAGAGTGTGCTTGGTGTTGAGAATCACCTAATACGCTTCCCAGGACATGAGACCGTAGCTGTGAATCTCGGTAGTAAGATTGAGGGTGATAACTACACCTACGAAGGTAAGACATTTTACATCTCCGACCCGACATATATGGGCGCGGTAACGGGTATGGCTATGAAGAGCTATAAGGGTGCAAAACCAATAATTGACTATATACGCTAGCCTTGTGTAATAAATGGTATGTATGTAGCGTTTTTTGAGTGATAACAATAAAAAACAGAGTAAATATGGCGAATTATGTATCGCAACACACAGCAACAGAGGTTGCTGTATCGGCGCTCTTCAAGAGCGTATATATGCAGATGGCTGCGGCCCTGTCAATCACAGGTCTAGTGGCATATTTTCTGTCACAATCACAGGATTTTTGGCTCTTCTTGGCCAATAATACATCTCTAATATGGGTAGTGCTTATTGCACAGATAGTCCTTGTGATATGGCTCTCGGCACGTTTTACGCGGATGTCTATGACAACGGCTACGTTGCTCTTCATCCTCTATTCGGCGATGATGGGCGTTACGATGTCTACTATATTTATGGTCTACACGATGAGTTCTATAGCCTCGGTGTTCTTCATCACGGCGGGTATGTTCCTTGTGATGAGTCTGCTGGGATACTTTACTCGTATGGATCTCACACGCCTGGGAAGTCTACTCTTCATGGCATTGATAGGTGTTATCATTGCTTCGCTAGTAAATATCTTCCTAAAGTCGGAGATGCTTTATTGGGTAGTTAGCTACGTTGCCGTGGTGGTGTTTGTAGGCCTTACGGCATACGATACACAGAAGATTAAGCAGATGCTTGCAGAGTATGGCGAGGTAGATGAGATGGGATATAAGTTGGCACTCTTTGGAGCTTTAACTCTCTATCTAGACTTCATCAATTTATTCCTCTACCTTCTGCGAATCTTCGGCGATAGGAGATAAGATATGGGCATTCCCCGCATAGGGTTGCTATTTTCGGCGGTGAAAGCAGACTCATCGCCGTTTTTTATTTATAGAGTGTTGTAAATTGCGGAATTATTTCTAATTTTGTAGTAACGGTAGACTTACATAGATTCTGAACGCAAGTTCAATATAAGGGTACACAAATATACAACCACGATATTTTTTAGGGGGTATTTTGCTGTTTTCAAGCATGTTATGAAATAAATGACAAATTATATTATTATGAAAAAAATATTTCTATTATTGGCAGTTGTAGGAGTGATGTTCACTGCCTGCAGCGAGAAAGGAGCTGGCGATTCAAACAATGAGGAAGCCGTATTTATTAGTGATAGCGAAGGTGATTATGTTGTCGAGGCAGACGGTGGTATTATAGTAGTTACCGTATCTACCAACCTTGAATACTCGGTTGTGATACCAGATGAGGCGCAGTCGTGGTTAAGCATAGCCGATACCCGTGCTATCCGTGTGGAAAAATTGACCTTTACCATTGCGAAAAATGAGGCAGAAGCAGAGCGTAGTGCTGTCGTGAAACTTCTTGGTAGCGACAATGCCGAATTGCAGAGTCTCTCATTTGTTCAGAAGGGCATAAGTGGCGAAGACAACCCTGACAATCCTGATGACAAGACGCTGGTTATCATGTTCCAAGACGCGAACACCAAACTCCTCTGTACTCTCCATTGGGACGAGAATGAGGATGGCGAGTTGTCGTATGAGGAGGCTGCTGCCGTTACCGACCTTGGAGCAGTATTCACAGGCTCTTTGATTTTAGCATTTAACGAGTTGCAGTACTTCACCTCTCTTGAAAATATCGCCAACAGTGCTTTCGATGGTTGTGCAAGTCTTAAACTGATTACTATCCCCGATAGCGTTACTTCGATTGGAGATTATGCATTCTATGGTTGCAGCTCGCTGACAAGCATTACAATCCCCGATAGCGTTACTTCGATTGGAGATTATGTATTCAATGGTTGCAGCTCGCTGACAAGTGTTACCATTCCCGATGGCGTTACTTCGATTGGCGATTATGTATTCAATGGTTGCAGCTCGCTGACAAGTGCTACCATTCCCGATGGCGTTACTACGATTGGAGATCATGCATTCTTTGGTTGCAGCTCGCTGACAAGCATTACTATTCCCGATAGCGTTACTACGATTGGAAAGGAGGCATTCTATGGTTGCAGCTCGCTGACAAGCATTACCGTTCCTGATAGCGTTACTTCGATTGGCGATTATGCATTCTATGGTTGCGACTCGCTGACAAGCATTACTATTCCCGATAGCGTTACTTCGATTGGAAAATATGCATTCTATGGTTGCAGCTCGCTGACAAGTGTTACCATTCCCGATGGCGTTACTTCGATTAGAGATTCTGCATTCAGAGGTTGCAGCTCGCTGACAAGCATTACTATTCCCGATAGCGTTACTTCGATTGAATTCGGTGCATTCAATGGTTGCAGCTCGCTGACAAGCATTACTATTCCTGATAGCGTTACTTCGATTGGCGATTATGCATTCTATGGTTGCAGCTCGCTGACAAGTGCAACTATTGGCAATGGCGTTACTAAGATTGGAGAGGCGGCATTCTATGAATGCACCTCGCTGACAAGTGTTACCATTGGCAATGACGTTACTTCGATTGGAGGTTCTGCATTCAATGGTTGCACCTCGCTGACAAGTGTTACCATTGGCAATGACGTTACTTCGATTGGAGGTTCTGCATTCAAAGGTTGCACCTCGCTGACAAGTGTTACTATTCCCGATAGCGTTACTACGATTGGTAATGGTGCATTCCACTATTGCTACTCGCTGACAAGTGTCTATTGCAAGCCTACGACTCCGCCAAGTGGAAGTTCATCGATGTTTAATAATAATGCCTCGGAGCGCAAGATTTATGTTCCCCGCGATTCGGTAGAGGCGTATAAATCAGCATCGTATTGGGGTGCCTATGCCGAGGATATAGAAGGATATGATTTTTAATAAATAAGGTCTACCAATTAAAATTTTAAGATTATATTATTGTGAAAAAAATATTACTACTTCTTGCCCTTGTGGGCATGGTCGCTGTCGGCTGTACCGAGGGCGGTGTTGATGACAACATCGACAATGGTGGCAACAACACCGAGCAACCGGGCGAAGATGATGACGATGAGAACAAGATTCCCGATGAAGCCTACATCACTCTCAATAAGGAGGTGCTTACGTTCGTGCCCGACGGCGAGAGCGTTGAAGTTAAGGTGTATAGCAACTATGAGTGGACACTGACAAATAATTGCGATTGGGTAACTACTTCTATATCAGGCGGCGAGGCAAGTGAGGAGGGTACTACAATAACCCTCACTGCCAACATTGCCTATGACAACCGCGAGGGCACTATCATTTTCAACTGTGGCGAGGCAAAGAAAGTGTTGGTGGTGTCGCAAGGTCTTAAAGAGGTAATTATATCAGACGAGAACAATACATTTAATCTTCCCGTTGAGGGTGGCACAGTCGATATTGCCTACCAAACGACTGTCGAGTGCGAGGTAGTTATTCCCAGCGATGCACAGCATTGGATTTCGCTTGCTCCCGAAACGAGGGGCTTGGAGAGCGGTTGTGCGACCTTAAATATTGCCAAGAGTAATGTCGGTGCTGATAGGAGAGCCGTTGTAAAAGTGGTGAAGATGGGCGACCAGTCCGTTTTCGCTGAATATACCATTACTCAGGAGCGTAATATGGATTATATCATCTTTTATACCACTACCAACGGTAAAACCATTAGTCCCTATAGTTTCGATTATCTCACCAATACATACGAGGATGGAGTTGGTATGTTGGCTTTCGATGGTAGCATAGTTACTTCGATTGGGAATCAAGCATTCAGGGATTGCTCCTCGCTGACAAGTATCACTATTCCCGACAGCGTTACTTCGATTGGCGATTATGCATTCCGTGGTTGCACCTCGCTGAGAAGTGTTACTATTCCCGATAGCGTTACTTCGATTGGAGATGGTGCATTCGGAGGTTGCGACTCGCTGAGAAGTGTTACTATTCCCGATAGCGTTACTACGATTGGAGATAGTGCATTCGAAGGTTGCGACTCGCTGACAAGTGTTACTATTCCCGATAGCGTTACTACGATTGGTGATAGTACATTCTCTAAATGCACCTCGCTGACAAGCATTACCATTCCAGATGGAATAACATATATTGGAGATTGGGCTTTCTATGGTTGCGACTCGCTGACAAGCATTACCATTCCCGATAGCGTTACTTCGATTGGTGATGGTGCATTCAATTATTGCTCCTCGCTGACAAGTGTTACAATCGGCAATGGCGTTACTTCGATTGGAGATTATGCATTCTATAATTGCACCTCGCTGACAAGCATTACCATTCCAGATAGCGTTACTTCGATTGGTGATAGTGCATTCTATTATTGCTCCTTGCTGACAAGTGTTACAATCGGCAATGGCGTTACTTCGATTGGAGATTCTGCATTCTTTGGTTGCACCTTGCTGACAAGTGTATATATAACTGATATCGCTGCTTGGTGTAATATTTCATTTGGCGAGAATCCATTTGATTATGCAAGAAATCTATACCTAAATAATGAGTTGGTAACTGATTTGATAATCCCCGACAGCGTTACTTCGATTGGATATTATGCATTCAAAGGTTTCACCTCGCTGACAAGCATTACCATTCCCGATAGCGTTACTTCGATTGGCGATTATGCATTCTATTTTTGCTCCTCGCTGACAAGTGTTACCATTGGCAATGGCGTTACTGCGATTGGAGTATGTACATTCTCTCATTGCAGCTCGCTGACAAGCATAACCATTCCCGATGGCGTTACTTCGATTGGGCAGCATGCATTCAATGGTTGCAGCTCGCTGACAAGCATTACTATTCCCGATAGCGTTACAGAGATTGGCCGTTGTGCATTCTATGTTTGTAGCTCGCTGACAAGTGCAACCATTGGCAATGGCGTTACTTCGATTAGTTATAGTGCATTCTCTGGTTGCACCTCGCTGACAAGTGTCTATTGCAAGTCTACGACTCCGCCAAGTGGAGACTCGTCGATGTTTAACAATAATGCTTCGGAGCGCAAGATTTATGTTCCCCGCGATTCGGTAGAGGCGTATAAATCAGCATCGGGTTGGGGAGAGTATGCCTCGTATATAGAAGGATATGATTTTTAATAAATAAGTCTACCAATTAAAATTTTAAGATTATGGCAGAGGTAATTGTAATTAAAGGCGAGCCTAATACTGGAAAAACCGCTGCATCGAGATTTGTAAAAGAGATCCTCAAACGAGAACTTTGCCATATTCAATCGACCGACCACGCGGAGCAATTTGCGTGGTCGTTTTTTGGGGGCTTGATTACGCACTTCGTGTACTCTTCTATGTAGAATTTCGCCTGTTTTAGTAGGGGAGGAGGCCCTTTTCTTTCATTGGTGTAACAAAGGGTTTTCATTAATATTAAATTATTGTTACAATTTATTTATTCTCTTGCATACTTTTTTTAGTCAAAATATCTTTGCAACCGTAATGATAGAGAAAATTTAATTTTTACTTTAATTAATATGATTCAGTTATTAACACTTCTAGGTGCGCTCGGTATGTTCCTGTATGGAATGAATCTTATGAGCGCAGGATTGCAGAAGGCGGCGGGTAGCAAGATGCGAAACTTCCTTACTGCAATGACCTCTAACCCATTCAAGGGCGTGTTGTCTGGTTTGGGAATTACGTCTGTTATTCAATCATCTTCGGCAACTACGGTGATGACCGTAGGTTTTGTTAATGCAGGCCTCTTGACGCTGTCGCAGGCTGTAGGTGTAATTATGGGTGCAAATATCGGTACCACTATTACAGCATGGATTGTTGCATTCTTTGGCTTTAAGGCCGATATCTCGCTCTTTGCCGTTCCTCTCATGGCTCTTGGCTTTATCTTGAGCCTCTCAAAGAGAGATCAGCGCCGCCATATCAGCGAGCTTATCATAGGCTTCTCGCTTCTATTCCTAGGTCTCTCACTTATGAAGGAGTCTGTGCCTGATTTGCGCGAAACCCCCGAGGTGTTGGCATTTATCCAAAATTGGACTAGCTATGGCTTTGGCTCGGTGCTTATCTTCTTGGTGTTTGGTACGCTGCTAACCCTTGTGTTGCAGTCTTCGTCAGCCACCATGGCCCTGACGCTTATCATGGTAAACATGGGATGGATACCATTCGAGATGGGTGCTGCAATGGTGTTGGGTGAGAATATCGGTACTACAATCACTGCAAATATAGCGGCTGCTGTTGGTAATGCCAATGCTCGCCGTGCCGCACTAGCACATACGTTCTTCAACCTATTTGGTGTTTGCTGGGCATTGATTTTCTTCCGTCCATTCCTCGAGTTGGTGGGTACAACGATTACTTGGATGGGCTTGCCTAATCCTATGGACATCAGCCACTCGGCAACCTTGGCGATGACATCGGAGGAGAGCATGGCAACACTCTACGGAATCTCGATGTTACACTCGCTGTTTAATATCTTCAACACGATGATTCTTATCTGGTTTGTGAAGCTCATCGTGAAGATTGTAACCACGATTATCAGGGATAAGAAGAGTGTGGATGAGGATAGCGTAAAGTTGAAGTTTATCGATGCTGGCCCACTCTCTACTGCAGAGTTGTCTATTGGTCAGGCACGTAATGAGGTTATCCACTTTGCCGAGATATCTCGCCGCATTGTTGAGTTTGTGCGCCGCGCAGTAAATGCAAAGAGTGAGAAGGAGTTTGAGGATATGCGTCAGCGATTGGTGAAGTACGAGGAGATATCAGATCGCATAGAGTATGAGATTGCCCAATTCCTAAATGCTCTGCCCGAGGATAGTATCTCGGAGCAGACACGAACCGAGACCAAGCGTATGTATAAGATAATTGGTGAGCTTGAGAGCTTGGGTGATTCTGGCGAGTCTATTGGTCGTATCCTCATGCGCCGCAATAGCCATGGTAAGGTATTCACCGAGGAGCAGAAGACAAAGCTCGAGAAGATGCTTCAGGCGGTGGATAAGGCCTATGGCGTGATGATTGATAACCTTAAGGCTGAGAAGCTAGAGCCTATAGGACTCCGTATGGCCACCGATTGTGAGATTGAGATAAATGACATTCGCAATGCCATTCGCGAGGAGGAGATACTTCAGATAGAGAATGATGGTGCGAACTACCACTCTAGCGTCTACTATCTAGATACAGTGTCAGAGGTGGAGCGTATGGGTGACTTTATAATCAATATCTCGCAGGCTCTTGAGAAGTAATATCTAGGAAAGGGGAGTGTGTAGGCTTCCCCATAATATGAGTATCCCAGCGAAGTTGTCTGTGCTATCGCTGGGATATCCTTTTATGGTGATACATAATGTTGTCATCGATAAATGAGGATGCTTTTTTCTCATAATTTTACTATGATAATCTATTTTTATACCGCCTCAAAAATATGTTAATATGCTGATATATAACAAGATGATGTTTTCACTCAAAAAAAAGAGTACGCATAGATTTGTTTGTTATTAAAAATTAGTATCTTTGCAGGCCCAAAATGGTGATTTTGGGAATTGGATTACAATAAATTAAGTATTAACTAAACTTTTAACAAAGTGGATTCAAAGAGTTACAAGACAATCTCGGTCAAGGCAGAGGACGCTCAGAAGGAGTGGTTCGTGATTGACGCTACGAACGAGATTTTGGGACGTCTTGCATCACAGGTGGCAAAGATCCTCCGTGGCAAGAACAAGCCAAGCTACACCCCACACACTAACTGCGGTGACTTCGTTATCGTAATTAATGCTGATAAGGTGAAGCTTACTGGCGCAAAGATGACCGATAAGGTCTACACACGCTACACTGGTTTCCCAGGTGGTCAGCGTTTTGCAACACCAGCAGATTTCTTGACAACAGACAAGAAGCCAGAGTTCGTTATTGAGCATGCCGTACGTGGTATGTTGCCAAAGACTCGTCTTGGTGAGGCAATTATGAAGAATTTGAAGGTTTATGCAGGTGCGGAGCACCCACACGCTGCACAGAACCCAAAGGAGATTAAGTTAAACGAGATTAAGTAAGAATTATGGAAGTTGTAAACACCGTAGGTCGCCGTAAGGCCGCTGTTGCTCGCGTATTCGTGAAGCCAGGTACTGGTAAGATTACAGTTAACCATAAGGAGCTTGAGGTTTACTTCCCATTGCACATTCTTCAGTATGAGGTTAAGCAGCCTTTGATGGTTACTAACACATTGGAGAACTACGACGTTATGATCAACCTCGTAGGTGGTGGTATCAAGGGTCAGGCAGAGGCAGCACGTATGGGTATCGCTCGCGCTCTTTGCCAGATCGATGCAGAGATGCGTCCTATCTTGAAGAAGAACGGCTTCCTTATGCGTGATTCACGTGAGGTTGAGCGTAAGAAGCCAGGTCAGCCAGGCGCACGCCGTAAGTTCCAGTTCTCAAAGCGTTAATCCGCCGCGAGCTACTTTTGGCAAAAGCACAATCTGGGTTCAAAATCTCGGGGACCACACCTATATATTATATATGCCGCTTATGCGGTGGCGGTATGAGGTCGCTTGCTAAAGGCCAATTCCGCAGGGTGTGCTGCTTCGATGATTGCCCGATTGCGATTAAACCTTCGAGAATAGCCGATAGGTTGCTACTCGTGGGTTGATAAAAGAGTTAAAAACAAAAAAAACAAAAAAGAAAATGGCACGTACAGATTTTAATACACTTTTGGAGGCTGGTGTACATTTTGGTCACTTGAAGCGCAAGTGGTGTCCAAAAATGGCTCCATATATCTTCATGGAGAAGAAC
>JAGBWD010000034.1 GCA_017629985.1 Alistipes sp.
TCACTTTTTTACTTACCCACTTTTTTAAAGCGGAAAAGCGGTGCAAAGATAATTCATATTTTTGAAACTACCAAATTTTTTGGAAACTTTTTTCAAAAATATTTAAGAACCTCTTTCGCTATCGCCCCATTTCTAAAAAGCGGAAAAGCGGTGCAAAGATAATTCATATTTCTGAAACATCCAAATATTTTGGAAACTTTTTTCAAAAAAACTATCCAAGAACCTTTCTGCTCACGAGCGACATCATATATCCCTCATTTGCGGCTGCAAAGATACCAATTATTTCCTACTTTACAACTAATTTTGAAATTATTTTTGAAAATTTTTATATTTTTTAAATATCATAACCCATACCTATATTTATATATATAAGCGATATGACAGAAAAGAGGCTACAGAAGGGGAAAACAACAGAGATAAGTGAGCTGTAAAGAAAAAAAGAGTAGGAGAAAAATCCCCTACTCCTATCGTTTGAAGAGCTAATGACGTACAAAATTACTACTTCTTGCCACCGAAACTACGCTTAATCCAAAGATAGTAGCCCGTAATTGGGAGCGTGGCGCCAAGCATCGCGGCAAGAAACCACAATATTCGTGTTATCATACCTCCCCAATTTCCTACATGCAAGGAGTAGATCCAGCCGCTCATCTTTTGTCGGCGTGGCGCATCGTCATATAACGTCACAGACTCTATAGCCCCCGAGCTAGGATTGTAGGTATACTTATCAGCGGCACGAGGATTACCCACGCCACCGAGCTTTACAGATATGGTATTTGGCGTGATGGTAACGTCACCATGCGAGTCATAACGCGAGATAACCTCATCGTAGGCCACCTCATACGCCGCAGGAGCTGTAATGCCATTGCTACGAGGTTGCTTACTTGCCACTACGTGAGAGGCGCCTTCTGCGCCAAAGATTTTATACAAACCTTCGCGATACCACTCAAAAGACCAGGTGAGACCTGTGAGAGCCATGGCAAGAACAAGGAGTGTCGCATATATGCCTCCAGCGACATGAAGGTCATAAAGAAAGCGCCTCCAACCACGTGTGACAGATATTTTAGAGCGGTTCTTAAGCATCTGAACCGACTTCGGAATCCACAACACAACACCTGTAAGCAACAGAATTACGCAGGCAAGAGTGCTAATGCCAACTATCATCTTACCCCAATAGATGGCCCCCTTCTCTGCTGGGCGTGTATCCATAAGCCAGCGATGGAGACGAAACATCGTTGTAAAGAAGGATAGACGCTTGGGGCTACCAAGCACCTCACCGCTATACTGATTGACATAAACCGCAGCATGCTTGGGCGAAGAGAGGCTAACCTTCCACGTACGGCTGGCATCGGGAGAGACCACAATACCTGTGATACGCTGATCCTCCTCAAGGAGAGGCTCAACAGCCGAAATGGCATCTGCAAAGGATATCTTCTGGTCACCAACACTATCTACGTAGTAGTACCTGCGTTGAATAGACTCGGTTATCTCCTTCTCAAAAATAAGCACAGCACCAGTGAAGCAGGTGATAGAGATAACTATACCGAGTGGTAACGAGAGCCAAAGATGGAGTTTCTTAATAGGCTTCTTCATAATCATTGGTTTACAACGGAGCAAGGCGACCTATGGCATTTAACGTTGTAGCTTGAACAGTCAAACCCTTGGTTGCTACAGCAGTTTCAGCATCGATGACATATATCGATGGATAGTTATTAGTGGTAGATACCGCCACGTATACCTTTCCATTCTCATAATATGGAGCATTGCCAAAGCCCGAGATATACTCCACAGCAGGCAAGCCAGATACGTAGGTTAATGTCTCTGTCGCAGCATCGAATATAGCAAGCTCGTTTGCAACCATCTCCTTGCCAGGCTCTAGGATACTGTTATACATGAGCATCAGGAACTTACTGCCGCCAACGTGCCATGTGCGAAGGAATGACTTGCCATCAGCCTTCTCCTCTAAATTAACGTAGTAGTCGTCAAAATTATTGCTACCTGACTTAATACGTACAACACCCGCTGGGAGTTTCGTTTGTTGGCGTGAATCTGCCATTATTTTTGCATACGAAGGAGAGAAGATATATATATCACCATTGTCATCGGGCCAAATCATCTGGTAATACTGTGACTTGTAGCGTCCAACGGCATAGCTTATCTTATCGGTACGAATCAGACGCTTACCATTAAGATTCTCATCATCAAATACAGCAATCCAACACTCATCGGGGTACTGCGTCCACTGCAACTCACCCTCCTTATATGCGCCACTGCCAGAACCTCCAGACTCGGTCTTTATGAGATCGGAATATCCGTCACGCACCCATTTGCCCCCCTCGGCCTTAACACCATACTGACTTAAGCCCATAGGCACAGCAGCAGAGTAGAGCTTATCATCTACTTGAACCAAGCCAGCGAGGGTGACATACTCACCATTGCCGAGGAAGTTCTCTGCGAGATATTGCTCCTCGAGGGTATTGTTGGTGGTATATGTCTCACGCTCCACATCGAGTAGCGAGACAAGGATAGACTTGGGGAGGTATCCATTTTCATCGGCAAGCTCCTTGGGGCCATCACCCGTAGAGGTGGTCATGACAAACTCATCGTAGATGCCTACTGTGGTGAAGCGGCGCACGGCATACTCCGCAGGGCGTGCCGAGAGTGTATAGTCGCCATTCATAACATAGGAGCGAGTGGTGCCTGCATTACCCTGATTATAAGTTAGAGCATAGAGGTACTTATCACCCCAGAATACCCAATAGGAGGCACCATCATTGACCAAACCACGCTCCATGCCTAGCGTGCCACCACCAAGGCTCTCCGCAGTGAGAAGAGCGTTGGTCGTGGTGTTAGAGAATGTTCCCTGCGAGGCTATAACATAGGGACGCTCCGCATCGGGGTTATACTCATGTGTGGGCATCTGCTCCTTCTGACATGACGCAGCAGCCAATAGGGCCACAGCAACGATAATAATTTTTGAGATAATCTTAAGTTTCATATTTTTAAATTTTAATTATAATAACTATTTAACGTCCGCCAAAGGATACGCGGAACTTTGCATAGAAGGCTCTACCCGCCTTCTGAAGGCTGAAGTTATCGTAAAGCTTCTCATCGGTGAAGTTGCGACACTCCAAGGTTATATTATACTTACCGCCCTTGAGCGAGTAGCCCAGCGATAGGTTATGTGACAACTGCGAAGGAACCATATACTCATCTTTGTTAGTTCCTATGCGCGAAGAGTAGTAGTGAAAGTTATGCAGATATTGATTATCGTAACTCACAGAGATTTGGTCACCCTCAAATATGGCATCACGCCACGTGAAACGGATATCGCTATCAGCAAAGAGATATGGGATATTAGGCATTCTATCGCCATAACCGAGATTGGGCAACGCCACGGTGCCAATGGCAATCTTCATGTTATCACGTACATCCATATACGAGAGATTACCACCTATCGATATCCAGTCGACAAACGAGTAACGCGCAGAGAGTGTAAGGCCCCATGTGCGAACCTTGCCATAGTTGATATATGTTGCGGCACTCTTTCCACCACTAACATCTACGATGTTTCGCTGGATATAATCGCGGGTATCGCGCCACACAAAACCTGCATCGAGAGTCAGCGAGTGATTATCATCGGCGCCATAAACATCGCTATAGCATAGGTTTACATTTATGTTATCGCTATTCTCGGGGCGAATACCTACATCACCCATCTCCAAGTCCTCATCGCCAAACATCTCATCGATGGTAGGCAGACGGTACGCCCTCTCGTATGAGAGCTTGGCCTGCAACGATGGGAAAATGAAATATGTTGCTGCAGCGCCATAGCCCAAGACGCCTTCATGACGCGAGGTGCGCACAAAATCGCTACTGTTGCTATCTGTGGCGATAGGCCCCGAAACATCCAAGGCGTAATATTTTGCAAAAACAAGAGCATTGAAACGCTTTGAGGCTCTGAAGTGATACTGCAGGCCTGTGATATTCTTCATAGTCTGCTTGTTGATAGCCTCCTCCTCGGGATTGTTAGCAAGAAGCGATGTGTTGTGACGAACGAAGGCATTAAAGACATGGTTGAGAGTAAAGGTGTGCATCTTACCAAGACGATAAGACAATGTAGCAGTGGCATTCCAGTTATCGTTATCGGAACGCATATTCTGATAGGACTGCTCGCCTGGAGAGTTTAAGCGCTTCGTCTCCCCAAGCCAATTATACTTGACCTGCGCGGTATCTACATTGTAGGTTACATTGTGGTTATAGTTTGCCGTAAGCGCAAGGTCGAGACCCTCAACAAGGAGGTTGCGCTTGGAGTACTCCACAGAGGGCATCAGAGAGTAGCCACGGCGAAACTTATCACCATAGACAATCTCCTGACGTACGCCTGTCTGAATCTCCTTATACATATTGGAGAAGTTCATAGCAAAGACAAGCCTATCTGCCCAGCGCTTACCAACAACACCTATCTTGGCAACCACACTCTCGTTGTGGTACGTGTCGTGAAAACGCTCCACATTGACCACATTACCTCTATCTATACGTCCTGTAGCGAAATCCTCAACAGGGGCATCTACGCGATAGTTATTATCCGAGTAGTTTTGGAAGGCATATATCTCCCACATAAAACCATTCTCTAGGGTCTGACCAGCATTTATCGTGGAACGATGAGTGTTAAACGAACCATAGGAGTATGAGGCATCGGCATACCACAATCGGCGCGACTTATTGGTGACGATGTTTATAACTCCTCCAAGGGCATCAGCGCCAAAACCAACAGGCACCACACCACGATAGACCTCAATACGCTCTGCATAACCAGCAGGGATGTTGTTAAGCGAAAAAGCACCTCCCACACCCTCCTGCGGAACACCATCTATAAATACCTTTACGTGCTTACCCGAGAAGCCATCTACCATAAGCGACATATCCGAGCCTACACCTCCCGACTCTCGAAGCTTAAGACCTGGAGCGCGCGACAGAGCATCGGAGATATTTTGTGTGGTATTTTGAAGCGCCTTGGCATCCAATGCAATGGCATTAAATGCCGAGCGGCGGAGACGGCCAACACCCGATGCCGACACCACAACCTCACCAACATCTGTAGCCTCGCTATCAAGAGTAAAGTCCACGGCATTGACACCTGCCACAACATCTAGGTTATGAACCTCAGTAGTATATCCCAACATCTGAACTACAACATCAGCCTTTCCAGGATCAACATACAAGGTATATCTTCCCTCGGCATCGGCAACAGTACCACGCGAGGTGCCATCAACAAATATTGTTGCACACGCTAAAGGATTACCATCATCATCTAGCACCACGCCCTCGAGCAACGCACCCTTTGGAGGCTCCGTAGCCCATAGTGGCATAATAGCAAATAGCGGAGCTATAATATATATAAGGTATTTTGTCGCTATAAATATCTGTTTGCTCTCCATAGTATAAAGTATCATTTACGGATACAAAAGTACTCCATACCAACATTTTAGACAATCGCATATTTTTGGGAAATAGATACTCCATATACCCCTAATTTTGGGGAGAGGGCGACAATACAGAGCCATATAGGCACAAAAAAAGGGTCTTACCAGCACCAAGGCTAGCAGACCCTATTCATAAAAACGAGCTGGGCACGAACAGCAGCGATGCTGCTCATACTACTCGAAGTAGCTCTCCTGTGAACCACTATGACGGCCATCAATATAGATATCTACCTTATAGGTTCCCTTCTCGAAGGATGATCCATCATAGAAGATGCTTACAGGCACTGACTGGTTCTCATAATCTACCTTACGCATCGCCGAGGCCATCATCTCCGTACCCTCGAAGTTAAATGGAATAAGCTCCTTGGGCGACAACACATAGCCATCAGGTGGCGTGATGCAGATATATATACTCTTCTCACCTGGCTCGGCAAGCTCATTTGCTGTAAGCTCAAAGTCTACTCTTATGCGGCGAGCCTGCTTTATGCGGCGCACCTCCTTCGACTTCTCGCTCAATGCAACCATGCGGATACCACTAGCACGTATCACAGAACCGATACGCACCTTGGTATTCAACTCATCGGCCTTCTCCTCGGCAACATCGGCACGAAGCTGCGCCGTAGATATCTCCTTCTTATATGCTACGTTCTGCGCCTGAAGATTGCTATTGATGGTGTTAAGAGAGTCTATCTGCTTGAGGTAACCCTTCATGACCCCTCGCAACGTCTCCACCTCTCGCTTATACTTTGCCAACTGGTTGTAATTATACGTCTTCTCCCTCTGCAACTGCTCGAGCATGACAACAGCCTCCTGATACTTAACCATCATGGTATCGTTCTGATCCTTGAGGCTCTCAAGCTCCGCAACAAGGCTCTCGGCATCGCGCTGAAGGATGCTATTCTGCTCCTCGAAAAGCTGGCGCGCAGACTGAACAATAGCATAATCCGCCTCGATAGTTCGATATTTCAGACCATAGCTTACGCCAAAGTACGCCGCAGGGATAAGAAGCACCAGCAACACAAGGGCTATCAACTTATAACCCTTCAACGAACGGCTGTTACGCTCCAACTCTGCATTTAGGTCATCTATCTCCGAGGAGTCGTAGTGCTGCTCCATATCCTCTGGCTCGCGGCGCGGAGTAGGAGTAGGCACAGGGGCTGGGATAGGAGTAGGTGTCGGCACCTCATCGCTAGTGTAACTATCATTACTCCTCACCTCCGCATCTTCAATGCTGTGGCTATCGTTTACAGTGCGCTCGCGTCTACGCTCTGCAATTATGTCATTTAGGGTCTTTGGACCTCTCTCTATCGCCTCATCGGCTTGAGCTGTAGGAACCTCTGCGGCCAAAGGCTCACCACATATTGGACATACCTTTGACTTGCTAGATACTGGATTTCCACAACTTTTACATCTTATAAGTGCCATACTATTATGGGGTTATATATATTTACGGTGCAAATATAACGATTTTATAAATTATTTATTACGAGATATCTGAAAAATCTATCACCTCGCGCTTGCGATACCTATCTCTCAACTCACGAAGAGGCCTATGCTCTGGCTTTACAAGCTCTGCATCCTCACCCAACACACGCAATGCCTCCTCACGCGTAACCTCCATAATCTGTGTATCGGTTGCGAGGTTTGCGATATTTAGCTGAAAGGCCTCACCACTCTGCTGTGTGCCATGGATATCTCCCGCACCACGAAGCTTAAGGTCTAGCTCCGAGAGTTGGAAACCATCGTTGGTGGCACACATAGCCTCTAGACGCGCACGTCCCTCCTTCGAGAGCTTATCGCCCGACATGAGAATACAATAGGACTGCTCCCCACCACGACCTACACGACCACGAAGCTGATGGAGCTGCGAAAGACCAAAACGCTCGGCAGACTCTATAACCATAACCGTAGCATTAGGCACATCGACACCTACCTCGATAACCGATGTCGCAATAAGGATATCTGCCTCACCACGCTTAAACTGCGCCATGGCAGCATCCTTTTCATCGGGTTTCATCTTTCCGTGACACACCGTGATACGATATTTCGGAAGTGGGAAGTCACGAGATATGGACTCAAAGCCATCGTAGAGATCCTTATAGTCCATCTTCTCTGACTCCTTGATGAGAGGGTAGACGATATATACCTGACGCCCCTTGGCTATCTCCTGCCTTAAGAAGCCAAACATTCGTAGGCGCATAGCATCAAAGTAGTGATAGGTGCGTATAGGCTGACGTCCTGGAGGTAGCTCATCTATTACCGAGACCTCCAAATCGCCATATAGCGTCATAGCCAGCGTTCGCGGTATTGGCGTTGCGGTCATTACAAGGATATGGGGAGGCTGCTGATTCTTGGTCCATAGCTTCGCACGTTGCTCAACACCAAAGCGGTGCTGCTCATCAATAACCACATATCCAAGGTTTGCAAATTGCACCCTATCCTCTAACAATGCGTGAGTGCCAATGAGGATATTAACCTCACCCGAGGCGGCACCCTCCAATGCCACGCGGCGCTCCTTCGCCTTTGACGAACCTGTAAGTATTGCCAGCCTAACATTGAGGTCCTCGGCAAAACGCGACATCGAGGCGTAGTGCTGGCGGGCAAGAATCTCCGTAGGTGCCATGATGCATGCCTGAAAGCCATTATCTACAGCCAAAAGCATAGACATAAACGCCACCATGGTCTTGCCACTACCCACATCACCTTGCAGGAGACGATTCATCTGCCTACCAGATATCATATCGGCACGAATCTCCTTTATCACACGTTGCTGCGCACCCGTGAGGGCAAAGGGAAGCTTATCGCGATAGAAGGTGTTAAAGGCCTCACCAACACGCGGAAAGAGGAATCCGCCACCGCGCTGATGACGGGTGTTTCGCCGCGCTTGGATAGTAAGCTGAACGCCAAATAGCTCGTTAAACTTCAGGCGATACTGCGCCTGCTTAAGCATCTCTGCCGACTGCGGAAAGTGAATGTTGTATATAGCATCCTTGAGGGGTATAAGCCCCAATCTACGGCGCATATCCTCGGGGAGTGGATCGACAAAGGCGGTGCTATCCGTAGCAACAAGCTGCCACGCATTGTGTACTAGCGTGTGCATCATCTTAACAGATATCATCTGTGAGAGCTTCTCGGTTGTAGAGTATATACCCTGAAAGCTACTCTCCACCTTTCGAGATAACGCCACCTCGATAGGCTCTACCTCGGGGTGAACAAGACTAACACGCCCCTTGAAGATTGATGGGCGACCAAAGATAAGGTACTCCCTATGCAACTCTATACGCTTCTCTATCCACTTAATGCCATGAAACCAGAGCAGCTCTGCCTGGCCTGAAGCATCACTGATCTCCACGACAAAGCGCTTCTTGGCGCCATCACCAACATACGACTTACCTACCACACGGCAGCGAAGCTGCACGTAGGTAGACTCCATCGACTCATCCAACTCATTAAGACGAAATAGACGCGAGCGATCGACATAGCGGTAGGGGAAACGCTGAAGAAGATCCTCGATAGTTCGAACACCTACCTCGCGCTCCAAAAGACGCGCTCGCGCCTCGCCAACACCCGCCAGAAACTTTATCTCACGCTTGAGTATATCCGTCATTGGATAGATTAAATAACTGTTATTGAACGTACTGGAGCAATCTTCTCCAAACGCTCCTTACCCTTAAGCTCGGCAATCTCAACGATGAAGACAAACTCCTTCACCTTCACACCATACTCCTTACCATCTATCACAACCCTCTGCGCCTCCAACGACTCTGCCAGACCCTCGGCAGTACCTCCTGTGGCCAAAACATCATCGAGGATTGTAACTTCAAAATTATCACCATTGACCTTGCCAGCAGCAATGTCACTAACGCGGTAATAGAGCTTGTCGAAGCCATACTCCTTCTCGATAAGCACCTCGTGCAAATCACCCTCGGCAAAAGGAAGCTTGCCACTCTTACGAACAGGGATTATATTCTCTATATGCTCCGCCTCGGTGAGGAGTGGCGCCGCAAAGAGAAAGCCACGAGCCTCGGGAGCTATAATATTGGGAGTCGTACAAGCCTCGGCAACAGCACTTATCAACTGCTTGAAGACCTCCTTATTCTGCAAAAATGGAATAATATCTACAAAGATGATGCCCTCCTTGGGAAAGTCTTTGTAATACTTAAGTACCTCTTTCATAATCTCTTACTTGCGATATGTATATTTACCATCTGTCAAATCCTCAACATCAAAACACTCATATACGATGGTATAACCACCATAAGCGAGGTTTGATGTGCCGTGTGTCTCCTCCTCATAGAGGAATCCTAGGCGATTATCCTTCTGCCATGCCATAGTGGAGTATGCCGAGTTGAGAGAGGTAACCTGCTTCACACCATCCCACTGCTGCGCAAACTCTGCAGGGGTGTAGTAATCCTCGTCAGAGGCCAACTCCTTGTAGTAGATGCCTACGCTCTTACGGCTAGGGCCTAGAGGTAGCGACTGCAACATGATGTGCATAGGCTTGCCATCAGCAACACGTGTTACAGGGATGAGCATAACCTCGCCATTAGTAGAGTTATCCTTCGACTCTACACCGCCATTTGTAGCACCCGAGAATACAGCCTCCTCCCATACTCCTGCGCCACTATTTACATCGGTATACATGAAGAAGTTGTAGTAGCGACCACCATTATAGCGCGAGCTGATAAGTATTGTGCCATCGGGGAACTCCTCAACCTTTGGCTCATCAGCAGTGTTATATACCGCTGGGGTGTTGATATTACCCAATACCTTCCATGAGCCACCGAAGTCGTCCGAGAAGAGGATATAGTTCATGTGCTTTGCCTGTCTATCGCGCACCAGCACAGCACAATAGAGGCGATAATACTCTCCAACCTTTGTCTTACGACTCTGCATGATACGTCCCGAAGCAACAAACATAGAACGCACAGGGCCATACGAGGAGTTGTCAAACTGCGAATATATCGACTCGGCGATATCCTCGGGCTTGCTCCATGTCTTACCGCCATCCTCGGAGTAGAAACGGGCGATGTTTTGGTGGTTGTAACGTGTGCCATTTTGGAATGAGACATTACCCGCACACGACAAAAGAAGCACTCTGTCAGAGTCACAATCTGCGACAATACATGGGTCGCCAAAACCTACATTCATAAAGTCTGGCGATGCCGCACCCTTACCCTCGATTAGTGGCATTACATCGCTCCACGTATTGCCGTTGTCATGTGATAGACGATAGTGTAGGTCGATGCGACCCTTATCCGTCACACCAATATCAGTACCGCTATGGCGATAGTCGGCAACTGCGATAAGCGTACCACTCTTTGTGACTGCCAACGCTGGAATACGGTATGGGATATCCGATGGGTTCAACAACTGAAATACCTCAAAGCGAGCTGCAGGCTCTGTAGGTTGTGGCTCTGGCTCTGGCTCCTTGGCCACAGCATCACTCTTTGTGCAGCTACAAGCAAAGAGTGCCATAGCTACAAGGCCAAACATTGATATACGCATAAAATCTTTTATCATAACATCAACTATTTGCGATAGGTGTAGTATGCTCCAGCCTGACATGTAGGCATAAGCACAATATCATTTACGTTCATGTGTGCTGGGAGGTTAAGCATCCAGTGGATAGCCTCGGCAATATCCTCACCCTGAAGAGCCTCAACGCCACGGTATACACCCTCTGCACGCTCCTTGTCGCCATGGAAACGCACCTCCGAGAACTCTGTCTCCACCATACCTGGACGCACCTCACCAACCTTGATGCCAGCGCTCAACAAATCGGCACGCATAGCCATCGAGATAGCGTGTACGGCATGCTTCGAGGCGCAATAGACAGCACCATTCTCATAAGGCTCGGTGCCGGCGATAGAGCCTATGTTGATAATATGGCCACCCTTGCCAGCCTCGACCATAGCGCCACTGATAATCTTGGTAACATAAAGAAGACCCTTGACATTGGTGTCAATCATAGCATCCCAATCGCGAGAGTCACCCTTGTCGATATGCTCCAAACCCGCTGCAAGGCCTGCATTGTTGATAAGGATATCTACACGGCCAAGAGGCTTCAGATGCTCTATACACTCTGCCTCCGAGCGAACATCAAAGTTGAGAACAACGCACTTCGCACCCTTTGCCTCAACCTCCGCCTTCAACGCCTCGAGACGCTCCTTGCGGCGACCTGTGATGATGATTTCGGTATTAGGCTCTGCAAGGCGCAACGCTGTAGCACGACCAATACCCGATGTAGCTCCTGTTACAAGAATTCTTTTCATAATATTTTGATGTTTTATAAATTTAGTTCTCCTACCATATCTGGAATATTCCAAACACGCAAATTTACGAAAATTTATCCAACATTCAAATACCTATCTTCAATAATAACAGAAAATGGGGGCTGCCAACAAGTATGTTGTGCAGGCCCCCATAACCGAAGAGAGTGAATAAAAAGATGTAGTTTTAGGCTTGCGAAGCCCGAAAAAGCGGAGTTTACTGAGCGTAAATGAGCATTTTGAGGGCAAGCGTAACGACAAAATACACTTTTTAGTCACTCTCCATTAGAGGTAGCAATTACATGGGGAAAGGGGCTATCACTATGGTTGAGACTCCATAAACATCTGCCACCCCGACTCCACATCCGCCATCACAACTTTCGCGCCATTCTCTATCTCCGACATCGCCGCAACGATGGGTATCATATCTCGCACCGAGAGCGTATCCAGCCTCTCATCGGCCCTAATCCCTGTCCTACGCACCACATAGCGAATATATGATTCGGTGAAGTTCTCCGTTGCTGGAGCATAGCGATTTAACATCTGGCGAATAGTATCTAAACCATATCTTCGTCTATAGCTATCGAGTAGCACAAACATAGCACGATAGCCGTAGCTCATGCTCTCAAACTCCTTAAACTCATCATCCCTACTAGGAACCACCTCACCATCGTAGCGGACTTTTGAGTGGCGGATATTTCCTGGATTACAATTACGAATACCCCTACTCATCCTCCACCTCCCTCTCTACGCGATGCTTCACCCAGCGGCTCATCCACTGAAAAAGCGGGGAGCAACTTATTGCTGACGCATTCTCCAAAAACGACCACAGCTCGACACCACATACAAAGCCGGTAAACAGTTTTGCCATATTGAGGTGCATGAACTCTAAAACATGATTATCCATAATCCACATCATCACTATAGCTATGGCCACAAACCCCGCCTTGAGTATCGTGCGCCACGCCTTGCGGCTCTCAAACCACCACTCGCGCCCCTCGCGCTGCGCCACAGCACGTGAGGCTATGATGCCCGTGACAAAATCTATGGTTATGAATAGTGTGGCAATGGCAATGAGGGGCGCTATGGGACAAAAGAGTCCACATAGCGAAGCTACTACGGCACTAAAATATCTGAACAATACCTCCATCTATCATACAATGGTTTAATGGGTTATCAATAGGATTATACTCTGGGAATTGGTCGCTATGTGCATTTAGGTAGTCAGAGAGACGGCGCGAAAATGTCGCCGCTGTATGACGCAGACGCATAACTATAGCATCACGAGCATCGTTATCCGCCTCGCTAAAATCATTATCGTAGCCGATACCCAATCGCCCAGCAAGGAGAGGCTCTGCAACATAACGCGCCCATGCTGCAACCATGGGGGCTACATAATCTTCGCAGAGCGAGGTGTAACTGCCAGCCATAAGGGCATCATAGAGAGACTCACCAATGATTGGTATCAAATATTTGCTCTCGGCAACTACAATATCTGCAATGGTTATCTTCGCGGCGGTCATAACACCCTCGGGGACATACGCCAACTCCACGACCTGCTGTGTTGTTATTATTGTTTTCATACTCATCATGTTTTAGATATCTCCGCCAGGAAGCGCTGCTGCTCGGGACTATGCTCATCATAATCTAGGCCATCGGCCTTACGCGCCTCCCATATTCTCATATAACCAGGCTTGGAACGTGTAGGTGGTCTATTGACAATCTCCAACGAGGAGGCATCAACACCCAGCACCATCCTAATTATAGCTCGCAGAGGCTCCATCAGCTCCGCCTGCTGGGGTAGAATTACGGTGTTTAGCGCCACCTCATACTCGTTGAGAATACGCTCTGTGGAGAATCCCGAGGCGTAATCCAAACCACTCAACGAACGAAACCAAGAGTGTGCCACAACAAGGTCCGACTCCGCCTGCGTGTGTAACCTCTGCCAATCACCATCCGAGGAGGTGTTGATGGGTATAAAACGCGAATTATCATTCTCGCTCTCGCCACGCAACACAAATAGCACCTGACCAGGATTTCCCGCAAACTTCTCCTCGGCGATGCGCACTATGCGATCGGCCTCCTGCTCGCTATCTACAGCATTATCGAGCATCATTACTCCAGATAGCTGGAAGGCATTGTCGATACGCGAGATATTCCAATGGTCTGTCTTATAGACTATTGCCGCAGCATCAAGGCCCGCGATATATGGTGCCACGCCATAGTGCGAAAACATAGGCTCATAGCTCTTATAGTGAACCACAGTACGCAGAGTGCCATCTGCCGCCTCCGAAAATTCGGGGTAGAGCGCAAGCGTAGTAGCCTCTGCAGCGCGGTACGCAGACCAGTCGTGATGCACCACAACATGCTTTGAGTCCTCCGCAAGGCGACACTTCGAGGCATCTATCTGATAGAACGAGAGAAACGAGTGGCGAGCATCGGTAACAACCTCCATAAAGGCGTTGCCAAACATCGCCATATCCATCGCCAAACGCGATAACACACTTCGCAGCGACTCTCCATCGCCATTTGCGCAGGTAGCAAGATGCGATAACTGTGGTATGCCATCATCGTAGATAACACCCTTGCCAGCGATGTAATCTGCCTTGTCGTTTATGATTCTGCGATGCGCCACGGAGCGCCGTGCAAGGAGCGACAGTGCATTAGGAAGTAGATTATCACTACCCCACTTCCACACCCTATCTACCTCTGCTTTTCCACCACCGCCCGAGCCTAAAAGAGGCTCGGAGCGGTTTGATGCTACAACCACACGTGTAGCAATTTTGTTAGTCATAAAATTCTAAATGTTAAGGATTATACACTGCCGCTAACTAGAGCGATGCCCACACCATGAGTGTCTCATCGAGAATCTCTGTACCAGCAAGGAATGTAGCTCGCTGGCGGTTCTCCATTACATCGGGGTTATACCACATGCGCACCTCCGAGCCTGGATAATCAGAGGTATTAACAGCAAGCACGAGGTTGCGGCGGTCGGTGAGCAAACAATAAGAGGATGCTGTGCCACCTTCCGAAATATACTGCGTGATGCCCATATCTACGAGCTTGATTCCGTGATATGTCAATTCGCGGCGGCCCGACACAAGGTCGATATATGCGCCATCGGAAGCATGACCATCGAGATACTCCTCATAAGCCTCATAGATATCTGTCGTCACGAAATATGCTAGGTTACCCTCACCACGCAACGCCTTTAGCTCGGGGCGAGCTACAGCCCACATACCCTTGAGAAGCTCCACTACATTATCCGCAGTTATGGCCTCACCCGATGCGTTATATGTTGTCACCGTTGGCGACTCGCTATACTGCGCTGCACGTGTGAGGAAGCCATCCATCATGTTATACTTCTCTGCACCGGTATCACCAATCCACATCAGCACACGAAGGCTCTCGGCAATAGCTGCTCTAAACATCTCTGTCTCGGCCTGCTCCAGCTCCGAACCAGTGAGGTCATCGAGATTCACATCCGAGCGACCTACAATAAGCTCGTAGACACTCTGGAAGTAGTCCGATGCGGAGAATCCCACCTCGGCCTTTAGCTTCTGCATGTCGATACTCTTCTGCACACGTGTTGCGGAGTTACCACCTGTCCAGCCCGAGCTATACCTCTTCAAGACATCGCTACTTGGACTCCACATCTGAATTGTAGTAGGTACAGGCATGTTGTACATAACACGAATACCAAGCTGCTCGGCATTCTCACCCACAAACATTGGGCGGAAGAAGATAGTCTCAAGGTCACGACCTGTATAGGTCTTTGCATTTTCAATAAGTCCCATAATTTTAAAATGTTTAATGTGTTAATAAAAAGGTTTTTGCTAGTTTTATCTCTGTAAATCAAGGTTATCGAAGGCGGATATTGCGAGCATCCTCCTCATAGGCCATGGTGCGAGGGTCGTGCTTCACATCTACAGGGTCGGGGTCTTGGACACTCTTTACCGTTGTAGGGGCTACACTCCCCTGCCTCTCCATAAGATTGCGCAAAGCAGCATGTGTCGAGGCATGGTTTACGGTAGTCTGCGGAGCGACATCTCCTATACCAATACTCTTGAGAAGCGCCATGACACCACGCTTGGCATACTCCACGATTGAGCCTTCGTTATGCTCATCCAGAACCCCATCCACAAGGCCTTGCTCGATAGCCTCGGCAGGGGATAGCCAGCGGCCACGGCCTCCATTCTCGGCCATAAGGGCTGCAATATCCTCATTGCTGCGCCCAGAACGCGAAGCATATATCTCTGCCAAGCGGCAATCCGTCTGCTGAAGCATCTCCACCTCGGCCATAAGCTCCTCGGCATTACCCTCCGTAGAGCATATCGAATTGTGGATGAGATATAGCGATGATGGTGCTACGAAACGACACCCCTCACTCGCTGCCTGCGCCACGATTGTTGCTGCCGAGGCGGTGTAACCATAACAACAGGTAATCACCCTAGCACCTGTGGCACGAAGCGCCTCGTAAATCAATAGTGCATCGTTTACATCGCCACCCGTAGAGCGAATATTGACACGTATCTCACTGTTACGGATATCCGATATTTGTGATACATACTCCCTAAATCGCTCGTATGTAGCTACACGACTATCGGGATTATCGAACTGCCACGACTCATCCACTCCGATTGTACCCTCGATATCTATTATCGTGCAGTCTACTTCGTTTTTAATTCTAATATTCTGATTCATAACATTTTTATCATTACTTTCACTACTTTTAGACTTTAGCTTTTTGCCTCCTCCAATACCCCATTGGCGGTGAGCGAACTCCACTCATCATCATAATCTTTAGTCACACCTCAAGCGTTGAAACCTACATCGTGCCACTCCACGCTCACCATCATAGGCAAGTATCTCATCAAGACGGAACAACGAGCTATTACCACCCACCTTCAGTCTAAAGCGCGAACGTATCGTAGCCCCACTGCTATTGGGGTCAAAAAGTGATATATACTCTGCTGGTGGAAGATAGATATCCATCGTAACCCTCTGTCGCTGTGCCACCTCCTGCATCTCATTGTCGTAGAAGCGGTGTAGGCCACTGCACCCATCTCTATCCTCAAAGCAGAGTGTCTCACCACACTCGGGAGAGTGAAAGGCCACAAGAGGATACTGCTTAATGCTATTTACCATAGGCCAATACTCCTTACCCGTAAGGGGCTTCAGGCCATGATAGAGCGCCACACGTGGTGCCACATACTCCTGGTCATCAACGATATCACGATTTCCCACCGCAAGCAGCGCCGCCGAGGGTGCCACGCCTATAGCTCCCTGCATGGATGCCGTAGCTAGAAAGAGGGGATTTAGCCTCGAGGCAACACTCTGCTTCACAGCAAAGCTATCGCCCATAAGATTCCACTCTCCAAATATCGAATCACCATCCATAAGACGCTTCGTGGCACCATCCGATGGCTGATAGCCATAGCGGGTCACAAGAAAGCTATCTGCCACACACTCCTCAATCGTCACCTCGCCATCGAGTTCTCTACCTCGCCAATCCACCTCACCGCCCGCAAAAAAGTCATCATACGGCTCGATATATATCCTCTTTGAGGGGCGATGGGTGTAGATACATAGGTTGAAGAGGTGGGCTATAGCCTCCAGAAGTTGAGCCTGTGAGATGTCGTGATTGGCGATATCCTTAAACGTAACCTTCTCACCATATCCAGCCACACCACCAAAGATTGGTGTGATGCTACACCCTGCATGTAACGTAAGATTCATGCCCTCTTCAGCGCCATAAAAGTATACCTCATTGAAGCGCTTGGGGGATGTTGGAGAGAGCGAGCTAAATGAGGTTCGTACGGTAATCTTCACCTCGCGTGTACCCCTCTCCTCAACATAACTATCGTATATCGCCCAATCTCCCGTATATGGTAGGCGGATACCCCCTGCAGAGTTCGAAACATATAACTTTGCAACTCCTCTGAACCCTGGTTCAAAACTTATCTCTGTCACCGCTGCCGTGATATCGCCAACACCCGTAAGATAGTAGCTCTTGGCGGGGTCAAAGTCGAAGATAAAGAGTTTATATCCAGCCCCTGGGACAATCTCATTACTACGATTAGCAAAGTGGTTAGGGAGTCCTATATCGACATAACACTCATCGCCAAAATAGAGCGTATCGAAGCCACAAAGCCGCGATGAGGATGCTATGCGATACTCGGTAGTATAATGCAGGTTGATATCAAAGGCTACGCTTATCTCGCGCTTGGGGCGAAATGTAGGCACATTATTCTCAAACGTAAAGCAGCCTCCATTATCGTAAGCTCCAATGGATAGGTTTCCATTCTCATCTAGAGTATTTGGGTTTACCGTATCAACTACATTTCCTACGTTGCTGCCGCCTACAGGCCTATAGGCATCTACACGACCTATGATTGACGCCTGCGCGGTGTTGGTGCAGGTGCGGAGAGCCTTGAAGCCCATCGAGGTATAAGCCTCGCTAGCCTCCACACGCTTATATGCTCCGCTAATCATTAGCTTTTTGGCAAATGAGCTACTCAAAAAGTTGCTACATATCTGATATCCAGCCTCATTAGCAATGCTATCAATAATCGCCGACACCGAAATAAAGGGGTAATAGTTATGTGGGAGGAGTGTCTGTTGTGGCACTAGGATTCCTGTTTCGGCCTCCTGAACATAGCTATCACGGTGCAGAGGCAGCATCCTTACAGCAGCAGGATTACTCCATGTGTTATTTATATCGCGAGGATACATCCACAGCTCTAAATCTATTGCCGTATCGCTCAACCGAGTATTAGCAGCGTTATCGGCCCACTCGGCACCTCCCACACGAACTCTTACCCTATATATCACCTCCCCACCTCTACGCTTAACACCCAGAAGTGTGGCGACACCCGAGAAGATTACTACACCCCCAACCTCTATCCTTGCACTATGATAGCTGTCGTTAAATATCGACTTGCGATGCAGCTCCTCACTCATGCCAAACATATCTCCAGACCCATCCATGCTCCTTACCTCCAAAACTACCTCGGAGCCTTCGCGCCATCCCTCAACACCTCGCAGAGCCGAAAACCTATAAAGCGGAAGCCTAAAGCCCTCATTAACCACCCCAACCTCCACATCATCAATAAACACTCTCATCATACCTCTAAAACTCCTTTGTTTTAACCACAATCTGCAGATTCCTAGACTCCTCGGAGATAGTTCGCGTGAGCATCTCCACCTCAACACACCTACCACCTACATTGAAGTAGACTCTATCGGCAAACACAACACCGCGTATGCGCCCCAACTCCTCGGGACTCTCGTATGCCGAGGTTAGCACCCACGTATGCTCCCTGCCGATAACCATATCTCCAGAGAGAATAGCCTCACAAACACGCCTCTTCACTTGTGGAAAAACATAACTCTGCACGGCACCCTTTTTATCGTACCAAACAACCTGCTGCGATGGCGTATCACGAGGCACATACTTATAGGTATATGTCTTGCGCGGCTCGGTATCGCACGATATATCTACATCAATCGACACTAGACCATCATCATCGGGAAACACCGGATAGATAAACTCTACAGGAATACCCACAGCAGAGATACTAAACGGACTGATATATTGCTCCGATGCTTGGCGTCTAACAACCACCGTAACACTTCTTTGCGCATAAATTGTCATTCGTATCGTCTCCCCTTCGCCTATTTTTGAATTTGGTTCCTGCTTTGTAAGTACTCCCTTCACGGAGGAATCTATCCTCTCGCGATGAAAAGTACGCACCTCCGAGGCTACACCATTTACTATAACCACCACACTAAATGATGTATTGGAGAGATACAACCCCATCGCCTCACTCCTAGGGCTAACATCGGACTTCTCCTTCAAATAGGGGGCGATATCGACCTCGGCCTTCGACACACCATAAAGGTTTAACCTTGCGATATCGACACCCTTGACAATATCCCTAATCTCTATCTGCACCTCATCTGCAGCCTCCTCTAGCTCAAAGGAGTAGACCAAAGGCTCACGCCATGACGACCCATTTTCTGGCAGTAATAAGAATTTCATTTATTAAATATTTTAAGTTTAAAAAATTGCGTAATAATCCCCTGTCACCAATCCATAACTCTTCATTTTAAAAAGTATCGACCGATGTTAATAAACTTGTTAATTAATTATTAGATTATGTTTATAACTTATCGTATATTATTTATATACTGATATTTATAGATGTTAATAACATTATATCACAATAGTAATAACCCTTACACACTTGCTCTGTTTGACTATCATTAGAACCCGTTTGACGGTACAAATATACAACATGAAAAAGCCCTTGTCAAGAGTTTTCGTTAAATTTTTTTACATTATTTTTCTGCTAAATATTAAATTATTTAATACACAACTGTTTAACACTTTATTTTTTTTGAAAAATAATCGCTATATTTGCGCTTAAAATAATTTAAAGCAGTAGGAAATTACATAAACCGCACTATATGGCAGACAATTCAATTCTCATCCGCTTGGATGGCCTAAAGTTGAAATATGAGGAGATTGGTCAGAAATTGACCGACCCCGAAGTTATTGCTGATGTAAAGCTCTTCATTCAGCTCACCAAGGAGTACAAGGAGCTTGAGCCTATCATCGAGACCTCGGATCGTTTCCGCACCGCCCTTGCAAATCTTGCAGAGGCAAAGGATATCCTCGCAAATGAGAAAGATGAGGAGTTCCGCGAGATAGCACGCGAGGAGGTAGCTACCCTCGAGCCAGCTATTGAGAAGATGGAGGAGGAGATTAAGCTACTCCTTATCCCTAAAGATCCACAGGATGACAAGAATGCTATTGTCGAGATTCGTGGTGGTACCGGTGGCGATGAGGCTGCAATCTTTGCAGGCGACCTTCTCCGCATGTACACAAAGTATATCGAGTCGAAGGGCTGGCGCTACGAGATTACATCATCATCAGATGGTGCAGCAGGTGGTTATAAGGAGGTTGTCTTGAAGGTTACAGGACAGAGCGTATATGGCACCTTGAAGTATGAGTCGGGTGTTCACCGTGTGCAGCGCGTACCACAGACCGAGACACAGGGTCGTGTACACACCTCTGCGGCATCTGTTGCTGTACTCCCAGAGGCAGAGGAGTTCGATGTTGAGATATCTATGAACGACATCCGCAAGGATATATTCTGTGCTTCGGGACCTGGTGGTCAGTCTGTGAACACCACATACTCTGCTATTCGTCTTACCCACATCCCTACGGGTATTGTCGTGCAGTGCCAGGATCAGAAGTCACAGCTTAAGAACTTCGACAAAGCCTTCGAGGAGTTGCGCACACGTGTCTTCAACCTCGAGTACTCGAAGTACCTAGACGAGATCGCATCAAAGCGTAAGACCATGGTATCTACAGGTGACCGTTCGGCAAAGATTCGTACCTACAACTACCCACAGGGACGTATCACCGACCACCGTATCAACTACACAATCTACAACCTATCGGCATTTATGGATGGTGACATTCAGGATGTCATCGATCAGCTCATCGTAGCCGAGAATGCCGAGCGTCTCAAGGAGAGCGAGTTGTAGGAGGGACAATATTAGGCTCTCGCTGTTATTAGACGGCCATCCCTCCGTAGGATTGGTCGTCTTTTTGTATACACACCACAATAATGCGATTTTTGACAACACTTATACTCCTCCTTCTGGGTACGGGCCTTCTCACAGCCCGCGAACCGCTTTATGTGGTTAATGGGAACATTGTGTCTAGCATAGATGACATTCCACATGAAGATATCGAGAGCATAGATGTCCTGCCAGCAGACGAGGAGACCATTGCAAAGTGGGGTACCGAGGCCTCGGAGGGTGTTATCATCGTGACCCTACGTTACGACACCCCAGCCACCTTCTCCCACGAAGGATATACCAACTACACCTCCTATCTTGCCAATCATACCAAGTGGAGCAACAACCACCCTGCGGAGCGTGTGTCACTGCGCATAGCCGTAGATGCACAAGGCGTTGTAACCATAGACGAGGTACTTGATAGCACATCACGACAATTCCTGAAGTGTGTTACACGTGCCATTTCCAAGGCCCCACGATGGTCCCCAGCACAACGCAACGGAGAGCCTGTGCCGAGCATACACCTTGTTAATCTCAAGCTCCCAGCTAATAAAGAGCTACCCATAGAGTATGGGGTGATATTACGATAATGACAATGAGCCAGCAACAGCTATCTATAGATACCTCTTCGGAGCAGAGCCTCACACTATACGACCTACAACGTATGGTGCGCACCTCGCTTGAGAGTCGCTTCAGCTCGCCACTATGGATAAGCGCCGAGATATCGGAACTTAAGGTAAATAGGTCGGGACACTGCTACCTAAATCTTGTTGAGAAGGGCAGCAACGAGGGGGCTCCGCGTGCCGAGGCACGTGCTGTTATCTGGCGCTCTACATATAGCTCCATGGAGGCTCTATTTGCCACCACAACGGGAAGGCCACTATCTGCCGGTATCCGCGTCATGGTGCGTGTTATGGTCACCTACCACGAGGTATATGGCTTCTCGCTACAGATTATCGACATAGACCCCAACTACACCCTTGGTGAGGTGGAGCGCCGCCGCCGTGAAACCATAGCACGCCTTGAGGCCGATGGTGTGTGGGATATGAATCACGAGCTGGCATTGGCGCGCCCCACACTACGCATCGCCGTAGTTTCGAGTGCCACGGCAGCGGGCTACCGCGACTTCATCAAGGAGATTAGCCGTGCGCCCTACCGCTTTGAAATCACCCTTTTTGAGAGCCTTATGCAGGGTGATGGTGCCGAGAATAGCATCATAGGTGCATTGCATGCCATTGCCGAAAGAGAGGAGGAGTATGATGTTGTGGCTATCATTCGTGGTGGTGGTTCCACCAGCGACCTCGCGCTCTTCGATTCCTATCGCATAGCATCACATGTAGCGCAGTTTCCACTGCCTATCATCACAGGCATAGGCCACGATAAGGATATATCGGTTACAGACATGGTTGCACATACTATGTGTAAAACTCCCACCGCCGTTGCAACACTCCTTGTCGAGGGCATTGACGCCGAGATAACCCTTGTTGCAAACATAGCCACGGAGATATTTACACTCGTTAATAGCAAACTTCATGATGAGAGCCTACGTGTTGTACAATACCTTATGGAGCTTCAACGCCACAGCTCGGAGCGTCTTCAATCCGAGATGTTTAAGCTCGACACCATTGGCAACACCCTACGCAATCAGCTCGATATGTTATTCACCTCGGAGCATCAACGCCTTGATGATGCCTCGCGGCTTATAGAGTCCTACTCCGTAGCCAATATCCTCAAGCTTGGCTTTGCCGTGCTTCGTAGCACAGAGGGTATTATAACAAACATTCACGATGCAAATATCGGCGAAAGGGTAAGCATCGAGCTAGATGATGGTTCAATAGATGCAGAGATTAAGAGTATAAACGAAAAAGCAAAATAATATGGCAAGGACAAAGACAAAAATACCTTACAGTGAGGCTATTGCGGAGCTTGAGAGCATCCTTCAGCGCCTTCGTAGTGGAGCGCTTGGCGTTGATGAGCTTACCACAGCCACAAAGCGTGCCAAGGAGCTTATCGATATTTGCCGCACACAGCTAACCACAACCAAACAGGAGCTTGACTCAATTATAGATAGCACAACGCTATAGCGCCATGAAGAGCTTTATTCGCTGGGCATTAAACCACATTCCACGTAGCTGGCTACAGCGCATGGCAGGATGGATGGTACCCCTGATGGGTATCCTCTATGTAGGTCGTGGACGCCGATGTCCTATTTGCGGTTCTCAATATCGTAAGTTCATGCCCTATGGCTATGTCACCTCACGTGAAGATGCGCTATGTCCACGATGCCTAGCCCTGGAGCGTCACCGCATGATTTGGCTGTGGATGACACGCTGCACAACCCTTCTACAGGAGCATCCCCGCCTTCTGCACGTAGCCCCAGAGGTATCTCTTATGCGTCACTTCAGAAGGCTCTACGGTACATCGGGCAACTATATCACCGCCGACCTGGAGTCACCACTTGCCGACATGCACTTCGACATACAGCATATCCCTCTTGAGGATAGCTCCGTAGATGTTGTTATCTGCAATCATCTGTTGGAGCATGTTGCCGATGACCGTCTTGCTCTGCGTGAGATTCATCGTGTACTACGTCCCGGGGGCTGGGGCATAATGCTTGTTCCAGAGGAAAGAAGCCGTGCCACAACATTCGAGGATGACTCTATCACCGACCCCAAACGCCGCACCGAGCTTTTTGGGCAATACGACCACCGCAGAGTATATGGTCGCGATTATGATAAACGTCTTGAGGATGCTGGTTTTTGCGTACAACGACATAGCGTTGCGGAGCTGTTCTCCGAGCAGGAGCGTAAGATTTATGCCACAGGCAATGATGATTTAGTTGTAGTTTACAAAGAGTAAAGTTAGAGTATGAGATATAACGACTTTAGAATATTTATAGCTTCGCAGTTCTCTGCCAAGACTCAAGCTATGGTCGATAAGGCATTGAGCTTTGCCCACCAAGAGCTTGAGGAGCGCAGACGCTACGATGGTACGCCGATGCTGGACCATGGTGTCGCTGTGGCACGTATCGTAGCCGAAGAGATAGGCCTAGGGCGTAACTCTACCGTTGCGGCGATAATACACGATGTTGTCCGCATCGCTGTTCAGGAGCATAGCCCACGCCTCGAGGAGCTTACCTCATATATCCGCGAGGAGTATGGCGAGGAGGTGCTAGGCATCACCCTCTCGCTATGCAAAATCTCTGATATAAAACTTAAGAGGTCAAAGGAGCAAGCATCAGATTTTCGAGATATGATTGTCTCCTACTCCGAGGACCCGCGAGTCATCCTCATCAAGCTTGCCGACCGCCTTGAGGTTATGCGACAACTAGATATCTTCCCCGAGAAGAAGCGCCTCTCAAAGAGCTGGGAGAGCCTCAACCTATATGCCGAGATAGCACACAAATTAGGCCTCTATGCCATAAAAAGCGAGATGGAGGATCTATCGCTAAAGCATATCGAACCAGAGGCATATAACCATATTGTCACCGAACTTAAGGATAGTGAGCAGGAGCGCCTAGCATTCATCGAGGAGTTCCTCGCCCCCGTACGCAAGCTCCTTGACGCAGATGGCATAAAGTACCATATCAAGAGTCGCACCAAGTCGGTCTTCTCCATCTATCAGAAGATGAAGAAGCAACAGGTGCCATTCAAGGGTGTCTACGATATCTTTGCCCTGCGCATCATCATAGATTGTCCTTTGGAGAGTGAGAAGCGCCTCTGCTGGACAACATACTCCCATGTCACCTCGCTCTACTCTCCAAACCCAAAACGTATGCGCGACTGGATATCTATCCCCAAGTCCAATGGCTATGAGTCGCTGCACACCACCGTAGTTACAGATAGTGGACGTTGGGTTGAGGTTCAGATTCGCACCGAGCGCATGGATGAGGTTGCAGAGCGTGGTATCGCAGCACATTGGCGATATAAGGGCGTTAAGCAGGGCGGCATGGGTGCCGAGGAGTGGCTACAACATCTGCGACAGCTCCTCGAGGATACCACCTCCGACTCTATCGCCCACCGCTTCGAAGCAAAACCCTCCGAGGGCGAGATCTTCGTCTTCACCCCCACCGGCGATATTCGTAAACTCCCCGAGGGGGCTACAGTATTGGACTTTGCCTTCGACATTCACACCTCACTAGGTGCTATATGCACAGGAGGTAAGGTTGGAGGGCGCGTAGTCCCTATTAAGGAGCCTCTGAAGAATGGCGACATCTGCGAGGTTATCACACGCAAGGACCAGACGCCAAAAGCCGACTGGCTCACCATCTGTGTCACACAACGCGCACGTAATAAGATACGTGCCTATCTTCGTGAGGAGAGGGCCAAACATGCCCGCCTAGGACGCGAGGAGCTAGAGCGTAAGTTACGCAACTGGAAGCTCGACATTGCCATAGATGAGGCCGTTGCCTACCTCTGTAAGCACTTCAAGATTCGCCGCGGCGGAGAGCTTTACGTTGCCATTGCCGACCAGAAGATAGAGGTTGGCCACGTTAAGGAGATTCTTCAGCACTGGCTCTCTGGCAAGGCTGACGAGGAGCGCCGCCAGGCCGCTGCCGAGGTTGAGGAGCGTAAGCTGCGTCTTCGTGAGGAGCGCGAGGAGGTAGCTCCACAGAGTAGCGATGCCCTAGTTATCGATGAGAGCATCAACAACATAGAGTATAAGCTAGGCCGCTGCTGCAACCCTATAAAGGGCGATGACATCTTTGGCTTTATCACCATTAACACGGGCATTACTATCCATCGCTGCGACTGCCCCAATGCCCGCCGCATGCGTGAGCGATACCCCTACCGTGTCATCGAAGCACGCTGGAGGGATAATGCCACGGGAGCCTTCCGCATCACCGTAGCAATCTCTGCCGCAGATATCCCAGGCCTTGCATCAACCATTATGGATGTGGTGAGCAAGGATATGAAGCTGGCTATACGAAGCATCAACTTCACCCCCAAGGGTGATGGTAGTGCCACAGCACAACTCTCCATCGAGGTTCCAAGTAGCGGTGTTGTAGACTCTCTGCTTCACTCCCTACGCCGCATCAAAGGAGTGAGAAACGCCTATAGAATAAACTAACCCTAATCAATAACTATAACTATGGATTTTGAGAATATACGTTGCCCATGGGGTGACAACCTTAAGACATGTGCTATTACAGTATGCGATTTAGATGGTGTTGTTTTGTATCAGAACCATCGTTCCCGCGATGTCAATGGAGATATGCTAGGTCGCTCTATGATGCCATGCCACTCTGCGCGTTCGCGTGAGATTATCAACCGCCTTATCACCACAGGCTCGGTCAATTCATACACCATCCAGAAGGGTGCTTTGCGCAAACTTATCTATCAAGCACCATGGTACGAGGGTGAGGAGGTCAGTGGCCTTGTAGAGTTCTCGTTAGAGATTCCCGAAGAGATGCCACACTACGTTCGAGGATAAGTTAGGGAAGTTAAGAAGAGGTCTTGCGTTGTGCGCGCGGCTCTCCCTAAATTCCCTTGATAGTGTTTAGGGAATTTAAGGAATTTAAGGAGTTTAGGGAGTTTAGGGATGGGGGTTGGCGGCGTGCTGTTCTCTCCCTAAATTCCCTAATTTCCCTAAATTCCCTAAATTCGTTAGCGGCAGTAGATGCTGCCTTATCACAGCAAAGTATTTGTTGTTAGAAGGGGTTAGGCTTGGTGCCAAGTCGAAATTTACACGGATGGGGGTGTACTAGGCGTACATCCCCATTCGGGGAAATGAGCTTGGTGCCAAGAATGACCCCTTATCACAACAAAGACTAGTGGGCGGACAACCAATTATCCCCACTATTAACATCTGCAATGAGAGGAACGTTGAGTGTAACGACACTCTCCATAGCCTCCTTTACGATACGTACTACGGATGGTAGCTCACTATTTAAAGCATCTATAACTACCTCATCGTGTACTTGCATAATCATCTGCGAACGAAGACCCTCGGCTTTAAAGCGGTGGTATATCTCTACCATTGCGAGCTTCATTATATCAGCAGCAGAACCCTGAATAGGGGCATTTATGGCATTTCGCTCCGCCATGCCTCTCACGGTGCGATTTGAGGATTTTATGTCATGAAGGACTCTGCGGCGACCAAACATAGTCTGCACATAGCCATCCTCCATAGCCTTCATAATGGCGTTATCCATATATGCCTTGACACCTGGATATGTTATAAAGTAGCTATCAATAAGCTGCTTTGCTTCGCGGTTAGGGATATCAAGACGCTGCGCTAGGCCGAATGCTGATATGCCATATATGATACCGAAATTTGCTGTTTTCGCCCTGCGGCGCTCATCTGAAGTAACCTCCTCGGGACTCTTGGCATAGAGACGTGCTGCTGTTGCCTGATGTATATCCTCACCCATGCGGAAGGCCTCTAGGAGAGCCTCATCGCCGCAGAGGTGCGCCATCACGCGAAGCTCTATCTGCGAGTAATCGGCAGCCACAAGGGTATGCTCTGCATCAGAGGCCACAAAGGCGGCACGTATAGGCTTACCCAGCTGGTCGCGGATAGGGATATTCTGGAGGTTTGGGGAGGTGGATGACAGACGTCCTGTTGCTGTAACAGCCTGATTATAGGAGGTGTGTATCTTGCCTGTTACTCTATTTACTAGCTGTGGCAACGCCTCCACATAGGTAGAGAGGAGCTTCTTAACGCCACGATACTCCAATATCTTCTCCACGATGGGGAAGTCGTGTGCAAAGCCCTGCAGATACTCCTCATCTGTGGAGTACTGCTTTGTCTTTGTCATCTTTGGCTTCTCGGCGATATGTAGCTTACCAAATAGCACCTCGCCAAGCTGTCGTGAGGAGTTTATATTTAGTGTAGGCTCATCAGCCATCTCTCGCACCTCGGCCTCAAGACGTGCCAACATCTCGCGCAGCTCCACAGCATAGCTATTTAGAGCCTCACAGTCGATATGTACTCCTGCGAGTTCCACATCCGCCAAAACATCTATCATAGGCTCCTCGATACGGTGATAGAGGTCGAGCATACCAAGCTTCTCAACCTCGGCATAAAGCACCCTTTTTAGGCGTAACGTAACATCGGCATCCTCGGCGGCATACTCCGCAACACGCTCCACAGCAACCATGTCCATCGTCAGCTGCTTGGCCCCTTTGCCTATCAGCGTCTCTATGGATATAGGGGAGTAGTTGAGATAGCGCTCCGACATAAAGTTCATGTTATGACGCGACTCTGCATCTATCAGGTAGTGGAGAAGCATCGTGTCAATCTTCACACCTCGAACCTCAATACCCAACTTACGAAGTACCATGATGTCAAACTTCATATTTTGACCCACCTTCGCGATATTTTCATCCTCAAATATTGGGCGAAGAATCTCGGCATACTCCGCAACAGGAGCATTGTGAAGTGGCAAGTACCACGCCTTATACTCCTCTACGGCTAACGACACGCCCACGATAGTAGAGGTTATAGGATCCAATCCCGAGGTCTCGGTATCGAAACAAAACTCCTTGTAATTACTTATCGCGGCACACACCTCACGCAGCTGCTCCGCGCTCCTTATGGTTATATATTCGTGGGGGGTGTCTGCTATAGTGCGCATAGCACCCTCCACACCCTGCTCCTCAACACTCTCCTCAACAGGGGTCTCAATAGGTGCCTCCATCGCCGCAAAGAGATCTCCCTGCCCCACAAGGCTCGCCTTACGCTTTGCCTCGGGCGTTGGAGATACCACCTCGCGATGCTCCATTTGTGGTGCTTGCTCTAGGCTCGGCGCTGATGGTATACCCTCCAAATCGCGCAAAAACAACGAGAAGTTTAACTCCGTATACAACGCCTTTAGCTCGCTGTAGTTAGGCTCACACAGCGCCAAAGACTCTACATTAAACTCAACAGGCACATCTAGGCGTATCGTGGTTAATTCTTTAGCTAACAACAGCTTATCACCCCACTCTGCGATATTCTTACCTGTCTTACCACCAATCTTATCTGCATTAGCAAGGATATTTTCCACCTCACCCCACTCGCGCACAAGCTTTGTAGCACCCTTCTCGCCAATGCCCGGCACACCTGGAATATTATCTGCGGAGTCACCCCATAATGCCAACATGTCGCGCACCAAGAGAGGCTCCTTGAAGCCATACTTCTCCTCTATTGCCGCACGATCAACAATCTCTATGTTATCGCTCTTCTGGCGATAGATAACACAGTTATCATCCACCAACTGGCCATAATCCTTATCGGGGGAGACCATAAACACCTTATATCCAGCCTCGCCACCACGCTTTGCCAATGTGCCAATCACATCATCGGCCTCAAAACCTGCAACCTCCAAAATAGGGATGCGCATCGCCTCGAGCAGTCGCTTGACATAGGGTACAGAGATCTTTATATCCTCGGGTGTTGGTGGGCGGTTAGCCTTATACTCGGCAAACATCTCACGGCGAAAACATCCTCCAGGGGGGTCAAATGCCACACCTATCATATCTGGCTTCTCGCGCTTAAGGATGTCGCGCAGAAACTTCGTAAATCCAAATACCACCGAGGTATTTATGCCATCCTTATTTCGCATAGGTCGCCCCATGAAGGCGTAATAATACCTATATATCAACGCATAGGCGTCAATCAAAAATACGCGTTTCGACATTGTTTAACAATTAGAAGTTATCCGATGCAAACCACTCGGCATACGAAGTAGCAGTTTCGTGGAGACGTAACGAGTATAACTCTATATCTTCGGGTAGCGCACCCAAAAGACGCTCGGCAAAGTCTGCCAACATATTCTCGCACGTAGGCTGATAATCAACAAGTACCACCCTCTGGAAGTTCTCGCAGCAGCGCATCTTACACAAAATCTCATTCGACAGTGGGCTTCTGCGCATCGTGAGCGAGTGGTCGAGACGATCTACAATCTGCTCATTTACTATACGCTTCAAGACTCCGAAGTCCATCACCATACCCAGCTTTGGCGATTCAGGATCGGTAATAGGCTTACCCTTTACCGTAACAAAAAGCCTATATGAGTGTCCGTGAATCTCGCGACATAGGCCATCATAATCCTCAAGCATGTGCGCCGCCTCGAAGGTGAACTCTTTTGTTAAACGTATTACAGACATAATATGTTCATTTTTATTTATTTCTCTCTACAAAGATACCTATTTATTTACAATATCACAATAGAAGTAGCTATAAGGCGTTTTGTATTATAAAAATTTTATGCTATATTTGTATTATTACACTAAAATATGCGAGTATGAAACGATATATCATTGCACTACTACTTCTTATTCCGATGATCTCCCACGCCGAGATTCCCGCCATGTCAAAACTTGGCAAAGAGGCCTCAAAGCAGGAGAATGTTGAACATACAAGCGTTGGTCGCTTCATGCTTGGTCTGGCCGCCTTGGCTGCCGAGGAGAAAGAGGGTGAGATTTTTAAGATGCTCGACCATATAGAGATGATTGAGTGTAAAAATGAAGCATACTCGCCAAAGCTTTTGCAGAGCGCAATGGCGATTATCGAAAAAGTAGGGGCTGTGCATGTAGATAGACAGGAGGAGGACAACGAGATTTGCAATATATACCTAATTGGCAATCAGAAGAGTATTGAGGAACTTATCATAATTGTGGAGAGCGACACCGATGGGCTCGCCATAATGGTCATGTCGGGAGATATTCCAATAGATAGACTCGCCGAGGTTGCCAAGATGCAGTCATAAATAAAACAAAAAGGAACAACTTAAAAGCTGTTCCTTTTTTTGTGGACCCAGAGGGGCATGATCCCACGACCTTCGGATTATGAGTCCGCTGCTCTAACCAACTGAGCTATGGGTCCAACGTATAAACTACGTATTGCGAGTGCAAAGATAGTAAAAATTTTATAACTACCAATCTTAAAATAATATTTTGCACTTTTTTATCACAATAGATGCTAAATTTTTACAATAATATAGGCAAATATATTTGTCATTCGGCCGAAAAAATGTATCTTTGTAACAGATTATATATTATAATGTCGCATTTTCGATCGTAAATTCAACACAAATCACATATAAACAATTTAAAACATTAAGACAATGTACGGAAAATTTCAGCAGCATTTGCAGAATGAGTTGGCGGAGATTAAGGCTGCCGGCTTGTACAAGACCGAGCGTATTATCGAGTCACCACAGCGTGCAGAGATTGACGTGGCTAACCGCCCAGTGTTGAACTTCTGCGCTAACAACTACCTCGGACTTTCAGACAACCAGCGTCTTATCGATGCAGCAAAGAAGGCTTTGGACGAGCGTGGCTTCGGTATGTCTTCAGTACGCTTCATCTGCGGTTGCCAGGATATCCACAAGCAGCTTGAGAAGGCTATCGCTGACTACTTCGGCACCGAGGATACTATCCTTTATGCAGCATGTTTCGATGCTAATGGTGGTGTTTTCGAGCCTTTGTTCACAGCCGAGGATGCTATCATCTCTGACGCTTTGAACCACGCATCTATCATCGATGGTGTACGTCTTTGCAAGGCACAGCGCTACCGCTATGCTAATGCCGACATGGCAGAGCTTGAGGAGTGCTTGAAGCAGGCACAGGCACAGCGTTTCCGCATCATCGTTACTGACGGTGTATTCTCTATGGATGGTAACGCTGCTCCACTCGACAAGATTTGCGAGTTGGCAGAGAAGTATGACGCTCTTGTAATGGTTGATGAGTGCCACTCTGCAGGTGTATTGGGTAAGACCGGTCGTGGTATCACCGAGCTTTATGACCTTCGTGGTAAGGTAGATATCCTCACAGGTACCCTTGGTAAGGCATTTGGTGGTGCTGTAGGTGGTTTCACAACAGGCCGCAAGGAGATTATCGACATGCTTCGTCAGCGCTCACGTCCTTACTTGTTCTCTAACTCACTTCCACCAGCAGTAGTTGGTGCATCTATCGAGATGTTCAAGATGCTCGAGGAGAGCGATGCTTTGCACGATCAGCTTGTTGCTAACGTTGAGCATTTCCGTTCAAAGATGGTTGCTGCAGGTTTCGACATCAAGCCTACAGTATCTGCTATCTGCGCTGTTATGCTTTACGATGCAAAGCTTTCACAGGACTTTGCTGCAGAGCTTCAGAAGGAGGGTGTATTCGTAACAGGTTTCTACTACCCTGTAGTTCCAAAGGGTCAGGCACGTATCCGTGTTCAGGTCTCTGCAGGCCACACTACAGAGCAGCTTGACCGTTGCGTTGAGGCATTTGTAAAGGTTGGTAAGCAGCTTGGCGTACTTAAGTAATAGACTTTTACAGACAATAAAAAATCTCGTGGGCTAACCCACGAGATTTTTTTTTCGCTATAGTGATATCTACTTCAGACGCATAAAGCCGATACCGAAGCGCTCCACTGCAGCTCTCTCCAACTCCTCGCGTACCGATGGGTCAGCAATAGAGATAAGGAGCTTTGCACGCTCGGCAAGCGACTTATTACGAAGATAGACAATACCATGCTCCGTAGCGATGTACTGCGCCTGGAAACGTGTGGTCACCACACCTGCACCCTTGGTAAGCGTAGGCACAATCTTCGAGATACCCTTGGTAGTAATAGATGGTAGGGCAATGAAACATTTACCACCCTCCGAGAGCGCACCACCATACATAAAGTCGTGCTGACCACCTACACCCGAGAAGATGCGCTCACCGATAGAGTCAGCACATATCTGACCTGTTAGGTCTACCTCAATAGCCGAGTTTACAGCCATCACCTTGGGGTTCTGACGAATATTTTGTGGGTCGTTAGTCCACGCCACATCACGTATCACCACATCACGATTGTTGTCGAGATAGTCGTAGAGACGCTGGCTTCCCAAACACAAACAAGCTACAGACTGTCCTGGATATATCTTCTTAAGCGAGTTATCGATGATACCCTTCTGGATTAGAGGCACCACGCCATCTGTCATCGCCTCGGTGTGAAGACCAAGGTGCTTGTGGTCATGAAGAGCATCAAGCACTGCATTAGGAATACCTCCCACGCCAATCTGTAGTGTTGCACCATCAGGAATCTCCTGCGCGATGAAGTTACCTATGCGGCGCTCCACATCGTTAGGGATAACAGTAGGAACCTCAACAAGAGGCTCATCGCCGCGCACCATGGCATCAATCTTTGAGACATGGATTACAGGATCACCAAACGTGCGAGGCATATACTTATTCACCTGCGCAATGATAACCTTCGAACACTCGGCAGCCGAAAAGGCGAGGTCCGCAGAGACACCATAAGAGCAGTAGCCATCCTCATCAGGCTCCGACACGTTAAGCAATGTTACATCCAAAGGCACCTGTCCCGAGCGGAACAAGAAAGGAATCTCGCCCAAGAATGCTGGGATAGTCTGTGCAACACCCTCGTTAATAGCCTTACGAAGGTTATTTGCCACGAAGAAACTCAATGGCTCAAACGAGTCGCGAAGCTCTGCTTTAGCATAAGGAGCATCAAAGCGACCTATAGCAAACGCAGTGTATACCTTAACATCACGAAGTTCTGGAGCGCGATCTGTCATAGCCTGCACCAACACCTCTGGGATAGATGTAGAACCTTGAATAAATACCGAGTCTCCCGATTTAATAAGCTTTACGGCTTCTGCCGCACTAACTAGATTCATATTTTTTTGGTTTATAAAGGGCTGTCCTTAAGCGGGCAGCCCCATTTATTAATAGTCCTGGCTAAACAATCTCAAACGCTTATCAAGCTCATCATACTGATAGTCCGAAATCATCGATACACAGCCACGCAAACCCTCACGAGAGCTACCCGTAGGAGCAAGTGTGATCGCCGAGATACCATAGTATATCAACTTGTTGATAAGCTGCTCGCCTGTCATATCCTTGTATCCGAAGGTGAAGAAGAAGCCATCACTAACCTCCTGCTCACAATCCTTGTCGTATACAATATGGAAGCCATTCTTAACCATAATCTCCTTAACGCGCTCGGCACGGCGTGCATACTCGCGGGTATGACCTACGAAGTCCAAGCGGCCATCAGATGCTGCGCGGAACATTGCTGCTAAAGCATACTGCGCAGAGTGTGGAACACCCGATGACAACACATAAAGGATGTTAAAGATGAAGTTACGGCGGAACTCTCCATCATTACCATACTTCTCGGCAAGAGCCTCGTAGCAACGCTCTGCAAGCGCAGGGTTCATAGCCACAATGGCGATACGCTGACCTGCATACGAGAACATCTTTGAGCCTGACAACAGATGTAGACAGTTGTTGGTGTAACGAGCTACAGTAGGCTGGTAAGGAGCCTCAAAAGGCTTCGAGCGATCCTCGCGGAAGTCCATGTTGAGATATGCCAAATCCTCCACTACGACAACATCATACTTTGTTGCTAGGCGTCCAATAATCTCCAACTCCTGCTCGTTAAGACACATCCACGTAGGGTTGTTAGGGTTAGAGTATATCATACCGCTGATGCGACCAGATGAGAGAATCTCCTCTAGCTTCTGCTCTAGCTTCTCGCCACGATAGTCGATAACATCGAACGACTCGAAACGTATACCCTGCACCTTACACTGCGCCTTCTGCACTGGGAATCCAGGATCTATAAACAATATAGTATCGCGATCCTTACGCATCTGGCTGAGGGCCATAAACGTAGCGAAAGCACCCTGCATAGAACCTACAGTAGGCACGATACATACTGGAGGGATGTCGAGGTTGATAAACGCCTTGATGAAGCGTGATGCCTCCTTTGTGAGAGGCTCGATACCTGTGATAAGAGGATACTTCGAGCCTACACCAGCAAGCAACGCCTCATGCTCCGCCTCGATACCTATCATCTCGGCTGGAAGGCCCGGCTCACCAATCTCCATACGTATATACTCAACGCCTGTCTTTGCCTCAATATCCTTCACTACGCTAACAAACTGGCGTATAGATGCTGCACCAAGCTCTTTGGCATTACGAAGGCCGTTAGCAATACAGATGTTGTCTACGGTTTGCTTATCTAATGGTCTATCCATTGTTTTGTTATTTTTTGATTGAGTTTTCATAACCTGCACGTACTGCGGCAAGGTTCTTCTCGATAACCTCCTCACCCTTACGAGCAAAGATTCGGCGAATACCTGCCTCTATCTTCTCAAATTCGATGTCGAGCATAGGTATCGCAGCACCCAACAATACCATGTTAGCTGCCTGAAGTGGCGCTCCAGCATCCTTTGCTAGCTGCTCCACATTCAACGATACACAGTGAGGCAATGCTGCAAGGTGGGCATTAATCTCCTCCTCTGCAGGGTAGTTAGGGATATTGATAAATGGCACGTTAGATGTAACCACCCAACCATCCTTCTTGAGATATGACAAGTAGCGCAAAGCCTCCATAGGCTCCAAAGATATGATGATATCTGCACCACCCTTTGCGATAAGGTCCGATGCTATAGGCTCTGTAGATAGACGCAAGTTACTCTGCACATCACCACCACGCTGGCTCATACCGTGAACCTCTGCCTGCTTGATATGCCAACCCTCGGCCAAGGCAGCCTCACCGATAACCGTAGCAATCGACAGAATACCCTGTCCGCCGACGCCTGCCAAAATAATATCTTTCTTCATAATAGTTTCGTTTTTAACAGTTTACTTATTGTTAGCGGACTTCAATTACTCCTTCTTCTCTGCTGCGCGAGCCTTTGCATGACGCTTTGCTGTCTGGATACACTCACGGCGTGGGATAACTACAGATACGCCCTTATACTCTATCTCCTGACGCAATACATTCTTAATCTCCTCCATGTTCTTTGGAAGTGGCACCACAACGTGTACATGGTCAGGGTGAACACCTACGCCACGGCAGATATCCTCAATCTTACCTGTACCTGCAGAGTTCTGACCACCTGTCATACCTGTTGTAAGGTTATCCGAGATGATGATAACTACATTAGCATTTGAGTTTACGCAATCCAACAAACCTGTGATACCAGAGTGTGTGAATGTAGAGTCACCAATAACTGCAAATGATGGGAACTGTCCTGCATCTGAAGCACCCTTTGCCATGGTGATTGAAGCACCCATCTCCACGCAAGCATGAAGAGCCTGGAATGGAGGCAATGCTCCCAAAGTGTAGCAACCAATATCACCAAAGATACGTGGGTTCTCATACTCTGCAGCTACCTCGTTCAATGCCTTATACATATCGCGGTGACCACAACCCTGGCACAATGCTGGTGGACGTGCCACTACGATATCGTCAGCCTCGAGGTTCTCCAAAGCTGCCATGCCCAATGACTTGCGCACAGAGTCTGGATTTAGCTCTCCAACACGTGGGAGATCACCTGTAAGGCGGCCCTTAACAACCACTGTCGATGGAACGATGGCACGTACCATCTCCTCAACTACAGGCTGTCCCTCCTCCATTACGAGGATCTCCTTTGCGCCATCCTCAACCATCTTCTCGATAAGAGCTACTGGGAGAGGATACTGCGAAATCTTAAGTACGCTGCGCTCATTGCAATCAGCGCAGTTCTCCATGTAATAGTTATATGCGATACCTGTTGTGATAACACCCTTTTCTGGGTTCTCACCCTTCTTATACCAGTTGAACTTTGACTCTACAGCAGCCTTCTGAAGGTCATCCTGCTGCGCTAGGAGCTGTACATAACGCTTCTTTGCGAATGCTGGCAACAAGATCCAAGTGCGAACATCCTCTGGGCGGTTAATCTCATTCTGCTTACGTGGCTCATCAGTGATCTCCACTACGGCACGCGAGTGGGCCATACGTGTTGTTACACGCATCAACACTGGGAGCTTAAATGCCTCTGAAAGCTCAAATGCAGCACGTGTCATCTCATACGCCTCCTGCTGTGATGATGGCTCAAATATAGGCATCAACGCAAACTTACCATAGAAGCGAGAGTCCTGCTCATTCTGTGAAGAGTGCATAGATGGATCGTCCGCAGCGACAACCACCAAACCACCATTTACACCTGTCATCGCAGAGTTTACAAATGGATCGGCAGCCACGTTCATACCTACGTGCTTCATACATACCAAGGCACGCTTACCCATGTATGACATACCCAGAGCGCCCTCCATAGCAGTCTTCTCGTTAGTAGCCCAGCGGCAGAAGATAGGGTTCTCTGCATCGCCACGCTTCTCCTCGCGTAGCTGAATAAATTCTGTAATTTCGGTAGACGGAGTTCCTGGATAGGCATATACGCCTGACAAACCAGAGTCGATAGCAGCCTGTGCAATAGCCTCGTCACCGAGAAGTAGTTTTCTCATATCGTTATTGTTTTAGGTTTGAAATTTTAGTTACTTTATTATTTATGATACGCACAAGATGCACTTTTGTTGCACTGTGCTACATTTTATTTATTGGCAATTTTTAAGTATTGTGAGGTATTCATTCTGCATATTTAGAATATTACTCAATCGCTCATCTACTTCCCTCATTTCGTCAAATGAGTTGAATCTAATGTCAAGATTCACCTTCTTGAACTTCTTTGTATATGCGGCATAATATGTTTTGAACGCCTTGTTCTTCTTATTCTGCTTCTGCATAAGGAGTGCATCCTGCTCCTCGATCAGAGCTTTCGTCTCATAAGCCTTCTCACTGACACGTACATTTTTCTCATTCAAAGACTCTGCGACAATAGCTCCATCATCAGTAAACTTGATATTTACAAGACATATTTGACTCCTATCTTCTTTCTGTCGAATATAGAACATTTCAGCTATATTCTCATACGGATTCACATTACAGATATAATACTGCGTCATGCCCCAAAGCGCACCCAAATCATCAATAGACTCTAAATCATACCTAATTTCGCTATCTTCCATAACGTCATAAATAGTGCATCCATTAAAGTAGTTCGTAGCATAATCATCGCTCATCATATAGCCAAAGACATTGCGTGCGTTTGATGCAAAAGTCTCATAAATACGCTGATGTGAAGTAACCTTATTCATACGATAATTCTCGTATGCCTTTTTACCTTTGCTAAAAATGGTTGTATAATCAAACACATTTACTCGATAGCACTCTTCTTCTGGATTTATACCACACAGCACCAAACCTGACCAATATTTAAACCCGTCTCCATCATTTCGAAACAAAACCAATCCAACACCCTTGACTATCGCGAAGTGAAATGTAACTTCTCCAAGTGTACTTGTGTCGACTAGTTTTTCACGCATCTGCTTCTTTGCCTTTTTCACATCCACGTTAGTTGAGAAATCAGCTCTAAACTGTGCATTAAGCTGCCTTTTGTACTCCACCTCCCAATGGTCATCTGACTCTGGCTTCATCTCTTCCAATGTAGCCTTAACACTTGGTGTACCCTCGCTTATAAACTTAATGGTTATCTTATCGTCTTTGATTTTCCAAGTTATATTCTGCGTACACGTACCCTCTACACTAAAGTAGTAGCCTCCTGTATAGCCGTGACGAGTGCGACCGCCCTCACGCCAAGAACTCGCAACCGCCTGAGGAGCCATATATTCATCATAAAAATTCCAAGTCAATTTACCAGTACCATTATTTGCGAAATTGTATGTAGCAACCCCAGACGGACTAACCAATTTCTTATTTTTTAACAATTTAACATCCTTGGCCCTTTCGTCACTAGTACGATATAGATACACACTCTTTACCTCGCCATTAGGATATACGACTTGACCATCAACCCTCAATCCATTGAGAATGTCAATCTCTTCGGGCTGTGGGACACAAGAATCAATATGCTCTTTCATATCATATGGTCCATACATATTATAAAGTCTGATATAATCCTTTTTAGATATTGTCCTATATTTAGGCCACACAAGACCATAATACAACGTGCCATCAGCCAACTTAATAGCAACATAGTATGTGTTCTTTTCTACAAGAGCGTATGACATCAGTTTGTCTCCCTTGCTATTCGACACGATTACATCTCCCTCCATTAGCGAAGGATCGACATATGTATTAGGAGAGATTTTATTATCAAACTTTTCCTGCAAAGGCTCTATTGACTGGGAGTAAGCCACACCAGAAATCACCAATCCCAAAATCATCAAGAAAAGTTTTCTCATATTGTTGTTGTTTTAGGTTTGAAATTTGTTTTCGGTTATATGGTTTTTAGCTCACGTGTTGTTTTTGTTTAGTTATTCAAATGCACACGTGCGCAGTTATCTTGTCAAAGTTACGAAAAAATTTCCAAAGGGCGAAATATTTTACTATGTTTTTGGAGTTGGGAGGTTAGGGAGTTTAGAGAGATTAAGGAGTTTAAGGAGTGAGAGGGAATTTCTTGTTAGAGTGGTGTGGTGGTGCATCACAAAAGAAATCACCCAAGGGATAGTACAAGAAGTACAGCCCTGGGTGATTTACTTTTAGCTAACGCGACACTATCACAAGATAGAGTTTCTTGTCAGAAGGTCATAGATGCTGCCTTATCGCAAAAGGATTTCTTGTCAGAAGGTAGTAGATGTGGTCTCGATAAAGAGATAAGCCCAGATGGGTAGTACTAGAGGTACGTCCCATTTGGGCTTATGATTGAGAGGCCGCAGATGCTGCCTTATCACAAGAAATAAACAATTTATTGATAGAAGGCGGTAGATACAACGCTCGGCAAAAATCCCGACGATGGGCTGTACTTGGTGTACTGCTCATTGTCGGGACTTTTTGTTAGCGGCAGAAGATGCCGCCTTATCTCAATAAATAAACTATTTGCGTGAGGTTTTAGCCTCTATACACTCCGTAGCATGAGGCACGCGCAACAGACGCTCACGAGGTATAAGCTTACCTGTGGTCTTGCAGATGCCATAAGTTCTGTTCTGAATGCGCACAAGAGCCATCTCGAGGTTACGAATAAACTTCACCTGGCGCTGTGCTAGAGAGCCATACTCCTCACGCGAGAGTGTTGTAGCACCCTCCTCCATAACCTTAAATGTTGGCGATGAGTCCTCGGTATCATTCTCATTGCTTGTTGCAGAGCGCAACATATCATAGTCGGCACGCGCCGAAGCCAATTTCTGCTCTATTAATTGACGAAACTCCTCGAGTTCAGCGTCACTATAACGTGTCTTCTCCTCTACCATAATCGTAGCATTTTAGTACGGTTATACATCATTAATAAGCGAAATTAAACAAAATATATGGAATATGCAAACATTTATACAAAAAATAGCAAAAAAGGTGTTTGCAAAGAGGGTGCCATATTATAAAATAAGGGGTGTCCAAAAACTTTTTGGACACCCCTATTTTGTTGTTTGTAGACTCTACTTAATAGCAATAGCATCAATCTCTACACGTGCGCCCATAGGCAAGGCAGCAACCTGGTAGCAGATACGTGCAGGCTTATCACCTGTGAAGAACTCTGCATAAATAGCGTTCATAGCTGCAAAGTCTGCGATGTCTGCCAAAAGCACTGTAGTCTTTGCAACATCGTTGAAGCTATAACCAGCCTCCTCGAGGATGTAACCAAGATTTGTAAGAGCCTGACGTGTCTGTGCCTCAACGCCCTCTGCCATAACACCTGTAGCGCCATCGATAGGTAGCTGACCAGAGATGTAGAGAGTTGTGTCGTGAGCGATAGCCTGTGAGTATGGGCCAACGGCTTTAGGAGCCAATGGTGAAGCGATAACTTTTTTCATATTTCTATTAGTTTTAGTTGATTTATATTATCTTTGCTACAAAGATAACTATATTTTACAAAATATTATGAAACGTACGATTTTATTTTTCACAACACTTATTATTTCTATGGCACTAATCACCAGCTGCTGTGATTGTCGCAAGCGCGCCAAGCTCGAAAAGCCACTAGTAGGCACCAAGTGGCAAGTGGTACAACTTATGGGTAGGGACATCACCGCCCAGGATGATAGCTACACCATTCTCTTTATGGATAATGGCACGGCCGTAGGCACTGGTGACTGCAACCGTCTCACAGCGACATATAGCATAACTCCAAAGCGTGCCTTGAACATCTCGAACCTAGGTTCTACACGCCGTCTATGTCCCAACTTCGAGCAGGAGAACCAATTCTACGACATGCTTGAGTCGGTTACCCACTACGAGATGGATGCGGACAATATGTTGCTTTTGAGCAATGGTACTCTTGTGGCCATCATGCACGCCAAGTAGGCCTTGTGATGCGCACAACGCATAACAAAAGTGCCACCGTTGGGACTCTCCCATAGGTGGCACTCTTTGTTATCAGAAGTAGATGTCTGCCCTATTACAACGAAGCCTTTGTGACAGCAATCTTTAATGGAGCCTCATCAAGATCTGTGTCTACAACGAAGTCACCCGCAGGAGCTGCAACAGCCTTAACATCTATAGCCAATGTCTGCTGTGCGATATACTCTGCGAAGCTCTCCACAGCTACTGTAGTGAGGTCGTTAGCCTCTACCTCCACGCGAATCTTGTCAGTAACCTCAAATCCAGACTCCTTACGGATATTCTGAATACGGTTTACAAGCTCACGTGCTACACCCTCACGGCGAAGCTCATCGGTGATAGTGATATCGAGAGCTACGGTGAGCTTACCCTCCGATGCTACGAGCCATCCTGGCATATCCTCCGATGTAATCTCGAAGTCAGCAGCTGTAGTTACAAACTCGGCACCCTCAACAGTGATTACAGTCTCTGGGTTACTCTCCACGGCAGCAATCTGCTCCTGTGTGAAGCTAGCCACAAGGGCTGCCACCTGCTTCATATACTTACCACACTTTGCACCAAGAGTCTTGAAGTTTGGCTTGATACGCTTGGTAATAATACCTGTGGTCTCTGTGATAAGCTCAATATCCTTCACGTTCACCTCATTCATGATGAGCGCACGTACAGCCTCGATGTGCTTTGCCATCGCCTTGTCCAATACAGGGATAATAATCTTCTGTAGTGGCTGACGAACCTTGATATTCACCTTACGGCGCAACGCCAATACCATTGATGAGGCACGCTGCGCTAGAGACATCATCTGCTCAAGCTCCGCATCGATAAGCGCCTCGTTGCACTTTGGATACTCTGCCAAATGTACTGAAGAGTCTGCGTGACGACCACTTACGGCGTTAAGGTCGCAGAAGATGCGATCCGAGATAAATGGAGCGATAGGCGCAGCAAGCATAACCACAGTCTCCAAGCAAGTGTAGAGAGTCTGATATGCTGCAAGCTTATCCTCGGTCATAGAGCCACCCCAGAAACGCTTACGGTTCAAACGTACATACCAGTTCGAGAGGTTCTCATTAACAAACTGATCGATGCAACGTGCTGCAGGTGTTGGGTCGTAATCCTCGAGATACTTTGTCACATCCTTAATAAGGGTGTTCAACTCCGACAATATCCAGCGGTCAATCTCTGGGCGACGCTCCACGTCTACCTCTGCCTCGGCACCTGTGAAGCCATCGATATTTGCGTAGAGGGCAAAGAATGAGTATGTGTTGTACAATGTTCCGAAGAACTTACGGCGACACTCATCAACGCCATCCACGTCAAACTTCAGGTTATCCCAAGGCTGTGAGTTAGATATCATATACCAACGTGTGGCATCGGCACCATACTTCTTCAACACCTCAAATGGATCTACCGCATTACCAAGACGCTTCGACATCTTGTTACCATTCTTGTCAAGCACAAGACCATTAGAGATAATATTCTTGAAGGCTACAGAGTCAAACAACATTGTAGCTATGGCGTGCAATGTGTAGAACCAGCCACGTGTCTGATCAACACCCTCTGCGATGAAGTCGGCAGGATAGATCTGGTCGAAGCCCTCCTTATTCTCAAATGGGTAGTGTACCTGTGCATAAGGCATAGCACCAGAGTCAAACCACACGTCAATCAAATCTGGTTCGCGGCGCATAGGCTCACCCTTTGATGATACCAATACGATGTTATCAACATAAGGACGGTGTAGGTCGATATTGTTTGTTGAGTAGTTCTCCTTCGACATATCACCCACCTTGAAGTTCTTATATGGGTTTTCGCTCATTACGCCCGCTGCGACAGCCTTCTCAATCTCTGCCACAAGCTCCTCTACAGAGCCTATACACTTCATCTCTGTACGATCCTCCGTAGCCCAAATTGGAAGTGGAGTACCCCAGAAACGCGAGCGTGACAAGTTCCAGTCGTTGATATTCTCAAGCCACTTACCGAAACGTCCAGTACCTGTAGACTCTGGCTTCCAGTAGATTGTTGAGTTAAGCTCCATCATACGCTCGCGAAGTGCTGTGGTGCGAATAAACCATGAGTCGAGAGGATAGTACAACACAGGCTTATCAGTACGCCAGCAGTGTGGATAGTTGTGGGTATGCTTCTCAATCTTGAATACCTTACCACTCTCCTTGAGCTTGATAGCGATATAAATATCGAGGGTCTCTGCTGCTGCCGCTGCCTTTTCATCGTAGCGACCATCAACGGTATACTGTGGGTCGTAAGCATTCTTCACCCAGCGACCCTGATACTCCTTGTACGACTCTGCAACACACTCTGCGGCAAACTTCTCATCTAGCTCCTCTACAAGGTAGAACTTACCCGTAAAATCAACCATAGGACGTGTCTCACCACGCTTGTTAATCATGAAGAGTGATGGAATACCTGCCTGACGCGCTACAAAGGCATCATCAGCACCAAACGTAGGTGCAATGTGTACGATACCTGTACCATCCTCAACAGTAACGTAGTCACCGAGGATTACTCTAAAGCCCTTTGCAGAGGCCTCCACCCAGTTACCCTTCTCATCACACTCTACAGGCTTCACCCATGGGATAAGCTGCTCATAGCGCATACCCTCCAACTCGGTACCCTTCCACTTTCCAACAACCTCAAAAGGTATCACCTTGTCACCAGCCTTGTATGAGTCCAACGCCAACTCCTCACCCTTCTTGTTGAAGATAGAGTATAGAAGAGGCTCTGCCACTACGGCTGTAATCTTCTGGCCATCGTAAGGGTTATATGTGCGTACTGCAACATAGTCATACTTTGGGCCTACGCAGAGCGCAGTATTTGATGGCAATGTCCAAGGTGTTGTTGTCCATGCTAGGAACACAGGCGTTCCCCAGCCCTCCATCTCTGCCTTTGGCTCCAAGACACGGAACTGCGCAGTACAAGTGGTATCCTTAACATCGCGATAACAACCTGGCTGGTTAAGCTCATGAGTAGATAGTCCTGTACCTGCTGCTGGTGAGTATGGCTGGATAGTATAACCCTTATAAAGAAGACCCTTTTCATAGAGCTGCTTAAGCAACCACCACAACGTCTCAATAAACTTATTGTCGTAGGTGATATATGGATCATCCATATTTACCCAGTAGCCCATCTTGTGAGTAAGATCCTCCCAGATGTCGGTGAACTCCATCACCGCCTCACGGCAAGCCTTGTTGTAATCCTCGATAGATATTGTCTTTCCGATATCCTCCTTTGTGATACCCATCTTCTTCTCTACACCAAGCTCCACAGGAAGACCATGAGTATCCCAGCCTGCCTTACGGTGTACAAGATAACCCTGCTGGGTCTTAAAACGGCAGAAAACATCCTTGATGGTACGCGCCATAACGTGGTGAATACCTGGTGTACCATTTGCTGATGGTGGGCCCTCGTAGAACACAAACGTAGGGTGTCCCTCACGTGTTGTTATACTCTTATGAAAGGTATCATCCTTGGTCCAGCGCGCCAAAACCTCTTCGGCGATGCCTGCCAAGTCCAAACCTTTATATTCGGTAAATTTCTTCATACTAAATATATTTTTAAAAGTGAAAAGCAAGGTGCGCTACACAAACTATGTTGCGAGACACACACCTCCCTTTTCACCTCTTAACTCTTGTTACTCTTCATCCTCCTCGGACTCTGCCATTGTAGTATAGACGTTTGTGACGTCATCATCCTCCTCTAGATGCTCGATAAGCTTATTTACAGCCTCGCGCTGCTCTGGAGTAAGCTCCTTTGTATCTGTTGGGATGCGCACTGCCTCACCCGACACAAGCTCAAAGCCCTTCTCCTCGATCCATGTCTGAATCTGACCGAATGACTCGTAGGCAGCATATACAGTTACCTCACCCTCCTCTGCGTAGAACTCATCTACACCGAAGTCAATCATCTCAAGCTCCATCTCCTCAAGATCAACGCCCTCGGTAGGCTTGAACTTAAATACGCACTTATGCTCAAACATGAAGCCTACAGAGCCTGATGTACCTAGAGTACCACCATACTTATTGAAGTACATACGTACAGAGGCAACAGTACGGTTTGTGTTATCTGTAGCAGTCTCCACCAATACTGCGATACCGTGAGGGCCATAACCCTCGTAGATCATCTCCTTGTAATCCGCTGCATCCTTATCTGTAGCTCGCTTAATAGCACGCTCCACATTCTCCTTTGGCATGTTCTCTGCCTTTGCATTCTGGATAAGAAGACGTAGACGGAGGTTTGATGATGGATCTGGACCCGAAGCCTTTACTGCCATCTCGATCTCCTTACCAATCTTGGTAAATACACGCGCCATGTGTCCCCAGCGCTTCATTTTTCTCGCCTTGCGATACTCAAATGCTCTTCCCATAGTAAAATTTAGTTTATATTTTTTAGAATTATCTTGCTTATATATGTATACAATCGCGCAAAGATAATAAAAAAAGTGTAAGGATAAAAACGAAAAAGCGAAAAGTAATGATAGATTTCTCCTTCAATAACAAGTAATACCCCTCGGGATTTCTCCCAAGGGGTATTACATAATAAGCTATAAAACTCTTTTTTTCCTAGCAGTTCATAGCACCGCAGCAGTGGATAACCTGTCCGCTAACATAAGAAGAGAGGTCAGAACCAAGGAATACAGCTACATTAGCTACATCCTCTGGAGTACCGCCACGGCGAAGAGGAATCTGTGCTGCCCACTGATCCTTAATCTCCTGCGATAGCTGGTTTGTCATCTCGGTAATGATGAAGCCTGGGGCAATGCAGTTAGCACGGATACCACGAGGGCCCATCTCCTTTGCGATAGACTTTGCAAGGCCAATCATACCAGCCTTTGATGCAGAGTAGTTACACTGTCCAGCGTTACCACTTACACCCACTACAGATGACATATTGATAATAGAGCCGCTACGCTGCTTCGCCATAACTGGTGTTACGGCATGAATGAAGTTAAACGCCGACTTAAGATTTACGTTGATAACAGCATCCCACTGCGCCTCTGACATACGCATCATAAGGCCGTCCTTTGTGATACCTGCGTTATTAACAAGGATATCGATACGTCCGAAATCCTCAACCACCTGCTTTACAACCTCGTGTGTCTCATCGAAGTTTGCAGCGTTTGAGGCATAAGCCTTTGCCTTAACACCCAAAGCCTCAATCTCCTTTATAGTCTCCTCAACAGCCTCGTTGATAGCCAAGTCGGTGAATGCTACATTAGCACCCTCCTCGGCATAGCGCAAGGCGATAGCCTTACCGATACCACGTCCAGCACCTGTTACGAGTGCCACCTTACCTTCCAAAAGTTTCATATAGGATAATTCTTTAGTTCGTTATTACTTATTCTCCCACTTACGTAGTGCTACACAAGCGTTGTGACCACCAAAGCCCAAAGAGTTTGAGATAGCCACCGTAAGGTCTGCCTCGCGAGCCTTGAGTGGAGTGTAATCTAGGTCACACTCTGGGTCTGGGTTTGTAAGACCTATTGTTGGAGTCACAATACCATGGTATAGCGAGAGTGCAGATGCAACAAGCTCCACAGCACCTGTAGCACCAAGCATGTGACCTGTAATAGACTTTGTAGAGGTAATCATAGCACGCTTTGCAGCCTCCTCGCCCATTGCCAACTTGATAGCCTTGGTCTCCGCAGCATCGTTAAGAGGAGTACCTGTACCGTGAGCATTGATGTAGAGAAGATCCTTCTCTGCGTCAAACTGTGCCTCATCGAGAGCCTGCTTAATAGCGCGTGAAGCTGGAATACCATCAGGACGTGGAGCTGTGAAGTGGTGTGCATCGCAGCTATTGCCATAACCTACAACCTCTGCATAGATCTTTGCACCACGCTTCAAGGCGTTCTCCAAAGACTCAAATATCATCATACCAGCACCCTCGGCGATAACAAAGCCGTGACGATCTGCCGAGAATGGCAATGAGGCCTGTAGAGGATCCTCCGAACGTGACAGAGCCTTGCTGTTAGCAAAACCACCAATAGCCAATGGATGTACCGAAGCCTCTGCACCACCGGTGATGATAGCATCAGCATATCCGTGCTTAATAGCGCGGAACGCCTCACCTGCTGCGTGAGTACCTGTAGCGCACGCTGTTACAACAGGCAAACATACACCCTGCGCATTATGAGAGATAGCTACATTACCTGATGCGATATTCGAAATCATCATAGGTACAAAGAAAGGTGAGATGCGTCCTACGCCCTCCTCAAGCATCACCTTTGTCTGATTAACGAAGGTATCCATACCTCCAATACCCGAGCCAATATATACTCCAAGACGCTCTGGCTCGATATTCTCGCCACTTACAAGACCTGCATCCTTCATAGCATCTGATGCAGCAGCCATGGCATATACGCAGAACTTATCACTGCGGCGTGCAAGACCAGCATTAAGCTCATACTCCGACTGATCGAAGTTCTTCACCTGACCAGCCACCTTCACTGGAAGGTTATACTCATCATAGCCCTTGATAAAATCAATACCGCAGTTGCCCTCTACGAGGTTCTTCCAGGTGTCCTCAACATGGTTACCCACAGGGGTAATAGCGCCAACACCAGTGATAACTACTCTCTGTTCCATTTCTATATTTTTAAGTTTTCTATTATTCCTTTTTGTAAATTCTACTTCGCCCACTCTATAACACAAGCTCCTGTTGTGAAGCCAGCACCAAAGGCACTGAACACCAACTTATCGCCACTCTTGAGCATTCCTCCGCGATTCAACTCATCGAGAAGCGCAGGAAGTGCCGCAGATGATATATTACCATATCGCTCTACGTTATGTGGCACGCGCTCCTCCTCAACACCTAGGAAGTTGCGAATTGAGTCGATGATACGGCGATTTGCCTGATGCAAAACGTAATACTTGATATCACTAGGCTCCAAACCTGTCTCGTTGAGGAGCTTGCGGATGTCACGGCATGAGCTTGTCACAGCATGCTTGAATACCTCACGGCCACGCATCACAAGAGGCTCAAAATTCTCCTCCTTCGAGATATATGGCGTAGGCTCCAAAGTTCGCTGATAGTAGAGAACCTCTGGGAGGCACGATGTAGTAAGACGTATAGCCTTCATGTTATCACCCTCGGTGACAACCGCTGCACCAGCACCATCACCAAAGAGTACACATGTACTTCTATTCTTCCAGCTCACCATGCGTGAAGGCTCCTCGGCACAAACGATGAGGATGTTCTTTGCCTTCTTGCACTTTAGTTTATCCTCGGCCATATCGAGAGCAAAGATAAAACCAGCGCAAGCAGCATTTATATCCAACGTTGGACATGTAGCACCAATCTTACCCTGGATAATACAGCTCAACGCAGGAGTCACATACTCGTTTACCACATTTGAGCAAATGATATAATCGATATCCTTCGCAGTAAGTCCGGCATCCTCAAGAGCCTTGTTTGCCGCTATTGTTGCCAAATCCTCGAGCTTCTCTGACGATATCACGCAACGCTCTTTTATACCTGTTCTTTCGGTGATCCATTCATCTGTAGTCTCAAGAAACTGCTCGAGCATTGTGTTTGTTACCGAGCATGATGGATGTGCCGAACCTGTACCAATAATTTTCATTAAGAAATATTGTGTTAGTTTAACATTTAGTTTTGAGAATTAGCACACTCTTCAAGCTGACACCTCATTTTTCAGATATCACGCAATAATATCCAATTCTCAAAACGATGCAAAGATAGATACATGATACTATACGCACATACGTTATGTGGTGAAAAGTAATATATCGTGGCAAAAATAGCGTATTTGTGGTAAAAATTTTGCTCAAATTCACATTTTTTGTAATTTTGTAGGCAAAACAAAAGGCTTTTATTAAAACTCTTTTACTAAAAATGATGGCAATTAAAGAGAAAGAAATACCAAAATTTCTAGTATCTAGAAGATACATCTCGGTAGTTATTGCGTTCATAGTTCTCTTCTCGGGACTCTTCCTTTTTATCTACCAACCATTCTCACTTGCTGTATGGTTTAGCACTGCCGACTCGTTAAGCTTCAGCCTATCGCTGCTATTCTATATCCTCTCCATCATTATCCTTGTGGTGAGTCGTATGACGATGTACTATCTTCAGGATAGGGTCGATCTAACAACCATGACATACATCTGGTGGATTATGTTCGAGAATATAGCGATATCGCTACTCTACACCCTCATAACGATAAAGTTCTTTCCCGTAGAGGGTATCTCCACGCCGACAATCGCCACACGTGCGCTGATGTGTGTAACACTTATCCTCGCTATCCCCAACGCCCTAGTACTATTCTACGCAGCATACAAAGCGAAGTGCGAGGAGCTTCAAGCGACACAATATCGCCTACAGCGTCTTTCGGAGGAGTATAGGCTCTTGGAGAGTAACACACAGCATGAGCTACGCGCCGCAGCGATGGTACAGAGCAAGACACAGCCACAACAGCCGCAGGACGCAACGCCACGTATGATAAATCTCTACGACAACAATGGCACGTTACGCCTAACACTTAATATTGACTCGCTATACTACCTTGAATCGGAGGATAACTACATAAAAGTATATTATAAGCACAACGACAAGATAGTATCATATATGCTTCGCTGTCGCACGCGCAGCGTTGAGGAGAGCCTTGCAGGAACGTGCATGGTGCGTTGTCACCGCTCCTTCATCGTAAACATAAATAAGATAAGTGTCATGGAGGATGATCGCCGCATGCACTACCTATCGCTAGACGATGATAGCATCAGGCGAATACCTGTTTCAAAAAGCTATTATGAGTCTCTTGTGGCCAAGCTCAACACCATTACTTAATGGGTTAATGCCTTTGGCAAAGACCACACAAAGATACTCTACACCAGCAATAGATAAGGCCTGCTCAACAATCGTTGAACAGGCCCATACTTTAGAAGTGGTACGACAATCGTGCGTATATCCTTACTACAACACCTTGCTAGACCCCTTCAAATCGTAATCGGCTATTACTTATAAAGTTCCACATCCGAAGTCTCCGAAGCGTTGATACATGATACAGCCTCGGCAATCTTACGTGATGCGTACTTCACAAAGATCTTTGTAGGGTTGAGATACTCCTCCATCTCTGTTGCCTGACGAAGCATGATGTGTGACATGATGATATATCCTGCCACCTCCACCAAGCGGCGAGAGTGGAAATCCTTATATCCCTGAGCCTCCTTATCGAGAGCCTCAACACGAGCAACAACCTCCTCATAGCGCTTACGCAACTCCTTAAGCTCGGCACCAAGAGCTGAAGTATTCTCATTAAGCTCCTGCTCCTCGTAGCGAAGAATCTGCTCGAGGTATGTACCCTTTGTCACGTGGTTAATAGCGGCTACAACCTGAAGCTGTGTAGTACCCTCATAGATGTTCAAGATTCGCGCATCGCGGTATAGGCGCTCACATGCATAATCCTTCATATAACCCGAACCACCATGAATCTGAATAGAGTCGTAAGCAACCTCATTTGCGAACTCCGAGCCAAACATCTTTGCAAGAGGTGTGAAGCCATCAGCAAGGCGGTTGTAGAACTTCATCTCCTGACGCTCCTCACCCTCCAACGAGCGCTCGTTAGAGATGTGGTTCAACTGCTTGTATATATCAACAAAGCGAGCAGTCTCATAGAGCAACGCACGCGATGCAAGGGTCTTTGCCTCCATATTCTTAAGCATCTCCGAAACGGCAGCAAACTGAATAATAGGCTTACCAAACTGCTCACGCTCCTGGGCATACTTCAACGCCTCGCGGTATGCCGCCTCCGCCAAACCTGTAGACTGTGCCGAGATACCAAGACGCGCCGCATTCATAAGCGACATCACATACTTGATAAGACCCATCTTGCGGTCACCAACCAACGTAGCAGGGGCATTGTTGAAGACCAACTCACATGTTGGCGAACCCTTGATACCAAGCTTATTCTCAATACGGCGAACTATCACGCCACCATCACGCTTATCATAGATAAGCATTGACAATCCACGAGCATCCTTTGTACCATCCTCGGTACGAGCCAACACCAACGAGATGTCGCCATCACCATTGGTAATAAATCTCTTACAGCCATTGAGACGCCATACTCCAGCCTCCTCATCCCACGATGCCTTGAGCATCACAGCACCAAGATCTGAACCTGCATCAGGCTCTGTAAGGTCCATAGCACATGTCTCACCAGCAGATACTCGAGGGAGGAAGCGTGCCTTAATATCCTCTGTTGCAAACTCATTGATAGTCTCGGCGCAATCCTGCAAACCCCAGATATTCTCGAAGCCTGCATCGGCACGTGCAACCATCTCATTAGCCATTGCAAAGCATGTAACAGGCATGTTCAAACCACCAAAACGGCGTGGCAAGGTCATACCTCCCAAGCCTGCCTCGTTCAAAGCCTCTATGTTACGCACAGTACCTGAAGCATACTCCACATGGTCGTTTACAACACGTGGGCCCTCATGGTCTACGCTCTCTGCATTTGCTGCGATAACCTCACCACACACATCACCCACAATCTCCAACACTCTGCGGTAAGAGTCCATAGCATCCTCCACATCCTGGGGTGCATAATCATACTCCGAGCGGTCGGCAAAGTTACGCTCCTTAAGCTCGATAATCCTCTTCATCAACGGATGAGAGAGGTGATACTGTAAATCCTTATTATCTAAATAAAAGTTTGCCATAGCTCGCCTATTTTGAGTTCTGTTTGTAATACTTAATCATCTTTGGGATAACCTCCTCTACGCTACCTGTGATAGCATAGTCAGCAATCTTGTTGATAGGAGCCTGTGGGTCGGTATTGATAGAGACTATCATAGCCGACTGATCCATACCCGCTGTGTGCTGAATCTGTCCCGAGATACCACATGCAATGTAGAGCTTTGGACGTACTGTGACACCTGTCTGGCCAATCTGACGCTCATGCTCCGCAAAGCCAGCATCAACCGCAGCACGCGAAGCACCTACCTCGCCACCAAGCACCTCTGCCAAATCGTGAACAAGCTGGAAGCCCTCCTTTGAGCCAACGCCATAACCACCAGCAACGATAACCGAAGCTCCCTTGATATCTATCTTGCGCTCCTCAATATGACGCTCCACGATGCGTACTGCAAGGTCGGTATCCTTTACCATTGGCTTCCAAGCGATCTCGCGAAGCTCACCAGCTGCAGGTGTAGACAACGCCTCCTTACGCATAACACCCTCACGCACTGTAGCCATCTGTGGGCGGCACTCTGGATTTACGATAGTAGCAATGATGTTACCTCCAAACGCTGGACGGATCTGATAAAGAAGAGCATCATACTCCTTGCCTGTTTTAGCATCCTTATGCTCACCAATAACAAGCTCTGTGCAGTCAGCTGTAAGACCGCTGTGAAGTGCTGATGATACACGTGGTGCAAAGTCACGACCCACAGGTGTAGCACCAAAGAGTGCTATCTGTGGCTTCTCCTGCTGGATAAGGCCTACCATAACAGCTGTGTGAGGAAGTGTGCGGAATGGGGCAAAAATCTCATCATCGGCCACCCATACAGTATCTGCGCCATACTTTGCCAACTCCGAAGCGTGGCCCTTTACATCATGACCAATAACTACAGCCTCCAACTTAACGCCAAGCGTATTAGCAAGCTCACGGCCCTTTGTAAGAAGCTCCAATGAGACATCGGCAATCTGCTGCCCCTCTATCTCTATATATACAAATACGTTATTCATACCTCTCATTGTATTAACCGAGCGTATGGCTCGCAATAAGTTCCTGCATAAGAGCCTCAATATCCTTATCATCTGCAGATAGGCTCTTTGCCTCCTTTGCCTGGAACACTACATTTTCAATCTTCTTTACCTTCGTAGGAGAGCCGCTCAAACCAAGCTGCTCGGGGTCAGGATTTACATCTGCCGCAGCAAACTCCACGATATGGAGGTATGGTCGCTCGGCGATGAAAGCCTTTGCCTTATCCTCGGCCACAGATAGCTCCGATGTAGCAAGTGCATACTTGAACTTCATGACGCGCTTTGCGTTACGAGGACGGCACTCCTTGGCTGATGAGTTTACGGTGATAACCGCAGGAAGTGGAGATACCACAACCTCGGCACCACGCTCCAAGCGGCGCTTAATAGTCACCTCACCCTCCTTAATATCTACAAGCTCCTCGGCATAAGTTACCTGTGGGAGGTTCAGCTTCTCGGCAACCTGTGGGCCAACCTGTGCTGTGTCGCCATCGATAGCCTGACGTCCTGCAACGATGATATCAGGATTAATCTTACGAAGTGCGCACGATAGCGCATAAGATGTTGCTAGCGTATCAGATCCCGCAAACTCCTTACCCGAGAGCAAGTAACCACCATCAGCACCACGGAACATTGCCTCGCGGATAACATCTGCAGCACGCTGTGGACCCATGGTAAGAACCTCTACACGAGCATTACCAAGACGGTCGCGCATCTGAAGTGCCATCTCCAAGGCATTAAGATCCTCTGGGTTGAAGATTGCAGCCAGAGCAGCACGGTTTACCGTACCCTCTGGAGTCATGGCATCCTTGCCCACATTACGTGTGTCGGGCACCTGCTTTGCCATAACTACTATTTTCGTTACTTTTTCCATAATTATATTTTATGTAAACTATATTCACAAAAATTTCGATGCAAAGATACTTATTTTTGTCTAAATGACCATCATTTTACACCTCTATTTTTAACTACATTGTATATATTACTTGTTATCAAGTAATTATATATTGTTTAAATTTGTCAATTTTACTCATCTAATACTCACTTATATCAACTCCAACACGTTTATAACAATTCATGATATTGTAAGCGATAACCTCGGGGCGAAATCGTGACACATAGCTCTTACCCTCAACAATCATCTTTTCGCGAAGCTCCTCATTTGTCAGCACCTCGGTAATAGCACCTACCCAAGAGTCACGGCTACCATCTACATACATTGTCCATGGCCCTCCAGCCTCCTCCATGCTAGAGCATTTAGTAGCTATGACAGGTACCCCTATGGTAAGAGCCTCAATTATAGTAGGCGGAAAACCCTCATACAGCGATGGCATGAGATATACAGAGGCTAACTTATATAGCGCTGGCATATCTGCATCCGCAACACCATGAAGCATGTGTACCCTATCCTTTAGACCTAGCGACTTAACACGGCGCCTGATGTGCTGCGTATAGGTCGTTGCACGTCCCACCATCACAAGCTCTATATCTTCATCTATAGATGGCATTGCCTCGATAACAGCTCCCAGATTCTTACGCTGAAGCTGCGTACCCACAAAGAGCATATAACGCTTTGGAAGATGATATCGCTCCTCCACTTGTCGGAGATGCTCCTCGGATAAGGGCTCCGAGAAACGAGCATGACACCCTCTATAGATAACATCTATTTTATCTCTATCGACATGTAGCTTGGTAACAAGGTCGTGTTTTATATTCTCACTTACAGCCACTATACGATCGGCGCGGCGCAACGATGACAACAACATTGCCCTGCGATACATGTTATAGAGGGGGCTAAATTGTCGCTGTAGCGATAGGAACTCTAGATTATGAACCGTAACAATGGTTGGGATGCCCTTACGCTGTAGTCCCCATGGCACAAACTCCGTAAGACTATGATATAGATCGACATCGCCACGCTTTAGATCGTGGCCAATGCGAAACCACCTCCACAGCCACGACATCTTACGCCACAGCGCCCCATCGGGTTCCATAGACTCCACGTTATCACGCTGCGCGATACGGTCATACGCGGGGGTAGTGTCATCATCGGGGATGTACATGCGAAAATAGCTGCGGCGTGGACAAGCCTCCGACATAGCCTCGATTATAAATCGGGCATAACTACTTAATGTTGTATCGCCTGTTGCGGCATAAATGGCATCGAAGCCTATGGTGTTATTACGTTTCATATTAATAGTATACACGTACACGCGCACACGCGTTCGAAAGACAAATGTAACAATTTTTAGCCAAGAAACAAAATTTTGTTTCTTTTTGAGCCTTAATGATATTACACAACCTCACACCACAATACTTAATTGAGATTAGCAGCAGAGCTACGCTAGGAAACCAGCACCTTGTAAGTTTCTCGAAAATAAACTTATAACATCTTGAAAATCAGTATATATATTTCTATACACCAAGCCATTTACAGTTATCCAAATAAAATAATTAAAAAAATTATTGAAATTTTTTAATAAAATATTTGCGTGTTTAAAACTTTGTCCTTACCTTTGCAGCGAAGTTTTAAGGTTCATTTAGGTTAGTAGTTTTAGGTTGGAGGGGGCTGAAGCCTCCTTTTTTTATACCCATTAGCAAACAAAATAGGCAGGAACGAGAAAATTCTCATCCTGCCTATTTTATTGTGTAACAGCGAGCTACTACTTGCAATCGCCGCAGCACTCTGCTGGTGCCTCTGCTGGAGCCTCTGCTGTAGCCTCTGCCTCACACTTGCAATCGCCACAGCACTCTGCCTTCTCACCACAGCACTCCTTGTTGCACTCTGCCTTCTCTGCACAGCACTCACCAGCGCACTCTGCCTCTGCGCACTGACCCTCAACGCACTCTACCTTATCGCAATCAGCGCAGCAAGCACCCTCCTCTGCGTTCTGTGCCTTCTTCTGACCACCACAGCATGCTGCAAGTGAAAGAGCAGCAAACAATGCTACCAATGCAAAAATCTTCTTCATAGTTCTAAAATTTTAGTTATTAATATGTTTTAAGTATATTTTCCAACACAAATATACAAAACTATTTTTATTATTGAAATTTTTTACTCAAAAATTTCTACTTTTTCTTCAAAAGCTGGCTCTATAATAACCTCTGGGCCACTTATTGATAGTGTATCTACAACCTGACGCCTTGCATCACATAGCTCCTCGAAACGAATATTTTCGCGCTTGGGGAAGGCTTTAGGATAGTGGGGAGTAAGTTGCGCCATGAGTATTTGAGCCTCCTCCATTGATAGGCAGTCACCAACCGAGATTTTGAAGTAGGGACTCTCATAAACCAGATAGGCATTTATATATGGAAACATCTCCTTAAACTTGGCTAGCTCTGCATCTGCATTATCTCCTGCATACTGTCCATTATCGGAGTATATAACAATACGAAAACCACTTACAACCCTTGTGCGGCGCTGCGCCTCAACAATGCGCACTGCAGAGCGAGAATCATCATCCGCCACAACACGCACACTACTTCCACCTAAACGGCGTGTAGCAAGGCTCATAACCATACTATCTATATCCTGTGCCATAGCCATAGAGGCTACAACAACCGATATTATCAAACATATTAACCTCTTCATATCTATTCGTTTATCTTCCTTAATTCATTCAAAAGAGAGATGAAATCCATATCCAACAAAGCGGCTACATCTCTGAGCGAGATATTATCTTCGGTTATGGTACGGCGAAATAGTAGCGTACCACCACGTACCTTGAAGGATATTGTCAAACCTTTACCTCTGCCATCTATAGCCTTACGCAGAAGACGACCTATGTTAAGACTATTTCTGGTATCGAAGCGCAAAGGTACCAAGACCTTCTCGGTGCGGTGTCCCCTGACGACAACCTTCTCTCGTAACGACAGCTCCAGCTGCTTAACGCCATCTACGGCAATCTCCACCTTGGCACGATTTACTACGATACGTCCTCTCTCATTTTTCACATCTAGCCATAGGTTCATGCCCGAGGTGGAGAGATGAGAGACATGCGACACCCCCTCAATTGAGACACCTAGGCCACGCACCTCCCTCTTGGGGAAGCACGATGTAGCCATGGCACTCGCCACAAAGAGCATCATAGCCACAACAACGCAAAATATCCTCTTAAGATAGAGTCTCATAACCTTATAACGCTATTTTATAGCTTCGTATATATACGCAATGCCAAAACTTTGTCTGCGCAGCTTCACCGATGTAAACCCTACACCCAACAAAATCTCCTTAAAACGCTCCGCAGCAGGAAACTCCTCCACCGAGTCGGGAAGGTATGTGTATGCCTTATCATCCTTCGATATCATAGCACCTATACGTGGCAAAAGACGGTGAGCATAGATACCATATATCCAGCGGATAAACCTATTTCGAGGCATTGAGAACTCCAAAACCACCAACTTGCCCCCAGGACGCAACGTTCTGTATATCTCCTTTAGACCACGCTCCATATTCTCGAAGTTACGAACACCAAAGGCCACCGTAGCAGCATCTATACTCTCCGAGGTCACCATATCAAGGTTTTCAGCATCCCCCTTCTCGAGCTTAATACGCTCCTCGAGACCCAGCCTCTCTATCTTCTTACGCGCCACCGCAAGCATCTCCTCCGAGAGGTCTACGCCCAATATCTGTGCGCCATCTACACGCTTTGCCATGGCTATAGCAAGGTCTCCTGTTCCTGTTGCCACATCCATAATGCTATGAGCCTTGGCACGGCGCACAATGCGCATCACACGTCTGCGCCACACCTTATCGATATTAAGCGATAGAATATGGTTCAGGCGGTCGTACGTAGGGGCTATGTTGTCGAACATCTCCTCGACCTGCTCCTTCTTTGACTGTTCTTCGTTATATGGTTTCATACTCAAATATATTTCACATTCTACTCATAGCGCATGCTTTGGGCTGGCGACACCTTTGCAGAGAGGAGCGCTGGGAGTAACAAGAATAGTAGTGTTATAGCTACGGTACCCACCAAAGCCATGAGCCACCATACCCAACATAGCGCCACAGGTACTGCATCGAGCAAATAACCCTCCGAAGGAAGGGGGATAACGCTCCATATATGCTGCACCATAACAACCACAAGAGCTACAACAACGCCCCATATCACACCTCGCAAGAGGATAAAAAATGAACGATATAAAAATAGCTTCACCACGCCCCAACGGCGCATTCCCAATGCCCTCAACTGGCCTATCATACGCTCTCTCTCCAACACTATGATTAACAGCGCAGTAGCCATATTTAGTAGCGCCACAACTATCATTATCACAATGACTACCAACGCCGTGACATCGTGCGTAGCAAGCCACCCAAAAACATGTGGGAATATATCCTCCATGGTGTAGGCCTCGGCCTCAAGTCCTAGGTCAAAAAATAGCATCAAAAGCTCGTCATTTATCAGGCTCTTCATAGCCTGCTTATCCACCGCCTCATCGAGCCATAGCTCATATCCCGTGACAACATCATTATCACCATCATAGAGACGCGACACGTTACGCATATCCGTAAGCACATATCGCTCATCGAGAATATCTACGCCCGTGTTATAGACTCCCGAGATCACAAATCTATCGCGCAAAACACCCCCATCCTCATCTATGAATAGCATCTCAATACGCTGGCCAACCTCCACATCCATCCTATCTGCTACACGGCGCGATATAAGGATATCCTTGCTTCGAGGCTCCTGGCCTACGCGGGGAAACTCTCCCTCAACAACTTTTTTGGTGTAGAAGCTGCTGTCGTAGAGGGTATCTATGCCCTTCAACAGCACACCGACAATATTGTCATCACTCTTGAGAACACCCTCCTTGGAGGTAAATGGCGAGAAGCGCTCTATGCCTTCATGCTCTAACAACCTCTCCAGCTCGGCATGTCGCTCCAACCCTACCGCAGAGACCACACCACGACTCTGTGGCGCTGTAATCACTATATCGGATTGCACGCCAGAGATTAAGGCTCCTAACTCCTGCTTAAAACCTATAACTACAGAGAGGGTTATGATGATTACGGCAAGACCTACGGCGGTGGCTATAGTCGCCACACGCTCCATAATTCCTGCCTTTGCACCTGCTCGTCTATCGGATAGACGCCGCGCTATGTCAAACTCAATATTTGCCATTACATATATTATAGGGCAAAGATAGCGAAAAAATAATAAAAGTACCCTAGCTTCATAATTTTTACTACTATCATCAATTATTAACACATGTTTGTTCACAACTATAAAACAACTATTAATAAATTATAGGTGAAAAATAGTTGGCAATCACTGAAATTTTCTTAATTTTGTGGATGTTTTAATCCTATCTCGAAACATTATGGCAAAACAATATAGAAAAGCTTCAGAAAATAACAGCGAGGCATTTACACAACTAACTGGTATTGACGGCACCGTGCCACCTCAAGCGGTAGAACTTGAGAGGGCCGTACTTGGTGCATTAATGCTCGAGAGGGATGCCATTATTGATGTTCAGGAGTATGTCAAGGTAGAGACCTTCTACCTTGAAGAGCATAGGCTTATCTTTAAGGCCATACAGGAGCTTTCGTTCGAGATGAAGGCTATCGACCTATACACAGTTACCGAGCGTCTTAAGGCGCAGAAGCTTCTGCAACAGGTTGGTGGCGCAGCATATCTTGCGGAGCTTACACAGAAGGTAGCCTCTGCGGCACACGTAGGGTTTCATGCGCAGATTATTGCACAGAAGTATGTTCAGCGTGAGCTGATACGCTCTGCCACCGAGATACAGCGCCGCTCCTATGACGAGGAGGTGGATGTTACAGAGTTGATAGGTTATGCCGAGCAGGAGATATTCAAGGTGTCGGAGGGTAATGTAAAGCGCTCCGTACAATCTGCCGCAGACATTCTCCGCAAGGCTTTACAACAGATTGAGGAGGCATCAAAGACTGCAGGTGAGTATAACGGTGTACGCTCGGGATTTACCGATATCGATAGTGTAACACTTGGTTGGCAGCCCTCCGACCTTATCATCATCGCAGCACGACCATCAATGGGTAAGACCGCCTTTGTGCTTACCATGGCTCGCAACATGGCTGTAGAGTTCAAAACCCCTGTAGCCTTCTTCTCTCTGGAGATGTCCTCTGTGCAGCTTATGAACCGTCTTATCGTTGCAGAGACACAGTTGAGTTCGAAGGACTTGCGTACCGGAAATCTAACATCGCAGCAGTGGGCACACCTAGAGTCTAACACCGTGGAGCTAGGTCGCTCACCACTATATATAGATGACACCCCAGCGCTCTCTGTATACGAGTTTCGCTCCAAGGCTCGCCGTCTAAAGACACAGCACGACATACAGCTGATTATCATCGACTACCTGCAGCTTATGACCGCTGCAACGCCCGAGACCCGTGGTAACCGCGAGCAGGAGGTATCGCTCATATCACGTACGCTGAAGGCTATTGCCAAGGAGCTTGAGGTGCCTATCATCGCCCTCTCGCAGTTGAGCCGTAATGTGGAGAATCGCGGTGGCTCCAAGCGCCCACAGCTCTCCGACCTTCGTGAGTCGGGAGCCATCGAGCAGGATGCCGATGTTGTAGCCTTCATACATCGTCCCGAGTATTATGGTCTTACCACCGATGAGAATAATATGTCTACAGCAGGTATGGCGGAGATTATCATTGCCAAGCACCGTAACGGTGAGGTTACTGATGTTCCGCTACGCTTCATCAAAGAGCAGGCGAAGTTTGCCGATGCAGACTCCTCTGTCACCGCTACAGCTATGCAGGGTCGCGACAACTATCGCCAGCAGGAGACCTACGATGACTTCTCATCAAGTGGCAACCAACCTATGGGCTTTAACCCCGACCCCATGGCAGGAATATCTAGTGGCATGATGTCGGGAGGTGGAGAGTTTGATATTGCCCCAGCACGAGGCGATGAAGCACCATTTTAGATTTTAGTAACATCTATCACGTTGATAGCTGTTAAAAGAGTAGTTTTAGGATGTTTATACGCATAAATAGTGGCGCCATATCGGGCATCGATGCGGTAAATGTTACCGCCGAGGTTAATGTTGCTAGTGGGGGTATAGGTCTATATATCGTAGGTCTTCCCGACAACACCATTAAGGAGAGCCATGAGCGTATACAGGCAGCCTTCGAGAACTCGGGTTATCGCCTTATTGCAAAAAAGACTGTCGTAAACCTCGCCCCTGCAGACCTTCGTAAGGAGGGTTCTCAATACGACCTTGCTATAGCTATTGGTATCCTCACCGCTACAGAGCAGATACACCCCACGATGCTTGATGACTCTATGTTCATTGGAGAGCTGTCGCTGGGCGGCGCAGTTCGCCCTGTGAAGGGTGTTTTACCCCTTGTTGCCATGGCGCGTAAGAGTGGCTTTAAACGAGTCTTTATGCCCAACGATAATATCTCGGAGGGTGCTGTGGTTGAGGGTATAGAGTGTATCGGCATCTCCACACTGATAGAGCTTTGTCAGATATTGGAGGGCAGGATTGCATATAGCATTACCCCACACACCATAGTCACCGAGGAGGTGGTGGAGGATGAGTACCTCGAGGATTTTGCCGATGTTAAGGGTCAGAAGTATGTGAAACGCGCCCTTGAGATTGCTGCTGCTGGAGGTCATAACGTAATAATGATAGGCTCTCCAGGTTCGGGAAAGACGATGCTTGCCCGCCGCATGCCTACGATACTTCCTCCCATGACTCTTGAGGAGGCTCTGGAGACTACAAAGGTACACTCCGTAGCTGGTAAGATAGGCACTAACAGAGGTCTTATTACACAGCGACCCTTTCGCGCCCCACACCATCTAACCTCCCAAGTGGCACTCATAGGCGGAGGGCAGTCCCCACAACCTGGTGAGGTGTCACTAGCAAATAATGGTGTTCTTTTCCTTGACGAAATGCCAGAGTTTGGACGTAACGTATTGGAGGTTTTGCGCCAGCCATTGGAGGATAGACACATCACCATCTCGCGTGCAAAATATAGTGTAGACTACCCCGCTAACTTCACACTCATAGCATCTATGAATCCGTGTCCATGTGGTTATTACAACCACCCTACCAAGGAGTGTAGTTGCTCTGCGGCGGCTGTACACCGCTACATGTCACACATCTCTGGGCCACTCATGGATCGTATAGATATACATATCGAGGTGGTTCCGGTGTCGATTTCGGAGATGACAACTGCGGAGCGTGCAGAGTCGAGTGCCGAGATTCGCAAACGTGTGATTGCTGCTCGCGAGATTCAGCTTCGCAGGTTTGAGGGGTTAGATATACACTGTAACGCGATGATGAATAGCGCTATGTTGCGGCGTTTTGCGCCACTCGAGAAGGGTGTAGCAACACTCCTTGAGAGCGCCATGTCGCGCCTCAACCTATCTACTCGTGCCTACGACAGAATTATAAAGGTGGCACGCACCATTGCCGACTTGGAGGGCAAGGAGCATATAGAGCCACAACATATCACCGAGGCTATAGGCTTCCGCTCCCTAGATAGAGAGACTTGGGGCATTAGATAATATATATAAACTAATAATTATAAAATTTTTGCATTATGAATTTCTGGAAAATGTTTGGAGCCTCATTATTGGCCTGGGTTGCTGGTTTTGTGGGACTATTTTTCTTTTTTATTGGCACTTTTATTAGTTCCTTAATCTCGTTGAATAGTGAGGTAGAGGTAGTTGAGAGTGATTCTATTCTATATATCAACTTGGATGAAGCTATAGTAGACTCTCCTGTATCCTCTCCACTTGGTGCTTTTAACCCTCTTGGCTCTCTCGATTTCTCAATGTCGGGAGCAGAATCGCTAACACTTCTAAACATACTCTCGGCAATAGAGCAGGCTGCAACCGATGATAATATCAAGGGTATATACCTCTATACCGATGGTAATGGTAGCATCTCTACATCCAACATCGAGGAGCTTCGTAGCGCACTCTTAAGATTTAAGCAGTCGGGTAAGTTTATAGTATCTTATGACTACAGCTACTCACAGCAGAACTACTACCTAGCCTCTGTAGCCGATAATATTGTTGTAAACCCTGAAGGAAGTATAGATTGGTATGGTACAAGTATGACATCTATATTCTATAAAGGATTGCTCGATAAGCTAAATATCACTGTAGATGTATTCCGTCCTACGGCATGTAAGTTTAAGAGTGCTGTGGAGCCATTTATACTTTACAAGATGTCTGATGCTAACCGTCAGCAGAATCAGGTGATTATAGACTCTATCTGGAATAGCCTCTGTGAGGATGTCGCGGCATGTCGTGGCATAAGCGTTGAAAATCTCAAGGGTATAGCATCTACACTTGCTGCTACATTCCCCGATGAGGCCTTGAAGCTCGGCATGGTAGATGCTGTTGAGCATGAGGATTATATGTATGAGCTATTCGACAGCTATGGTGTGCAGCGCAACGACAATGGTTTGTTCAACACCATCTCCTTGAGTAAATATATCTCTTCGCTCAACATTCCTCACCTAAAGACCTCTGTCGGTAACTCAAGCATCTTGGAGTATGAGGAGGCAGCTATCGTAGCTATCATCTATGCTGATGGAGAAATTGTTGATGGCAACGAGTATCAGGATGGTTCGGTATATGGCTCACGCCTAGCTCGCGAGTTAAGGGATGCACGCCTCAACGATGCTATCAAGTCTGTTGTTGTACGTGTAAACTCACCTGGTGGCTCGGCCATAGCTTCGGAGCTTGCATGGCGCGAGATGACACTTCTTCAGCAGGTTAAGCCTGTGGTAATATCTATGGGCGACATGGCAGCTAGTGGTGGTTACTACATCTCTGCTCCTGCAGATTACATCTTTAGCGATAAGACTACCATCACAGGTTCTATTGGTGTATTTGGCATGATGTATAACATCAAGAGTTTGCTTAACAATCGTCTTGGCGTAAATGTAGATAACGTCTACACATCCTCTTCAGCTATAGGTCCTAACCTCTATATGCCTATGTCAGCGGAGTGGCGCAAAAATATGTTAAAGAGTGTAGACCGCGTATATACCACCTTTACAAGCCATGTTGCTGAGGGTCGTAATCTTCCTATCGAGGAGGTTTTGAAGATTGCCGAGGGTAGAATATGGAGTGGTGTAACCGCCAAGGAGATAGGTCTTGTGGATGCTATCGGTGGCATCAACGAGGCTGTAGGTAAGGCTATTGAGTTGGCAGACATATCAGATAACTATAAGCTTTGCGAGTATGTAGCTCCTTTGACACCTTTCGAGGAGTTTATAAACTCTATAAGTGGTACTTATGCCAAGAGCTTGGGTCTCGACTATAATATCTATGGTGAGGAGATACGCTCTATCGTAGAGGAGATACCTTTCATCTTCACACACTCTGGTATTCAGACTCGTCTTGCTGGCGATATAAAAATTGAGTTTTAATAATAGGTATAATGAACGAACAACTAGAGGCGTTACTACGCCAAATTATTCATCCGGAGACCGAACAGAATATTGTAGATAGTGGTTTCCTAGATCGTGCTGACATGGGTGAGGATGGCTCCATAGCTATCACACTCCGCTTTCAGAAGGCTCGCGACCCCTTTGCGCAGAAGATAAAGCGCCAGGTGGAGGAGCTTATGGCAGCATCATTTCCCGAGAATAAAGTTATGGTTATCATTCGTGAGGCAGCTCCAAAACCACGCCGCCAGGAGAATGTTACCACAACAACAGATATTTGTCGTGTTATAGCTGTAGCATCGGGCAAAGGTGGTGTAGGTAAGTCTACGGTTACTGCTAACCTCGCTGTGGCACTACGTCAGCGTGGCTATAATGTAGGTATCCTCGATGCTGATATTTATGGTCCTTCGCAGACCAAGATGTTTGGTTGTGAATCGTATGTTCCCGATGCGGAGCGCGATGATATGGGTCATGATTATATCATCCCTTCGCAGTCACTAGGTATTAAAATTATGTCTATAGGCTTCTTCATTAAGCCTACGGATGCCCTTATGTGGCGTGGAGGTATGGCTGTAAACGCTCTCCACCAGCTTATTCACCAGACACGCTGGGGTAAGCTCGACTATCTCTTGGTAGACCTTCCTCCAGGCACGGGAGATATACACCTCTCAATCATCAATGAGTTAAAGATATCGGGAGCTGTTATTGTCTCTACGCCCCAGGCTGTTGCTGTTGCCGATGTGGTACGTGGTGTTGAGATGTTCCGCTACCCACAGGTCAATATCCCTGTGTTAGGTGTTGTGGAGAATATGGCATGGTTTACCCCCGAGGAGCTTCCTAATAATCGTTACTACCTCTTTGGTAAGGGTGGCGCAGCACGTTATGCCGAGGAGGCAGGCATTGAGCTTTTAGGTCAAGTACCTATCATTCAATCTATTATGGAGGGTAGTGATGAGGGACGTCCAGCAGGAGGTTTTGACCCACGTGTTGAGGCATACTACGCCGAGATAGCAGCCAAGGTTGTTGAAAAGCTCCCTGCGGAGTGTTAAAAACGATGTTGAAAATTATTAAGCAAATTTTGAAAAATAAATTTGCAATTTCAAAACGGCCGTTGCATATACGGCCGTTTCTTTTTTGCAAATAAAAAGACTATATTTTATTTCAACAAAGATTTTCTACTTCTCCGATGCTTATCAATATATAATGTTAAAAATTAGTAACTGTTTATTTGTTGATAACGATTCTCAACATTTGTTAATATAATTTCTATATTTTTAGTTATTAGATACTTACATAATTTTTTCATAAAAAATATAAATAAAAAAATGTTTATAAATATCGATATCGGAAGTTACTAACATTATTAACAGCTATTATTATTTCTATTTTATTTTAATATTTATATATAAGTATAAAAAAATAAAAAATTAATGTTGATAAACTTGCACCTGTGGGGGTGAATTTCAAATTTATAGGAGAGGCTTCGAGAGAGTAACTAAAGAGTTATTCCTCAATCCACCTATACTCTTTTACAATGGTGTGATATATAAAAAACTCTTCAAGTGTTGAGATATCAATACTTTTTTGTATATTTGCGATGTTTATGGCATAACACTCTTTATTATGCAGCTAGAGAAAAATAAGATAGAGGAGCTTCGTAATCTCCTTGCCACCCCACAAAAGATAGTGATACTATCTCATACCAACCCTGATGGTGATGCTATAGGCTCATCATTGGCCTGGGCAGAGATTCTAAAGAGTGAGGGTCATGATGTTGCTTGTATAGTTCCAAATAAATATCCATACTACCTTGAGTTTATGCCTAACTGTGAGAGTATGGTGATATATAAGAGTGATGAGGCAGCTGCCGCCAAGGCTGTAAAGGCTGCAGATATCATCTTCTGTCTCGATTTTCACACCATGTCGCGTCTTGATGGCTTGAGTGATTTGATAGATGAGAATCAACATGCAAAGAGGGTGTTGATAGATCACCACCTAGATCCTATGGAGGATTTCGACCTCATGCTCTCCTACCCCAAGGCATCTAGTACCTGCTACCTTGTAGCTCTCATTATTGAGATGCTCTATGGCGTAGAGCGTATCTCTCGTGATATGGCCGAGAATCTCTTTGTGGGTATGATGACAGATACTGGTAACTTTGCCTTCTCCTCTGTTACCCCCGATGTTTTCCGTGTAGTATCTATTCTCGCAGCCACAGGAATCTCTATACCCGATATACATATCAACGTCTATAACTCCTTTACCGAGGGTCGCGCACGTCTATTTGGATATGTCATAAATCGTAAGATGAAGATATTTCACAATGGCACCGTGGCACACATGTCCCTCACGGCTGATGAGTTGAGGCGTTTTTGGTTCCAGCAGGGTGACTCCGAGGGTTTTGTGAACTACCCTTTGACCATCAAGAAGATGAAGATGTCTGCTATCTTTACCGAGCATAGCGACTTTATACGTGTTTCGCTACGTTCACGCGGAGATATCGATGTAAATATCTTTGCACAGCGATACTTCCATGGTGGAGGACATAAGAACGCAGCTGGAGGAAAGTCCTTTATGTCTATGGATGAGACTATAAAGTTCTACGAGCAGTGTGTTAAGGATTATGCTGCTGAAGGACTTTTAAAATAGAAATGTATGATAAAAACATATTTAAGACTTCTTAATTTTGCAAGACCATTAAGTAAGTACACCATACCTTACTTTATTTTTGCAGCGTTACATGCGGTGTTTAACACCTTTAACTATGCGATGATTATCCCCATCCTGAACGCTATGTTTAATTCTGATGGTGGTTTTCACTTCGTTCCACTATATACATTTCCTGTTATAGAGCTAAACCAAGAGGGTTTTAATGCCCTGCTCTCATACTTTTATACCATATTCTTTGGAGAGAGTTTTAACACCACAAAGTTCTTGGCGTTGCTTGGAGGAGTGACAATATTAATGAATCTCTTGAGTAACCTCTTCCGCTATGCCTCTGCCATGACCGTTGAGAGCCTTCGTATCAACACCGTGCGCCGCATGCGTGATGAGATGTTTGGTCGTGTGATGGCTATGAACGTAGGTTACTTTAGTGACCAGCGTAAGGGAGATATAATGTCACGTATATTGCAGGATGTTCTTGTGGTGCAGTATTGTATCACCAATACCCTTCAGGTAGCCTTCCGTGACCCCTTCCTCATTATAGGTTACCTTGCTCTTATGGTTGGTATTTCATGGCAGCTATCCCTCTTTGCTGTTATCTTCCTACCTATTGTAGGTCTTCTCATCGGAAGTATTGTGAAGCGCCTTCGTCACCCTGCCAAGCGTGTTCAGGAGCGTCTAGCAGACTTTGTATCACTCCTTGATGAGTCTTTGGCAGGAATAAAGATTATCAAGGGCTATAACGCCACAAAGTTTATCATAGAGAAGGGTAAGGCTCTTACAGAGAATCTGGCACGCAATGTTCTCTCTATGTCACGCCGTCAGCAGCTAGCATCTCCTATGAGTGAGTTTTTGGGTATCACTGCTGTTGCTGTAATCCTCGTCTTTGGTGGTAATTTGGTAAGTAGTGGTTTTGTTACAGGAGCAGGATTTATAGCCTTCATAGCCGCCTTCTCACAGATTACACGTCCTCTACGCTCATTTATAGATCAGTTTGCTAATATCAATCAAGGTATCGCAGCTGGAGAGCGTATCTTTACACTTCTAGACTCTAAATGTGAGTTTGAGGATAAGGAGGATGCTCTAGAGTTTAAAGGTCTTAAGGAGTCTATAGAGTTCCATAATGTAGACTTTAGCTATGATGGTGAAAGAGAGATATTGAACGATATAACCATCCGTATTGGCAAGGGAGAGACTGTAGCCTTGGTAGGCCCATCAGGTGGTGGAAAGTCTACCTTAAGTGAGCTTATACCACGTTTCTACGAGGCCAAAGATGGTGATATACTCTTTGATGGTATCTCCATAAAGGATTTCTCACAGGAGTCACTACGTAGAAAGATGAGCATAGTATCGCAGGATACAGTGTTGTTTAATGACTCAATAGAGGGAAATATCCTTATGGGTCGCCCTACAGCAACACACGAGGAGGTTGTTGAGGCTTGTAAGGTGGCTAATGCCCATGGGTTTATTATGGATAGCCCCGAGGGTTACGGTACAAATATTGGTGATAGAGGAACCAAGCTTTCAGGTGGTCAGCGTCAGCGCTTGAGCATCGCACGTGCCGTACTCAAGAACCCAGAAATTCTTATTCTTGATGAGGCTACTTCGGCACTAGATACCGAGAGTGAGAAGCTTGTGCAGGAGGCCCTTACAAATCTTCTTAAGGGTCGTACATCTATAGTCATAGCTCACCGTCTATCTACCATTTATAATGCTGATAGAATATATGTTATAGACCAGGGTCGTGTTGCCGAGCAGGGTACTCACCAGGAGCTTTTGGATAAGGGTGGTATCTATGCTCATCTAATTGAAATGCAGAGTTTTAGTTAGTGGCGTAGTAGGTGATATACTAACTATATAGAGCAAATAAAATTGGGGTATCCTTCATTTTAGGACACCCCAATTTTTATGTTTCTAATAGGTTATTAAGCCTTGTTATCAGAACCAAGAACCTCCTTAATCTTGTGGATGTAGAGCTTCTTCATGTTGTCACGTGCAGGGCCCAAATACTTACGTGGGTCGAACTCTGCAGGCTTATTTGCAAATACCTCGCGTACTGCAGCAGTCATAGCAAGACGTGAGTCAGAGTCGATGTTAATCTTACATACAGCGCTCTGTGATGCCTTACGCAACTGCTCCTCTGGAATACCTACAGCAGCCTTCAAAGCACCGCCATACTTGTTGATAGTATCTACCTCGTCCTGTGGCACTGATGATGAGCCATGGAGTACGATAGGGAATCCTGGAAGCTGCTCCTCAATAGCTGCCAAAACATCAAATGCAAGTGGTGGAGGTACAAGACGGCCACTCTGTGGGTCGAGAGTACACTGCTCTGGTGTGAACTTAAATGCACCGTGTGATGTGCCGATAGAGATTGCCAGTGAGTCGCAACCAGTCTTTGTCACGAAGTCTACAACCTCCTCTGGCTTTGTGTAGTGGCTCTCCTCTGCAGATACCTCATCCTCAACACCTGCAAGGACGCCTAGCTCACCCTCAACAGTTACGTCAAACTGATGTGCATACTCCACAACCTTCTTTGTGAGAGCTACGTTCTCCTCGTAAGGAAGGTGTGAGCCATCAATCATCACTGATGAGAAGCCCATATCGATACAGCTCTTGCATGTCTCAAAGCTATCGCCGTGGTCTAGGTGAAGAACAATCTGTGGCTTCTCCCAGCCAAGCTCCTTGGCATACTCCACAGCACCCTCTGCCATGTAGCGGAGAAGGGTCTGGTTAGCATACTGACGCGCACCCTTTGACACCTGAAGGATAACAGGTGACTTTGTCTCTGCAGCAGCCATGATAATAGCCTGCAACTGCTCCATATTGTTGAAGTTAAAAGCAGGAATAGCGTAACCGCCATCAACGGCCTTCTTGAACATCTCGCGAGTATTTACGAGACCTAAATCCTTGTAATTGATCATATCACAATATTTTTTAGTTGTTAGAAAATTTCTTATACCATTCGGCGAGCAAATATATTGCAAAGATATAATAAAATTTTTGAATAAATTTATTGTTTACCCCGAAAAAAGAGCAATAAACCACCATATAAATTTAAATAAATAGTTTTCATGTAATGTTTTGTCCCTTTCACTTTTTTTTATTACCTTTGTTTCGTATTATGTGCATGGAGGATATACGAGAAGTGTTATCTTCGATGTGTCAATAGTTTAGAGTAAATTTACATTAAAAATATAGAAACTGTGAGTAAAGAGTATAAGCGTTATCTTATCACTTCGGCACTTCCTTATGCTAATGGTCCAGTGCATATTGGTCACTTGGCAGGTGTTTATGTGCCTTCGGATATCTATACACGTTACCTTCGTTTGAAGGGTCACGATGTCATTTCAGTTTGTGGTAGCGATGAGCATGGCGTGCCTATCACTATTAAGGCTCGCAAGGAGGGTATCACACCCCAGCAGGTTGTAGATCGTTATCATGAGATTATCGAGAAGTCATTTCGCCGTCTAGGCATGTCATTCGACATCTACTCTCGTACCTCGTCACCAACACATCGTGTCACAGCGTCAGAGTTTTTCCGTAAGCTCTACGATGATGGTAAATTTATAGAACAGACTACAGAGCAGTTCTATGATGAGGAGGCGCAGACCTTCCTTGCAGACCGCTATATCATTGGTGAGTGTCCTCATTGCCATAACGAGAAGGCTTATGGTGATCAGTGTGAGAAGTGTGGCTCTACGCTCTCTTCCAACGAGCTTATCAACCCACGTAGTGCAGTATCTGGTGCTGTTCCTGTGAAGCGTGAGACCAAGCATTGGTACTTACCTTTGGATCAGTACGAGGGTTTCTTGCGTGAGTGGATTTTGGAGGGACACAAGGAGTGGAAGTCTAACGTATATGGTCAGTGTAAGAGCTGGCTCGACCTAGGTCTTCAGCCTCGTGCCGTAAGCCGCGACTTGGATTGGGGTATTCCTGTCCCTGTTGAGGGTGCTGATGGTAAGGTGTTGTATGTATGGTTTGATGCTCCTATCGGTTATATCTCTGCAACAAAAGATCTTACACCCGATTGGGAGAAGTATTGGAAGAGCGAGGATACCAAGATGGTACACTTTATTGGTAAGGATAATATCGTGTTCCACTGCATTGTCTTCCCATCAATGTTGAAGGCACATGGTGGTTATATCCTTCCCGAGAATGTTCCTGCTAATGAGTTCTTGAACCTCGAGGGTGATAAGATTTCAACATCGCAGAATTGGGCTGTATGGCTCCATGAGTATCTCGATGAGTTCCCAGGCAAGGAGGATGTGTTGCGTTATGTATTGTGCGCCAATGCTCCCGAGACCAAGGATAATGACTTCACATGGAAGGATTTCCAGTCACGTAACAACTCGGAGCTTGTTGCCGTTCTTGGTAACTTTGTAAATCGTGCCTTGGTGCTTACCAAGAAGTACTACGATGGCGTAGTTCCAGAGCGTGGTGCATTGACCGAGTATGATGAGGCTACTATCGAGGAGTTGCAGAAGATTAAGGCCTCTTTGGAGCGTAACATCGAGCATTATCACTTCCGCGAGGCGTTGAAGGATGCTATGGCATACTCACGTATCGGAAACAAGTATCTTGCCGATACAGAGCCATGGAAGGTTGTTAAGAGTGACCCAGAGCGTGTGAAGACAATTCTCAACATAGCCCTTCAAATCACCGCTAACATAGCTATAGCTATTGAGCCATTTATGCCATTCTCTGCCGAGAAGATTCTCAAGATGTTGGCCGCAGATAAGTTCTCATGGGAGCAGTTGGGTTCTATGGAGCTTGTTGAGGCTGGTCATGCTATCGGTGATGCTGTGCTTCTTTTCGAGAAGATTGAGGATGATGTTATCCAGAAGCAACTCGATAAGCTTGAGGCATCGCGTAAGGCGAAGCTCGCTGCGGAGGCTGCGCAGAATGTTACAGAGCAGAAGGCAGAGGTTACGTTCGATGATTTCCAGAAGATGGATATACGTGTCTCTACCATCCTTGAGGCAGAGAAGGTTGCCAAGACCAAGAAGCTCCTCAAGCTCACTATCGACACAGGTATCGACAAGCGTACTATCGTATCTGGTATCGCCGAATACTACACTCCCGAGGAGCTTGTTGGCCGTCAGGTTTTGGTTCTAGCAAACCTTGCGCCACGCGCTATTAAGGGCATTGAGTCTCGTGGTATGATTCTCATGGCCGAGGATGCCTTGGGACGTCTTGTTCTTGTTCAGCCCGAGGATAAGACCATGTCTGGTGCGATGATTGGATAATGTAATATATTGATAGTTAATGGGTTAGCCTTTAAGATAACCTAAAAATATAACCAATTAAAAACTTTTACTTTTACTATGGAAAACATTAAATGGGGAGAGCTAGGTTTTGCTTACTACAAGACAGCTTTCAATGTTCGCTATCACTACGCTAATGGTCAGTGGAGCCAGATGCAGGTTACAGATGATGAGTATATCAAGATGCACATGTCTGCTGCTTGCTTGCACTATGGTTTGGAGATCTTCGAGGGTCTAAAGGCTTTCCGTGGTGTTGATGGTAAGGTACGTTTGTTCCGTCCAGATGAGAACGCAAAGCGTATGATCAACTCTGCTAACCGTCTTTGCTTGCCAGCTCCTACTGTTGAGCAGTTTGTTGAGGGTTGTGTTGAGTGTGTAAAGCGCAATGCAGATTTCATTCCTCCATACGAGACTGGTGCATCTCTCTATTTGCGTCCAACACTTCTTGGTACAAAGACATGTCTTGGTGTACGTGCTGTTGATGAGGCAGACCTTATCATCTTCTGCGCTCCTGTAGGTCCATACTTCAAGGGCGGTATGACAGCTATCAAGGCTCTTATCATGCGTGATCAGGACCGTGCTGCTCCACGTGGAACAGGTGATGTTAAGGTGGGTGGTAACTACGCTTCATCTATCTGGTCTTTGGAGGCTGCTCACGAGAAGGGCTTCTCTAACGTATTGTACCTCGATGCTGCTACACACTCAAAGGTTGAGGAGTTTGGTGCTGCTAACTTCTTTGGTATTAAGAACAACACTTATGTAACTCCAAAGTCTGCATCTATCCTTCCTTCTATCACTAACAAGTCTCTTCGTCAGATTGCTGCTGACCTTGGTCTTACTGTTGAGGAGCGTGATATCCCTGTTGAGGAGCTTTCTACATTCGAGGAGGCTGGTGCTTGCGGTACTGCTGCAGTAATCTCTCCTATCGGTGCATTGTATGATCTCGATAACGGTGTAACTTACGATTACGGTATGAAGGTTGGTGAGACATGTAAGAAGATGTACGATCACCTTCAGGGCATCCAGTATGGCCGTGTTGAGGATATTCACAACTGGAATGTAGAGGTTCTTTAATTTCTTGTCATAGCGGCACATCTGTGACGCTTCAGTCAACGCCACCAATGGGACGTACGTCAAGTACTACCCATCGGTGGCTTTTTCGTGTCAGCGCCACATCTATACCACTCTGACAAGAAATTACCCTCTTGCTTATCAAAGTCTTTCTCTCTCTCTTCCTTTCGATCCCGAGGGGATCTTCTTTTGTGATAGGCCAAATCTAACCACTTCTAACATTAAATAACACTACCCCTCCCGAAGGTCTTTAAACTCCCTATCTTCCCTATCCTCCCTGTTCTCCAACCACTACCACATCACTCTGACAAGAAATTACCCTCTCGCTACTGAATGTTTTTTCTTTTCTATACTAACCTACATATATAAAAAAAGAGCGTTCCACGTGGAACACTCCTCTTCTATTACATTATTTCAGTACCCTATCGGCCAAATTTCACCAACAGCACGTTGATATCCGCAGGCGACACTCCAGGGATTCTGCTTGCTTGGCCAATGGTCGATGGGCGGATTCTCGATAGTTTTTGTCGAGCCTCTATGGTGATGCTATGAAGTGTGTTGTAGTCAAACTCCGCAGGGATGATAATGCTCTCTAGTCGGTGCATCTTATCGGCATAGTATTTCTCTCTTTCGATATATCCGCGATACTTTATTTGTATCTCTGCTTGCTCTAGCACTTCGTTGCTCACTTCGTTCTCTGCGACATACTTTTCGAGCTTTCGAGCTACTTTACGAAGTTCATTTATCTTAACATTGCTTCGTAAAACGATGTCATAAAGCTTTTTTCCTTGTGTCAATGGCTCTTCACCTATCGAAATTAAATAGTCGTCAATTTCGCCTATTTTTACAGGAGCCTTACGGAGCATCGAAATAAGCGATTCTACAGCTGCATTTTTTTTAAGCAGATTTTCATATTTCTCCTCACCTACAAGGCCTATTTTGTAACCCAGAGGTGTAAGTCGTGCATCTGCATTATCCTGACGTAGGAGGATTCTATACTCTGCTCGCGATGTGAACATGCGGTATGGCTCATCCACACCCTTTGTCACAAGATCATCAATCAACACACCGATATATGATTCATCGCGTTTTAGCACTATACCCTCCTCGCCGTTGAGTGAGCGGTGTGCATTTATTCCTGCGATAAGTCCCTGCGCTGCCGCCTCCTCATATCCTGTAGTACCGTTTACCTGCCCTGCGAAGTAGAGTCCATCAACAAGCTTTGTCTCGAGTGTATGGTTTAGCTGTGTTGGAGGAAAGTAGTCATACTCTATAGCATATCCTGGGCGGTATACATGTACATCCTCAAGGCCTTCTATAGCATGTAGCGCCTCGAGCTGCACCTCGTATGGCAACGATGATGAGAAGCCATTTAGGTAATATTCATTTGTCGAGCGGCCCTCTGGCTCTAGAAATAGCTGATGCTGCTCCTTTTCTGCGAACGTACGTAGCTTATCCTCTATGCTTGGGCAGTATCTAGGCCCTATGCCAGATATCGTTCCGTTGAATAGCGGTGAACGGTCAAATCCCGTACGTAGTATATTGTGTACATGCTTTGATGTATATACCATGAAGCATGGTAGTTGGTGCTTAACAGCCTCTGTATCAGTATCATACGAGAATTTACCAGGCTCCACGTCACCCTCTTGCATCTCCAGTGCATCGAAGTTTATGGTTCGTGCATCAAGGCGTGCTGGGGTACCTGTCTTCATTCTACCCTTCTCGAATCCCAGTTGTTGAAGTTGCGCTGTGATGCCGTGTGCTGCTTGATCTCCTGCTCTACCACCTTCGGCCTGTGCTTCGCCGCAGTGCATCACGCCCTCTAGGAACGTACCTGCTGTCAGCACTACCCTACTACACTCTATCTCTACTCCCATTCGCGTTTTAACGCCTCTTACGCGCGGTTTCTCCGTTGAGAGGTCTACCAATACCTCTGTGACAGAATCTTGCCACAGATAGAGGTTTTTGGTGTTTTCAAGGGTGTTACGCCAGCGGCGTGAGAACTCTGCCTTGTCGCACTGCGCACGTGGGCTCCACATTGCTGCACCCTTTGAGCGGTTTAGCATGCGGAACTGTACGGTGCTTTGGTCTGTGATACGTCCCATCATGCCACCCAGAGCATCTATCTCCCTAACTATCTGACCTTTAGCCACGCCACCCACAGCAGGGTTACACGACATAGAGGCTATCTTCTCCATATCGATAGTTATGAGCAGTGTTCGTGAGCCTAGGCGTGCGGCAGCCGAGGCAGCCTCACATCCAGCATGACCAGCGCCGATAACGACTATATCATATTGTAGTTTCATAGAAGCTTTTCGCGTAGTAGTTTTAGGTACTTATTCTCCATGCGGCGCATGTTTTTCTCTGCCCATGGAGTCTTATCCTTATGTCCGCAAAGGTGCAATGCTCCATGCACAATTACTCTGCGCATCTCATTGACAGGCAGAGAGTTATATAGTGAAGCATTATCCGTAACTGTTGCAACATCTATGTATACTTCGCCAGCTACTATACCCTCCTTTACCCTACTGTCACGATCCTCAAATGTTATGGCATCTGTAAAGTAGTCGTGACCCAAGAAGTCGCGGTTCATCTGTCTGTGATACTCCGATGAGCAGAAGATATAGTTTATCTCTCCAGCTTCGTATCCTTCGCTGCGAATCACCTCTTCTATCCACTTTCTTATCGTTAAACGCTTGGTTGGTAGATAGTTACACTCTTGGTTATAGAAATGTATCATGATTTATTAATATTTGGGTTTACTATCGTTTTTTGAAGAATGAGGATACCGTGAGTGGCTTTTTTGTCTCGCAGTCATATATGGCGATACGCACGTATGGCTTGTCATCGCTATCAATACCACTACCTATAATGCCTATCTTCTGATCTTTCTTCACTATATCTCCCTTCTTAACGCTCACAGCATTTAGGTTTGTGTAGGTCACGAGGTACTCGTTATAACCAAGGAATACCGTGTACTTGTTAGTCGTCTTTTTATATTGCACCTCCTGCACTATACCCTCATGTATAGTAGTTACAATATCGCCCTTCTTACCTGTTATCGTTCCTCCAAATCCCTGCTCCGTCAGCACACCACCGGCTACGGGGAGATTTAGGCCCTGTGTGTTACGTGAGAATCCTGCTCCCACCTTATTTCCTTTAAGCAACTTTTGTAGCTCTGCCACTGCCTGGTCATACTGCTTTTGCTGCTTTCGCTGTTCGTTTATAGCCTCCTTCTCACGTTTTGAGAGTTTGTTGTAGGCACGTTGTGCCGCTGTACGGCTATCCTCTAATTTTCGTTTTTCGGCACGTAGTACTTTCGATATGGAGTCTAGCTCCATGTCGCGTTCAGCTAGTTGTGCGTGTTTCTTGTTTAGTAGCTCTGATTGTGCTATAATGCTATCTGCCAAGGCTTTGCGGCTTGCTGTGATATGTTCTATCTCGGCCTTGCGGCGTGCTGCCTCGGTTATATTTCGCGATGCGAGGATGTAATTTGTATTGTTGTTTTGCGTGTAGTTGCGGTATGCTACGCGCACCGCCTCGGCATATATAGCGCGGTTTTTCTCCAGCACCCTCTCCAGTGAGTCTATCGATAGTGAGTAGCTTGTCATAACCTCTATGACGCTATTACGTTCTTCGTTTACCTCGCTGATATATCCATTGCGTAGGCGCATCTCACGGTCTAGAGCTGCCACCTCCTTTGATGCGCTCTTCTTCTCATTTTTCAGACGTTCTACCTCTGCCTTTGTTTGGTTTAGCTCCTTCTTATATTGTTCAAGACGCTTACGTTGCTGCTCGGCCTTGTCGCTCTGTGCGTTTGCCGAGAGTGGGGTAGTGGCGATAAGAATTATCAATAGTAGCTCTGCAAAATATCGTAACATACACCTATTGTTTAGTATTAGCTTTTATTTCGGCTATGTGTCTCTCCATCTCCTCCTTGTCATAACCTCTCTCCACAGCCTTTTGCCAGTATGTCTCTGCCATAAATTTCTCTCCCAGCGCCCAGAGGATATCAGCATAGTGACATAGTAGCGACTCATCGCGCTGCGAGCTTATCGTTAGTGCCTGACGCATGTAGCTCTTTGCCTCGGTATTGCGCCCCAATAGGTGGAGTATCCAGGCGTAGGTATCTACGTATGCAGCATTGTTTGGCTCCGCCTCCATGGCGCGTTTAGACATCTCTAAAGCCCTCTCCAGGTTTTTCATCTTAAGACTCGAGAAGTAGGCGTAGTTGTTGAGAACAAGAATGTTATCAGGGTTATATGCGAGGGCCTTTTTGTATGCCTTAAATGCCGCCTTATCCTCACCCATCTCGTGCCTTACATCGCCGATACTTCCCCAAAGTTCGCTACGTTTCTCATCATCTGCGGCGTGTTTCAATGCCGCCTTAAAGATCCTTATTGCCCCTTCGTAGTTCTCTTTTTCTGTTGCTATATATCCTGCGAAGGAGCATATTGCCACATCCTCGGGGAAGCGCTCCATTGCCTCTTTAAGGTCCTCCTCTATAAGCTCCTCTCGCTTCAGGTAATGCTCAAACTGAAGTAGGTATATGTAGTTTTCTGCCTGTGTCTCGGGATTTGCGAGGTGTCGGCGTAGCAGTGTTAATGCTTGCTCATGGTCGCCACCAGCTATCATGTGATTGGCATAGCAATCTATCACCTTGCGGTTGTTTGGGTGGTCTATGGCCATACGCTGTATTATCGCCCCAATACGCAGGTAGTTTTTACCATAGAAGCTGTGATACGATGTATATTGCTCAAGACGATGTAGCTTCTCCTCAACGCTCAACTCTGCGTTTCTGAATATAAGCTCCTCAAAGTCGAGCATTCTCTCTATATTACCCTTCGATTGGTAGTATCGTGATATCTCCTCAAGGGTCTGAATATTGGTGCTATCTAGGCGAAAGGCCGCCTCGTATGTGGCACGTGCTAGGGAGTCCTCGCCCGCCTCGTTGTAGGTCATTGCCAATGTTCTGCGAGCCTCGATGTCGTAAGGACGCTCCTCGATACGTCTACGTCCCTCCTCTATGGCTTTAGTAAATTGTCGTGTATCAATGAGAAGATGTTGCTTTATCTCAGCAAGGTAGTAGTTATATCCGTTGCGTAGCTCTGCACTATCGAGAATCGCTATTGCAGAGTAGGGCATTCCCGAGCTGCCATATATCACCGCCAGGGCGTGGTACGACTGTAAGTTTCTGGGGTCTAGGTGCATCAAGCGCCTATATATGGGTATTGCCCTGGTATATTGGCGTGCAGCAATCAGCTGTGCTGCGTAATTCTCTGTATACCATTTGTTTGTGGTGTCTGTCACAAAGGCCTTACGGGCATATTGTAGAGCTTCGTTGCTATCACCCTCTATTTTACTTAAGTAGTAGAGCGCAGGGCTATAGGTGCTATCTGCGGCGACTATCTCTTGCCATATCTGTCGTGCTTGTGTGGTATCACGATATATCGATAGACGCTTTATAGCCTCGGTATGCCTATATGTTCTACTTGTGGTGTCGGGCATTGGTATATGCGAGGTGCGTGCGGCCATAACATTGTTACCCGCCACCGTGAATAGTGCTATACATAATGTTAGCAAAACATATTTTAAAACCCCTCTCATCAATGCCTATCTAACGGTAAGAGTGGCTAAAAAATTATGTAGTTTTAGCCACTCTTAACCAATGTTATGCTCTATTATAGTGCGCTCTCGAACTGGTTTAGGAAGCGAACGTCATTCTCAAAATATAGACGAAGGTCGCCAACGCCATACTTAAGCATTGCGATACGCTCAATACCCATACCAAATGCGAATCCCGAGAACTCATTAGGGTCGATATTGTTGTACTTCAAGACATTTGGGTCTACCATACCGCAACCCATAATCTCCAACCATCCTGTACCCTTACATACTCCACAGCCCTTACCGCCACATATAGAGCATGAAACATCCACCTCGGCAGATGGCTCTGTGAATGGGAAGTATGATGGACGCATACGAATCTGTGCCTGCTCACCGAAAAGCTCCTTTGCGAAGTATAGTAGCGACTGCTTCATGTCGGCAAACGACACGTTACGATCTATATACAAGCCCTCAATCTGGTGGAAGATGCAGTGTGCGCGATATGATATAGCCTCGTTACGGAATACGCGGCCAGGGCATATAACGCGAATAGGGGGCTTCTGTCGCTCCATGGTACGCACCTGAATAGATGAGGTGTGTGTGCGGAGTACCACATCAGGGTTGCTCTCGATGAAGAATGTATCCTGCATGTCGCGAGCTGGATGCTCGGGTGGGAAGTTAAGTGCCGAGAACACATGCCAGTCATCCTCAATCTCTGGGCCATCAGCTACGGTATATCCTAGGCGTGAGAAGATGCTCTCTATCTCCTGCTTTACGATAGATATAGGGTGACGAGAGCCTACCGACTCTGTGGAGCCTGGGCGTGTCATATCGTCAATCTTTGCGGCGTTCATAGCTGCGGCGTTACCAATCTCCTCCTTGAGGGTGTTGATACGCTCTGTAGCTACATTCTTAAGGTGGTTTAGACGCTGTCCTAGCTCACGTTTTTCTGCTGCAGGGACACTCTTAAACTCCTCCATAAGTGCGCCAAGCGCACCCTTCTTACCGAGAATCTTAATGCGGAATGCCTCAACATCTGCACTATTTTGAGGTGTAAATGCCTCAATTTCGGCTAAAAGTTCTTCGATTTTGTTAATCATATATCGTTCTAATTGTTTATGACGAATAATTATACTAACTTTGTTAGTGCAAATACGCACATATTCAACGTACAAAGTTACTAATATTTTTAGAATATGAAAAGGTTTTTCGCTATAATAATCACCTTTTTAATGCTCTTTCCGACATTCGTCACAGCGCAAAGTGTTGGTGTGGTGATGAGTGGAGGAGGTGCCAAGGGTCTATATCATATTGGCGTGTTACGCGCCTTGGAGGAGAATGGTATTCCCATAGATTATATTTCGGGTACCTCCATGGGTTCTATAATTGGTGGTCTCTATGCCTCGGGATATACCATTGAGGAGATGGAGGAGATAGCCCTTTCTGGCGATTTGGAGCGATGGGTGAGTGGCCGTATCGACCCCAAGCATAGCTACTACTACATCAATAAGGAGCGATTGTCGAGCATGATACGTGTGCCTATTGGTAGTGGTATGGATTCGCACCGCAGACGTGTGGAACTCCCTGGTGCTGTGATGAATACTGCCGAGATAGATATCGCCCTAAACAACTACTTTGCCCCAGCTACTGCAGCCTCGAGAGGCAATTTCGATAGCCTTATGATACCCTATACATGTATCGCCACCGACATCTACAACCATCGTGCTGTGGAGCTACGTAGTGGAGATTTGGCACGTGCCATACGCGCCTCGATGGCGATTCCCGTAGCCTTTCCACCAATCACGATAGACTCGGTGCTTATGTGTGACGGTGGCTGCTACGATAACTTCCCTTGGCGAAGCCTCGATAAGACATTTCACCCCGATATTCTCATAGGTGTTAGTTGCACGCGTACCGATTCAAACCTCCCCAATGATGCAACGGTGGTGGAGCAGCTCATGTCGCTTATTACTATGCCCTCCGATTTTGATATGCCTAAAGATCGCTCGGTGCTTATAAATCGTATTGTAGATGTTTCGATGCTCGATTTTTCAAGTGCTGCAGATGTGATGGCGCAGGGATATAACGATGCTCTCGCTGTTATTCCCGAGATTAAGGCGTTGGTATCTCGTAAAATGAGTGACGAGGAGTATGCCAAGCGCCGTAGGGAGTTCCGCAGCCGCTTCCCCGAGGGCAAGATGGGTGTGCTAACTGTCAAAGGTATAAACGAGGATCAGCAGGAGGTTATATCACGCATGATGAATATTGGTAGTGAGCGTAGAAGCCGTGCTGGAGAGGAGGCTATGCTCATGGATGATTTTGGCGATAACTACCTCTCTATGTTGGTCAATGGTAGTATGCGTGGTGACTTTCCTACTTTCACATTCAACGATAAGGAGCAGGAGTACGATGTAACATTGCCGTTGAGAGTTCGTCCGAGGTTTGACATAGCCATAGGAGGTAATATCTCCTCTACGGCATTCAACCAGGCATACATAGGCCTTAACTATCTCAAGTTTGGCAAGCTTTCGCAGAGTGTATCCTTGGATATCTTATTGGGTCCGGTATACTCCTTGGCACGTCTTAAGGGTCGTACCACGCTTATCTACGATGCTCCATTATATTTCGACTATGCCTATAATTTCAACATCCGCAATACGTTAAGTGGTAATTTTGGAAATCTTACCGAGGTGGATAACTCCGAGCAAATACGAATGATGGAGAACTTCATTTCGTTGGCTACGGGTACGGCATTCGAGCGTAAGAGCGTTGCGGAGCTTCGCTTAAACATAGGCTTGGATAGCTATAGATATGCCGTTGATGAGAAGTCGGAGCGTCTATATACCAATTTTCACTATATAGCTCCTGCGATAATCATTGAGCGTTCATCTCTCAACAAAGATCTTTTTCCTACAAAGGGTCTTCACTTTGTTGCCTCGGCGATATATGTCTATGGACGCGATAGGAATAAGAATACCGAGGTGGTATCTGCTGCTAAATCAGATATGATACGAAAGTGGTGGGGTACGAAATTTCAACTAGAACACTACATCCCGATTATCCCACGCGAGACATTTACGCTAGGATACGATTTTGAGTGTGTCTTTACCACTCACCCACAGTTTGATACTCATGAGGCTACGATGCTCTCATCGCCTCTTTATGCGCCGTTGCTCCACTCACGTATGATATATATGCCCGAGTTTCGAGCGCGTAGGTATGTGGGCTTTGGACTTATGCCTACGGTACGTATCTACAAGAATTTGTATGCTCGCTTGAGTGTTCATGCCATGGCCCGAGATAGATTCGAAGGCAGGGTCATGCACTATATGTCCGACTTGTCGTTTATCTATCACACTCCGATAGGTCCTGTGAGCTTGGCCCTTACGAAGTATAACATGCACAATAACAAGAATTTCTATCTAACATTTAACTTCGGCTACGCTATCTTCGGTCGCAAGGGCTTGTATTATTAGCTCCTTGAGGTTGGGGATATTATAGCTTATATGGTTGATGTGAGAGGCTATATCATAATGTGCTTTATCGCCAACCTTTAGGAGTCTTCTCTTTGCGATGTCTAAAGCCCTATATGAGTTCTCCACAGTGAGGTCATCAAGAAGTATTAGAGGAATCTCCTCGTTCATCTTTGCGTAGCTGCTTATCGCGGCCAGAATGGTAGATATTATAGCAATGGAGTAGTCGTCTACATCGCTCGAAGGGTGTAGCATGGCGCGAAAGGGGTGTGAGAATGGTTGCTTGCCGTAGTTCCGAGTGCGCCCTCTGTTCTCATTGTTATACCACATAATCTCGTCATCTACTAGTGTCATCACGCCCTCGTTTAGCACTATATTGTCGGGTGATATGTCACCATGAGGAACCCCCGACAGTAATCTCTCTAGGGCCATGGTGTCAAAGGCGTGGCTTAAAGTTTTGTAGTTGCAGTTGCCACTGTTTAATGCTATGTCGAGGGGTGAGCCACATTGCCATCTACGTATTATACACTGCGCCATGTACCGTTCTCCCGATATGGTAGATATATCTATTGATGAGATAGTTATGTTATTATTATACTTTGATATATCCACCTCTTTATAGAAGCACTTAAGAAGAAAGTCGCCCTCGATGCCATCTATTTGACATCGAGCGGCGACACTATTACTTCCTGTGATTATGCTATCAGCGAATAGATTAAGTGTACCTATACCCTCAATGTATAATTGTGGATTATGGAGTACATTAATAATGTCTATCGCTGTAATCACATTACTGGATACGCTTTAGAAGCTCTACAAGCAACTTCCAGAACTTATCTACGGTAGCAATCTCAAGACGCTCATCTGGAGAGTGAACACCACGAAGTGTTGGGCCAAATGATACCATCTCGAGGTGTGGGTATTTCTCGAGGAACAAGCCACACTCCAAGCCTGCATGTATAGCGCGAACCTTTGGCTCCTGGGCAAAGAGGTCACGATAGCACTGTACGGTCTCTGTTAGGAGCTTTGACTCTGGGTTTGGCGCCCAACCAGGGTAGCCGTCAGAGTGTTCTACATCGAATCCAGAGAGGTAGAATACCGACTCTATGGTCTGAGCGGCATATAGCTTTGCGCTCTCCACCGATGAGCGCTGCGATGTAGTAACCTTAACCTCATCGTTCTCGGTGTCAAACTTCACAGATGCGAGGTTTGATGATGTCTCAACAAGACCTGGCATAGCGAAAGACATGCCTAGGACACCATTAGGAAGACCTACAAGGGCAAGCAACAAGTAGCAAAGGTCATCGTTAGACATCACCTTTTTAGGTCTCTCGGCATCGGTCACAGCAAAGCGCATGCGTGGCTCGGTATGTTTGAACTCCTCCATCATCATCTGACCAAACTCCAAGTAACGCTCCTCGAAGTCCTCCACAGACTCTGCAGGAACACCCACAATGGCAAATGCCTCACGAGGTATGGCGTTACGGAGGTTACCGCCATTGAAGTCTGCCAAAACAACCTGGAACTTATCTATAGCGTTGTAGAGGAATCGTGCCAAGAGCTTGTTAGAGTTTGCGCGACCCTTATCAATATCATCTCCAGAGTGACCACCGAGAAGGTCGCCAATCTCAAGACGTACAAAGGCATAACCCTCTGGAGTCTCCTCGCTCTCATAATCCATGGTTGCTACGGTGTCAATACCACCTGCGCAGCCGATGAATAGCTCTCCCTCATCCTCCGAGTCGAGGTTTACAAGATACTTACCAGTAAGCATGCCCTCACCAAGGCCAAAGGCTCCTGTAAGACCTGTCTCCTCATCAACAGTAAATAGGGCCTCGATAGCTGGATGCTCAAGTGTAGTGTCAAGAAGCACTGCCAAGGCTGCAGCCATACCAATACCGCAGTCAGCACCAAGTGTAGTACCCTTTGCCTTTACCCACTCACCATCAATCCATGTCTCGATAGGGTCGTTCTCGAAGTCAAACTCCACGTTAGAGTTCTTCTCACATACCATATCCATATGCGACTGAAGGATCACCGCAGGGCGATTCTCGTAACCTGCAGTAGCTGGCTTACGCATCACCACGTTTCCAGTCTCATCAGTCTGATATTCGATATTATGCTTCTTGGCAAACTCTACCAACCACGCAATAATCTTCTCCTCCTTCTTTGAAGGGCGTGGAACACGAGTGATATCATCAAACTGCTCCCAAATAAGTTTTGGCTCTAAATCTCTAATAGTCATAACTTTAAGTTTTAAGTAGTTTATTATAGTTTTATCTTTCAAATATCTTTACACCCTTAAGCAGAGGATTGCGGCGCTCGAGGATGAGCATCTCCACTACAAGAAGCAACAACGCTACGCCGAGGAACCACTGATACTGTTCGTCATACTCCTCGAAGGTTATTGTAGATAGCTCTGTTGCCTCCATCTCATCAAGACGTGCAATAATCTCCTCAAGTCCGAAGCTGTCGTTACGCGAGCGTGTGTATATGCCTCCCGTCGCCGCGGTAACACTCTCAAGTAGTGGCTCACCAAGCTTTGTCACCACCATCTTACCCTCCTCATCCTCGAGATGCACACCATCAATCTTTAGTGGCGTACCCTCTGGGGTTCCTATGCCTATGGCGCATATCATCACCCCTTCGGCTTTAGCCTGCTCTATTGCTGCTTCGGTACTTTGGTCGTGGCCCTCACCATCGGTGATGAGGATTATCACGCGGCTCTTGGTATGTTGTGTGCTACGTGTGAAGGAGAGGAGTGCCACCTCCAGCGCCTTGCCGATGTTTGTTCCCTGCTCGGCAATGAGGTCGGGCGATAGTCGCTTTGTCACCGACTCTGCCATCTTATAATCTCCCGTGATGGGTAGAAGCACCTCCGCCTCATCTGCGAAGGCTACGATGCCTATACGGTCGTTGTTCATGCGCTCCACAAGGCGTGTTATAGCGTAGCGTGTGCGCGCCATACGGCTTGGCGTAACATCCTCGGCGAGCATCGAGTTTGAGACATCCACCACAAGCACTATCTCGCGGCCTTGACTCTCCACCGTGCGTAGCTTCGACCCTGTCTGTGGGCGTGCCAGAGCTATAGTTAGGAATCCTAGCGCTAGGGTGAGCAGTGATATCTTTATCCATCCGCGCAACGAGGAGTAGTTGGGCATGAGCTTTAGAAGTGTTGCTTCGTTACCAAACTTACGCAACTTACGCTTGGCATAGAGCCTCAACATCCAGTAGAGGAGTGGCAGCGCGGCGACTACTATAAGTAGCCATAGCCACTCTGGCGCTCCAAAGGTAAATATATCGGTTTTGGTCATTGCTGTTCTATTTTTTGTAACTATTACATTGGCAGGCGGTTAAGCACCATGCGAGCCATTAAAAACTCTGCGGCTAGGAGTATCAGCGCCAGCAGCAGCCATCCCATATACAACTCATTGTAAGATGTATAATGTGTAATCTCCACCTTGCTCTTCTCCAACTCATTAATTTGAGCATATATCTCCTTGAGTGCCTTGTTGTCCGATGCTCTAAAGTATTGGCCATTTGTCTTTGCCGCTATCTCACGTAGCAGGGCCTCGTCAATCTCCACATCTGCCATCACGTATGTCATATTTCCAAATGGGTCATACGCCGGCATAGGGGCCTTGTCGCGGCTACCCACGCCAATAGTATATACCTTTATTCCAAGGTCCTGTGCTATATCTGCTGCCATGATAGGGGATATCTGACCGCGGTTGTTCACGCCATCCGTTAGTAGTATCACCACCTTTGACTTTGCGCCACTCTCGCGCAGACGGTTTATCGCCGTAGCAAGGCCATTGCCTATTGCTGTGCCATCCTCCACCACGCCGCTGCGTAGTCGCGAGAGCATAGTACCTACGGAGGCCTGGTCGGAGGTTAGAGGACACTGCGTGAAGGCCTCTCCAGCAAAGGCAACTACAGATATTCGGTCTCCGGTGCGCTCTGCAACAAACTCTGTGGCTAGCTGTTTTGCTGCCGAGAGACGGTCTGGTGTGAAGTCTCGGGCGAGCATCGACCCAGATATATCCATTGCAATAACAATGTCGATACCCTCTGTTGTTGTCTCCTCCTCGTGGTTTACCTCTACGGGGCGCGCCAGCGCTATGATTATCGCGGCGAGGGCTGCGATGCGCAACACTATAGGCGTATGACGTAGCCAGTAGCGTAGGGTACGTGGTGCCTTGCGCGAGCCTGTTGTAGAGACGATAATCGTGGCACGGCCTCTTCCAACAAGGATGTAGTATACCACGGCAAGAGGTATAATCACCAATAGGTAGAGTATGTTTGTGTTTAGAAACTCCATATTACCAATTCTTTTTACCAGGTATTACCAACGCCTTTTTCTTATCTTTTAGCTTATCTTGAGTCTTATCCTCCTGTGCCTGTATAGCATCGAGCATACGCTCCTTATCGCTATTTAGCTGTTGAGGGTTATCCTGTTGAGGTTGCTCTTGAGGCTCCTCCTTATTTTGCTCCTCGTCACTCTTATTTTGCTCCTGATTCTGCTCCTGATTTTGATTCTCGTTATTTTGGTTCTGCTGGTTTTGCTGGTTGTTATTATCGTTATTTTGCTGGTTGTTATTCTGTTGATTATTATCCTGTTGGTTATTTTGATTTTGGTTATTATCCTGATTGTCGTTTTGCTGTTGCTGGCTACGTTTCTGGTCTACGATACGCTTTGTTAGCACATAGTTGTACTTTGTCTCCTTATCCTCGGGATTTAGGCGCAACGACTCACGGAAGGTGTTTAGTGCCGCCTCAAACTTCTGCTCATTGAAGAGGCTCTCTCCGAGGTTTCGTAGCACTTCGGCACGCTGCTTCTTAGTGAGAAGTGTATCTGCGGCGATATCCTCATACATCCTATATGTATGCTCGGCAAGGAGCGTAGAGTCCTCGGGTGTTGCACGGCGTAGCTGGTGGTGTGCATTGGCACGATTGTATAGTGCCTCATAGTTTGTAGAGTCATGCTCTAGGGCGCTATTATATCGGTTGAAACTTGTGCGGAAGTTATTTTTGACAAAGTTTCTATTTCCCTCACGCACCAAGCCTCGCTCACGAAGATACTGTGCTTCCACCGTGGTTGTGCCACATAGCAGCGCTACCATTATCATCACCACCGCGCCTATGTATTTGTAGTTGTTCATTATTCGTCAATCTTTGTCTCAATGGTTATCTCACGCTTATCCTTGTTGTGAGGCTCCTCCTCACACTTTGTGTTCTCCACAAAGTAGAATGCACGTGTATAAGCTACCTCGTTCTCCTCTGCCTCGGGTATCACCTTTGCAAATTTCACGAAGTCTGCAGTTTGGAATATCTGCATAAGGTCGCCACGGCTCTCTCGCGACATCTCCACATCGCGTAACTCTGCCATAACCTCGTTTGAGGTCTTATCAAGGACACTCACCTGCCATCTATCCTCTATATATATCTTTAGGATTGATGTTAGCGAGGAGTAATATAGCTTATGCTTGTTATTTTGCCAGAGCTTACGATTCTTAAGCTCCTCGAGGGCCTTTATAGCTACTATATGTGGTGGGAGCTTTGGTGCAGGCTTCTCCATCACGGCCTCTCTTTGGCGATGTTTGGCGATGAGTGATGCCAAGAACCAGATTACGAGTGAAAGGAGAATCAACCCTATGATGCCATATATAGCATAGTCGCGAATCTCGGCAAATTGGAATGGCAGATTCTTCTGTGTAAATATACCGTCATCCTGTAGCAGTGCCTGTGCCTTGTCGTTATCTACGCCTATGCCCTCCTGCGCCGTAGGGTCGGCCTTGAGAAATAGGGTAGTATCCAGCTCCATATACCCCTTCACGTTGAGGTACAACGTGTCACGACTATAGAGTGTGTCGGGCTTATCGCGGTTTTTGTCAAAGTAGAGTATTACAGGAAGCATCGGCAAGGCTCCAGTCTCCATTGCTGCGAGGGTATACCTCTTGCGGAGGTGTAGCTTACGGCCATCTATGCCTACTGTATCTAGCTCTGCCTCGTCTATATACTCAAATATATCCTCGTTATACTCCTCGTATGTAGAGATAGAGCGTTTCTTGCTGTGTAGCTCCTTGAGCTGCTGTGGTGTGCGTGCCTTGCGGAAGTCAGGAACACCAATGTTTACTGCTCTATCGGTCTCTATATCAATGATATATTCCACACGGTCACCCACCTCGATACTATCTCTCGAGAAGTGTCCGCGGATGGTAGGTGTCTGGCCATGAGCCTCGGTAGTAGCTAGGAGTGTTACTATCGCTATGAGTGGCAAGAGTATTATCTTGTTGAGATGTATCATCGTTTCTTAAACATCTTTAATAGTTCTTTGACATAGTCGCCATTCGTTGCCACCTCGGCCATATCTACGCGGTTGTGTGTTAGCAGCGACGCCATAGCTTCGTTTCGGGAGTTATACTGCTCGGCCCAGAACTCTCTCACACGTGGCGATGAGGTATCTAGCCAGCTGCGCTCTCCAGTCTCGGCATCCTCCACCTCTACGATACCCACATCGGGAAGCTCCGCATCGCGCCTGTCGTAGACACGTATAGCCATGATATCATGCTTTGATGAGGCAATCTTCAAGGCATCCTCGAGCTTTGGCATATCCTCCGCAGAGTTTATGAGGTCACTCAATAGGAATGTCGTTGTACGCTTCTTATTTACACCTACAAGGAAGCGTAGAGCCTCCGAGATGTTGGTGTTGTGTCCCGATGGCGTGAAGCTTACCAACTCTCTAATAATCATGAGAATATGACTACGTCCCTTCTTTGGGGGTATAAACTTCTCTATGTGGTCGGAGAAGAGTATACATCCCACCTTGTCGTTATTCTTTGCCGCCGAGAAAGCTAGCGTTGCAGCAATCTCTGTGGTGAGGTTCTTCTTTGTAAGCTCCTCGGAGCCAAACATACGTGATGGTGACACATCCACAAGGAGCATCATCGTAAGCTCGCGCTCCTCTTCGTAGACCTTCACATGTGCGCGGTGTGAGCGTGCTGTTACGTTCCAGTCTATGTCGCGCACATCATCTCCGGGGCGATACTCTCTCACCTCCGAGAATGACATACCACGGCCACGAAAGGCTGTGTGATACTTACCTGCGAAGATCTCATCCGAGAGTCCGCGGGTTTTAATCTCTATGCGTCTTACACGCTTCAGTATCTCCTCTTCGTGGAAGCTCATTATGGTACGATGACGTTATTTAGGATGTCGGTGATAATCTGCTCTGTGGTGATGTTTTCTGCCTCTGCCTCGTATGTAAGGCCGATGCGGTGACGCAATACATCGTGACATACGGCACGCACATCCTCTGGAATCACATATCCGCGGCGCTGTATGAAGGCGTAAGCGCGTGCTGCTTTTGCTAGGGCTATGCTGGCACGTGGTGAGCCTCCGTAGGCGATTAGTGGCTGGAGACTCTGCAGGTGATACTCCGCAGGCTCGCGGGTAGCGAAGATGATGTCTATAATATATCGCTCAATCTTCTCGTCCATGTATACCTTGTTTACCACCTCTCTAGCACGTAGGATATCCTCGGGGGTGATTACCTTGTTCACCTCGGGCATTCCTGCGCCGCGGAGGTTCATGCGTATAATGTCTAGCTCCTCGGCACGTTTAGGGTACGATATCTTTGCCTTGAGCATAAAACGGTCTACCTGTGCCTCTGGGAGAGGGTATGTACCCTCCTGCTCGAGGGGGTTCTGCGTAGCAAGCACAAGGAAAGGCTTTGGAAGGGGATAGGTGTTATCACCTATGGTCACCTGCTTCTCCTGCATCGCCTCCAAGAGTGCTGACTGCACCTTTGCTGGGGAGCGGTTAATCTCATCTGCAAGCACGAAGTTTGCGAAGATAGGGCCATGCTTCACTGTGAAATCCTCGTTACGCTGTGAGTAGATGAGCGTACCAATAAGGTCGGCAGGGAGTAGGTCGGGGGTAAACTGTATACGTGAGAACTTTGCATCTACAGCCTTTGAGAGTGTTGTGATAGCAAGGGTCTTTGCCAAACCTGGAACACCCTCTAGCAGGATATGACCATCCGAGAGAAGACCGATAAGTAGTGTGTCGATGAGATGTTGCTGACCAACGATGACACGTGATATCTCCTTACGTAGAGTATCCACAAATACTGACTCCTCCTGAATATGAGCATTTAGCTCCTTGATGTTTACTACTTCATTCATTGTTATATCGTTTTTTACTCTTTTCTACATGACGAAACGCCACACATGGCGCACATATTATGCAAAGTTATAAAATTTATTTGATAACTCCTACTCTTCAACATAGTTACGTATGCCCGAGATAGGCTTTGGGATGCTATGTGTTGCTACAACCTCCATCATTTGCTCTACGGCACGTGTTGAGGATTGAGATATGCTCTTACCTGTTATGTCGGCGAGTGCTGTGGCGAGAGCAATGTCGTAGCTAGCATCGCCCCACGTTGTGCGTGGTAGAGGGTAGTTCTTGTCGCTAACTCCCATGCCATTACTCTGCGATGTAAGGTCTATATCTGGGATGATACCATCTCCCCAGCCCCCGAAGCCCTTGGCATCTAGGCACATAAAGGTTATCGGAGCATACTCCACAGTGGTAGAGCCTATGGTAAGGCGTGTTACATCCATGCCACAGTTTTTACCCTCGGTTGTTGAGCCTATGAGCCTCACGGGGAAGTCCAAGCCTCGAAGTCCCATGACCACAAGCTCCGATGCCGAGGCGGTATATCCCGAGCCGATAACCGTGAGACGCTCAAGGTTTAATATCTGGCCTGTATTCTGTAGCACAATCTCGGTGATTTTGTTGCTCTTGGTGTTGTTCTTATTGCGCACTATGCTGCACAATAGGCCATTCTCGAACCTCGCAGGGAGAAGCGCTGCGCAGAGCTTCGATGCCGAGTTCACGGCGCCACCGCCATTACAACGTAGGTCGAGGATGAACTCCTCTGCGCCCTCTGCGGCAAGCTGCTCTATCGCTCCTATAAGTTGCTCGTCATACTCCGACTCAAAGCCCGTGTACACAAGATAACCTATCCTCTTGTTGTAACCCTTAACATCTATGATGTCGCTGTAAACCACCGTTGTAGGTGTGAATTGACCCTTCGATAGTGTCACGCTGAAGCTCTCGGCATCGCACTGTCGGTAGAGAGTTAGGTTTAGCGATGCCACGCTACTACTCTCTATGGCGTTAAAGCGCTCGGCATAGTTGCTCGGATTTAAAGGCGTGTTGCTGACCATTGTGATTACGTCACCACGCAAGATGCCTGCCTTCTCGGCTGGGGAGCCGGGGTATACGTTTTCGATGAAGAAGCCATAGTTGCCCTCATTGTTAATAATAGCTATGGTGTAGTGTAGCGAAATGCCAAAACCTGTGGTCGTGGCACGTGTGGTGCTAGATACCTCCCTTATGTAGGAGTAGAAGGCACGTTGTCCCTGGCTGTTGTAGTAGCCATCGTCAATATTTGTTGAGAGCTTGGCAAGCGAGTTGTCGAGATACTCCTCCCAGGGGAGTGTGCGGTTGAAGGTGCTGCTCTTCTCCTTAACCTCATCGAGCCAGTAATACTCGTTTGTAAGGCGCTCGTCTATATATGCTACGATGTTGTTATCATATTTACCACCCTGTGGAGGGTTATCCACACCTGGGTAGTTTGGGGTTGTGCATGCGACAAATAGTAGTATGCCCAAGTAGAGTAATCTCCTCATAACTATTTGATTATATTTATATTTTGCTTGTAATATTTGCATATCTCCGTCAGTCCGCAGCTCTTACACTTTGGGTTACGTGCCACACATACATAACGTCCATGGAGGATAAGCCAGTGGTGAGCTATGGGTAGCAACTCCTTTGGGAAGCCCCTCTCTAGTTGTCGTTCTGTGGCTAGTGGAGTCTTGGCATTTGTCGATAACCCTATGCGTGCCGAGACGCGAAATACATGAGTATCCACGGGCATCACCTCTCTACCCCATAGCACCGCCCCCACGACATTTGCTGTTTTGCGTCCTACGCCCTGCAGTGACTCCAAATCCTTTGGGTCGTATGGCACCTCGCCGTTAAACCTCTCAACAAGTTGTCGCGCTAGGGTAGCTAGATGTCTTGCTTTATTATTGGGATAGGAGATGCTCTTTATATACTGAAATATATCCTCTTCGGTAGCCTGTGCCATCTCGAAGGGCGTGGGGTATCGCTCAAAGAGCGCAGGAGTAGTCATATTCACACGCTTGTCGGTACACTGTGCCGAGAGAACCACAGCAACAAGCAACTCAAATGGTGTGCGGTAGTTTAGCTCACTCTCTGCCGTAGGCATGCTGCGTGAGAAGTACTCTATAACATATCTATATCGCTCCTTTGTAGTCATTATCTCTTCTGTTTAAGCCACATACGCCAACATATCTTCTTCACGAAGAGGCCGTATGAGGCGATGTTTTTAATAAGTGGACGGTATGCTTTTATGTCGTTCCACCACCTCTTTATATATTCGCTGATGCCTCCATTGTAGGATAACACCCACAGTGCGGTGTTATGCCTTGAGTGTTGTAGCTCATCGTGCATCTGGCTATTGTTGTAATGCTCGTCATACCATAGCGATATGTCGTATAGCGACTCTACAAACTCTATTTTTTTGCGATAGTCGGGGTTGTGGCTCACGCTCTGCTTCAGCACACGATGTACAGCCACGGGGCAATCAACACCCACATACTTGCTGCGTGCGGCAAACCATAGCCACATAGGCAGGTCATCGGTGCGCCACTCGGGATGCTCCTCGGGGTGAACCTCTGCGTAGTATTGTGCTACAAGCTCCCTGCGAGCTACGGTGGTGCAGTTCTCGGCGGGGTTACGGCGCAGCATAGCCTCAAATGTCGTCAGACACTCCCCCTCGGGGTATATGCTTCTGTTCCCTTGCTCATCGATGCGCTCCGAACGGCCATAACACATTCCCACCTCGGGGTTTGCCTCAAGGATCTCTACCTGCATCTGTAGCTTCTTGCGGTGTGTAAAGTAGTCATCACCATCGAGCATGGCGATATACTTACCCCGTGCCGCGGCGATGGTGCGATAGTAGTTTTTGCGCCATCCCACATTCTTCTCCGAGGTCACTATGCGTATCGCCTCGGGGTATTGTGTGGCATAATCTTCGGCTATGGCACGTGTGCGGTCGGTGCTACAATCCTCACCTATGACAATCTCTATGCGAAAGTCGGTCTGCTGTCGCAGCACGCTCTCTATCGCCTGGGCGATATATCGCTCATGGTTGTAGGTGGTCATAATGACCGAAAGCATCACATCCTCCATAACTATAACTTTGTTAGCTTTGCAAATTTCGCTAGCAGAGTCTTACTGCCGTAGCTGTCAAATGCAACAACAACCTTATGGTCTGTGGCCAGAGGCTCTATGCGCTCTATGCGTCCTCGTCCAAACTTGGGGTGGAGAACACTATCACCTACGTTATATGCACAGCTCTCCAGTGTCGTTGATGTCTCTGTTTGTGCCACCCTGCGCATTCCTGCACGTTCTGGGTCTATGGGCTTTGGCGTTGCGAGAATCTCGGGGCGTGGGGTTCCCGTTGTGGTGTGCTGTCGCTGGCCACCATGACCTCCGTAGCGGCTCTTTAGCGACTCATGATGGGGTCTCTCCTCCTGCGTAGCACGCTCCCAGCGGTTTCTACCCTTAAGCTCCTCGATATTAAAGTTGGCATCGAGCCACTCCGCCTCTATCTCTGCTAGGAAGCGGCTAGGCTTTGTATTTTCGGTCTTACCCCATACGCGGCGCATCTCCGAGAAGGATAACATCGCCGCCCTCTTTGCACGTGTTATTGCTACGTACATCAGTCGGCGCTCCTCCTCTAGGTCGGTTATAGACTCCACCGAGCGTGACGAGGGGAAGAGACCCTCCTCCATGCCAACGATATATATGTAGTCATACTCCAGACCCTTTGCAGAGTGTACGGTCATCAGGGTCACCTTGTTGCCATCATCCTCACTATCTTGGTCGGTTTGCAACATTATGTTCTGCATCCACTCATCTATGGTTGGGGTCTGGCTCTGCTCGCGCAATCCATCCTCCATCTCGCGGTCACACTCATCCTCGTAGGAGCTCATCATTGCCAGGAGCTGGTCAAGGTAGTCTTTGGCGGTGTCGTTTTCGGGTTTCTTCTCCTTCTCTAGTTCGTGGAGTATTCCCGAACGTGCCATGACCTCCTTCGCGAAGTCCGACACACCCATCTCTACGCGCATTGTAGAGAGTTCGTTTATCAGCTTCACAAAATCGCTAACCTTTCTTACCACAACCTTCTCTACCTGTCCCATAGCCTCTGTGGAGCCTACAAGGCTATTTACGGCGTGCCACATAGAGGTCTGACGCTGTGCCGCTATCTCGGCTATGCGTGCCACAGTGGTATCGCCAATACCTCGCGCAGGGTAGTTTATGATTCTCTTGAACGACTCATCATCGTTGGGGTTGAGGATTACGGAGAGGTATGCCAACATGTTTCGCACATCCTTATGCTCTAGTAGCGACATACCTTTATATACGCGGTAGGGTATTCCTCGGCGTGTGAATGCCGCCTCAAAGAGACCATGTTGCTTGTTGGTGCGATAAAGGATTGCAAAGTCGCGCCACTCGGCACCCTCCCTCACTCTATCCTTTATATCCATTGCCACCTCTACAGGCTCGTAGCTATCCTCTAACACCCTTACTAGGCGTATCTTCTCGCCCTTTTCTGCTGCCGAGAAGCATCGCTTGTCGAGACGGCGTGAGTTGTGGGCTATCAGGGAGTTTGCCGCCTCTACGATGGTCTGCGTAGAGCGGTAGTTCTGCTCCAACTTATATACCTTGGTAGTGGGGTAGTCGCGTTGGAACGAGAGGATGTTCTCAATCTTTGCACCACGGAAGGCATAGATACTCTGCGCATCGTCACCCACAACGCATACGTTGGAGTGTTTTAACGCTAGACGGCGCACGATGATATACTGCGCCATGTTAGTATCCTGATACTCATCCACAAGGATATACTTAAACCTATCCTGATACTGCTCCAGCACCTCTCCAGCATCGCGGAGCAGGATGTTGGTCTGTAGCAGAAGGTCGTCAAAGTCCATAGCGCCATTACGCTTACAGCGATTGCAGTACTCGATATATATATCTGCTATTTCGGGCATCTTTGCCTCACGGTCCTCACCTGCTAGCACGCCATTTGCCTTATATGCTCCAGGGGTTATGAGGCAGTTCTTGGCCATAGAGATACGTGCCGCTACAGCCTGTGGCTTGTATCTCTCCTCCGAGAGATTCTTCTCTTTTATGATGCTCTTTATGAGGTTTTTTACATCGTTAGGCTCATATATTGTAAAACTTTCGGGGAAGCCTAGCTTCGTAGCGTTTTCGCGCAAGAGACGCGCAAAGACCGAGTGAAATGTTCCCATGCGTATAAATCGTGCCTGGGAGCCTACAAGTTTTTCGATGCGCTCTCGCATCTCACGTGCCGCCTTATTTGTAAAGGTGAGCGCCAAAATAGAGCCTGGCTCCACGCCCTGCGACAGCATATAGGCTATGCGTGTGGTCAGCACACGTGTCTTTCCCGAGCCTGCGCCAGCGATGATTAGCGAGGGGCCATCGTAGTTCACCACAGCCTCGCGTTGTACAGCATTTAAACCTTCTAATATGTTGTTGTTACTCATAGAGTTATCTTTTATAAGCCATAAATAATTACTCCCATAATACCCGACACGATGATAAGAAGTATAGGGTTTATTTTCTTTGCCGAGCCTACTAGCGTAAGGCCAAATATCGCCCAACTCCAGCCATCTATGAAGCTCTCTCCATCGCTCGAATGTGGAAACATGAGCAGCAGCGCTGCCGAGGCAATCATGCCAACCACCACGGGACGCATGCCCATCACAGCGCCCTTTATCACGCTATTGTGTTGCAGGCGCAGGAAGAAGTGTGTTATGAGCATCATCAGCGTCAGGGCTGGCAGACATACCGCCACGGTTGCCACGATGGAGCCTCCGATGCCTGCTATCTCATATCCAATATATGTTGCCGAGTTGATAGCAATGGGGCCAGGGGTCATCTGCGATATAGCTACTATATCGGCAAACTCGCCATTTGTGAGCCACGCGTTTTTCACTACCACCTCGCTATGTATCAGCGAGAGCATGGCATATCCGCCTCCAAAGCCGAAGAATCCAATCTTTATGTAGCTGATAAACAGCTGAATGAGTGTGCTTATCATTGTTTACCCTCCTCTCCGTGTCTTGCCATCCACACGATGCCGCCAATGGCTCCAGCAATGATAAGCCAGATAGGTGAAAACCCGAAATGCCACACCACCAATGCTGTAGCTAGGGCGATGCTCAAACCTACCCAATGCATCCCCTTCGTAAGTCCCACAATAGGGGCAACGATGAGTGCTACAACCGCGGGACGCATACCCTTGAACGCAGCATCTACCCACACATTATCACGTATATTGGTGAAGAATATCGCCACAACGAGGATTATCACAAAGGAGGGTATCACAGCGCCCAGCACTGCGGCGAGAGCGCCCCAGTATCTGCAAAACTTATAGCCTACAAACACGGCAGTATTTAGCGATATAGGCCCTGGGGCGGTTTGTGCAATAGTAAGGAGGTCTATAAATTCCTTGTCGGTGAGCCATCCGCGGTGGTTGATAACCTCATGTTGTATGAGGGGTATCATGGCGTATCCACCACCAAAGGTGAAGGCTCCAATCTTCAGGAAGGAGAGGAAAATATCGAATAGCTTACCCATTGTTGCTATCTCTTGAAGCGGTAGTATGTGCCAAAGGGTATCTGCTTTTTGCTTCTATCCTCAAAGTATAGCTCACCCATCTCCTCGCTCTTTGGTGCGCCAAAGGCCTGATGTACGGCAGTACGTGCTAACATCGCCGATAGCCCCATCGAGTATAGGTTGAAGACAAGAAAGGCATTCTCTCTCTCGAGCAGTGCTGCACAGCACTCCAACATGTGGCATATATCATCCTCCAACACCCACTTTTCGCCATTTGCGCCACGTCCGTATGCTGGTGGGTCGAGGATTATGGCATTATACTTATTGCCACGTCTTATCTCACGCTCCACAAACTTTGTGGCATCCTCAACAATCCATCGCACGCCATCCATCCCCGACTGCTCCATATTCTCGCGCGACCATGTCACAACCTGCTTCACAGAGTCTACATGTGTGACATCTGCTCCTGCGGCACGTGCCGCCAATGTAGCACCTCCCGTGTAGGCAAAGAGGTTCAGCACCTTGGGACGTTCTATGCCCTTCATCTTCAGCTCCTCGATGCTGTCGTATATAAACATCCAGTTTGCAGCCTGTTCGGGGAATATGCCCACATGTTTGAACGAGGTGAGTGCCAGACGCATACGTAGATGCATAGCCTTGTAGTCGAAGCCTACGCTCCATCGCGAGGGCATCGTAGGTTTCATGCGCCACTCCCCACGCTCCTCCGACTTTGTGTCGCGGAGAAATGAGGCATCGGCACCCTGCCAAGCACTATCCTTGAGGCTTTTACGCCATATAGCCTGTGGCTCGGGGCGGCGTACCACAAACTTGCCAAAGCGCTCTAGCTTCTCGCCATCTCCAGTGTCAAGAAGCTCATAATCAGCAATATTCGGAGTTAGTTGCTTTATCATCTTTTAATGCGGTTTTCAGGTTCTGAACAATCTATCAGTCTCATTCTGCACTCTTTGCAGTCGAAATCTAGGAGGTAGCGGTGTCTGCCATGCTCTATGAATAGTCGGTCACGGAGCTTGGAGCCTCTCTTCAGGCACTCGCCAATCTCGCGGCGTATGCAGTAGCTCGACTCCATCACCCTCTCACCACGTGTCGTAGCCCAGCTATCCAGCCCCTCTACTATATGCTCCACGCCATGACGCTTGTAGAAGTGTCGTGCTAGGGAGTTTACCACGTTATGCTGTGGTGATAGTCGTCGCTCGGGATATCGCGCCGTGCCATCATCGCTACGTATGTCGTGGTCTATGCTCTGTTCTGCGCGTTTTGAGGCTAGCAGGGCTAGTGCCTCGCGCCTTATCTCGGCCAACACCTTGGCTGGTGCAAACCACTCTCCACCCGACACCGCTACCTCTGTAACGCGGAAGATGGTGTCGCCACTCTTTATCATCTGCTCCTCGGCCACAGCAACCATCTTCGCTATGTTTTTCGCCTCCTCTAGCTCCACGCTGCGCGATGCCGTGGTGGTGATGCCCTCTACATCTGTAAATGCGGCTGTGATGTTATGCTGTGTAATGTTGAGGTTGCAGCTAACGGCTATGGTGCGGCGTGTGCGGCTACGCTCTATGTTCTGTGTGAAGCGGTGGTCGTAGTTGCGGTATATCTCCATGCCTGCCTTTATGCCCTCCATGCGGTTAGGCTCTATAATGTTACCCTCCACACGGTTAATGTTTGTGCCTATGATGCCGTCACCAGCTATGAAGCACACCCCATCGCCAGCATTTAGCCTCTCGCGTGTGATAACCTTGATATCTCGTTTTCCCACCACAGCTACCGAGCCTACATACTCTCCCACAGCCTTTGGCGTGTTAAACGATGCTACACCACTGCGCTTCCCCGAGAACATATATTCGCCACCATCGCGTGTAAAGCTCTTCTTGGGGTCGGGGGTAAACTCTATCTCGGACTCACCAACCGAGAGACGCTCACAGTCGGAGCGACTCTCGAGGGCCTTATCTATCGCCTGACGATAGTAGCTCACTATATTTTTTATGTAGTTATCATCCTTTAGTCGGCCCTCAATTTTGAACGACATAACCCCAGCATCTATCATCTCGCCTATGCGTGCCGAGAGGTCGAAATCCTTAACCGAGAGGAGGTGCTTGCCACTTATAATCTTTTCGCCACGCTCTGTCACAAGGTCGTACGTCAGGCGACAGGGCTGCGAACACTCTCCGCGATTTCCCGAACGTGAGGATTGCGAGCGTGAGAGGTAGCAGCGGCCGCTATGACCAACACATATAGCGCCATGCACGAAGCACTCTAGGTCTACGGTTGTAGCTTGGCGAATAGCCTTTATCTCCTCAAGCGAGAGGGCGCGTTCTAGTATCACACGTGTAAAACCGCTCTCCTCTAGGAATTTGGCACCCTCCGCAGTCATGTTACACACCTGCGTTGAGGCGTGAAGCTCCACGGGGAGGTTCATCTCGCGGTATGCCATGTCCTGCACAATAAGAGCATCTACGCCCACATCTATAAGCTCACGTGCCAGAGCCTCGGCCTCCTTAAGTTCGCTCTCGTAGAGTATGGTGTTTAGCGTAACATAAACCCTAACGCCAAAGAGGTGAGCATAATCTACCACGCGCGCTATATCGGCGGTGCTGTTTGTTGCAGCACGGCGTGCGCCAAATCCCTCGGCACCAATATATAGTGCATCGGCGCCACAATCCACGGCAGCTATCGCTGCGCGGTAGTCGCGTGCTGGGCATAGTAGCTCTATCTTACGCTTCTTGTTACTCATATAGTTGTGTATATCTTAATCGCACAAAGATACGAAATAGTATTTAGATATCAACACTTGAGAGGCTCTATTTTATCGTGGGAGGTAACATCACTAACACCGCTAACACCGCTAACAACGCTAACAACGCGAACAACACGAACACCGCGAACATCGCGAACATCGCGCACACCGCGCACAAAAAACACATCGCGCACACCCGCTAACGTGTGTGTTTTTGTGTTTTTGTGTTTTTGTTGTGATAAGGGGTCATTCTCGGCACCAAGCTCATCTCCCCGAATGGGGATGTACGTCTAGTACACCCCCATCCGTGTAGATTTCGACTTGGCACCAAGCCTAACCCCTTCTGACAACAAATTCTTTGTTGTGATAAGGCAGCATCTACTGCCGCTAACGAATTATCTCGCCAATGGGCAGTACCACTAGTACAGCCCATCGCCTCGAAATTCGCCGAGCGTTGTAGCTACTACCTTCTAACAACAAAGGGGTCTCGCGCTGTGGAAGGGCGTTGCGGGTTGTGCGTTGTATACCACGTCATTGCGAGGCTGTCAGGCCGTGGCAATCTCTCGCGCTGTGGAAGGGCGCTGCGGGTTGTGCGTTGTATGCTGACTAGGGAATTTAGGGAAATTAGGGAATTTAGGGAGAGTAGCGTACATAACGCAAGACCCCTCCTTAAACTCCCTAAACTCCTTAAACTCTCTAGTCAGCCTGAACGCCCAACGCTCCCTCACTAACAAAAACACAAAAACACACACGTTAGTGGGTGTGCGCGATGTGTTTTTGTTGTGATAAGGGGCCATTCTCGACCTCTCAATCATTGGGCTGAATGGGACGTACCTCTAGTACTACCCATCCAGCCCAATTTCATGTCGAGGCCAAGCCTAACCCCTTCTGACAACAAAAAGGTCTACCGCTGTAGTAACAAAAACACACACGTTAGCGTTGTTCGCGTTGTTACTCGTGTTACTATTTTGCGCGTATGGTGCGTTTCAATTTGCCATCGCTATAAATCATAGTACTCTGAAGCTTATTGAACTTATAGCATTTCCACTCGCCATCCTTATTGCCATTGACATTATACGATCCCTTGTGTATATATCCATCGGTGGTGTACTCCGTAGCAGGGCCAAATCTCCTATTTTCGGCCCATGTGTGGGTCGCCTTTGTCAATTCGCCCGATGCGTAGTATGTGGTACCCTCGCCATGCTTTAGGCGGTTCATCCACTCACCCTCATATCTATCGCCGTTGCTGAAGTAGTATGTACCCACGCCGTTGCGTTCGTTCTTTGCCCAGTTACCCTCATATCTGCTACCATCGCTATAGTAGTATTTTCCTGCGCCACAACGCTCGTCACTCTTCCACTGACCTACATACTTTTCGTTATCCTTCCACTCCATAGTTCCGTGGCCATGCTTTTTGCCATTCACCCAGTCTCCTTCATAATATTTTATGTTGGTGGAGTCATCGCTATAGGTTAGTCTTCCCTCGCCATGAGGCTTTCCATTTTGTATCTCTCCTACGTAGATGCCCTCCTCGAGGGTTAGCTCTCCCTTTGTATCTGTTGCGGTGGTGGTAGTTGCTGTGGTGGCAACACCAAAGAGCTTTCCAGCTAGTTTGCGGCAGTTCTTCTCCAGCTCCTTGCTGCTCTCCGATGACTCTACATTTGCTGTTTTGTCAATCTGCGCACTCTCCACATTCAATATCTTCGATGTGATGAATAGTCGTGAGTTCTCAAGCGAAACTACCTCTGTAACAAGGATATAGTCGGCTCCTGTCATCTCGCCAAGACGCTTAATGTCGGCATCGCCAACAAGACCTGTGCGCTGAAACTCATGCTCCTCCATTATAGATGATACATCCACGCGGTCGTAACCCTCATAACCAGGTGTAGAGGTAATCACAGCGGCTAGGTTACTGCGTATGATAAGCTTTGTGCTGTAAGAGACGCTATTCTCCTTATCTACGGTTTCGAGAACCGCAATACGTTTAGTCTCACCATCCTGTCCATACGATGGAACAATAATTGCCAAAGAGAGTGCAACTATAAACAATACCTTTTTCAACATATTCTATGAGTTTATTTAAGTTTTATTTTTGAGTTCTCGTAGTCTCACTATGGCGGTAATGGCCTATCGCCACAGTCGATGATATCTCTGTTTTGCTATCCAAAGACCACTACAAAATTAAGAATATATTTCGATATAGACAACATTTTAGAGGCTAAAGCACAATGAAAGTATCTCATAATAGATAATTTTTTGGCTTATGGGCGTACAACCTTATTAATAATGTTGTATCTTTGTGAATCAAAAGTGAAATAAACGATAGAATTATGCTTACACTAAAGCAATTACGCGACAATACCGAGGAGGCAGTACGCCGCCTAGCAAAGAAGGGTGTGGATGCCGCACCGATAATCGCTCGTATTATAGAGCTAGATGACAGACGTAAGGCGCTTCAGAACGACCTTGATAGCACCCTTGCAGCGCAGAATCAGGCTGCAAAGCAGATTGGTGCCTTGATGGGTAAGGGCGAGAAGGAGGCCGCAGAGCTTAAGAAGCAGGAGGTAGCACTCCTCAAGAGTCGCTCAAACGAGCTTAAGGAGGAGTCTGATAGGGTTGCCGAGGAGCTTCAGAGCGAGATTGTAAAGCTCCCTAACTTCCCCCACGACAGCGTCCCCGAGGGTCGCACCGCCGAGGATAATGTGGTGGTAAAACTTGTGGAGAACTACACCGAGATTCCTGGCGAGGCACTTCCTCATTGGGAGCTTGCCAAGAAGTACGACATCATCGATTTTGACCTTGGTGTGAAGCTCACAGGTGCTGGATTCCCAGTCTACAAGGGTAAGGGCGCACGTCTGCAGCGTGCCTTGATAAACTACTTCCTAGATTGCAATACACGTGCTGGATATCAGGAGGTTGAGCCTCCAATTATGGTCAATGAGGCATCGGGATTTGGCACAGGACAGTTGCCCGATAAGGAGGGTCAGATGTATCATGCTACGGCCGATGGCTTCTACCTTGTTCCTACTGCGGAGGTCCCTGTTACAAACATCTTCCGTGATGTAATCTTGGAGCAGAGCGAGCTTCCTGTGAAGATGACCGCCTACACCCCATGCTTCCGCCGCGAGGCAGGTTCTTATGGTAAGGATGTTCGTGGCTTGAACCGTCTACACCAGTTCGACAAGGTGGAGATTGTGCAGGTGTCGCACCCTGATAAGTCGTACGAGGCTCTCGAGGCTATGGTTGCTCATGTGGAGAGCATCGTGGCATCGTTGGGTCTTCCCTATCGTATTTTGCGCCTCTGTGGTGGTGATATGTCGTTCACCTCGGCCCTCACCTTCGACTTTGAGGTATACTCCGAGGCGCAGAAGCGTTGGTTGGAGGTCTCTTCAGTCTCTAACTTTGAGTCGTTCCAGGCCAACCGCCTAAAGTTGCGTTATCGTGATGATAACCGAAAAACGCAGCTGGCACACACCCTAAATGGCTCGTCTCTTGCATTGCCACGTATCGTAGCGGCGCTCCTCGAGAACAACCAAACAGAGGAGGGAATACGCATTCCAGAGGTGCTAATTCCATATACAGGCTTTGATTTTATCAAATAGCGCTTGCTTTTGTAAAAAAAATTGTATATTTGCATTTGAAAACCGATTAAACACTCATTAAAAACATAAAGTAATATGGCTTACAAAATTTCAGATTCTTGCGTTGCATGTGGTACATGTATCGACGAGTGCCCAGTAGAGGCTATTTCAGCAGGTGATATCTATGTTATCGATCCTAGCAAGTGTATCGATTGCGGTACTTGCGCTGGTGTTTGTCCTTCAGAGGCTATTGCTCCAGAGGCATAATAACTCATTGTGGTAGGTCGCACACTGCGACATATCCCTAGAAGATAACCCACTTGGGCTGTAGTTTACTACTATCCCATGTGGGTTGTTTTTTTGATGTGCCTGTAGGAGAGTGTATATTTTTATAAGTTGTATCATTAAGCCAAGTGACGATGAAAAGATTTATTATAGGCTCTATGCTCCTCATGCTGCTGATGCTTGTAGGATGTAAGAGTGATGACGTGGCACCCCGTGTGCCTGGGGGTGGTGAGCCAGAGCCACCTGCCGAGAACTTTACGGTTGAGAGGCTCGCTGTTACGCGTGGCTCTGTGACGTTTGATGTAGTGCCTGCGGACGAGCAGATGGACTACCTATGCGTGTTGCTTACACGTGCCGAGGTTGAGGAGTCCACGCGCGATGAGTTTATTGTAGAGTCAATCTTGCTGCAGATTGCAGATGAGGCCTCGTTCAAGGGTATGACCCTTGTGGAGTATATGCCCTCGATTGTTGATAGGGGCGTAGCTACGGATGTCAAATTTTCGGGCCTTTTAGCGACTACGGAGTACTATATCATTCTCTTTGGCGTAGATGCCGAGGATGGCTATAGCGCCTCTACGGAGATTACCAAGGTGGCCTTTACAACGCTTGGTGTTGAGGTTGTAGATTGTGACTTTGATGTTACTACGCAGGTGGTGGACAACAGCGTCACCTTCAACGTGTCGCCAGCCGATAACGAGCTAAAGTGGTATCTCTGCACTATGCCTGTGGCGCAGTATAACTACTATGTTGAGGATGAGGAGGGGTACCAGATGTCGCATGACTACTTCTATCAGTACTACTTCCAGCAGGAGATAAATGCGTTGCTTGGTCAGGGATATACCGAGCAGCAGGTTGTTAATGCTCTCATACATAGCGGAGATTTGGTACTTGAGGCCAAGGGCTTGCAGGAGAATACCGAGTACTACTACCTCATAGCAGGCATCATCCTCGATGCCGATGGTATTGCCATCTGCACCGATGTAGAGCGTGGCAACTACACCACGCAGCAGGCTGCGCAGTCGGCGATGACCTTCGACATTAAGGTTTGGGATATTGGTCAGATGGAGGCGTCGTTTAGCATCACGCCATCTAACAACACCGATAAGTATTGCGCTCTTGTAGCTCCTTGGGATGGTGTCACTACGGCCGAGGAGATGATGTATAATCTTGTGGAGCAGTGGGCAGGATGGATGGATGTTATGGCTAACGACCGTGGCCCTGTGGTTCACGAGGGTAGTACGGCTATGAAGCTCCCCGCCGCCGATACAGATTACTATATCATTGCATTTGGCTACGATGGCGGTATCACCACCGCTGCCACCATGGAGACCTTCCGCACCCTTCCTGGCGGCTCTTTGGATGAGGTGGTTTTTGAGGTAACAGCCTCGAATGCCTCGCCCTATGGCTTTACCATGAATGTCACCTCTTCGGATAGGACCATCTACTATGTGCCTGGTGTATGTGCCGCTTCGGAGTATGACGAGGCTACCTTTGTGCAGTATGAGCGCGAGGCCTTCAACTACTACTTTGAGGAGTATAAGAAGTTTAACCCCTCTATCACCGTTGCCGAGATTCTCGACCAATATTACTACAATGGCAATGCTACGTTGTCGGTATCGGGTCTTATGCCCGACACGGAGTATATGGGCTATATCTACGCCTTGGATGTTCACACGGGCGATGTTGTAAGGTGTTTCACCTTCCCAGCCTTTGCACACACATCGCAGTTTAGCTCTGTTATGCCACAGGTAGAGTTGTTTGGCTACTTCTCGGGCGATGATGAGAATGGCGCCATCTTCGATGATGCTTCGGCGACAAAGGGTCGTGCTATTACTGTTGTAAAGTATACGAACCTTGATAATATCCGTACGCTATTTACTACTATGGTTGAGGGTGATTGCAGTAATGCTGTAGCAACCTCCGATGCCGAGTTGTGGACTCTCACCTCGGGCTATTGGGATACCTGTCGTGTTGCCCAGCCATACTCCTTCTACCTTGTAGATTGGAATGTTGTGCAGACAGCACTCTGCTACGCCACCGATAACAGTGGCATGATAGGCGCTATAAGCCGTCTCTACACATGTCCCACGGCGGAGAATAAGGGCAATATCGATGACCTGAAAGCTCTTGTAGATGAGCTAAATGGCGATAGCACACGTTGTGGCGGTGTGGAGTTTCAGTTGCCAGAGTCTGTTGTTGTTGGCGACACCGCTCCCTCGCGCGCAGTAATCAAACCATTGGAGTAAGCTCGTTCAATTATAGATAAGGTCGGCCTCGTGTGAAGCCGACCTTATATTATATATATGTATCTCCTAGTGTTAGAATCTATAGCCGAGGGTGATAACCGCGATATGACGGTTGGTCTTTGTTGTGAAGATATCGCTGCGAATATCTACTATATCATCAGGCTTTTTGGTGTTTATTGGGCCATTAGCAAAGAATGTCATATAGCTAGAGTACTTCGTAGTGCCATATTGGTAGGCTACATCTAGGTAGACGTGGTCGTTAAACTTAATACCTAGACCCGCTGTGAGGTACCACTGCTCGGTAGGCAGTGGGCGTGAGAATATATCCTCCTTGTGGCCCTCGCGAAGTGTGGAGCCACTCCATATATATCCCACACGTGCTGCGAGGAATGGAAGGATATATCCCTCGGCACCTACACGTACCGTGTTACTACCCTTGAAGTACTCCTTGAAGGTGTCGGTATAGGATAGATTATGTATAGGAGAGCCTGTGAGGCGTATCGTCTGATACCAGCTACGCTCATAGTCGGCAGAGATTATCACACGGTCGGAGATTGTAAATGCCACACCGGCAAGAAGACGCGATGGCGTGCGATACTCCCAGCTGTAGTCGCCCGTATCCTCCCAAATAGGTGTTGCAACACCCCATCTGTCTATGACGTAATCTTCGGGGTTATCACCCACGATCTTTGTTCCCGTAGACATCTCTCCACCATAACGGAAAGTCATGGTGTAGAAGGTTGGAGAGTGGTATGCTACACCTATGCGGAACCAATGTACGGGGCGTCCTGTGACACCAATCTTCACATTTACACCATTTCCCGTTAGGCGTGTCCACTGTGCATAGTTCATATACTCTATTTGGTATGGCATCTCCTCTCCCGAGGGCTGTGAGCCTTCGGCATAGCTGTAGTTTTCGCCATAGTATACCTCGCGCTTGTAGTTGAGGCTCTGGAATCCTAGCGAGGCACCTACATAGACAATATCCATGAAGTTAAAGCCTGCGGTGAGGGCATACTCTCCGAGGGAGCCTCGTCTCTCCTCTGCCGAGAACTGATCTACAATGGCGTTATCACCTATGCGGTCTATAAACCAGCCGTCGCTATCCTTATTCGTAAGTCCTGTCTTATATGCAAGTGTTGGGCCCCAGTAGAAGGGGTCGCCCTCAAAGGACATCTTGCGTTCTTTAAGGGGGAGATTACCATTTGCATCATCGAAGGTTTTTAGGTTATCAATGTTTGACAAGGTGCAAAATGCGTTGGCAATGCTATTCTCTGCGTTGTAGCCATACGATGAGAATGCGCTGTTTTGGTTGAAATCGGCAATGCGATTATATACAAAGCCAACATTGATATTTGTCAATGCCCCCTTGCCCTTATATGCAGTAAATACTGCACCAGCATTTGCCAGTCCAAAACGCTCGCTATGATCCTCGAAGTTGCTAAATGGCTGGCTATTAGATGTTGGACTCTTTGTAAACTGCATTATAGGTGTGATGCTCACATCGCTACCTACATACATGCCAATACCTGCAGGGTTCAGCGATGCAGAGACCATGTCGGCTCCCAGAGCCGTGAAGGCATTACCCATACCCATAGAGCGTGCCGTGCCGTAGTTATGTGTGGTGAACGACAGCTCATATAGGTCGTTCCATGTTACGATATCGTTGCTCATGGTTGTACCACCAAAGTTTACCTGTGCATAGCTATTATCTATTGTCATGAGGGCTATGACAAGTGTTGTTGCGATTGTGTATAACTTTTTCATACTCTGTTGGTTTATATTCTTACGGCTCTCTAATAATTTGTGAATAGCTTAACTTCGTAGCTGGCTATCGGCGTGAGGAGGTGCCACCACCTGTGCGTGTGCTACCGCCACCACCACTATATCCACCACCACTGCGCAAGGTGTGTGAGCCAGTGTTGTAGTTTGACTGATTCGACTGTCGGAAGTTGGAGTTGCTGTTATTACGCTGTGTATTCTGCCCCTGCGAGGGTCTTACTGTTGTAGTATTGCTTCGCGAGTTACTATTTCCGTTGTAATACCCTCTGTTGCTGTTGCTACTGCCTTGTGAGTTATATACTCCTGTCGCTGTGGCGCCACGTCCCGAGCGTCCGCCATTCATATTTGTTCCACCACCATAATTTCTGTTCGATGTAGGCGATGTGTAGCGCGATGCGGAGTTGCGGCGATCACCATTTATATTGTGGTTTGTGCCACCTCCGGGGCGGTGTCCTGGGTTGATGCCAGGATGATGTGGATGTGGTGGTCGCGCAGGGTAATATGGGTAGTAGCCAGGATAGTATGGATAGTATCCAGGGTAAAATCCTGGGTAATAGCCTGGACCCCAGTAGATTGGGTTGTAACATATTGTCCAGTTCCAGTCGTACCATGAGTAGTGAGGATATCCCCACCATGTGTAGTAGAATGGGTCGGCATATCCATACCAGCCGTATGCCCAAGGAGTAGGGTATATGCCATACGATATATTTGTCGCGCCCCACGAGCCAAACATCGAGGTCACATACTTTGGCTCAACCCACACCTGGTCGCCCGAAACCATGATATTGTAGTACGCAGGGTCGTATGCCGTAGCGTAGCGCATAGCATCGCGTGTCGATAGGCTGTAGTAGCTCGAAGGGAGTTTGTATGTAGGTGAGTTAAAGCCCTTGAGGCGGCGTGCGTAGGCACTCTCATAATCATCTGCAACGATAGATGAGTAGGAGAGGTCGCTACCGCTATTCTGAATATCCTCCCATGTTGCGCTGTAGGCCTCGGCGCGAGCCTTGAGTGCCGCCTCGCGAGCCTCAATCTCTGTGGTTACTTGAGCGCGGTTATTGGTGCGATATAGGTCGCTAGAGCCATAAGTCGTATTTAGCATTGCGGAGCAACCACCCAGAAGTGTTGCAATCGCAGTCATAGCTATTGTATATACTAATCCTCTCATAATCATAAATTACTCTTTTACCTTACCACTACAAATATAGTCTATTTTTTAATAATATTGGCTATAAAATGTTTCAACCCTACGTTATAACGGGTGAATAGCCTATTTTTGGCGGTGAGATGACTACTTCACCTCGCGGCGATTTATCAGCGCATGGGTAATGGTTAGTTCATCTACATACTCCAACTCATCTCCAAAGCCTATGCCACGCGCTATGGTTGTCACCTTTACATCGGGGAACGCCTTGAGACGATTAAGGAGGTAGAAGAGTGTTGTCTCGCCCTCCACCGATGTAGAGATAGCTATGATAACCTCGCGGATGGCACCTGTGAGAAGCTTATCTGCGAGTAGGTCTATCTTCAAATCCGAGGGGCCAATACCCTGCATTGGGGATATCACGCCTCCGAGAACGTGGTATATGCCACGATACTGCCCGGTATTCTCTATAGACATCAGGTCCTGCACCTGCTCAACAACACATATTGTACTATGGTCGCGCGACATGTCGCAACATATAGGACATAGCTCGTTGTCCGACAGGTTATTGCAGCTGTGGCAGTAGCGTATATCGTGGCGGAAGTCGGCAATGCTTTTCGATAGTGAGTCTACCGTCTCTGGTTCCATCTTGAGGATGTGCATCGCTAGGCGTAGGGCTGTGCGGCGTCCTATGCCTGGCAATCGCTGAAGTTCGCTACAAACATTATCTAGTAGTCGGGACATGCTAGTACCTATTATGTGATGTTCTACAGATTCGTAAATCCCTCTTTGCTCTCTTCTTAAATCTTCTCTATCATCGACTCTCTTATCCAGCCCATCTCGCCATCGGCAAATATAATCTCGGTCCACTCTCCATGGCTGCGCGATATGCGTATCGTAACACCCTGTGAGGGTTGGCGAACAATCTTTGATGCGCTATCTGGCGATGCGTGGACAGGGGTTGTGTCGTTGCACACCACCACGGCACGATTATCATTTATCAAGGCTCTACGGCTCGATATAGCGAGTGCTGAGACTATCACAAAGCATATTGCGACAACTATCGCTGCAAAGAAGCCTACTTTGCGGAGTATGATGTTTGCCGAGAGCAGATACATCATCACAAGGATAAGTGTCATGGCTAGCATCACTAGTGATGTCACGGCCCAGCCATTTGATGTTGTCATGTTGCGCAACCCATGCCATAGTGTTGTTATAAAGCTCTGGGGTATGCTCTCCGTGTCGTTGGTGTAGTCCACAGCTAGCTCAAGGTTGTAGCGTGCATCGGCCATCGCAGGGTTATATTTAATCGCGCGGTGGTAGTTTAGTATCGCCTTGCCAAGCTCTCCCGAGGCAAAGGGTCGCGATGTGGTGTTGTTGCTCTGCCCCAACTTGAAGTAGGCATTTGCGAGGTTGTAATATACCTCCGATGATGCCTCGCCGAGGGCTACAATCTTCTCGAAGGCCTCTACAGCCTCGCCATATTGGCGATTCTCGTAAGCCTTGATACCCTCCTGCCAGCATGCCGCAGCTGTTGTTGTGGCATCGGCAGCGTGGGATGTTATAGGTGTAGTCATGGCCAAAACACCTACAATAGTCGCTATCATATAGTTGTAAATTCCTCTCATCGTATTATCGTTTTATTGCGCCCTCAATTTTAGTCATTACATCTATAGCACGAGTATACGCCTCGCTCATCTCGCCCTCCGATGATGGGGAGTATTGCGCCTCCTCCGAGCTAGAGATAATCTCACAAAACTCCTCGGCGAGGGCCGAAGATACGTTACGGCGATATAGCTCCTCGCGGATACGCTCCTTCGTGAGATTCGATACCGGAATGTTAAACTTATCGCTTATATATCCCCATAATGCTCGTAGTAGCTCCTCGTAGAAGGCATGTCTGTTGCCATCATTCATGTAGTGTTCCGCAGTACGTAGACGCTGTATCGCCACCTTGTCGGCGTGCTTCATGCGGCGTGCCACGATGTTTCGGTTATCACGAATACGCTTGTTAAGAAGCACATATACCACTATAAATATGGCAATTATCACCACCACTATTAGCCAATATATTGGTGTAAACATGAAGAGTGAAGCACTCCTCTGTGGCATCTTGCCTATGTGTATAAATCGTATGTCGCGGTCTAGCTGGCGCATTGTTGAGCCGTAGTTTGTATATCGCTCTACAGCTGTGGTGTTTGCCGATGTGCCATCATCGAGAACCTTAATGGTAAATGGCTCGGTGGCAAGGGTGTTATACTCTCCTGTTGTGGGGTCAAAGTAGCTGAAGCGGAGTGGCTCTATGGTAAACTCTCCCGCCGAGCGTGCAACAAATGGGTAGGTATAGGTGATACTTCCCGATGTATCCATCGCAGATACCTTAATGTTGTCTACAATCTTTGTGTCATACTGCTCGAAAGACTCTGGGAGGGAGATTGTAGGTGCCGAGATAAATTTTAGATTGCCATTTCCCGATATTGTCACCTCTATCTGGTCTGCCGAGTTGCTCTTTATCTCTGGCGAAGGCATCACGCTCGATAGTTTGAATCTTCCCACAGCGCCATTAAATGTCGCGGGTGCGCCCGCTGGGAACTCTTTAACACGAATTGTCACAGGGTCGCTCTTCAGCGTTCGTGGCACACGGTATACCTGACCACCACCAAAGAAGGGGTCAAATCTATTATCCTGAACTACCACACGTGCTATAGCTGTGAGGGTTGCAGATGGTATGGTTATAGCACCCGACTGCTGTGGTGATAGTAGTAGCTCGGTAATCTTATATGTCTCGTATATTCGGCCATTATACTCCTCGCGCGAGGGTGTGTTGTCAAAGGATAGCTCCTGCGACCAGAAACCATCGAACGATGGTAGAGATAAATCCTCGAGGTTATCGATATTAGCACGTGTATATAGTACTAGTGAGGCACGTAGCGACTCACCTTTATATAGCTCTGTATCAGATATTTTAAGTCGTAGCAAGATATCATCCTTGCCAATTTGTGACTCTGGGTTTTTACGTCCGCTGTTTGTAGTTCTCTCTGCGGCGTTACTCTTCTCGGCAATAACCTCTATGGCTTGAGGCTGTGTGCTATATTTTTTGCCCTCCACCTTTATCGATGCAGCGCCAATGGTGTACTTACCTGCCACATTTGGCATTAGCACATAGGTATATGTGCGGCTATAGCTTGTTGTCTGTTTGCCGTTGATAAACTGTATGGAGTGTCCTGTCGATACTGATGGCCCCGCAATAATATCGAAGCCCTCAAAAGCTGGAGCCTCCAGGCTGTTAGCATCAGGCTCGGCATCAATAGTAAACTCCACACGAAAGGGCTGCCCTAGAGCTGTAATAGCTGGAGCATCCACGGTAAATGCTGTTTGCGCCCATGACGATACCGCCGAGGCAAGCATAATAAGAATAAGAGATAGTTTTGCTAGTTGTCTCATGTTGTAACCCTCTTCAACCATTTCCGATACTTCTGTAACGCCTCGGAGGGCGTTTTTATTGTAATCGTTATCTGCTAAAGAAAATGTGGTGTGACGCACCATGCGCCACACACACATCTTTAACTACTAGTGAGCGAAGTCTGCGAAGAAGTCATTACCCTTGTCATCAACGATGATGAATGCTGGGAAGTTCTCAACGTAAATCTTACGCACTGCCTCCATGCCAAGCTCCTCGAAGTCTACAACCTCTACCTTCTTGATAGAGTTCTTGGCGAGGATTGCTGCAGGGCCACCAATAGAGCCAAGGTAGAAACCTCCATTAGCCTTACATGCGTCTGTCACCTGCTGTGAGCGGTTACCCTTGGCAACCATCACTAGTGAGCCACCAGCCTTCTGGAAGAGGTCTACGTATGAGTCCATACGACCTGCTGTTGTAGGGCCAAATGAGCCTGATGCCATGCCTGCAGGGGTCTTCGCTGGGCCAGCATAGTATACAGGGTGATTCTTGAAGTACTCTGGCATAGGCTTACCCTCGTCAAGCATCTGCTTGATGCGTGCATGAGCGATATCACGTGCTACAACAAGGGTACCCTTGAGGTTTAGGCGTGTCTTGATAGGATACTGCGACAATATCTCGCGTACCTTATCCATACCCTCATCAAGATCGATGTCTACGGCTGGTGACATTGCTGGAGCCTGTGCTGGAAGGAAGCGTGCAGGGTTCTTCTCCAACTGCTCGATGAAGATACCCTCTGGAGTAATCTTCGCCTTGATGTTACGGTCTGCAGAGCAGCTAACGCCGATAGCTACAGGGCAAGATGCGGCGTGACGTGGTGCGCGAATAACGCGAACATCATGTACGTAGTACTTACCGCCAAACTGTGCGCCGAGGCCAATCTCCTGACATATCTTCTGCACCTTTGCCTCCCACTCCAAGTCGCGGAAGCAGCGGCCACCCTCGTTACCCGATGTTGGAAGCTCGTCAAGATATCCTGCCGATGCCTTCTTCACGGTTGAAAGACACATCTCTGCAGAAGTACCACCGATGCAGAGTGCCAAGTGGTATGGAGGACATGCCGAGGTTCCTAGGTCGAGGATATGCTTCTTAATAAATGCTGTCAATGACTCCTCGTTAAGAAGTGCCTTTGTCTGCTGATAGAGGAAGGTCTTATTTGCAGAGCCACCACCCTTGGTGATAAACAAGAACTCATACTCCATTCCTGGGTGTCCAGCGTAGATGTCAATCTGTGCAGGGAGGTTTGTTGCCGAGTTTTTCTCCTCGGTCATTGTGAATGGCACTACCTGTGAGTAGCGCAAGTTACGCTCCTTGTATGTCTCGTAAACACCACGTGAGATGCACTCTGCATCGTTAGCGCCAGTATATACATCCTCGCCCTTGTGACCGATGCAGATTGCAGTACCTGTATCCTGACATGTAGGAAGCTCTCCCTCGGCAGCTACGCACTGGTTCATAAGCATTGTATATGCCACAAACTTATCGTTGTCTGTAGCCTCTGGATCTTCGAGGATATTTGCCAACTTCTGAAGGTGTGAGGCACGAAGGTAGAACGATACGTCAGCGTATGCCTCCTTTGCCAAAAGCTCAAGACCCTTTGGGTCTACCTTCAAAATCTTGCGGCCATCGCACTCGACAACCTTTACATAGTCCTTCGTAAGAAGGCGATACTCCGTCTTATCCTCCTGGATAGGAAACGGCTCCTGATAGATAAAGTCTGCCATAATTCTTTGATATGTTTTTAGTTATTATTGGTTTCTACAACTTTAATCTCTACACGCTCAAGCTCCTCGGTAGGGTTTATGTCAAGCTCCTTTGCACCCATAACCTCGAGTGTTACCTCTGGCTCCTCACACTTTGCAGGCTTACTAAAACTCTTTGCAAAGTCTATAATGCCAAATACTAGGACTACGCTCACCAAGATAGGGCATACGTAGCGAAGCAAGAAGCGTACGATAGGGTATGTAGCCTTATCAACACCGCCCTCGGCAGTAAGCTCTGCCTTCATATCCTCCTTCTTCCATACCCAGCCTACGAAGATTGATGTTAGGATGCCGAGGAGTGGCAACATGATGATAGCTGTGAAGTTATCCAAAAGGGCAAAGAAGTTCATGCCGGCGATAGTGAAGTTGCTCCAGTCACCCAACGATAGAGATGCTACGGTAGAGAGAAGTAGAGCAAAGAGCGTCACAAGACGCGCTCCATGCTTACGCTCCATGCCACGCTTCTCAACGAAGTAGGATGTTACAGCCTCGTGCATAGATATTGTTGAGGATAGCGCAGCAAGGCCCAGCAGCAGGAAGAAGAGCGTTGCCCACAAATTTCCAAAAGGCATCGCCGCAAAGACTTTAGGCATAGCAACAAAGGCTAGCTGTATGCCACTCTCATTCTCCACGCCTGCCGAGAAGATGATTACTGCGGCCATAAGTGCTACAAGGGTGTCGAGCGACACAACGCTGATTGCCGTGCCAGCAATCTTGGTACCATCCTTAAAGTAAGAGCCATAGATGAGCATCGCACCCATGCCGATAGAGAGTGTGAAGAAGGCCTGACCCATAGCATCGAGGAATGTTTTGCCTGTAACCTTCGAGAAGTCAGGGGTGAAGATATTTGCCAAGGCCTCGCGACCATCGGGCAACCACAACGAGTAGATTGCTAAAATGATAAGGATAGCAAATAGTATAGGCATCATAATTTTAGAGGCCTTCTCGATACCACCCTGCACACCTCCGGTGATGATGATGTGGTTGGCGATGATAAAGATGTAGGTGAAGATAAGAGGCTTCCAGGTATCTGTTGTGAACTCTGTGAAGAATGTTCCAAAATTACCTCCTATAGCATTTGTTGCCGATGCAAGAGTGTAGTTTAGAGTCCATCCCGATATCACAAAGTAGTAGCCCATGATGAGGGTTACCGAGATAAGACCCATAGCACCAAGCCATCCCCATCCCTTCTTGATTGTTGCAAAGGCATCTATAGGGTTTTTCTTGGTGTTGTGACCCACCGAGAACTCTGCGATTAGCAGTGGGAGGCCGAGAAATAGAATACATCCCAAGTAGATGAGTATGAAGGCTCCGCCACCATTTTCAGAGGTGATATATGGGAAACGCCAAATGTTTCCTAGGCCTATAGCCGAGCCTGCTGCGGCGAGGATAGCTGCGGCCTTGCCACCGAAGCCACTACGTTTTGTTTTCTGTTCTGCCATACTGTTATCCAATTAGTGTTACACTTACCTTGTCAATCTTACCACCCAGAGGAGGTGCAATCTTTGCTACGGTACACTCTATCTCTACTATCTGTGGGAACTCCGCACGGATAGCCTCAATGATGTTTGCTGCCGCTGCCTCCACAGTACGCTGTGTGCGCTGCATGGTGCGCTCCACAATCTCATATACGGTGAGGTAGTTTACGGCCTGTGTCACATCATCTGTCTTGGGCAGGTCACCCAGGGGTGTGCGAATTACTACGTCTACGCGAAAGCGGTTTCCCACCTGCTGCTCCAGGTCGTAGCAGCCATGGAAGGCGCGGAGATAGATGCCATCAAGGCGTATAGTGTATAACTTCTCCACGTTACTCCACGGTGATTAGGAAGTAATTCTTCTTGCCCTTCTGCACAAGGAGGTACTTGCCTGCGATAAGGTCGCTCGCCTCCACGGCGCGTTGAGCATCTGTCACCTTCTCCTTGTTGAGCTGCACGCCACCGCCCTGAACCATCTTGCGACATTCGCCCTTCGATGGGAATACCTTGCATATCTCGGCAACTACATCTACAAATGGCTTGCCTAGGTCATCGCGAGAGATGGTAAACTGTGGTACACCCTCAAACACCTGCAACAATGTAGCCTCATCCAACGAGCGCAAAGCCTCCGAGGTAGCATTTCCAAAGAGGATGTTTGTCGCAGCCTTCGCCTTCTCAAGCTCCTCGGCAGAGTGAATCATAGTGGTAATCTCCTCGGCAAGGCGCTTCTGCAATGCGCGAAGGTGTGGTGCCTCCTCATGCTCCTTGATAAGATTCTCGATGCACTCTCTGTCGAGAAGTGTAAATATCTTTATGTAGCGCTTTGCATCCTCATCGCTCACGTTCAACCAGAATTGGTAGAACTTGTATGGTGAGGTGTAGCGTGGGTCAAGCCAGATGTTGCCACTCTCTGTTTTGCCAAACTTTGTGCCATCAGCCTTGGTGATGAGTGGGCATGTGATAGCAAAAGCCTCCGCCTCGCTGCCCAATTTGCGGCGAATAAGCTCCGTACCTGTGGTGATATTACCCCACTGATCGGCACCGCCAAGCTGGAGCTTGCAACCATACTCCTGGTAGAGGTGTAGGAAGTCATAGCCCTGCAATAGCTGATATGTAAACTCGGTAAACGACATACCGTCACCCTCGCCATTGAAACGCTTCTTCACAGAGTCCTTGGCCATCATGTAGTTTACGGTGATGCACTTACCGATGTCACGTGCAAAGTCGAGGAATGAGAACTCCTTCATCCAGTCGTAGTTGTTTACAAGGACGGCGTGGTTGTCGGCTGTAGAGTCAAAGTCGATGAGTTTTGCTAGCTGACGACCAATAGCCTCCTGGTTATGGCGCAATGTAGCCTCGTCAAGGAGGTTACGCTCCTGTGACTTACCTGAAGGGTCACCAATCATACCTGTAGCACCTCCAATAAGGGCTATAGGACGATGGCCGCACATCTGGAAGTGCTTCAAAATCATAACACCTACAAGGTGTCCAATATGCAATGAGTCGGCAGTGGGGTCGATACCCAAGTATGCAGATGTCATCTCCTTCTGCAACTGCTCCTTCGCACCTGGCATGATGGTATGTATCATACCACGCCACTCCAATTCTTCAATAAAATCCTTAATCATTGTTATTCGTTGTTTTTATGTTTTATCTTTTATCTTCTCTTTTTAGGGAACTTAAAAAAGTAAATCTATTGTTGATGTTGATGTTACTCTGCATCGAGACCTAGGATGTCGAGCATCTCCACAAGGCGCTCGTTGCGCGTTATGAGGTGCTTCAACCTATCTTCGAGGGTTATAGGTCGCGAGGCCTTTATCTGCTCGTTTACGATGACCTCCAACTCTATGTATCCTCTGGCGCCACATAGTGAGCTCATAAGCTTCTGGATGTCACTCTTCTGCTGCATTATCTCGTTGAATAGCTCCTGGGACTGCACCTCAATCTTCACGGTGTTACCCTCAACCGTCATGCTCTCCTCGAAACGTGAGCCTATGCGTGGTCGTGATGCTAGGAGCGCCTCGATAATCTTCTCCTTGGCGAGGTTTAGCTTCTCCTCGCACTGTGGGTCAATCTCTATCTCGTTGCGTTCCGCCTTGGCACTCTCCTCCTCGCTAATCTCCGAAGCTGTCTTTGCACCACCACTCAATAGCTGATTAAGCGATATGCTACTAGTTTTAACTCGTGTGGTTGTTGTGGGACGTCTCTTTGGCTCTGGGGATGCTGCTGGAGCCTCCTGCACCTCCTCTGTAGCCTTTGCTGGTGTCGGCGCTGGTGTCGGCGTATTGACACCTACAGGCGCAGGGGTAGGCTGCGTAGGGGTCTGAACCTCGTTGGTTGTGGCTCTCTGTTGTGCTGTGGCATCTAGGTCTGGAAGAGGAATGGAGATGTCGAAACTCTCAAACCCTACCTCTTCATTTTTTTTTTGGCCGAGACTAGCAATTTTCATAAGTCCCAGCTCCACAAGCAATCTCTGATTTGATGATTGTCGTATCTTTCCGTCAGCCTCTGTAAGTAATGAGATGGCGCTAAAGAGGAATCCCTCGTCACACTTTTGCGCCTGTGCCTTGTAGCGCTCTACAAGGGTGCCTGTGAACTCAATAAGCGATATCGCAGGGCCCTTGGCCATCAGCAAGTCGCGCATGTGTGCGTTAAGACCCGAGATAAATACCTGTGGCGAGAATCCTCGCGATAGCACCTCATCGAAACTGATTAGGGCATCTACATAGTTTCCAGAAAGTAGAAGCTCTGTAACCGAGAAGTAGGTGTCGTAGTCGAGGACATTGAGCGTTGCCGCTACATCCTTGTAGTTTAGGGTGTTGCCACAAAACGACACCGCCTTGTCGAACATCGACAGAGCATCGCGCATTCCGCCATCTGCCTTGTGTGCTATGAGGTTCAGGGCCTCATCATCGGCTGTGACGCCCTCCTTGTCGGCGATATAACGGAGATACTCCACTCCATCCTCAACCTTTATTCGGTTGAAGTCATAAATTTGGCAGCGTGAGAGTATAGTAGGAATAATCTTATGCTTCTCGGTAGTCGCAAGGATAAATATGGCGTGCTGCGGAGGCTCCTCAAGGGTCTTGAGGAAGGCGTTAAAGGCTGCTGCAGAGAGCATGTGAACCTCATCGATTACGAATACAGAGTATCTACCCTGCTGTGGTATGATACGCACCTGCTCGATAAGGTTGCGGATGTCATCTACAGAGTTGTTTGATGCAGCATCCAGCTCATGAACATTTAGTGAGCGTCCTTCGTTAAACGAGCGGCATGACTCACACTCGTTACACGCCTCGCCAGCCTGTGGGTTTAGGCAGTTTATAGCCTTGGCAAAGATACGTGCGCAGGTTGTTTTTCCCACGCCACGAGGGCCACAGAATAGGTAGGCATGAGCCAGCTGACCACGCTCAATGGCGTTCTTCAGCGTTGATGTAATATGTCGTTGTCCCACAACCGATGCAAAGGTTGCAGGGCGATATTTGCGTGCTGATACTACGAAATTCTCCATAACTCGACAAAGATAGTAAAATTTTTCTTCCCACGTATGCGCGTGCGGAGAAAAATCGAGGGTTGTAGTATGATTTCACAATAAAGTGTTATATTTGTAGGCGTATAAGGAGATAATGATTATGAGAAATTTAGTATTAAAGTTGGTAGTTTTTGCTACAATATTTAACCTCTATAGTGCCTCTGCGCAGGAGGGTTTTAATCTTATTGTTGTTGGTGATTCGCAGCCCCAAACAAAGAGACAACTCGAGGAGCTTGAGCGAGAGATAATCCCTCAAATAGGTGAGATTGTTAAGGAGTATAAAGCCTCGTCAAATCTCCCTGTTGCGATACTTCTCACGGGAGATGTTGTGTGGGATACCACAAAGTTTTTGCCCCGTGTAAAGCGAGCTTTCGAGAGCCTTGGAGTGCCTCTCTATGCGGTAATTGGAAACCATGACCATAACCCCAAGAAGCGTAACAACCAGCGCCGCGCCGAGCAGGAGTATATAGATACTTTTGGCCCACGAAATCAGGCTTTTATGCTTGGTAGTACACTCTTCCTCACCTTCGATAACATCGAGTTTCATCCCATAGCATATAGCGAGGGTGTTGATGCCGAGCAGCTGGTGTGGCTCAGCGAACAGATGGAGAATACACCACAGGATAGACGTGTGGCGGTGTGCATGCACGCCCTAGCTACCTCGCCCAAGGATGCTAGCGTCAAGCCCTATGCCAAGCCTATCAGGGATATTATTGGCGAGCGCGAGCTACACTTCATCACCGGCCATCACCACAACCACGGAACATACGAGATAGCACCAAATATTATAGAACACAATGTGGCGCAGGTGAACGGAAATCTATGGTATGCGCCAATATGCTCGGATGGTACGCCACGTGGTGTTTTCTGTATCGAGGAGCGTGATGGCGAGTGGACGTGGCATCATCGCCAGCTGGGAAAGCGTGCCGATGAGGTGCTTAAGGTGTGGAGTGAGGGTCTTGTGAAGGATCACAAGGAGTATGTTGTTGTGGGGGCTATTGGCTGGGACGATAAGTGGAGTGTAGAGTGGTATGAGAATGGTGAGTCGCGAGGTGCGATGGAGCAGATAGAGATTGTGGACCCCGATTACATCTACTATGTTGAGCATGAGGCCAATTACAAGAAGAAGTATATGGAGCGTCTACGCAAATCAGCACATCCACACAAACACTACTACCGTTGTAAGCGAACACTCTCGGGAAGTGAGATTCGTATCGTAGCCACTGACCGTTTTGGTCGTAAGTACGAGAGTGTCGTAAGGTAGCGAAGGGCGCCTCACTAGGTTATATATGTGAGATACGTTGTGTCACTGCCAATGTCGCAAATGAGATGCGGGCATCGGGGACGGCGGTGTGTATGGCCAGCATGCAGTTATATAGTGTAGCTCCCGTGGTCAATACATCGTCTACAATAAGAATATGCTTGCCACGTAGCCTTTCGGGTTTTGTGACTCTAAAAAGGTTGTCTACACTCTCCCAGCGTTCACCTCTCTTTAGGCGTGCCTGTGAAGGGTTATTACGTGTGCGGCGTATGGCGCTACTATCTACCGTAGCACCCAGCATCTTGGCAATACCCTCGGCGAGGTATCTCGACTGGTTATAGCCACGCAGGATACTCTTTATGGGGTGTAGAGGCAGTGGTATGATGATATCTACGTCATCGTAGAGTGTTGAGGCTTTAAGCTCTGCGCCATACCATACCCCAAGGTTATAGGCTATCTGCCACATACCTCCATACTTAAAACGGTGTATCAGAGTTCGCCATAGGGAGTTACCTTTGTAAAAGAAGAATGATGACCCACGGTAGACAGGCACCAGACCATCGAAACACTCCTTCGAGGGGTTGTTGTCTGTGAGCCAGTAGTTTGTGAGGGGTATGTCGAGGCGGCAGCGAGGACATATACCATTCATCGATGGTGTTATGTGGCCGCCACACACCATGCAGCACTCTGGAAATACTAGCGAGCGTATGTCGCGCCATAGCTCCAATATGGTGTTAGGCATCGACATCTATAAGTAGCTTTACACTTTTATACTCTCTCTTTTGCTCACTCTCGGCAATCGCCTCACGAATCATCTTTCGCGCCCTCTGCATCGAAGCCCCCGCCTCTATCTTTATCAAAATCTCGGCACGGTGTTCGCCGCGTAGCATCTCCAAGGCAGAGGATACAGGTCCCATAACCCTAGCCCCGAACTTCTTACGCATGAGCGTTGCTATGTGATGTGCTGCGTGGCGCAGTAGCTCATACTCTGTGTGGCGCAGCATGAGGCGTATGAGGTGAGAGTAGGGTGGATAGCCAAAGGCTCTGCGCTCCTCCAGCTCCTTGCGTGCCATGGCATGGTAATCCCCCGAGCTAACATGCTCTATCACAGGATGCTTGGGCTGTGAGGTTTGTATCACCACGCGCCCTCTATCGTTATGTCTTCCTGCGCGTCCAGCAACCTGCATCATAAGCTGAAAGGCTCGCTCCGAGGCTCTAAAATCGGGAATCGAGAGTAGGTTATCGGCATTTAGAATACCCACCGTGGAGACATTCTTAAAGTCAAAGCCCTTGGTGATAATCTGTGTGCCTACGAGGATATCTGTGAGGCCAGCCTCAAAGTCATGTACTATCTGTTTGAATGCTCGCTCCGAGGTGGAGGTGTCGCTGTCGAGTCTCTCTACACGTGCCGTGGGGAAGAGACGTGATATCTCCTCTGCAGCCTTCTCCGTTCCGAAGCCCATGAGTGCCATATCCTGAATATCGCAGTTGGGACATACCGTAGGTGTAGGCATGGTATATCCGCAGTAGTGGCACTCCATGCGTGCCGAGGCCTTATGCTGTGTGAGTGTCACGTTGCAATGTGGACATCGTGGCGAGTATCCACATGTGCGACACTGTGTATATGGTGAGTATCCGCGGCGATTCTGGAAGAGCATGACCTGCTCCTTTGCTGCGAGGGTACGTGATATGTCGTTTAGCAGGTCGAGGTTAAAGTGCGTCTTTCGCTCGCCACGTTTCACGGCACGTATGGTGTCGGAGACTATAACCTCGGGAAGTACTCCCTCGCCCCAGCGCTCTTTAAGCTCTATATATGCATATTTCCCAGCAAGGCTATTGGTGTAGCTCTCGAGAGATGGCGTGGCACTTCCCAGTACAACATTCGCATTGTTGAGGCGTCCCAATATAACTGCCGTGTCACGAGCATTGTATCGTGGGGCGAGATCACTTTGCTTGTAATTTGCATCATGCTCCTCATCCACAATTATAAGTCCCATGTTATGGGTAGGCAGGAATATCGAGGAGCGTACGCCGACTATTAGCTCTCCGCCACTACTTGTGGCAAGACGTAGGAATGTCTGTCCACGGCGTAGTGCCGTGAGGCGTGAGTGATATGTTGTTGTGCGACCCTCAAATATGCGCTCCAGACGCTCCACAAGCTGTGATGTTATGACAATCTCTGGAACAAGCATCAGCACATCGCCTCCTGCGGCGAGGGTCTCGGCTATTAGGTGTATGTATATCTCTGTCTTTCCCGAGCCTGTAACACCATGAAGCAGTGCCACGCGCTTTTCGTGATGTGCCTTGCGAATCTCCTCAAGGGCTTTTGTTTGTGCCTCGGAGAGTGTAGGTCGTAGAAACTCCGCACTGTCGTATATACGTTGTGCGGTGCGCTCCTCGGTATATATAAGACCCCTCTTGCGAAGTGCCGTAAGCTCTTCGTTATTAAGGTTTAGGAGTCGGCGTGGCACAAAGCCATCCGCAGCCTTGCGCTCTATGGCTAGGTTGGCTATGATATCTAGATTCTCGCAGCGGCGTGGTGCGCGGCGTGAGTGCCTTGCCACGTACTCCGCTAGAGCCTCCTCCGAGCGTAACTCCTCGCAGAGAGCCACATATCGCTCCTTGGGTGCCTCTATGCTCCTCTCATCGAGTTCGGTAAGGGATGTCGCCGAGGGCTTGGCAAGCGAGGGTAGAGCTACGCGCATAACCTCCCCTAGGCTACACATATAGTACTCTGCTACCCACTCCCACGCTCTCTGCATTGTGGGCGTGACAAGAGGTACGCTATATAGTTTTTTTAGGATAGGTTTTATACGCGGGTAGTCGGGTTTCTCGCTGCTTATGCTCCACACGATACCCGTATAATAACGGCTGCTGCCAAACTGTACGACAACGGCATCGCCCACCCCGACAGCCAACGTCTCACTCAACGAGAAGGTGTACATTGGCTGCGCCAGAGGAAGAACCACCTGTGCGTAAAGCATAGCAGCAGCAGTATTTTAGTTGGGAGTAACCCCGTTATGCCTTGTTCAAAGCATCGAAGCCCTGACCATATACGCCCATAACAGAGCCTACGGTGAGGAATGCGTTAGGATCCTGCTCACGAACAAGCTTCAGGATCATCGATGTATCACGCTTGCGGCAAACAACCATCACAGCCTTTGAAGGGGTCTTTGAGTACCAACCCATAGCATCGATAAGTGTTGCGCCACGGTGTGCCTTGGTGTTAATCATCTCGGCCATACCCTCATAGTCCTTGCAGAAGATCATAATCTGGTTAGACTGCTGGTTACCAGACTGTACCAAGTCTACAGTGTAGCCAATAACCGCTATCATCATAAAACCATAGATCATACGTGCAAAGGCATCTGGAGAGAGTGGCATAATAGAGACAGCCTTGATCAACTCTGACCCAGCAGGATCATAGTCTGCAGGCACCATGTTTACGCTGGTAGTAAGGAAGAGAGAACCAACAAGAATACCAAAGTCGGTCATAATCAACACCTTACCATAGCTTACTGTGCGGAACTTATTGATAATCATTGCAACGATATCAGTACCACCTGTTGAGCCACCCTGCATGAACGACACTGCGATACCTACACCGCAAGATGCAGCACCCATAGCAACCAAAAGGATTCGCCATGAGTCAACGCCCATAACCATCTTAACCATGGTGTCAGCAGGCATCAGGCTTACAAGGTTGAACATCACAGACATCATAAAGATGCAGTAGAGGGTCTTGATACCGAACTTCCAACCTACGATCATAACGCCGAGGATAAGAAGGATACAGTTAATAACAAAGATCAAGTTACCGATGGTAACGAAGCTTGAGATAAACTCGGAGCCAGGGAATACGCTTGAGAGAACAGCATTGATAAGCGTAGCCAAACCTGCAGCACCACCACCCATACCACCTGCGGGGAGTACGCACATCTGCCAGCCAAAGGCGTAGCAGAACATACCAAAGGTCATCAAAAGATACTCCTTGATACCGATAAGAATGTCACGAGAAGAAATTTTCATACCCATTTCAGTATATATTTTATAAAGTTCAGGTGAATAATTTTCAATGGAAATTCGTGGCAAATGTACAAACTTTCCAACGAAAAGTGCAAAAAAACGCAAATATTTTATAGCGTAGTGCGCAAGAGGTTAATAATCAACCCCTTGCACATATACGCAAATTAGTACCAACAGCTCTTTTCAGAACCCATGTTGAACGTGAGGATGCCGCCAGCGATAATCTCCTCGTGGGTGATGTAGTAGCGGTTTAGAGGCTCTCCATTAAGCTCTACGCTCTGCACATAGCGATTCTCTGGGGTATAACCATTACGCACCACAACAAACTCGCCGCACTGCACATCAATCTCTGCTCTATCGACCATAGGAACGCCAAGTACATACTTACCTGCCGCAGGCTCCACAGGGTAGAATCCGAGAGTTGTCATAATGTACCATGCTGACATCTGGCCCACATCCTCATTACCCGAGAGGCCATCCACCTCTGTTGAGTACATAGTATCCATAACCTCATATAGACGGTCTGCCGCCTTCCATGGCTCGCCAAGCATGGTGTAGAAGTAGATGATGTGGTGGCTAGGCTCGTTACCATGTACATACTGTCCAATAAGGCCCGAGATATCTGGTGTTACATCCTCACCCTCCATCTTTGTATCGGCAGTGAAGAGTCCATCGAGCTTCTCTAGGGTCTGCTCTACGCCACCGAAGCACTCTACCAACTTGTCGAGATCCTGTGGTACCAACCACAAATATTGCCATGCGTTACCCTCGCAATATTCGTTTGCGATGCGCGATGCGTTATATGGGTTGAAATCCTCGCGCCACTGGCCTGTAGAGGACTTACCACGTGGATAGCCTACCGTAGGGTCAAAGTAGTTCAACCATGAGTGGCTACGCTTCTCGAGATACTCTGCCTCCTCTTTGCCGAGCATCTTTGCCACCTCGTATGCCGCAGCATCGGCAATGGCAAACTCCATGTCGTGAGCTATAGACTCACCCTGAAGGTCGTTCGGCATATAACCATACTGTTTACGATACTTACCGCCACGAATGTCGTGCATAGCTGATTTGTAGATAGCCTCCCAGGCACGCTCTGCGTCAATGCCTTTGATGCCTTTGGTCACAGCATCCGATACGGCGATGATACCTGGAGAGCCTACCATACAGCCGTTATCCCAGCCCCATAGGTGCCAAATAGGGAGGAAGCCCTGCTCATCGCAGATGTTTATCATGGTGTTTACAACATCATCCATGCGCTCGGGATGTGTGATAGTCATGAGTGGTAGCTTGGCACGATAGGTATCCCACAATGAGAATGTGGTGTAGGTGTCATGACCAGGGTTCTCGTGTACTTGGTTATCAGCACCACGGTAAGTGCCATCTACATCCGAGAAGAGCGATGGTGCTACGTACATGTGGTAGATGCCGGTGTAGAATATCTCCTCCTGCTCCTCTGTAGCGCCATAGATACGTATCTTGCGTAGCTCGTTTTGCCACTTTGCAAGAGTCTCTGTGCGTACGGTGTTAAAATCCTTATCCTTAACCTCTGTGTTGAAGTTTAGCTCCGCGCCCTCTGGGGATGTAGATGATAGGGCAACCTTTACACCTATCTGCTCACCCTCCTCGGTCTTGAAGTCTATGCGGTAGTAGAAGCCATACTCGCCGATAGGCTCAAACTTCTCAAAAGGCTTTGAGAACTCTATCACGAAGTATACCTTCTGATTATTTGACCATCCCCAGCTGTGGCGGCGACCTACAACGCGAGTATCACTTACCGCCTCGGCATACAAATCCTCGGGGCGGTCGAAGCAACCACCATGTACAAGGTCAAGGATGATGGCGGCCTGGTCACTTGCTGGGAAGGTGTAGCGGTGAAGACCTCCGCGCTCTGTAGCAGTCATCTCTGCAAGGATGTTATAGCGAGTAAGAGGTACAGAGTAGTATCCAGGCTCCACAATCTCCTTTGTACGGTCAGCCTCGCTCCAGAAACCTGTGGTGTAGTCGCCCAAACGGCCACGACCATACTCCACCTCGCCAACAACAGGCATCAACGTAACATCAAACAAATCACCACATCCGGTACCCGAAAGGTGTGTGTGCGAGAATCCGATGACACTATTCTCCGAGTCGTGATATCCCGAACACCAATCCCACTCCTGGGTGATGCTTGTAGGACCCACCTGTGTCATACCAAATGGTGCATTAGCACCAACGAATACGTGACCATGGCCTCCAGAGCCAATCTTTGGGTTTACCAAAGTGGTATAGTCCCTCTCTGGCGTGGCGCAGCCTACCAGCATGGCAACGGCTGCAAAGAGTGATAGTAGTTTAATTTTTTTCATATAATTTAAGTTTTAGTTTTTCGCCTTACGTTTAATATTTAACTCCTTTGCTCGGATAAGTTCATTATGTGAAATACGGTACTTATTAATGCACTTACCGCCAAGGGTGATGTTTCCGATGTAATCTCCCTTGCCCTCGGCAGTAATCTTTAGGGTGCCATGTTGGGTCTCTATCTCTATCTTGTCGAAGCGTGGTGTTGTGAGGGTGTAGTATGGCTCTCCAGGGCAGTCGGGGTATATGCCGAGCATGGAGAATACCGCCCACGTAGACATGGTGCCTGTGTCGTCATTTCCAGGAATGCCGTCAGGCGCTGTCGAGTAGTGGTCATCAAGAAGTCTCTTTACGAGAGCTTGTGTGCGCCACTCTTCACCCTTGATACGCGAGAAGAGATATGGGTATGCTATATCGGGTTCGTTCGTGGGGTCGTAATGCCCCTCCTCGAATATCATCCATAGCTTATTTGTGAATGCTTGTTTGCCACCCATAGCCTTTATAAGACCCTCGATGTCGTGTGGTACAAAGAAGGTGTAGTTCCAGGCGCTTCCCTCGTGGAAACCTATGGTATTAGAGAAGTTTGCACCTGCCGTAGGGTCAAACTCCCCAACATAGTTGCCGTCAATATCTATAGGGCGCATAGCTCCATCTGCCTTCGAGTAGTAGTGGTGCCATCCTGCGGCACGGCGCTCCATCTCCTTGGCAAGCTCCTCATCGCCAAGCTCATGGGCAAGGAGCGACAGCGCGTGGTCAGCGACATAATATTCCAGGGCATGCGACACAGAGTTATCTCCCGACATATCCTGTGCAAAGAGTCCTACAGGGATATATCCTCGCTCCATATATGGGTCTATGTCGCGGCGTATAGGGTTATCTGCACCTGGTGTTGTTGCCGAGCGCTTCATAGCTTCGTATGCAGCCTCTATGTCGAAGTCACGAAGACCCTTTAGGTAGCTATCTACAATGACAGGTATTGCAGGGTCACCCTCCATGGTATATGTCTCACGGCCATATAGCTCCCAGCGTGGCAGCCATCCCCACTCCTGCGACATAGCAACCATCGAGCGTATCATGTCGGTCTGTACTTCGGGGTATACAAGTGTCAATAGTTGATGTAGATTGCGATAGGTGTCCCATAGTGAGAATACCGTATATCGTTTATAATCCGCCGCAAGGCCTGTGGTGCCACTCTCCATAGCTGGGTACTCACCATTGACATCGCTCAAGAGGTTGGGGTGTAGTAGAGCATGATATAGGCCTGTATAGAGAATCGTCTTATCCTCCTCGGTGCCACCCTCCACACGTATACGTCCGAGGGTCTTATTCCAGGTTTCGTGCGACATCTTACGAATCGCGTCAAAGGTGCTGCTGCCCACCTCGGCATCGAGGTTTTTACGAGCATTTTCGATAGAGGTGTAGGATATACCTACCTTAACCTCCACCACTGTTCCAGGCTCCACCTCGCCCAGCGAGAAGTAGAAGCCTATGTCGTTGCCCATCATCTCGCGGTTATAGCTCTTGTATAGCTTATACTCTCCGCTATCTCCCGACCATGCTGCCTCTATTCCAGTCATCTCGGGCTGTAGCTTCCAATACCCTGTTGCCTTGGCTTTGTGCGAGATACGTGCTACAAAATATACAGGGAACACCGCTTGGTTGGTGTAGCAAAAGGTGCCTAGAAGACGCATACCCTCAACTTCGGTGTCGCTAACCTTGCGGAGCATAGCTCCCGACTCGTTAGATAGTGCGGTGCCTAAATCGATGAGAATATTTGCCTCACCCCCTTTGGTGAATGTGTAACGCTCGATAGAGGCACGCTCTGTTGCTGTTGCCTCGGCACGGATGGCAAAGTTATCATACGTAGTGGCATAGTAGCCTGGCGTAGCCTCCTCGTTGGAGTATGTAGAGCCATGGTCGTAGCGGTCAGGCATAACATCACCTATCGTAGCCATAGTGATTATAGCTCCCATCTCGGGGCATCCCACACCGCTCAAGGCGTTATGTGCGAAGCCTACGCTATACTTATTACGAATATCGTAAGGTGCTGACCACCACCTATTATCCTTGTCGAAGTGGTTGAGGTTGGAGCCTGTGACATTAAACGGCACTACAGCCACCATACCATGAGGTACGACAGCTCCAGGGTGTGTGACAGAGTAGTCGGCAGTACCAATAAATGGGTCTACATATTTAGTTGGCTCCTCGGCCCACGCTACGAGACTCAATAGGGCTGCAAATATTGTAAATAGGTTTTTTCTCATGCTACTTCCTAAATTTTAGTACGAAACCTCCGCCCTCGGCCATCCATATCTCTGTTTCATCGATAAGGTTGTGCTTGATGTTATGGTGCTTATAGCTATTATCCTTGTTGTCGGAGTATATCTCTATGCTGCTATACTCTTCGGGGAAGGAGACAACCACCGAGCGAGCTTTATTGCCGTTGAGGCCTGCTACATATATAGCATCTTCACACTCTTTGGTCACCACGATATATTCGCCAATCTTACCCTCTACGACACTCTCGTTGCTCCATATTGTAGGAATGGCTGTCAGGAACTTGGTATACTCTGGCTCCTTCTCATACTCTGTAGGTGAGTCACATAGCATGGCAAGAGGTTGATTGTATACAACATACATCGCTAGCTGATGGCAACGTGTTCCCTGACTCATAGGGCGCGAGTAGTTTGGCTTATATTTCGCGCGTGGCACATTGCGCATAGCACCTGGAGTGTAGTCCATAGGGCCAGCAACACCACGGATATATGGTATTGTGACATCGTATGTTATCTGGTCATGCTCTGCGCCGAGCCACTTCATCGTCTCAAGGCCGTGAACACCCTCAAAATTGATAGCATTAGGGTATGTGCGCTGCAATCCTGTAGGCTTGTATACGCCGTGGTAGTCGATAAGAAGCCTATACTTTGCCGCAATCTTCGCAACATCATATACAAAGCGCACCATCTGTTGGTCATCGCGGTCGAGGAAGTCCACCTTGAAGCCCTTAACGCCCATCTCCGAGTAGTGCTTACATATTCCCTCTATATCTCTCTGCAAAGCCCAATATCCAGCCCATAGTATGATGCCCACGTTACGCTCCTTGCCATATTTTACCAACTCTGCGATATCTATCTCTGGGACAACCTTCATTAGGTCTGCCTCGTTCTTCACCGACCATCCCTCATCAAGTATCACATATTCGATGTTGTTGCGCGAGGCGAAATCTATATAATATTTATATGTTGCGTTGTTGATGCCAGGCTTGAAATCTACACCCTCAAGACCCCAGTCGTTCCACCACTCCCAGGCCACCTTTCCTGGTTTAATCCACGAGGTATCCTTTATGCGGCACTCATCGGCCAATTTCCACACGAGGTTGCTACTTGCAAGTGCTGTGTCACACTCTCCGATGATAACACCGCGCCAGGGGAAGGTGCGCTCCCCGTCACACTCGGCTATATATGGCTTGCGCGACTTAACAACACCCTGCAGCATGTTATAATCACCCTGCTCTACGACATCGGGAAGTGGGGCAAACTCTGTATCTATGATGCCATCCTTATCGCTGTTTGAGAGGAACATTCCGGGGTAATCCTCAAGGTTAGACTCCACAAGGCATAGCTTGAGGTTCTCATGCTCAACAACAGCAGGGGTAAACATCAATCTTCGCCAATCTATATCCTTTATAGCCACATGATTATACGTATTCTCAAACGAAGTGTAGTACTGCGTAGCATAGTCCGATGTAGCATCTGGTTTGAAGTTTACGTAGGGTACCCATGCCTTGTCGTTTTCGTTGAACGAGAACTCTGCCATCTCGTTGATAACCGTATAGTGACCATCACTATCAGATATGAAGCGGTATGCAACACCATCTTCATAGGCGCGAAGCTCCACGGCGTAGCCATCGAAGCTAACAACAGCAGCGTTATACTCTCTATTTTTTACACTCTTTACCTTTGCTTTGTCAATCCCCTCACCCCAAACACCCAGCGAGGTCTCCATGTTAAGGCGTGATGGGGCAACTACGGTCGTGCCACGTCTCTGCGCAGACCAACGTAGTGAGCCATTGCTCCAGTCCAACGTTATAGTGTTCTCTTCAAACGAGACATTGACACTATAATCATCGGCCATAGCATTTATACCTATTGTAAGGAGGAGAAGTGTGAGAAGATATCGCTTCATGGTTGTATGGTATTACTTTTTTTCAGCAGTAGAAAGAAGACCGCATGCCGCCTCGATATCCTCGCCACGCGATGCACGCAGCGTGGTTTGTATTCCACGTTTTGTGAGTGTGTCACGGAACTCGATAATCCTCTCTAGCTCTGGAGAGAAGAATGGTGAGTCGGGGATTTTATGGAAGCGGATTAGGTTTATACGACATTTGATGCCATCGAGCAGTCGCGATAACTCTTTTATATGTCGCGGTGAGCAGTTCATGCCCTCCAACACTATATACTCGAATGATACTCGGCGCTGGTGTGTAAAGTCATATTTACGTAAAATATCACACACCTCCCTTATGGAGTAGCTATTCTCGATAGGCATAATCTCCTTACGCTCCTCGGGGAATGGGTTGTGTAGCGACACGGCGATATGTACCTTCGACTCATCGAGAAGTCGAGGTAGGGTACGTGCAACACCCGCTGTAGATACCGTGATGCGCGTTGGTGACCATGCCAAGCCCCACTCCGAGGTGAGGATGTCGAGCGTGCGCATCAGGTTGTCGATGTTATCAAGAGGCTCTCCCATGCCCATAAAGACAAGGTTTGTGAGCTTGTCGCGCTCGGGGATGGAGATAATCTGGTTGATGATCTCGGTAGATGTAAGGTGGTGGCGGAAGCCCATGCGGCCTGTCGCGCAGAACTTACATCCCATCTTACACCCCGCTTGTGACGACACGCAGAGCGTCATGCGCTCTCCATCGGGTATAAGTGCCGACTCGATATATTCACCCTGAAGAGTGCGGAAGAGGTACTTTTTTGTTCCATCACAAGACTCCGACACCTTCAGTGGTGCGGAGAGTCCCAAGTCGCAATTCTCCTTGAGGATTTGACGTGCAGCCTTCGAGAGGTCTGTCATTGCATCTATATCGGTCACAAAGCGTGTATATAGCCATTTGGCTATCTGCTTGTGAGCGAAACGTGGCAATCCTAGAGTTTCGCAAATATTTTTAAGCTCCTCCAGCGATGTGCCAAATAGATGATATTTTATGTTATTTGTCATAATTTTCTTTGCATATCCCGACTACAAAATTAATAAAAATAAAATATTTTTCTACTGAAAACTGTTTTTTTTCAAATTTTATACATATCTTTGCGTAGTGTTGTGCGTGTACGTGCGAACATTTCCTTAAGTAAGTAATTAAAAACTATAAAATTAGATATAAATGGAGATTAAAAAATCACCAAAAGCAGACCTTCAAAATAAGAGGATGCTTTTCCTACTACTTGGTCTTGTGATTGCATTGGGTATCACAGGTCTAGCTTTTTCAATTAGCTCAAAACCTGACGCTGGTGAGTATACCCCACCAAAGCGTGAGACTACCGAGATGGAGCAGATCGACAACACTCGTCAGGATCAGCCAGAGGTTCAGCCAGAGCAGCAGAAGGTTCAGGCACAGGTAGTAACTGATGTGTTGAACATCGTGTCAAACGACCAGAAGATTGAGACAAACATCGTATTCGTTGAGGATGCTGATGAGTTTGACGATTTCGAGATGGTAATCGAGGAGAAGGAGGAGGAGATTACCGAGGAGGAGATCTTCTTCACCGTAGAGGAGATGCCTAAATTCCGTGGCGGTGGTCTTCCAGAGTTCCGCACATGGGTTCAGCAGAACGTAAAGTACCCACAGATTGCTCTTGAGAATGGTCTCCAGGGTAACGTGGTTATTCAGTTTGTTGTAGGCCCAGATGGTAAGATGGGTAACTTCAAGGTTCTTCAGTCGCCAGATAAGACATTGTCAGATGCTACTATTGACGTGTTGAAGAAGGCTAACGAGATGAAGAATGGTTGGAAGCCTGGTAAGCAGCGTGGTAAGCCTGTTAAGGTATCATTTACTTTGCCTGTTGCGTTCAAGATTCAGAACTAACAGCATAAGTTTACATTATTGGGGGTTCCACTAAATAGGTGGCACCCCTTTATTATCTAATATAGTATACCTTTATTATCTATAATAACGATGAGAGAGGAGAACGAGAAGCCAAAAGGAAAGAGCAAGGAGCCAATACCTACTGTTGAGGATCGTGAGACGCGTGCAGTGTTGGTTGCCGTAGTTCGCGATAGTCAAAACCCTGCTACGGCAGTGGAGTACCTCGATGAGCTAGAGTTTCTTGCCGAGACCGCAAATATAAAGAGCGTGAAGCGTTTTACGCAGCGTCTTCCACAGCCACTATCGAAGATATATGTAGGCCCTGGAAAACTCGAGGAGATTGCAGAGTGGTGTAAGGAGAATGAGATAGATGTTGCTATCTTTGACGATGAGCTATCTCCTGCGCAGACACGAAACATCGAGGCGGCAATGCCATGTAAGATTATGGATCGCACACGCCTTATCCTCGATATCTTTATGTCGCGAGCGCAGACCGCCTATGCCAAGACACAGGTGGAGCTGGCACAGTATGAGTACCTATATCCACGCCTTACGGGTATGTGGACGCACCTTGAGCGTCAGCGTGGTGGCACAGGAACACGTGGTGGTGCTGGTGAGCGAGAGATTGAGACTGACCGCCGTATAGTTCGTAACCGCATCTCAAAATTGAAGGAGGATCTCAAGAAGATAGATCGTCAGATGGCTGTGCAGCGTTCTAATCGTGGACAGATGGTTCGTGTGGCGTTGGTGGGATATACCAACGTGGGTAAGTCTACGCTCATGAATCTAATCTCCAAGAGCGAGGTTTTTGCCGAGAATAAGCTCTTTGCAACACTTGATACTACGGTGCGTAAGGTTGTCTTTGACAATCTGCCATTCTTGATGTCCGACACTGTAGGTTTTATCCGTAAGCTCCCCACAGAGCTTATTGAGTCTTTCAAGTCTACGCTCGATGAGGTTCGTGAGGCAGACCTCCTTCTTCATGTTGTGGATATCTCGCATCCTGGCTTTGAGGATCAGATTGCCGTTGTTAAGCAGACCCTTGCCGACATAGGTGCTGGAGATAAGCCCACATTCTTGGTATTTAACAAGATTGACGCCTACACCTATACTCCAAAGGAGGAGGATGACCTAACTCCAGCTACGAAGGAGAACCTCTCGCTTGAGGATTTGAAGAATAGCTGGATTGCAAAGGCTAACACCCCCTGCATCTTTATCTCGGCACGCGAGAAGATAGGCGTAGATAAGCTACGTTCCGATCTCTATGGCATGGTGCGTGAGATACATGCAGGACGTTACCCATTCAACAACTTCCTATATTAATAAGCTAAAACCGCAGAGTTATGGTAAAGATACTTGATAAGCAGAATACAATTCTCAATAAGTTTATCGCCCAGATGCGCGATAAGAATATACAGCGCGACCCTATGCGTTTTCGCCGTAATATGGAGCGTGTAGCAGAGATTATGGCCTATGAGATTTCAAAGGATCTCAACTATAAAACTCGTATGGTGGAGACTCCTCTTGGCGTTGCTGCGGTTGAGGATATTAGCGACAAGGTGGTCGTTGCCACTATACTTCGTGCAGGATTACCCTTCCACCAAGGCTTCTTGAACTACTTTGATGATGCCGAGAATGGTTTTGTTTCGGCTTATCGCAAGAGCCGCCCCGATGGTAGCTTTATTGTCGATGTGGAGTATGTATCTACCTCGGCGCTCTCTGGCAAGACTCTTATCCTTGTGGATCCTATGCTTGCTACAGGAACATCGTTGATGTTGGTGTACGACGCTCTCATCCGCCGTGCTGGAGAGCCAGAGCATACACACTTTGTGGCAGCCTTTGCCTCGGAGCAGGGTGTAGACTTTGTGCTTAAGCACACAAACCCTGCGAAAAGCACATTGTGGTGTGCAACGGTCGATCCAGAGCTTACCTCAAAGTCCTATATCGTGCCAGGCATAGGTGATGCTGGCGATTTGGCTTATGGCGAGAAGCTGTAGTCATTATAAAGATTAGGGTCAGTACAATGCGTACTGACCCTTCTTAATCTTATAATAGGTATATTACTTACCGTTATATGAGTTCATGGTTCTATCTGCACCTACAGATACAAACGATAGTATAGCATCACCAAAGAGCTTCAAACGCTCGGGCATAGCCTTATTCTCCTCATCGCTGAATGGTCCCAAGACATAATCCACCTGGTGTCCGCGAGGGAAGTCGCCGCCAACGCCAAAGCGCATACGAACATACTGGTTATCGCCCAACAACTCGGTGATGTTACGAAGTCCGTTGTGGCCACCTTCGCTACCATTCTTGCGCATGCGGAATGTTCCAAATGGCAGAGCAATATCATCCGATATAACCAAGAGGTTCTCACGAGGTATGCGCTCCTGCTCCATCCAGTAGCGGACAGCCTTGCCCGACAGGTTCATATACGTAGATGGTTTTAGGAGGAAGATGGTACGTCCACGATGCTTTAGTGTTGCCATAGCACCATAACGTACTGTCGTAAAAGAGATATTGGATGCCTCGGCCAAGGCATCCAACACTCTGAATCCTATGTTGTGGCGGGTATCGGCGTATTCTGCGCCGATGTTGCCCAACCCGACAACAAGATATTTCATAACAGATTCTGTTAAGTCCAGCTATTACTGTGCTGCACGTGAAGCACGTGTTACGCGAACTGCACAAACAGCAGTAGTTGCAGGAGTTACGAATGTGAGGTTCTCACGCTGGAGGTCACCTACGAAGATAGTCTGACCAACCTGCAATGGAGTAACATCAACAACGATCTCATCTGGAATAAACTCAACAAGACCCTTAACAGTGAGCTTACGAGCTGAAAGCTGAAGCTTACCACCGATCTTAACACCCTCTGCGTTACCTGTAAGACGTACTGGTACATTAACAGCTACTGGCTTACCCTCCTGAACACGGTAGAAGTCTACGTGAAGGATCTGCTCACGAACTGGGTGGAACTGAACCTCGCGCATTACAGCCTTCTCAACCTTACCATCGATGTTAAGCTCGATGATGTAAGAGTTAGGAGTGTAGATAAGCTGTGAAAGCTCCTTTGCGTCGATGAAGAAAGCTACCTCCTCGCCACCACCGTAGATGATGCAAGGTACCTGACCCTCGCGGCGTGCTGCCTTTGCATACTTCTTACCGAAGTCCTTACGTGCAGTACCGTTAATCTGAATTGTCTGCATAATTGTTTAAATATTAATTGTTTAACTTCAGCACCACTCAATCATAGTCTATTGCTATGACCCCATAAGTGCCTGCTTGGGAGCGCAAAGATAGTGAATTTTTCTTTACGCAATGCCTTTTGGTCTAAAATTTTAGTAAAAATTGCTGAATTATACCATCTTGCGATGTCGAAGGAGGAGGGTATAAAACTAAAGTCCCCCTTTTGGAGGAGGGGACTTTAGAGTAATTCTATGTATGTCTATTAAGCAAAGCCTATTGCGACTTACGATATCGCGAAGTCGCGCAGGGCGTCGTTGAGCGATGTCTTCTTATCTGTAGACTCCTTTCTACGTCCGATAATCAGGGCGCACTGAACACCATACTCCCCAGCAGGGAACCTCTTGTTGTAGGTGCCAGATACCACTACCGAGCGTGGTGGAACATAACCCTTGTACTCCACAGGCTCTGGGCCTGTAACATCTATAATATGTGTTGAGCCGGTTATAACGGTATTGGAGCCTAGTACCGCCTCACGACAGATGTGCGCACCCTCAACAACAATCGAGCGTGAACCTATGAAGCAGTTATCCTCGATGATTACTGGCGAAGCCTGCACAGGCTCTAGTACGCCGCCGATGCCCACACCACCCGAGAGGTGTACGTTTTTGCCTATCTGTGCGCATGAACCTACTGTAGCCCATGTATCCACCATAGTTCCGCTATCTACATAGGCTCCTATGTTTACGTACGAGGGCATGAGTATCGCTCCTGGGGCTATAAATGCGCCATAACGTGCCACGGCATGAGGCACTACACGTACGCCAAGCTCCTCGTAGCCGCGCTTAAGCTCCATCTTGTCGTACCACTCTAGCTCGCCAGCAGTCATGGTGCGCATGGTCTGTATTGGGAAGTACATTATGATAGCCTTCTTAACCCACTCGTTTACTTGCCACTTGCTATTCTCCACATCTATAGGCTCGGCGCAGCGCACCACACCCTTATCTACAGCCTCCACAATGCGGCGAATGGCATCCTTAACACTCTCCTCTTTAAGCATCTCGCGGTTCTCCCACGCCTGCTCTACTATATCTCTCTCTATTTCAAACATATCTCAATATTTATAGATTATTAATTGTTGTTAGTAAGGCCTCCTCATCGTAGCCACACTCTGCATATAGCTGCTCGGGCTTGCCATGGTGAACAAAGCTATCATCAATGCCCAGGGTCCTAACCTTGGGCGTATATCCACTTCGAGAGAGGTGTGCTACAATCGCCTCGCCGACACCGCCACGCACGATGCCATCCTCTATGGTTATGATACGTGAGAATTTGGTGCCAATGCTCTCAATAAGCTCTGTGTCAAGAGGTTTTGCATAACACATGTCGTATACTGCGACACTGCGCGTAGAGCGCTCGGCAGCTCGCATCGCCACATTTACCATGGTGCCAATGCCAATAACCGCCACGTCACTACCATCACGAAGCTGCTCGCCACGCCCCTCTTCGAGGGCTTTAAAACTTGTCTTGCGCCACTCTGCGCCCTCGCCAATACCACGTGGATAGCGAATTACGGTAGGGTGGTTAGCTAGCGATGCGGTATACATCATCTGACGTAGCATCCACTCGTTGCGCGGTGTGGCAATGGTGATGTTGGGTATACATCCGAAATATGCAAGGTCAAAAGCCCCATGGTGTGTTGCGCCATCCTCGCCAACTATACCTGCTCGGTCGAGGCACATCACCACAGGGAGGTTCTGAAGTGCTACATCGTGAATCACATTGTCGTAGGCTCGTTGCATAAATGAGGAGTATATGTTGCAGAAGGGGCGACTCCCTCCTGCTGCTAGGCCTGCCGAGAAGGTCACGGCATGACCTTCAGCAATGCCCACATCGAAGCATCTCTCGGGCATCTCCGCCATTAAGATATTCATCGAGCATCCCGACGGCATTGCAGGTGTGATGCCTACAATCTTATCGTTCTCACGCGCCAGGTCGAGGAGTGTCTCACCAAAGACATCTTGATAGCGGTCTGCAGGGTAGCTGCTCTTTATTCGCTCTCCTGTAGCGGCATCATAGCGCCCTGGGGCGTGCCACACTGCGGGGTCTTTCTCGGCTGGAGTATACCCCTTGCCCTTCTTGGTTTTGATATGTAGGAGCTTTGGTCCTCCAATCTCCTTTAGCGCTGTGAATGTGCGTATTAGCTCGTCAATGTCGTGACCATCTATAGGCCCGAAGTATCGAAAGTTAAGACTCTCAAAGAGGTTGCTATTCTGTAGAAGACCATGCTTTATGGCATTTCCCGTTTTGCGTACTAGGCGATGTAGTGGCGGTACCACTGACAATGCTTTCCACAGTGTGCGCTTGAGGCTGTTATACCAGCGCGATGTAGAGATGCGAACGAGGTAACTATCCAATGCTCCTGCAGGCTTATCTATAGACATCTCGTTGTCGTTAAGCACAACAAGGATATCTGTCGATGGCGATGCACCAGCATTGTTAAGACCTTCAAAGGCAAGGCCTCCTGTTAATGCTCCATCACCTATCACGGCCACTACGTGTCTATTATTTTGCAGTAGCTCTTGAGCCTTGGCGATGCCAAAGGCTGCCGAGATGCTCACCGAGGCATGTCCGCCACCAAAGGCGTCATAGCGACTCTCGCTCATGCGTGGGAAGCCACTGATGCCACCATATTTGCGATTTGTGGTAAATGCCTCACGGCGCTCGGTGATAATCTTGTGAGGATATGCCTGGTGCCCCACATCCCATACGATGCTATCATCGGGAGTGTCGTAGACGTAGTGAAGTGCTATGGTAAGCTCCACAGCTCCGAGGCTTGAACCTAGATGCCCTGGGTTTGTGGCGCAGCACTCTATGATATAGTGACGTAGCTCTTGAGCATACTCCTTTAACTCCTTCACCTTCAGCTTGCGAAGCTCTTGAGGAGTGTTTATGCGCGATAGATATTTATACTCTGTATTGCTCATTGTTACGTATATCGTTGCTATTAATCAACAAAGATATGAATTTTTTCGTAGAAAAACTCCTTATTGCGACAAAAAGCCAGCACCATGATTCAAAAAATAAAAACTATGGCCAAAAGATTGTATATTTTGCTAAAAATAACTATCTTCGCATAATTTAAATACAACAAAAGCATATCTATATAGTTATGGCAACATCAAAGTATCGCAGAATATTATTAAAGCTCAGTGGAGAGTCGTTGCAGGGCAAGCAGAACTATGGTCATGATGTAGAGGTTCTAAATGCCTATGCGGAGCAGATTAAGCGTATCAAGGATATGGGTGTGGAGATAGGCATCGTCATCGGCGGTGGTAATATCTTTAGAGGTATCCAGGGCGCAGGACGCGGTTTCGACCGTGTTAAGGGTGATCAAATGGGTATGCTAGCGACAATCATCAACTCTTTGGCGTTGCAGTCGGCGCTTGAGTCTGCAGGTGTTAAGGCAAGGGTACTCACCTCGATACGCATGGAGCCTATTGGTGAGTATTATTCAAAGGCAAAGGCCATAGAGTATCTCGAGGAAGGATATGTGGTTATCATAGGTGGTGGCACCTCAAACCCATACTTCTCTACCGACACAGCTTCGGCACTCCGTGGTATAGAGATTGAGGCAGAGGTGATGTTCAAGGGTACACGTGTGGATGGCATCTACACTGCCGACCCAGAGAAGGATCCTACGGCAACAAAGTTTGACACCATCACTTTCGATGAGGTTATAGCACGCCGCCTCAAGGTTATGGATCAGACAGCCTTTACGTTGTGCCGCGAGAACCATCTGTCGCTCATAGTATTCGACATGGATACTGTGGGTAATCTCGAGAAGGTGGTTGCAGGAGAGAATATAGGTACTGTAGTTACAGAGTAGTAAAACCTTTTAAAATTAAGAAGTTATGGCAATTAAGAGAAATTATAAGAAGCGTGGCTCAACACTAGGCCTTTTGCTTATGTTGATAGCCCTTATCGCCGTTGTGGCAGCGATAATATTGTGGCCTGTAGATGCTAACGCATCACGTGTGGAGTATCCTTCACAGCAGGATGATATCGAGGCAACAACGCTCATCAAGGCGGGTGATGTGGCTCCAAACTTTACTGTTGAGATGCTCGACCGTAGCAAGATTACACTTTCGGAGTTGAGAGGTAAGGTTGTTCTAATCAGTTTTTGGGCTACGTGGTGTCCTCCATGCCGCCAGGAGCTGTCGCACATGCAGGAGGGGGTGATAGACCGTTTTCAGGGCGAGGATCTTGTGGTTCTTCCTATCTCACGTGGTGAGGAGCCTGGCAAGGTAAAGTCGTTTATCAAGGATAGAGGATATAAGTTCCCTGTGGGTCTAGATGTAGATCAGTCTATATATCGCAAGTATGCCTCAAATTATATACCTCGAAGTGTAGTTGTGGGACGTGACGGCGTTGTAGAGTATGTTGCTGTAGGCTACGATGACACTATCGCCAAGGAGATTGAGGCGGCAATCACGGCGGCTCTTAAGAAGTAGACAAACGAGATTAAAATTTAATAAGATAAAAGTATGGATACCAAGACTATTATGGCCGAGGCTACAGATCGTATGCAGCGTGCCGTTGATCACCTCGTAGAGGAGCTTTTAAACATCCGTGCTGGTAAGGCCTCTGTAAATGTCCTTAACGGTGTGTTTGTTGATTATTATGGTTCACAGACTCCAGTATCTGGTGTAGCGAGTGTTACAGTTCCTGATGCGAAGACTGTGCTTATTCAGCCATGGGATAAGAATATGATTCGCCCTATTGAGAAGGCGATTATCGACTCAAACATCGGCCTAACACCATCAAACAATGGTGAGCATATTCGTCTCTCTATTCCACCTCTTACCGAGGATCGCCGTAAGGAGATTGTGAAGAAGGTTAAGGCAGAGGGTGAGACAGCGCGTATCAGCCTTCGTAATGCACGCCGTGATGCTGTTGAGGCATTCAAGAAGGCACAGAAGGAGGGTATGTCAGAGGATGAGCAGAAGGATGGTGAGGCACAGGTACAGAAGCTCCTTGAGAAGTTTACAAAGGTTCTCGATTCAGAGTTGGAGAAGAAGGAGAAAGAGGTGATGACCGTCTAATTCTTCGCATGATATTAGCGCTTCAAAAAGAGCCTCGAATGGTCAGTCCATTCGAGGCTCTCTTGTGTCAAATATCGTTAAGCCATCCACGGTGTAGACTCTCTTGTTTTTGTCCTCTATTCGTGGTGGTATGGCTCGTTGCGAAGGATGGTGAATGCACGGTATAGCTGCTCCGTAAATATGGCTCTCACTAGTTGGTGAGAGTATGTCATCTTCGATAGCGATAACTTGCTGTTAGCGCGTTGATATACCGCCTCCGAGAAGCCATAGGGGCCTCCAATAACAAATACCAGACGCTTTATGCCCGAGGACATGCGGCGCTGTACCAGCTCGGCAAACTCTATGGAGCGTAGCTCCGAGCCATGTTCATCGAGAAGCGTAACATGATCCGAGTCGTTAAGCAGACGTAGTATCGCTTCGCCCTCGAGGCGCTTCTGTTCTGCCTCCGAGAGCTTACGTGTATTGCGAACATCGGCAATCGTGGTGATGGCAAAGCGTGCATAGTGATTGATGCGCTTGCTATACATGGCAATAAGCGCCTCCACCTCCTTTAGGTCGGTCTTGCCAATGACAATAAGCTCTATATTCATACTATCCTCCCGCCTTTTTACATCTATATCCCGCCTTGGTGAGAAGCTCCACTACGCGGTCGCGGTGGTCACCCTGAATTATAATCTCGCCATCCTTGGCCGTGCCACCCACGCCGCAGCTCTTCTTAAGCTCCTTGCCTAGTGTTGTGAGATCCTCGCTACTTCCTACAAAGCCACGAACAACAGTCGCTACACGACCCCCTTTTAGCCTGTCGAGCCAAATCTTTAGGTTTTGCTTCTCGGGTGCGAGGGTTGCCTCCTCGCTATCCTCCTCGGTAGTATAATTAAAGTCGGGGTTAGTGGAGAATACCACACCCAGACGCTCTTTCCAATCGCTAGCCATAATAGTTAATAATGTATTAATTTGTGCATTACGGTCTACAAAGTTAAGAAATTTTTTGTAACTTTACGATATGAAACCGAAGAAACGCTTTAGTCGCCGCCACGACCTTGCGGCGTATAACCCAAAACAACTTCCAGATGTGCTTCCTCCCGAGGATGATAGACATCTTGTGAGGGTATATGTAGAGGGGTATGAGGATGTTGCATTTTGGCGAGCTATCTTTGACCACTTCCGCAATCCTTATCTCCGCTTCGAGATATCTGTGCCTAATCGCGATGATTTGCCCAAGGGAAAGAAGGTGCTTATGTCGATGCTCGATAGTACAGATATGGAGAGCATCTTGCTCTGCGTAGACTCCGATTTTGACTATCTTTTCGATGGCGCCACGGAGCAGTCAAAGAGGATTCTTGAGGCGGAAAATATGTTTCACACCTATACGTATGCCACCGAGAACTACCTCTGTTATGCGCCATCGCTGCGCAATGTCTGTGTGAAGGCTACCAAGAATGACCTTCGTATATTCGATTTTGAGCGTTTCATGGCAGCATACTCACGTGTTATATATCCTCTCTTTTTGTGGTATGTTCACTCGGCACAACAGGCTCATGAACACGTCTTTACGCTATCGGAGTTTCGTGCCTCGGTACGCCTAGGATATGTAGATATTAGGCGTAATGGCGAGAATACCTTGGCCTGGCTGGAGAGCAATGTGGAGCGTAGGCGTCTAGTCCTAGAGCGCGATAATCCCGATATGGTTGATGATGTAGTGACGCTAGGTGATAGGCTGAAAAGTAAGGGCGTTGAGAGCGATAATTGCTATCTTTATATGCATGGGCATACGCTCATGGATAATGTTACTATGCCGCTCCTTACGGCTGTGTGTGATAAGCTACGACAACTCTCCGTGGCCAAGATTCACAACTCGAAGGTGGAGGGTGTGGCGCTGCAGAACGAGCTGAAGAACTACACTAATACCTTGCGTTCAATACGCGATGTGCTTCTTGATAATGAGAACTATACCTCGTGTCCATTGTACAAACGTCTTCGTGATGATATTCAGCAATATCTCGATATCATGATTGGACGTATCAAAGCGGAGCAACCTACTCCTATCTCTTTGCGTTGTAATTTTGAGCCATAGTGATGCTCTTTTTTATAGCAAACATATCGTTATAAATAGTTATTCTTTGGTCTTTTAAGGGGCAAAAAAGACCCTAAAACTTTACTATTTGCACATTTTATTCATATTTCGCGCATAAAAAGCTTGGATTTTCAATAATTCTGCGTATATTTGTATGGTTAAAAATAGTAAGAATAACTTTAAACTGATATAAATATGTCGAATCAATGTCCGGCTACTTGCCACTCCTACACCCTTGAGCCTGAAGCAGGTTTTTCACTAATATATCTAAAGGCCGGTGAGAAGATGGTTGTCGAACGTGGTGACTACAATTCTATCTTATTCCTAACGCAAGGTAACTTTGAGGTTACCTCGGAGGAGCGACGTGAATATACCGTGCGCGAGGGTCACTTCGTATTCTGCTTCCGAGCTTACCAATACGAACTTACAGCGCTTACTGATGTTGAGATAGTACGTGCGCACTTCATTGCTGCAGGTGCTGCGTGTGACATCATACCTTTCAATAGTATCGTAGGTAAGATTAAGAAGATAAGCTATAAGTTTACGCAGGTGGCGATGAACGAGCCTATGATGTGCTTGCTTCAGTCTATAAAGCTCTATCTTGCAAATTCCATGAAGTGTAACCATCTGCACCGCGCAAAGATTCAGGAGATGTTCGTAATCTTCAAGTTCTTCTACACCCCACAGGTGCAGTTGCGAACATTCTACAACCTCTTTGACCGCAATCAGTCGTTTGTGTCGTTGGTGCGTAATAACGCTCCACGAGTTAAGACTGTTGAGGAGTTGGCAGATATCTGTGGATTTAGCATCCAGCACTTCAATAATATGTTCAAGCAGGAGTTCCATGATACTCCTTATAGCTGGATGCAGAAACAGCGTATCTTGGAGATAGAGCGCCTCTTGACCGAGACTAACGTGCCACTGAAGAATATTATCAAGATGTATAGCTTCACGAACCATGGACACTTTGCGCTATTCTGCCGTAAGTATCTGAAGAAGACTCCGTTGAAGATTCGTAAGGAGGCACGTGCAAAGCGTGATGGACAGACTGATGCTACAGAGTAGTGGTGGGATTTTAGTCATATACTGTTGCACATAAGTACTAACAAGGAGGGCCTGCACAGCTGTTGTGCAGGCCCTCTCGTGTTACCCTCTTTGGTCTGACGTTACTCTATATCGCTGTTCCATTCGCCATCGGCGCCATGATAGATTATGGCACGTGAGTCGCCGAACGATTTTAGAAGTTCGTAAGCCTTGTATAGGTTGTATCCGTTACCCGATATGTCGTTTGCTAGCTTGAAGGCGATGATGCATACATGGTTTTGCGCACGGCGATACATAGTCTCCACCCTCAAAAGATAATCCTCAACTAGCCATGGCGCATTGGCAGGGGTGCCATCTACACCTCTCTCCTCGGCCTTGGTTGGAGAGGAGATTGCTGCACAATCAATAACATAGATACCTATGCTGTCGCATATATCGTAGAACCACTGTGGTTGAGGGTGTGTTGGTGTTAGGCAGTTGATGCCCTGCGCCTTGAGAGCTTTAATCTCCTTCTGTGTTGTGGCTCTATCCGCTGAGGCGTTATATGTTTTTTTGTTTAGCTTTATAGGCTCTCCAAATGCAGTTATCTCGCCACTCTCGTTGTAGCCATACTCACTGAAGCCCACCTTCATAGGTATATACTCCCAGAGTATTCCGTTACGTTTGGTGTAGAGCATAAGGTTATAGAGCTTGGGGTTTGTTGGTGACCATCTGTTGGGGTTAGAGTGATATATCCATGGCGAGAAGTGCATGGTGTCGCGCGAAAAACCACTCATGGCAACTCTATTTACGCTATACTCCATTAGTTTGCCATCGGGAGCATATATATCATATCCCACCTCTATATTCTCATCTGTGGAGAAGGAGTTGTCTACAGCCACATCGAGGCGTAGCTGTGCAAATCTATCTAGAGAGTCGGGGAGTAGGCGAACATTAACATCGTAGATGCCTAGTTTGCGTTGTGCAAAGATGTAGCAGTTCTCGAATTTTGGCTGTGTGGCGCTCTTTATATCCTCGGCAATGGTAGACATATATGGCTCCTCGACAGTGACAATAGCTACGGTATTCTCTCCCTGCTCCAGATATGGGGTGATGCTAATCTCCGATGGCGTAAACCTATCTATAGGCTTGGTTATCTGCTCTCCATTTATGAAGATGGTGTAGTCTGCACCTACATTCTCTACATGCAGATAGCTGTTGTAGTCGGTCCACGATGCGGGGATAGTAACCTTCTGTTCATATACGGCACGTACACTACCCTCGCTCGTTTCAAATTGTAGTGTAGGCTCTATGTCGATATACTTATCTATCTGTGTGCGGATGTCGCGCTTGGCATCCTCGCGCTTGTCGTAACACAAAAACTCGGTGCGTGCTATGCGTGCTTGTGCCATCGCCATATCGGCTACAGCAACAAACATCACAACGAAAAAAGGTATATATAGGCTCTTTCTCATAACGTAAATCCTGCTATAATGCATCACAAAGGTATAAAAAAGTGTCAAGAGAGCAATCTTTTCCGAAAAAATTAGTAATTTTGTAGCCTATTATGGCGTTATCTGTCTAACGAAACGAATGAAATAAATAATATACACTTATGAAACTTGTTAGAATTGCCGAGATGCTCAAGATGGAGGGCGACGGCAGAGATGTTACTGTCAAGGGCTGGGTTCGTACAAAGCGTGGCAATAAGAATGTTGCCTTCATCGCGTTGAACGATGGCTCATCAGTTGCAAACATTCAGGTAGTTGTAGACCTCGCAAAGATTGACGAGGCAGAGCTTAAGGGAGTTACCACAGGCGCTTGTCTACGAGTAGATGGTAAGCTTGTAGCATCGCTTGGTGCAGGTCAGGGCGTTGAGGTTCAGGCCGAGAAGATTGAGATTTATGGCACTGCAGACCCAGAGACATATCCTCTTCAGAAGAAGGGTCACTCTTTGGAGTTCTTGCGCGACATTGCCTACCTTCGTCCACGTACTAATACCTTTGGTGCTGTGCTTCGTATTCGTCATGCTATGGCATTTGCTATTCACAAGTACTTCAACGATAAGGGCTTCTACTACCTACATACCCCACTTATTACAGCTTCGGACTGTGAGGGTGCAGGAGCTATGTTCAACGTCTCTACTCTCGATATGAACAATCCTCCACGTACCGAGGAGGGCGCTGTAGACTACACACAGGACTTCTTTGGCAAGCCATGTAGCCTTACAGTATCTGGTCAGCTCGAGGGTGAGCTAGGTGCTTTGGCCTTGGGTCAGATTTACACCTTTGGCCCTACGTTCCGCGCCGAGAACTCTAACACTCCACGTCACTTGGCAGAGTTCTGGATGATTGAGCCAGAGATGGCATTCTACGAGCTTCAGGATGATATGGATTTGGCCGAGGATTTCTTGAAGTATCTTATCCGCTATGCTATGGAGAACTGCCGCGAGGATCTCGAGTTTATGAATAAGATGTGGGATAAGGGCCTTTTGGAGCGTCTTCAGTTTGTTCTCGACAACGACTTTGTGCGCCTTGACTACACCGAGGGTATCGAGATTCTGAAGGCATCAGGCAAGAAGTTTGAGTTCCCTTGCGAGTGGGGTTGCGACCTACAGTCGGAGCATGAGCGTTACCTCGTTGAGGAGCATTTCAAGCGTCCAGTAATCCTTATCAACTATCCAAAGGAGATTAAGGCCTTCTACATGAAGCAGAACGAGGATGGTAAGACCGTACGTGCTATGGATGTCTTGTTCCCACAAATTGGTGAAATTATTGGTGGTTCGGAGCGTGAGGCAGACTTTGGCAAGCTTTGTGCTAGAGTTGATGAGTTAGGCATGAGCCGTAAGGAGCTATGGTGGTATCTCGACACACGCCGTTGGGGTTCTGCGCCACACTCTGGTTTCGGTCTAGGCTTCGAGCGTCTGCTCTTGTTTGTGACAGGTATGGGAAATATCCGCGATGTGATTCCATTCCCACGAACTCCAAAGAACGCAGAGTTTTAAGTCATGCAGCCTAATGAACGGCCGACCACAGGTCGACCGTTTATTGTTTAACAAAAATAGTTAGGATATATGGCAAACAGACTGCAACAGACAATATCTCTTCAGACGAAGATCTCACCACAGCAGATTCAGATGATAAAACTTCTGGAGCTACCTACTATGCTCCTTGAGGAGCGTATCAAGCGTGAGATAGAGGAGAATATTGTGTTGGAGGAGGATGTCGATGCAAAGGGCGAGAGCGAGGATGCTCCCGAGAAGATATCTGTGGAGGAGTATATAGGTAAGGAGGATGATACCCCCACCTATAAAGCTCGTATCAACAACTTCTCGAAGGATGATAAGCAGCGCCCTGTATATATCTCCGAGGGCCGCTCCCTTGGCGAGTACCTTGTGGAGCAGCTACGCTTCCGTTCGCTCTCTGATGTGGAGATGGTGGTGGCTGTATATATTGTAGGCAGCATCGATGACGATGGCTACCTTCGCCGCGACCTAAACTCCTTGAGTGATGATTTAGCCTTTACCCGAGGACTAGATATCTCCGCAGAGGAGATAGAGCGTATCTTGGGTATTGTCCAGGAGCTGGAGCCAGCAGGAATAGGTGCGCGAACTCTGCAGGAGGGTCTTTTGTTGCAGATGCAGCGCCAGCAGTTAGATAGTCGCCATAAGCGCCTAGCCTATACCATCATAAGCTCTCATTTTGAGGCCTTTGCCAAGAAACACTATGAGCGGCTTATGGCACGCCTTGATATTGGCGAGGATGATTTCCGCGAGGCTATAGAGTATATCCGCTCACTCTCTCCCAAGCCTGGAAACCTTTACAGCGATGGTGGTGCAGATTCTACGCCATATATCACCCCCGATTTCTTGCTCGACAATAGCGATGGGGAGATGCGCCTTATGATGAACACATCGGGAATCCCCGAGGTGCGTATCTCGCGCCGCTATCGTGAGATGATGCGCGATATGGTAGCACCTGATGGTACTATAAAGGCTGAAGATAGGGAGGCTGTGCAGTTTGTAAAGTCGAAGATAGACTCCGCCAAGTGGTTTATCTCGGCTATCAAGCAGCGCCACGATACCCTTATGCGAACCATGCAGACTATCCTCGATTTCCAGCGCGACTATTTCCAGGATGGTGATAAGAGTAAGCTGAAGCCTATGATATTAAAGGATATCGCCGATCGCACCGACCTCGATGTCTCGACAATATCGCGTGTGGTAAATAGTAAGTATATCCAAACACACTTTGGTATCATCTTGTTGAAGTCGCTCTTCTCGGAGGGTATGCAGACCACATCGGGGGAGGAGGTCTCAAGCCACGAGATAAAGACTATCCTTGCAGAGTGTATCGAGAATGAGAATAAGCGACACCCTCTCACTGACGAGAACCTTATGGATATCCTTAACGATAAGGGCTATAGAATCGCACGCCGCACTGTCGCGAAGTATCGCGAGATGCTCGACATTCCTGTTGCGCGTATGAGAAAGCAGATATAGTATAAATAGGAGAGTGAATAAAAAGATGTAGTTTTAGGCTTGCGAAGCCCGAAAAAGCGGAGTTTACTGAGCGTAAATGAGCATTTTGAGGGCAAGCGTAACGACAAA
>JAGBWD010000035.1 GCA_017629985.1 Alistipes sp.
AAATTAGATGTGAAGGCGTATTTACAAATGGTGAAGATGTATATCCATCTTTTGCCATGACTCTTCATATCGAAGGTAATACACTCAAATACGGTGATACTATATTCCACAAAGTACGTTAATATAAAATCATAAAATATTTTTAATGTTTACCACCATTGAGTTAGTAGTTTATATTTACAGAACTTGCTTCTGTAAAGAGGATAGGCGGCAGCTGTGAGCCGATGGCTCGGAGATATTTACATTCCACCCCAAACCCCTCCTTTGGCAAAGAAGGGGCTTTAGCAATGGAATTAAAGTTTTGTTTATTTGCCTATTTCTTTTTTATATTCTGTAAAACTATGACGATTTTAGGCGCAGCAACAATGCGTGTACGGAAGAGTGAAAGCACTCATCAACAAAGTTATGGCAAGAGAATTTAGTGATCAAGTTCACAATTCCCTCACCATAACTCTTTTGTTGCTCCGCAACCTTTGTCCACGCATTGCCTGTCCTGCTGGCGGAAACGTTAGTAGTTTATATAAGGTGTTACGCTACGCTCCACAAAGTAGTTTTTTCAGAATTTGTTTCTGGAAGACGAGCGGCATATAATTCCAAATTTATTGTAGGGTGAAAGTGTTTTCAGCTAATCTTCCAATACACGATGTTTTAGATCCATCCGTTAGTGTAATATTCTTATGACAAGTATATCTTTATCTGCAAGTATGCGGTAAAAGATGACATGTTTATTGGCTCTATATCCGTACAGACCCTCTGCGATTTCTTCATACTTTAAGCCAAATAGTCGAGGGTTCTCGGTGATTTTCTGAAACGATGCGATCAGCATATTGTAATAGTCGTCAGCTTGTCGCTCCGACCAAGTGTCTACCGTGTATTCCCAGATGTTGGTTAAGTCCTCGACTGCCTTGTTGGTTAGGTGATATTTAGCCATTTGCTCGTTTTGCCTTTAGTGCTTTAAGATGCTCTTCAGCATTAAAACCTGTGGCAATACCACTCTCAATACCCTCTCCAATTGCCATCTTCAGCTCTTGCAGATGACTCTCGTTCTCCTCCAAAAGGCGCAAGCCGGCACGAATAACCTCGCTGGCATTATTGTAACGCCCCTGCTCAACTTTCATTCGGATAAAATTCTCGAAATAAGTTCCCAATGCTACAGATGTCGTTTTCATATCGCTATAATTTTCTACAAAGTTACCAATATTTGGTAACAAAACAAATTTTCTGCCAAAATTTTTACACTTGCGCAATTTTGGATAAGACTAATATGAGGTATTACATATGAGTTTTAAGGTATAATAAAAAGGTAATGGGGCTGACTAAAAAGTAACTTAGCTAGCCCCCCCCCATAACTTAAGAGAGTGAATAAAAAGATGTAGTTTTAGGCTTGCGAAGCCCGAAAAAGCGGAGTTTACTGAGCGTAAATGAGCATTTTGAGGGCAAGCGTAACGACAAAATACACTTTTTATTCACTCTCATTACCCTTTAGTTATTGTCCGATTTTACTCTACAACAAAATCGAACGATATAGGCTCTTCGTTCTCGCTACCAACTTTATAGTACGAGAATGTGTAGGTACCATAAAAGTTGCGATTCTTCCACGTGTAACGCTTGTTATTAAGATCGCGCTGGAAGTCATTCACAAACTGCTCTATTGAAACACGGCTATCTTCAGTAAAGTCGTTCATCGCAAACTCATGATCATCCGTCTTCCAGAAACGATGATGGGTTGTAGCAAGCATAGAGTTTAGCTCCTCGCTATATGGTGCCACGTTCATCATCCAATACTGCTGGCAACGTGGTGGTGGCATCATAAGGAAACTTACACGTCTGATTGACTCACAATTAACATAGTTAGCATACGCCTGGAAGAAGGAAGTAGTGAAATACATAAGAGATGTAGTAACCTGTGTCTCATCATAGAGGCGATATGAGCCTTGAGGATTAGGAACTCTCCAAATCCAACTCTGATCAACCTCACACTCACGGCGCATAATAGTAGGGGCATCCGAATGTGAACACTCCAATATCATATTATAGTATGCCTCGGGGAGATTATGTCCTACATACTTCCACTCTGGAACGCCATTTGCTGTTGAGGCGATAATCTCCAAATCCTCAATAGTCTGCGTTGTAGATGTGTCCCAGCTCAAGCTGAAGCCCAAATTAACAGATGGATCTTTTGCTAAACACAAACCACCATCAAAGCCAAAGCTAAAGCCATCGGTCTTATCAATGCTTCCTATACTATTCTTTGGCGATGCCTGCTCCACAACAACTCCAGCAACGCTCTCTATAGATTCGGAATCACGAAGATTAACAACGTCTGTAGTGGAATCAATAAAATCGCTAGTATGGGTATGACAGATGCTACGACCCTCGATATCGCGCATATAAGGACCATAATATTTATACGAAACCCAACGATCTTTTGCATTTTCTGCAAGCATATATTCATATTGGAAATTCTTGCTCTGACGCCACTTACGCTTATTATCCTCACCTAGAGGTCCGCAATCGAGAACCTGGTTGTATGACAAGATTTTCTTATAGACGCAGTAGTAGTCGCAATCTTCGTTCTCCATATATACTGAACAGATCTCAAAGCTTACAGTCACAGGTAGTTTAGGGCCTACATGATAAGGCGTATAAGCAGACATAGTATATTGTACCCTCTGTACATTGCAGATATCCTCCAAGTTATACTTATTGGTTTCGGTAGCACGAGTGCCTAAAGATTCTATTGCACTATCAAGCATCTGCTCCCTGATATCAACATAATAATCCTGCTCGTTTATCCACTCCGTGAACATATCAGCAAAGAGACCATAAGTATAAGGGCTGACAGTCTCTTCACTTACCGAGTTATCAACTTCTGTGTTATCAAATGATTCTAGTGTACCCTCCTCATCAACAACCTTCTCGTGATATATCTCACTCTCTGCAGCACTCGACACTCTTTCAACGACATGGAAATCGCAACCTCGCACAGCAATAGCCTCAGCAAAGACGCCTCTGCTATCGGTGTCGAGCATAAACATAGACTCTACCTTCGATGGTGTGGTACTCATATCATAGAAGGCCTCCAACGTTTGACGCACACCAGGAATCACATCCAACTCTGCAAGCAACTCCTTGCCATCCTCCATCTCATTCATAGCGATATACATAGCGGTAATCGCGTTGCAGAAATGTTTGAAATTCTCAATTGTAGGCTCTATGATGATGATATTACGACCTGTGAGTAGCTGAACCAATATCACCTGCCACTCTTCAGTCATGCTCGTAATTTGTGAGTTGTGAAGTATCACTGTTGCCAAATCCTCAACTGAATCCTCATTCACAACTGCAACACGATTTTGCATACGGCTAACTAATGCAGCACCAAAATTAGTGTAGTTATACGCAAATACATACGCTGGAAGCTCCGATACAACGGCAAGTGCATCCTCCGTAGGTACAGTATACTCATCTGACTCAAATACAGGCTCCTGTGCCTGCACCTCTTTTGTCGGAACATCATTCTTACAAGCTGTTAGCGATGCAACTATAAACATCATCAATACAGCATTTCGAATGAGTGATGAATTAAATATAGACATAAAATATTAAGTATTTATATGAGTTTATCAACACGACATCCTATGATATCGATAAATCTTCTCTAAAGACCGAACAAATCAAATATGCTATTTTCTCAACTCAACAAGAGCTCTCTCGATGATAGCATCACGACCTGCATCAAAATCCTCATCTGTAGATGTAACCTCAATGTCTGGTGCGATACCATTCTCGATATGCTGCTTGTTTACATCAAACAACATATTTGCTGGGAATACCACAATCCATCCGTTAGGTAGATAGTGTGTCATAGGCATAGCGCCGCCACCACCTGAAATACCACCAATCTGCGTTACATTCTTTGCATGCTTAAGGGCGCAAGTGAAGAGGTTTGCTGTAGAGAATACACCGCGGTTTGTTAGCAACATAGTCTTCTTATTAGACCACTTGTGGCTTGTTGGACGGCAGTACAAAGCCTGCAACTCCGAGTAATCATTGTGACCCTTACCATTTTTGATGGCATGGTAGCCAACGTGTGTCTTCTCATCGAACCAGTTACCAGCAAGGGTTAGACCTGCCTCGCCGCTACCACCTGGATTATTACGGATATCAAAGATAATACCCTCTGTACGCTCAATAATAGGCTCTATATACTTGTAGTCGTCAGCCTCCCATTCACCCTCAAAGGCTTTGTAGTAGATATAAGCGTAGCTGCGGCCATCGCGCTCAATCTCACCAAAGACAATACCACTAGCCATGGTGACAAATCGCTCCTTCAAATAGTTTTCTCTAATAACCGATGCATTGAAGTTCTCGGGATACTTCTCACCATTCTCATCAATTTTAAATGTATCACAGCTATATGTCTTGAATGGAGAGATCATCCAAACATGGCCATCACGAAGATAGTCTAGTGATGACTCCAACACATTGAAGAACTCCTGCTCGGTCTTTGCAGCCTCTACGCGTGGGAGCATCTCCTCGTAGACAGCATCCCAATCGATATTCTTATAATCGAGGTAGCAATACTGCTCATCAACCATCTTCCAAAATGCATCGAAATTAGCCTTAAAGTCATTATTAACCTCCTTATATGTCTCGTACTTCTCGCACGACACCAAAGCTATCGAAGCCAACAGTAGCGATATAATAATTTTTTTCATAGCCTGATTCTAGTTTAAAATTGACGATTGCTTGCCTTACGCTCCTTATGTCCAAATAGGTCTACAGATATACCTATTTTGAACAAAGAGCATTTACGGTAGCTCTGCAACTCGTATGCATGCCACCAGCGGTTAGTAGACTCATAAGAGAGCGAGATTGCGAGGCAACGAAGCGCAAAATCGATACCTAGCTCATAGTTTACACCCTGTAGATTGTGCATTGATGAAAACTTAAAATGAGTATGCTCTTTCAAGTTAAAATCAGATGGACGAAGTGTCTCTAAAATACCCTCATATCTCTCATCAACAGTCATAAAGCCCATAAATGGCATTGAGACATTAGCATATAGGTCCAAGCCCCACTTCTTGAAATCCCAACCATAGCGAATTTGAGCATGAGCATAGAGCTGTGTCTGCACATCTACAGTAATTACGTTGTTTACCGCATTATCATCACCCTTAATAAAACCGCCGTAAAGATTAAAAGATCCTCCGGCACGAAGCTGTAGGCGGTCTGCAATTACCCAGTTGTAGAGTACAGCGTAATCAATATCGTAGCTCTGCGTAGAGATATATGATGTGTTTGCAGCATTTGTCAAACCACCACCCAATAGCGGACGGTGCATTCTACGTACATTGCTCATGGTAAGATTCCATGACAAACGGTCTGATCTACGGTAATAACGACCAAAGCTTGCCTCAATACCCCAAATAGCACCTGAATACTCCTGCTTGTTGAGATAATGGCTCGCATACTTGGCTTGACCACTTAGAAATGACCACTTGGTTGTCAGTGGTTTTCTTTCGCGCAAAGGTCTCTCCTTCGACTTTGACTTCACCTTCAACTCCGTAGACTCTGGTACCACTGAATCTGTCTCCTGTGCCGATACTGTTGTCACACATGCAACTAACAGGAGCAATAATAACAATCTCTTCATTTTAGTCCATTTTTATATAATAAAACAAATATCTTACTATCAACTCTTCTACGCTCTGCATCTTATCATCTGCATCACGTTAGGCGCTCTTTTTAATCTACCTATCAACGACCTATTGCTGAATAAGATATTCAAAATAGGAGTCATGATGCAAAAAGTGTGTTTGCATCATGACCCAAATAGGATTACTCTTAAGCATGTAAAAATAATCTACACATAATGCTAGAGTAATTACTAAAGGCTTGTAATGAGCAATTTAGCTTATCTTGAGCTATTGATGATTTCGAGAACAAGCTGGATTAACAACTCATCGTCACCATCCTCGTCGCCTTCGCCATCACCTTCGCCATCACCTTCGCCATCGCCTTCGCCATCACCTTCTTCATCCTCATCACCACCTGCACCCTCAAAGTTATCCATGAAAGTATCGGGATTAGGATTACCTGTAGGCACAATAGGATTAATCGACAACCACTCACCCCAGTTTGTTACCTCATCGAACTTTAGTTTTGAGTATATGCCGTCATAATAATGTTCTCCCCAACGACCAGAGTCTACAATGGTTACAGCCAACGACAAATCCAATTTATTAACAATAATATTGCTGAGTTTCTGGTAAACAATCACCTCATTGAAAGCTCGGTTAAGACGGCTTGCAATATCAACCAATTTTGCTGAATATGTGCTAGCTGCACCATTGGCAAGAATCTCCGCAAAGTTTAATAGGTCAAAGAATGGGAACTCCATATAACTTGTTTCATACATGTAGCAGTTACTGATACCCTTCATAAGAGTAGAGGTAATAACCATCTCATCTGGGGTCACGCTTCCTGGATCTTGAGCATATTTTAAAGCTGCTGGCATCATCTCCTTCAAATAACCTGAGAATACGCTAATCTCGCTCAATAGGTTATCCATCTTGCTTGTATCTACCAATGTAAGGTCACCAGGTAATCCCTGTGTATTCCAATGCGATACGGTCTCAAAAGAGTATGTCTTAATAGCCTCTACAAAGTTTGTTGAGTTATTAAGATAGTACATGAGCGAGCTGTAGTCACCACCCAAGCCTGGAGTAATGTGGCTTGCTGACAAAACATAATCGGCACACTCTGTAAGAGCAGTCATAATCTCTACCATACCCATAAGACAAGCATCGTAGTAGATCATCTTCATCTTTGTACCTGAATCATTAATACCCTTTACCAAGTCATCAAGTGTAAGACCTCTATCATTTAGCACATCATCATAGACAACGGCACGGCTTGAGACACTATTACCATCACCCCAAGGTGTCCAACCTCCACCATGGTTCCAAAGGATAAGGATATACTCATCAGCAGGACACTGCTCCTTACTCCAATTAATAAAATCTGTAAGGGACTGTGGGTCGTAAAGTGGAAGCTCTGTATCAAGGACCTCCACAGGAGTATACCACTTATCTGTAGCAGGACCTACAACAAATCGCTGTGTACCTGAAGTCTCCTCATAATCCTGGAAAGCCTTTGAGAACTTCACCTGGCCAGTAAACTTAACACGGTCGGTAGAGCCAGCAAGCAACGCCTCGCGAATATTGTTTACCATAAACATATCGAGGTTTCCACCTCCACAGCCATACATCATAATTGTGTAAGAGCTATTGTCCTTTGGCTCCTCTTTTGGCTCAACTGTGATGTACTCCTTCTTCACACATGATACAGATAGTACCATGAGGAATAGCATCGCTAACTTAAAAGTAATTTTTCTCATAATGATTTTTTTTAAATTGATGAATTGTTTTATATTTTATTGTTTCGGATTCTTTTATTGTGATAATTGTGCTACTCGATTTTAATCTTACCAGCCATATACATCAACATCTTCGACTCTTTATCCTCCATTACAAAGATGAAGTCTGATATCGTTTTTTCATCAGCTGACACCTTCATAAAACTTCGAACATAGTCACTAGCGGCAAGCTCCTCATCTTCGCTTGTATCTACCTCCTCGAGCATAGTTTTAAATGTATCTAGCTCATTGTGCATTGCATGTATGAACTCTTGAGAGGCATCACTATATTCGATGATTATGATGCTTGTTACACCCTTCTTGAAATCCTTACCAAACTGCGAGTTCAACATCATCTTAATCATACCCAGGCCAATGCCTTTTTCGATGACCATACACTCCACGCCTTCGACATTTTCATACTTCTTAACAAGCTCCTTGACCTTAACCTCTACATTCGATGGCTGTTGAGCGTAGCCATACGCCATGGTCATCATACATAGTGTGACAAGCAACACTACTCTTTTAATAAACTGCTTCATACCTCTAACTCATATTTACTACTATGGTGAAACATGCTACAAAAAATACAGCTATCATTATCAATACCAAGATAGAGAAATAGATAAAACTTGTGAGCAACGACTTCACGACAGCCATTATCCACGATGTATCATAAACTCTATGGTAGGCTATAGCTAGATATACGCAAGGGAGCATCAAAGCTATAAACTCCAAAATAGGCATCTGCGCAACGTTGGTGAGGTGAAGTACATAGATGCAAATCATCAAAAACTCCAAAACTGCCGTATAGTGCAACGCGAAGATAAAATGATGGATGCCTGGTCTCTTACTTCTGTTTTGAACTAGTCGCAACGAGAATGAGAGGAATGGCACTGTGAGTAGTAGCAACATGGGGAGATATGTAGATGATATTCTAACCATCTCTGCCCATACTGCGTTAATCGTCTGAATATTTCCTCCGATATCATCATCGGCTGCCGCAAGCTCCTCGTTGAAACGGTAGTATCCACTCTCGCCAACTACGACAATCTTATCATCGATAAGTACCCTTGGAAGCGCAGCAACCCACCTATCGAGGGCCTCACCAACAGCCTCCTCCTTTGTCTCTACGTTTGTAAATATATTAGGATAGTCCGTTGCGAAGTATAGCGGAGCCTCTAGAAGAACAGTGTCACGAGGACTCTCCTCCATCTTTTTGATATACTCCACATCACCAGCAAGCTTATCAACCTGCATACCCGAAACGACTCTATAATCATTCATCAGATTATCGAGCGAGCTGGTCATCTTGTCATCGCTGGAAAAAAAGAGGAACAGCGTGACAAAGACAAACAACAGAAACATATTCAGCTTGAGGGGATGCTCCTGCGAATTGAACTTTCCTTTTAAATACTCATTGGTAAGATATCCAGGGCGGCGAATCAAAGACCAAAGTGTAGGTAAAAATTTAGAGTCCCATATAAAAGCATTGTTGAAGTACTCCAACACAAACCCTCCAACTGAAGGTGTCTTGGGCACCGCCTCCTGACCGCAACAATGACAATACATACCCTTCAACTCTGCACCACAATTCAAGCAATGGGTATAGGGTAACCCTCCTAGTTCATCTAGTGCTTCGGTGTTTTGAGTATTCTCGTTCATCGGTATTTTTTAATTAATAATTTGTGTGTGTCATCTTTTCATCAGCAAAAGTATATACACATAATCAAAGCTACAAATTCAAAACCACTACATTTTTATCTACAGTCGCGCTAATTTGGGGTCAATATTACAAATGTAAACCGAAATGTATACAGAATTTTTTGTACCACTACGCATATTTTATGTAATTTTGTGACCAAGATTAAACATTAAAAACAAAAAAAGTAATGATAATAAACCTACCTCTTTGGAGCAAAAAAATAGCACTACTACTCATACTTATATTTATTAGTGGGGGCCTCTTCGCCAATGATGAACTGTTTAAAGAGGCGAGAGCCTTCCAACGTAACAGAGAGTATGACGAAGCAATAAAGGCTTTTAAGAGCTACTTGCTACAACAGAGAGAAGAGAGCCTCACAGCGGAGCAGATGGTAGTCTACACCGAAGCGCTGCTACAGCTGATGAACACATATCAGAGTAAGGGAGAACCCGAGGCTTGTATATCTACCCTAAAAGAGATATATAAAGCCTCTCCAACACTCCAAAGGGAGTGCCTTCGCGATTATTATTCGGTGCTAGGCTACGCCTTGTCGCGCACCGAGAAGATGGAGGAGGCGGAGAAGACGATGTTAAAGGTATTCTCCATTACTCTTAACCATGCCACCCCCGAACGCTACTTCCGCGACTACGCCTATGCCGCTGCGGTGTTCTACAGCAATCCTAGGTATCAAGATGATGTTATCTACTGGTGTGAGGAGGCATTACACCAAGCAGAGCTATGTAAGAATACATCGGGAAAGCAGTGGGTAACAGCGATGCTTGGCTCCCTATATAAACGCAACGGACATATCAACAAAGCCCTACATCTGTTTCAGCAGAGTAAAGAGGAGGCCGAGATGAAGGGCGATGATTTGGGTGTGCTGAATAGTCTACACTCGTTGATAGACCTCTTCATATACTGGGATGTACCTGAATATGCCAATCAGTACGCCTCGGAGGCTATACGAGTGGAGACAAATATGTCGGCGAAAAATCCGATGGTCTCGGCACAGACATATATCAGCAAGGGGCGAGCGTTGCTGAAACTCGGAGAGCTAGACTCCGTAGCACACTACACCGAGAAGGCGAGAGAGCTATGTCGCCAGCTACCCTACAACAGTGGCATGGTGGATGTAGACCTGCTACATGGCACCTACCTAACAGAGAAGGGTGGCGATGCCATGCATCTAGGTATTCAGGAGCTGGAGCAGGTGACGCTACAGGGAACTGATATAAACCGTGCGAGGGCGTATCACCAGCTAGCACAGACCTACTTAAGAAGTGAGGATGAGGACATGGCAGAGGTAATGCTCGATAGTATGTATATGCTGCTAAACCAAAACGACTCTCCAGCGCTCATAGATTTGGATTATAAGTCTATCATAAACCACTACATAAAGGTTAATGACCAGCAAAGGGTGGAGCAATATACACAGATGATGCTCGAGGAGCAGCAGGCGCTAAAAGCAAAGAGACTTAACTACAATCTTATAGATGCCATTGTTGATTCGCAAACCGAACAACAGAGTCGTGAGTTACAAATTTCACAACTAGAACAGGCCAACCAGCGTCTATTGTTCATCATATATATAGTTTTTTCGCTCGTCATTATCTCGGTTATCGTTGTTAGGCTCATTCACCAACGAAGAGTTCACAAAATCCAGATAGAGCGAGCCGATAACAAACTAGCGAACATATCCGAAGAGTTGAAGCAGACACATGCCGAGAAGGAGATTATATCGCAGAAGATTGACGATATAATAGATGACATGGAGTCTCGACAGGAGCTGGAGACACTAACACCATCGGTACTTCAAAATAAGGGAGAGACGAAGTTCCGACAGCGTTTTGAGCTGCTCTACCCTCTCTTCCTGCCTCATCTCCGCGAGAAGGTGCCAAACATAACACGCCGCGAGGAGCTTCTGTCGATGCTCATTGTTTTGAAGCAAGATAATAAGGGAATAGCGGAGTTGTTAGCTATAGCTCCACGTAGTGTGTTGATGCTACGCCACCGCTTCCGCCAAAAGATAGGCATGACAACAGAGCTATCGCTCGAGGAGTTCATCGAGGAGCTACTTAAGGAGTAGGATAACTCGAGGCATCACATCGTAATTTAGAGAGCCTTCTCCGAAGCGGGAAGGCTCTCCTCATTTAGTCAATATAATTCGCTGTAGGCTCCGCGTAAGTGCCAGAAAATCATTTTTTGGGGTTGCAGCCATCATTTTTCCGTCTCATCGTGCTATTATTAAGCAAGTTCTTCGTATATTTGTGTAGCTATTATGTTTTGAAACGATAAACAATAAGAATATTTTGACTATGAAAAGAGTTCTACTAGGCATCTTGTTGGTCCTAGCAACCACACTTGCCATGCCACAGCAGAGTGCTGCACAGAGTACAAAGAGTACTACAAAGAATCAACAAAAGGCGGAGAGGAAGAGTAATAACTTTATGTCCTTCACGTTTGATGTGCGCGGCGGAAGTGCTATAGCACGTGAGTATCGCAACTATAGCTTCCTCGACATAGATGCGTCATACGGCTATCACTTCAACGACAGATGGTCTATCCACATTCCTCTTACCGCTAGCACAGGTCTCTTCTACCCTAGCAAGACCTTCATGGAGCAGATATATCTCGGTATTGGTGGTGAGTTCAAGATTACACAACACAAAGAGTGGGGATTAATCCTAGCCCCCAAAGTGCAATCTACACTCGGTGACAAGTGGGGCGCCATGGCCTACGACCTAGCGTTGAAGATGGAGAGCAAGGAAGTACCCGTAAATGTAGGTATGGGCGTACGCTTCATCGACACATACACCTCACCTATTGCCGAGTCGCCAATAGCCGATAAGGTATGTGTATACTTCACCATTGGCATCCGCTTAAAGTCGAAGTAGCACATAGAAGATAACAAAGCCACAGAAGCTGTCTAACAAGGCTGCTTTGTCGTTACGCTCGCTCTCAAAATGCTCATTTACGCCAAGTAAACTCCGCTTTTTCGAGCTTCGCAGGCCTAAAATCAGCTCTTGTTATACAACTTCTAGCAGAAGGGGACTGTTCAACTTACTTGTTGGACAGTCCCTTGTTGTTTGCAGCCTAAAATACTCACGTCACTCCGAAGGAGCTTTAGCGACTGTGGGAGTCTAACATCGTTTCAGGGAGTGAGTTCTGGGAGAGGACATAAACCCTTATCCCTATTTTCCCTATTAAAAGAAGACCCAGATTGCCACGAGCCTTTGGCTCTCGCAATGACGCGGGCAACCGAGCCTTAAATCACTATAAACAAAAGCGAGGGTCTGCTCGACATTGAGCAGACCCCACACCTTAAACTATAATTCTCTTTTGACACTACTTCATATACAACGGGAAGGCTGTCAGACGTTCTTTCAGCTGCACGCCCTCTGCTTTCACGCCATCTACAAGAACCTCATCCACTCTATTTTCGCCACCTTCCGCACTTGTTATTAGACGCACATTCCACTCATTCTCTCCATATATCGCCGTAAAATCTACTACGTCACCAAACTTCGCAGTCATAACTTCTATAAACCAGTAATGAACACGGCATCCTTGTATTTCACTCCGATCACTATCACAATAATGGAACACATCATAAATACGTCCATGCGTAAAATCACATGGAAAGGTCTCTCCATTATATACTACCAAATGTACGTTATACGAACACTGATCATGTAACATTACATTATTGCCTTCACTATCATAGATTACAAAACATGCTTGGGGGCCAGGGATATAACCTTGCTCAGCCTCCTTTTCCTGCTTATTACAAGCTAACATACCCAAGCACAACAAAACTCCTAATAAAATCTTGCGTATCATAACTAAAAATTTTAAGGTTTGCACCCACTACATCTGTAGCACATAAGCATCGGTGTCGAGATACTTCACAGGCGCGTTGTCATCAATAGTGAAGCCTGTTATCTTATATCCCGAATTTACGCACTCATGGTCTATTATCACCTCCC
>JAGBWD010000036.1 GCA_017629985.1 Alistipes sp.
AAAGTTTAGAGTCATCGACACAACCTCCTCCTCTGAGTAACCATACCTGCGACACTCTGATTCGATAGATTCCACAAGTAGTCCCAACATAACCTCAATGGATAGTTCGAAATCCTCCTCATCCCTACTGTGCCAAACCTTCTTAGTGAATAACGTTCTGACATCTGTTGTCAGCTCATTAGATAGATGATACTCGCTTTGCACCTCATTTTCGAGGTAGTCCGAGAGTGCGATAAGCTTCTGCAGCGTAGCCTCAAATAGCAATGTAGTGTCACTTGAGGTAAGTCTCTTCCACAAATCTCTGTTCAAGGTAAATAGATCTTTCATATACAATTAATTTTGAGGTTAATTACTTTATATATATAAGTAGCAGAGAACGTTAAGTATGGTAGTAGCATTGCACTGCGTCAGCAGTGATGCGATCATCACTTAAGATTATCAGTCGTTCGACGACATTGTGCAATTCTCGAATATTACCAGTCCATGCACAATGCGAAAGAAGTTCGAGAGCCTCGGTATCGATATTCTTGATGCTTATCTTATGGCGGGCACAAATCTCCGATATGAAGTGCTCTACCAGCAACTGAATATCGCCACAACGCTCACGCAATGGCGGAACATTGATCTCGATCACACTTAGGCGATGGTATAGATCCTCACGAAAATTACCAAGACGAATCTCCTTGCGTAAATCCTTATTTGTGGCAGCAACAACACGCACATTCACAGGAATATCTCTATCGCCACCAATGCGCGTAATCTTATTCTCCTGCAACGCACGAAGCACCTTAGCTTGTGCCGATAGCGACATATCTCCGATCTCGTCGAGAAAGAGAGTACCTCCGTCGGCAAGCTCGAATTTTCCTTTGCGCTGTTTTACAGCAGACGTAAACGATCCCTTCTCGTGTCCAAAAAGCTCACTCTCAATTAGCTCCGAGGGAATTGCAGCGCAGTTTACCTCGACAAATGGACCATTAGCACGATTGCTCTTTAGGTGTAACCATTGAGCGACAAGCTCCTTGCCCGTACCATTCTCGCCAAGGATTAGCACTCGAGCGTCGGAGGGGGCTACTCGCCATATCATCTTACGCACACGCTCAATGGCATCAGAGATGCCGAGTATAGGCTGCGTTACAAGGTTACATTTTTTTGAAACATGGCGATGACCACAAGTGTTACTATCACCATTATCGTGCGAGATATTACGAAGCGATGTGAGTAGTCGATTCATATCTATTGGTGCAGAGAGATAGTCGATTGCTCCAAGACGCAGTGCAGCAACAGCCGACTCCACATTTGGTGTATGCGCAATGACAATAGAGGGTATCTTTATATCCTCCGATAGTAGCTCGCTATCCACAACAGCTGCATCGAATTCATCTGTGCAGCATAAGCTTTTGGCTTGTGGTAGATTGTCAGCCTCAGCAGTAGCGATGTTCTCAAAATTAAGGCGCTCTCGCAATGAATTGAGCATCCCTCTTGAGGGAGATAGTAACAAAATCTTTGTCATAGTCTACTGATGTAAGTGGTTATACATATTTATATACTGCGTCATTCTATGAATTGTACTATAGATTAAATTATTGATTGACTATTGTAAAATATTTGCAGTTTTCAATTTTATTTTGTAATTTTGCTACGTCTAATTGTAATTTGCTGGGACAAAGTTACAATATTGAAAATAATTTGCAAATATTTTGTCAATTATTTTCAATTATATTTGATTATTTTTTTCATAAATATAGCAACAGTCAATAAAAATCAATTATACTATGATCGATATCAAGGCGTTAATGTTCGATAAATCATTATCTCAGAGGAAGTTGGCCGAGATAATGAATACATCTCAATCAGAGGTGTCACAGATTGCCAATGCCAATCGCCGAATACTTCGTAAACATATTGATGGATTGATTGAGCATTTTGGCGAAGAGGTAATATCTAAATATAGAATATCTGGCGAGCATCAAGTGGCGCAAGCTAATGATTCTGTAGTAGAGGTGGAGTCTATTGACGCTGACGATGCCAGATTTATAACTAAGGATGAGAATAGTATTCCTGTGCTTCCTGACGAGATTATAAATCGTCGCAATTTGGATATTTGCAAATATGTTCAAAACAATGGCTCGGAGTTAGCTTCTATCGACCCACGCTCACTTGTCGAAGGTGCGGAGTTTGCTATGGAGATACTAAAGGATTCCATGTCACCAGATATCGCACAGGGTGATATTGTTTTTCTCAAATTTCTGCCTAAGACAGCAAAGTTGCATAGCGGAGCTATCTATTTTATTGATACTCCCGCCTACGCAGGCGTGATACGCGAAGTCTATATTGATGGAGATAAGATGACACTCCATGCGCGTAATCCTAGATATGGAGATATCGTACTCAACTTAGCTACAGACCAGTTTACGGCGGCAAATATCATTGGTATCTTCCGCAAGAATTTCACATCGTCGTACTCACAGATGGAGGCAGTGCGCCAAAAGAAGGATGAACAGATTGATCAGTTTCTGGCAAATAACTCCAAGCTTATAGAGGAGATTCAGCGCCGTGGCGAGAGGGTAGATAGGCTTATTGATAAGCTAATGGAAGATAACTAAGGTTAAAGAGAGGGTGGCCTACTATAACTATATAGTAATTTGATCGTATTACATACGATAAGCTATTAACGCATAGCTTTGTGTGTCTTATTCACTATCAGCACACGTTGAGATGATGGTTCCTTAAGTATGGGTAACAACCCTATGATAGGTGCTATAGTAGCTATCCAGCAGGCAATGAACTAGTGGTAAATACCTCTATATAATGGGACACAACTTTGCGTTGTGTCCTTTTTTGTACCTACCATTGGGTTGTTACAGTATTTACATTCCCCCTAAATCCCCCTTTGAAAAAGGGGGACTTGTCGCTACGCTCCCAATGGTTGGTGCAGCTGTGGCTACGGACACTGTCGTTAAATCAACAGATAGGTATCCAAAACAAAAAGGATAATCTTCAATTGAGGATTATCCTTTCTGTTTAAATCTCTTATTCCGTAAGTACGATAGGCTCACCCCTCTCAACCATATTATAGAGGATATTTAGGTCTACAGCCTTTGGTACACCATTCTCTGTGTAATTAAGGCTATATACAACACCTTTATCATCGGTGTAGTAGAAGTCAATACTATCATCCTCCCATGCAAACTGATACTCATCACGGAGGTTTAGCTCAAATCTGCCATCTTCAGTGATGGTTACTACGCCAATTCGAGCTCCTGTGCGCAGACGCACAAAGGCCACAAAGGCATCCTTGGGAATAGGGTGGCGAACGCCACTCTTCTCATAATATATCTCTCCCTTGATGTGCGTTGTCTCCACCTTAAAGGTCTTATCCCAGAACACAATACGCTCCTTGTTAGTAGTGATATGTATATCACCTCCTGCCGTAATGCTTGTCTTCTTAAAGGGTAGGCTCTTACGCTCACCAGTTTGGTTTATGCGGCCATTTGTTGGCACCTTTTGGCCAAACTCATTGAACTCCCTATCTGCCATATCGACATTGGCTACAGAGAGATACTCCGTGGCGTTAATCATATATCCAAACTGTCGCTCATGGTCGCGGTGACGGTCCACAGTGTAGATATATCGTCCCGGGATTGTAGGGTGGGGACGTAGCTTATCAACGCCTATTCCCGAGCTATTATTTGCTGCACGCCAGCTATCGGGGTAGCGGTCGTAGTCAATAACAAGCATCGGCGCATCGATATATACCTCAAAATGGTCGCCAAAGTGCTCGCCAAATGGATGCACCGAGCAGCCATCAGAACCCTTGAAGCTGGTGATATCAAAGAGAATATCTACCTGCTGGCCAGGCTTATAGCTAAACTCTACGTCATCTACATTCTCCTCCTGCGAGCCATGTTTCTCATTGCTCATAAGCTCACTATCTTTAGGAATTATCGTTGGCGCGCTATTCACGTTACCATCCGATACCTTTATCTGTGCGGCAAAGCGGTATGGGCGGTAGTGGGCAACATCGAAGATTACGGAGCGATACTCATTACCATCGTAGTTATGGTCGTATTTTGTGAGGCCGTCACGTGAGTATTTAAAGGCGTGAGGACTCATAGTATTATTTGATGCCACACGCACCACATCCTGATTATTTGCACTATTTGTCAAGAAGTAGATGTTGTACGACCCATCCTCCTGAAGGCCATAGAGATACTCTGTAGAGGGAGGTGTTTTGTAGTCCTGTGTTCGGAATGCCATGACACGGCCATTCGTACTCCATGTATCTTCGCTGAAGAGTATAACGTCTCCCTCCCATGCAAGGCCTTGAATCTCCTCGTATACATCCTCATTATTCTCGTAGAATGTTCTATAGTCGCTAAATGTCTTTGAATATATCAGGAACTCATCTCTACCGTTCTTATGCCATTGATCGCTATATGGGTTAGCAGCATGGTCTAGATTCTTATATGTGTTATCGCTATTTCGCTCCTGTAGCATGATAGTAAATACTAGGGGATGAGCGCGTTTTTGTGGTACAAGCATATAGTATAGCACCTCATCATCGGCGTAGATATTACCATAGGAGAGAAGACCATCTACGAATATTCTACGATGGGTATGGTCATAACCACTGAATATTGCATTTTTGGTGATGGTCTCAAAGAACTCCGCCTCGAGATGCACATCCTCTATCTCGCCGTCTTCGTGTTTGAGGATAGAGCGCATGTGTAGACGGTGTTTGCCAGGTTCAGTTACGGTATAGGCATACTTATAGTTGATGCCCTCCCAGTCAGCGCCGAAATAACCCTCCTCACCCTTGATATATACAGGTAGCTGCTGTCCCGAGTCAGAACGCACATCAAGATGGTTTGCCGATACAAGCACCGTAAAAGGGAAGAGAGCATCGGGACAGGTATCAGGAATGGTAAACATCAGTGTAACATACTCATCTGCGACACCATACACCTGCGAAGATATCCATGATGGCGTGAAGTGCTGTGTGCGGATGATATATACAGATATCTTACGCTGCAACTTACCATGTTTGATAAGCAACGTACCTATCTGCTGCTCATTACCCTCGTACATAGGGTATAGTCGCAGCGTAACGCTACCTTCGCCCGTAGAGGTGTTATAGTTATTTGTGATGTTGTTATACGCCACATTATTATCAATCCACGTTACTGTTGGCGCTACACTATCACCCCTGCCATTTTTGGTATATTTGTAGGGAAATGTCCAGTCTGTACCTGCATATATATCGCTACTTAACACGTAGCTAGTCTGCTCCACCCATAGAGTCTCCACACCATCCGAGATCTCATTTACCCACTCATCAATAGATATCCACGCATTGTTGGAGGCTGCGGAGGTCAGAGCCTCCTCGAAGCTATTTTGACCAAAGGTGAGCATGCCCGTAATCTTTATGTTATAGTGGTGGTTGCGGCGAATCATAAAGTTTCCGCCATCGCTATTCTGCATCACCACACGATAGTATTTATCATCGGCTTCGGTCATGCCTGCAGCGTGTCCCTTGATGATGACGCTGATAAGTTTGTCACCCGAGTTCTCGCTCTCGAAGATGTAATCTGCAGGCTTGGTGTTGATATCCGAGATATCTGACATCAGCGCCTGATTATTAGGCAGCGTGACAAACTCCTCGGTCTCCTCCCAGTTATCCACAAGATCAAACTTTAGGTCGGGGTGGTGGGGTGCCACAGTGCCAAAGGCTGGAATATTGACCGTGCGGTAGCCTGTCACAACGAACTTATCTGTCTCCCACTCATCAATGGTAACCTTTGCCTGATTTCTAATCAGTTTTACACCCTTGTAACGCTTGTTGTTTATTTCGTACTCTAGATTTGCAAGTTGGTCATGTATAGATGTGTCGCTATCGTCCATCTCGAAACGCGACCAATAGACAAGCATACCCGAGCCACCCTCCATGTTTGCTACTACCATGCTCTCGGTCTGTCCTGGGAAGTCCTTCTCGTTGTAGAGACCTCTACTATGGTTTGCCAGAAAGTGGATGATGCGCGTGTGGTTAGGGACTATAGCCGTGTAATGGCCACTCTCGGAGATGCCATCATCATTCTTACTTCCAGGCACCAACGTAGCCTCCTCCGAGCTGATATATAGACCAAACTCATTGAAGCAGAAGAGAGTCATATTATTCACATCTAGACCATCGGGGTCTACGGCGCGTGTGTCGATATGTGTAGTCGGGGATGATATGTTTGCTATGAAGGAGATTTTGGTATATCCCTCTGGCACATCATCTATCTCGGGGCTAATGGCCATATCCTCCTGCACGCACGAGCTTAACAGGGGTACGAAAAGTGTGAATATGAGTATGTATATGATTCTTTTCATGTTATCGCGTGTTAATATGCATCTCTAACGCATCGAATAGCTACATCGGTAGCCTTCATAGGGTCTGCCAACTCTTTTGTGCCATCGCTATTTTTAGGGTTATAAACGGGGCCACTAGCACTCATATAGTATGCACCATTTAGCAGATAGTCGATAGCATCAGCGTTCTGGCCACTTTCACCCTGAATGTTGATGATAATCTTCAGCTCCGCCTCGGTGGGTAGACGCCAGTTATCGTAGGTGATTATAGGGTCTTTCTTGTCATCGTTTACATCATCTACCTCTACATAGTTCTTGCAGTGGTCGGCAAAGGCGACTAGCTTCTTGTCGTTAGACATATTTGACAAACCACTATAAGTGGAGAGTACGGCGCCTAGACGTGAAGCGATGACGAAGGATGGTGAAACGAGTTTTGAGTTCTCCTTATCGCCTGCAGTGTATCCGTGCTCGTCCAATGCTGGGCGTCCGAGCGTATACTCATCGGACGATGCCATCATTCGTACGTGGTAGTTGCGGACGTTATGATTTTCGCAATTTGTCTCTCGCTTACTCCAGCTACCTCTGCTATAGGAGAAGTAGTAATATTGTATGGCGTAGTTTTGACTATTATTTTGCTGGTTACCCCTAACCTTTGAGGCTGTCCATCCTTTGCTACTGCCAGGCGTGGCGCTGGTGTAGGTATATTTCACAGTTTTCGTTTCGATATCTACGTTGTCTATGTTATAGATGCTCACAATGTGGTCGCCGTTGTATTGGTATGTTGTTGGCTGGTCGCCCGAGGCGGTTGTCTTATCCACATTTCCATTCCATTTGTGTCCTCCTGTTGTGCGATAGTAGTAGTCATCGCGATATGAGTACCATGGTAGGTCGTTGGTGATGTAGATAAGTGGATACTGCTCCACATCGACAATCTCGCTCAACCCCTCTTGGTTTGTCACCTTGAGCTGGAAGTAGAGAATGGTGTTGTTGGTGGGGATGTCGCTATGCACCGAGATATTTCCCGATGTAGAACCTGGCTCCGTAGAGGCGCTAATGTTTATCTGATTATTTTTTAGCGTAACCTTCTGATTATACTTGTTGTAGTAGTAGGCGCTACCCGAGACAAGCTCTACGCTCACGGGCGATGATGATGAGAAGTAGAGCGATGAGGTGTCATCGCTGATGTTATACATATATATCTTCTCTTTATTAATCTTTAGATACTGCACCGTACTCTCTCCCGACACCTCGAGATTACGTATCTCCCATGGCGCAGTAAAGTAGGTAATATCTTCGATTGTTTCAGGCTCGTTGAAGTCCTCTGCACCTGGGGCGTTGAGGTTAATTCGTAGGTCATAGAAGGTGTTGCGCTTTATTAAGTGGTATGAATCATCGCCCTCACCCTCTCTCTTGCTGAATGATATCTGGTAGTAGTTGTTGATATATTCAACCTCATCATATATCATTGGAATCATCACTACCACTGATGTACCTCTTTCAAAGGCCTGATCTTTTTGCCATGTGTGCGAGTAGCAGTATAGCGTAAGTTTTACCTGATAGTTTGTGCCGTCATCGGTAGGTATCAGCTCAAAATATGGGGTTTGAGAGATTGTAGATGACTTCCAATAGGGGTTTGCTCCAGCATCGTTTAGGGGGTAGCCTCCTTCGGCAGTAAGCGTGGTTCTCACGGGCATATTACGCACCATATATCCGCTCGATAGAGCCATTAGCTCCTTTGTCAAGGTTACATCATCACCTGGCGTGATAGATATCTGCACCTTGGCTGCAGCACGGCGTAGAGTAACCTTAATAGTTACGTCCTCATCAGTCTCGGGGTTATTAATAACGATATTTTTGGCTGTCGTAGGCTCTGTGTCACCCATATATGCTATGCCATCCATAAGAAACATTTGTGGATATATGGAGCCGCTATCGCCAAACTCGATACCCGAAAGGTGGATATAGTTGTCGGTCTGGTCGAGCTTTATGAAGGTGTTATAGTCGAGGATATCTCCGTTGTTGTTGTAATATGCAGAGCTGGGAAGTGTGCTGTTGGCAATGACAAAGAAGCGATACTCGCCCATCTCGCGAAAGTCCCTCTTGGTCTTGGCGATAGTCACATTACCCGTGGGTGTCGCAGATACATCTATTCTCTGATAGTGGAATGGGGTGTATGGTTTGTCGCCTGCTACGTACTCATATATGATAACATCGATATGGCTCATATATGACTCATACTCGTTATCTTCCACCTGTCCACGTGTTGCAACGCTTGGAACTTTGAAGTTAAGAGTTATGTAGTTATCCTCACTAGTAACTATCTCATCGTCAAATGTGTTGGAACATGATGCTACGATAAGTGGCATCACAACCAAGGCAATTATATGTAGTATTCTATCTTTCATACTCTATAGCTACTCCTCACTAGCTCCCTGTGCAGAGATGTGTCTGATGTTTATAATCTTGGGGTTATCACCGCTATTTGGCCATCGAATATTATTATACTCTCCATTTACATAGAGATTGATATACTGGTCGGTCCATGTCTGATAATATGATATACCAAACTCGATTGTAGTACTATCGGCACCATCATCGCTGAGTGGGAAGACAACAATATGATACCACTCCCCACTGCCGCACGCACCAAGATGTCCTTGTAGGTTATTGTCATTGGTGTCGTATACAGGCTCTGTGCTTGTTGGGTAAAAATCGTTGTTTAAGTGGTAGACTTTAATTTGATAGTTCTCCTTTGAACCCATAAATACGGGTTTCCACTCTACATTTTGTGGTGCCAAAATCTGGAAATAGCAGTGGAAACCGCCATCTTCGGGATTACCAGCACTGTAGTACATTATAGGCTCCTTGGTAATAACATATTGTTGCTGATAAGTGGCATTGAGGCCCAAGAAGTCGAAAGGCACAACAGGGTTGTGGTATGTAGGGTACGAAAGGTTATGCTCCTCATACTCCTTGCCATTGCCATCCCAATCCTCTGTAGTCCAGTCTGCTACGGTGTAGTTAAGTACGAGGTTTGACCCCGCAATGCTACGTATCTCAAATTCGTAGATGTGGTTGCGCACAATGTTATAGTGGCTATCCTCTAGAGGTGCGCCATCTCTATACTCGCAGAATGAAATAGCATCCTCGAAATACTTGACCTCGCCACCAATGTTAAACTCCAGGCTTATCTTGTTACGCTCACCAATGTAGTTGATGTTGTCATACTCGGTGATGTATACGTAGTAGTCTCCCGTCTTCTCATCCTTGATAAGTGGCAAATTGAGTGCGGCGTGACGATAGATTCTAAAGCAGTTCTCCTGGTCGAGGCTCTCGGTGTTACTCACCTCTGACCAGCCATTAGGTACCACATATCCTGTCTGGTTATAGTACTTGAGGGTTGCCGAGGTTATTGTTGTACTCTCCTTCATCTTAAGCTCATCACATAGCTTAACCTCTATCTTGGCAGCGGCGCGAAGCATCAATATATCGCCGATGTCGAGGTTGTCACGACCATATAATGGTGTTACATCTACCTCCTTGATACCCCACATTGGTATCGCGGAACTATCGTTTGTGGGATTTAGCTGTGTCTGGCTAAAGGTGGTATGCTCCTCGCCGCTATAGTTGTTCGAGCTATTGGCGAAGACCATAAATCTGTAGTTGTTCTGTGAGCCACCATTGTTTGCGACATGCTCTATAAACTCTTGTGGCAGCTGTCCAACGAATTTAAATTCACTTTGTAACTCGTTTGTAGGCCAGTAGTAGAGGTTGCTGATATACCCTAGACGCTCGCCCTCTGCGGTGAACACCACAACGCTCAAGTTGTCGGGCAGAATGCGGTAGTCGAATGGTACGCCCATCTCCGAGGTATATTCATCCTCCCATGTGGCACGTGTGATATCTCCTCCGACTGACACTGTAAACATTATATCATACTGCTTGTTGGTATATATGTAGCATCTCTCTGCATCGAAAACACACGATGCAGATATGATGCTCATTGCAAGCAGTAGGATATATTTTACAGCTCCTCGCACGGGTTATTAGTTTAATCCTGTGTCGTTTAGTACTACTCTCCACGAGTTTATGAGGATGTATGATGATACCCACTCACCCTCGTCAAGGAATAGTGTCATAGTATATTCATCTTGGCGGTCAAGATACTCTTGGTCGCCCATATTTTCTCTGTAGTAGCCCTTCACAAGTAGTGCGTACTCTGCTAGAGGTAGGCGCACCAGCTCCTCGCCACTCTCGCGACTCTTGATATAGAGTATTGGTGACTTGTCTGCCCTCATGCGACCTATGGTAAGTTCGGCAAGTGCCACATTTACCTCTGTCACAGTGCGTGTGGTCTCTTTCTCCATGTCGGCAGTACCTGTAGTCTGATACCATGCCGAGTATGTTATCTCCTCATCCTCAAGGAGCGTGTTGTCCCAGTTGTAGAGTCCGTTGTTATCCTTAATCTCAAATATAAACTTGTCAGCATCTACATCATGTCCTGACATCTCGTGTAGTAGGATGCGTACAGAGTTTGTATCTTTCATTAGCGACATTGTCTCGGTGTATGTTCCAGGCTTATCTTCCACCTCAAGGGCCATTGTTCCATGATATAGCGGAAGTAGGTCTTTATCTACCGTAGCCTCGTTGTTGTCGTTGTGCTGGCGCAACATCTTCACCTGCATATCTTCAAGTTTTGTGGTGCCTGTGTTTGCATCAGCCAATATGTCAAACGACTCCTCGTTCATCACTCCGCACCAGGCTAGGAGTGTGTAGTTGCCGGGTTCTAATTCGAGGGGTATCTCGAATGACCCCGAAGATAGCATCTCATTATCTGTGGTGGTGATATTATGGACAAGGGTATTGTCTTGGTCGAACACGTAGAGCGCAACGGAGTTCACCTCGTTGGCAAAGGCGTCAGCAAACTTTATGTTATAGTCATACTTGAAGCGTATGCGATAGTAGATGCCGCAATCGCCCTCCCCATCGAATATTAGTCCATCCTTACACGAAGATACTGTCAGCATCGCCACCACCATTGCCGATGCGAGAAGCACTCTTCTGAATATATGCACTCTGTTCATTTTTTGTGTTATTTGTTGTGTATGGGCAATGCCCAGGTTATTTTTTGAAAAGGGGCTGTCGTGCAGCTGCCTGGCAGCCCCTTGATGTTAAGCTCTTTCGCGTTATTAGTTGTTTGGCTGAATATCTACCTCCTGATTAACCAATTTCCATGAGAGGATGTTAATCTCTGCAGATACGTATGTGTTCTGTTCGGTAATTTGTGGATAATCAACGAATTCAGTGCCTGTATATACAGGGCTGCCATAACCGCCGATAGAGTTGATGGTAATGTTGTATACGTGGTTACGAACAATACCATACTCTGCAGCCTTATTCTCTGCTCCGAGGTGCTTGATATCTACGTAGTAGAATGTCTCGCCATTCTCGTAAAGCACTGCAGCAGGAACACTCTTAAGGGCTTCGTTGGTAGCCTTAACACTATTTGGATCATCAGAGATATCTGCTGCCACGGTCTCATACACGCCATTTACGAGCTTCCACCAATCCTTTGCTGCGCCCGCCTCTGAAAGCTGGAAGTAAACCTCGTTAGCAACTACGCCATTAGGAGCTTCTGTGGTACCACCAGCAACGCACTTCAAATCCTCTGGCTTAAGACCTGTGTATGTTGTAGTTACTCCGTCAGTTGTCTTTGCGAAGTAGATGTTTTTTAGGGTGTTAGCCACAGCTGTACGAAGTGACTCTCCAGGGGTGCTACTTTCCACGTCTACATACTCAACATTGTTCCAGATGGCGATTTCGAGAGGCTTATCCGCACTATTCACCAACTGCGCCTTGATAACCGCCTTTGTGCAGCTATTTTTACCCGTGGTGTTCTCGCCGATGTATGTGTGTGCGTTAGGGAGATAAGGAGAGGCTCCGAAGATCTCATCATCAGCTGGTGCCAAGAGAGATTCTGCCCAGTAGCTACGATACCATGGCTCATCATTCCAATTAAATCCTATTGAGTTTACATCCCAACTACCATCAATCTCTTTGAGGAGTTTAGACTCTGGATTATCACGATAAAGATCCCAATTAAGAATCTTTGCATATACCTCGCCAGCTTTCACCTCATACTTATCGTTTGTATTCACCTGAACCTTTGCTGCTACGCGCTCAACGTAGATGCTGATAGGTGCTTTAAGGGCATCATCCTCTGTAGACTTGATGTTCTCCATTGTGAGGGGTGTAGCATATACCTCGGTGGTACCCTGCGCATATACTGCGTTGCTCATAACAAAGTAATCTTTGCTATTAAACTCTCCAGTAACGCTTACTGCTTCGTGTAGCTCTGTCAAAGAGTACTCGTCTGTATCTGGACTCCAGTTGAGAACTGCCACAATCTTACTAGGGAACTGACCCTTGTATGTTTTAAGCAAAAGAACAGGTGTTGATGTATCGGAGATATCATCACCATTATTGGTATCTGCACTAAACTCTACATTCGTTGCGCGAAGGTGGTTTGTGCCTCCACCAGGAGTAGTTGCTGGGTTACCAGTTACATTGAAAGCGTTACCCGCCTCATCGAAGAAGAAGAAGTCGGCATGGCTCACAGCACGCTCCTCTGCAGTGCCATCTTCAAAACCTGCCTGTGCGCGTGTGATATCCGAAGCAGAGAGGTTGATAGCGAGGTACGACTCCTCAATCTCTCCATTGTGGATAGGCTTGTTGCTTTCAGCAACCTCCTCCTTCGCACATGATGCCGTTGCTAGAAGCGCTATTGCAAAAAATAGATACTTTTTCATATAATACCTAATAATATTAGTGTATGGACTACCGACTCAATGGTATCGCCCACGGAGTCGGTAGCCATCGGTAAATTACTGCAAGTTGTAGTCGTTCTCAACAACTCTCCATGAGAGGATGTTGATCTGTGCAGAGACGAATGAGTTGATATCAACAGGCTTCTCAGGAGTGATTATATCGGTGTTACCATTGTAAACTGGAGTACCGTAGCCCTGGATATCTGTAATGTTTACTCTGTAAACGTGGTTACGAACGATACCATACTCGGCAGTTGAACCCGCTGTACCAAGGTGCTTGATATCCAACCAGTAGTATGTCATACCATTCTTGTAAACACGAGCAGGCTGTACCGCTGCAAGCTCATTGTTAAGCGCCTCTACAGTAATAGCTGAATATGTGCCATTTACATACTTATACCAGTTCTTTGACTCGCTGCTATCGTTAATTGCAAAGTAAACCTCATAAGCGTTCTTCGCATGAGGATCACGAGCAACACACTTGATATCCTCTGGAGCAAGACCTACGTAAGTCTTCGCGTCATCTGAAGTAAAGTATGTATTTACAAGAGTGTTAGCAACAACAATCTTTAGGTGATCCTCGCCTACATACTCCTTACCCCACCAATTAACAACCTCTACAGGAGTAGTACCATCCTCCTTTACAAGCTGTGCCTTAACGATAACCTTTGTGCGAACATCATCAGCTGCAGACCACGCGCGAGTGTTCTCACCGCAATATACATATCCACCAATGTTGGTGTTACCATCGTTCCAGTTAAAGGTGTTGTCAGGGAATGCTGTCTCGAGCGACTCTGCCCAGTATGAACGGAACCAATCCATATCGTTCCATGCGAAGCCAATAGAGCTCCATGTAGGAACGATATGCTTGATAAGCCATGACGACTCATAGTCGTTATAAAGCTCAAAGCCCTTAATCTGTGCATAAACAGTTGTCTCTGTATCATCAACTGTATCCTCAACCTTACCAATCTCGAATTTTCCATTTGCTGCTGACAAGAACTCTACCTTGGCTGCAACACGCTCAACGTGGATTGTGATAGGGTTAGCCAAAGCCAACTCCTCATTCTTTGCGATGTTTGCAGCTGTAAGAGCTACAGCATCAACTACCTCCTGGTTGTTATTAGCATATACAGAGTTGCTCATAACATAACCGTTTGCATCATCGCCTAGCTGTGAAATAGTAGTCTGAAGATCTGAAAGACGATATTCGTTATTTGTAGGAGTCCAGTTAAGAACAGCTACAACCTGTGCAGGATACTCACCCTTGTAGTTCTTAAGAACAAGCACAGCATTCTGAACATCAGATACGTTGTCCATAGCCTCACCCTTCTTTGAAAGCTGGTCGAGTACATCTACATAGTTACGTGTACCAGGGTGTGACTGCATGTTGTCTACAGTGAAAGGCTCACCATTCTCGGTGAAGAAGAATACATAAGCAGACTTAACAGCACGCTCCTCATCACGACCAACTTCATACTCGCCATCATCGGCACGTGTAACGCCATCTGCAGTGAATGTTACAGCCACGTAAGACTGCTCAAACTCTGCGTTCTGCTGAGTTTTGCTCTCATCAGCAGCCTTCTCACAAGCAGCAAAACCCAATGCTGCAAGTGCAATAAATAGATACTTTTTCATAATAGAAAAAAATTAATAAATTAAGTTGTTTGTTGTTTATAGTTTTATTGTTTGTCGTTCATCTTGTATATGTGTCTGTTCTTTGCTATCTCCGTAAGAGCTGCCTCCGCCTTGGTGTTACCCTGCTTGAGAGCCTCCTCGAAATAGGGCTTTGCGGCCTCGTTATTCTCCATATATACCTCTAGCGCGCCGCGTGTATATATAGCCTCTGGGGTGTCGCCTGCCTTGTTGAGGTAGCGGGCCGCAGAGCGATAGTCGCCCTTGAGAATTGCCGAGTTTGTGGCGTTGAGGTTTGCCACAGGGTCGTTAGGATATATTCGCACAGCAGTCTCATACAAGTCGTTAAACTTGTCGCTACCAGGCTCATAGGTCTGGGCGAGGATGTAAAACTCCTCCAACGAGAGATTTTGCGGTGCTGTGTGTAGAATCTGCTCTATCTCTATAGGGTCGCTGTAGCTTCTAATCTCATACTCTACGACATAGTCAGAGTGGCGGAGAGCAGGGTAGCAGTGGTCCAAGAGATGACGGTACTCCTGCTTCCATGTAGACTTGATAATCCACTCCTTGGTATCGGGATTGCGGTCAGAGCGGATAGTCTCTAGAATCTGCTCCTTGTGTGGCAACGATGATGCTTCAACATAGCGCTCAAGACCCTCCCAGTCCTCTGGCTCGTAGTCCGTTGTGAAGGTTACATTGTCGAAGTGATACATCTCCTCAACGTATGCCTTTAGCGCCTCGGTACGTCCCTTTGCTAGGCGTTTGTTGTTGTCGTAGGGGCTCTCTGGAGAGGCGTAACCCTTTATTGATATCGACTTGATGGTGACATCCTTATCGTTCTTAACAGAGTCGATGGTGCCTGTAATCTTTGCCAACTCAACAGTGTTATTACGATAATCGGGGTAGATAACGGTCTTACTAACAGGGAAGTCTATAAATGCCGAGCCGCTAATTTGACGAGTCTTGACGTTCTCGTGTTCGGGGCGTAGATAGATTAGCTCTGGATAGTAGGCCTCAATGGGGAATCTATCGACAATCTCTGTGCTGGCAACCTCTGTAGTGTGGCCACAGCATCCGCAATCGTTGCGCTTAATCTCAACACTACATCCATCCATCCAGTCCGAGAAGGGTATAGAGGTGCTGTAGGTGACAACATCGCGTGCTTCGGATTTGGTGAGGGTAATGTCGCCAGCAACGGTAGGACGGATATGTTCGTTGCGCTTGTAGTAGATGCGGCGGTTTCTGCCATATACGGCCACCGACTTAAGTTTAAGGGTGTCAGCTCCGTTTATCACGCAAGGGGTGAGGATAACAACCTGCGTGGTCTTTACATTAAGCTGCGAGAGGTCTATCTCTATATCGACATTTAGCTTATTATCATCCTTTAGCTCTAGGGTAAAATCCTTAATCTTCACATCGGGTATCTCCTGTGAGTAGCCGCTATAGGTGGTAATTAGGGCAAGCAAAGCTAGGAAAATATATCTCTTCATAACCGTTTGTTTTAGAATAAAAAGACAAGATTTATAGCCGCCTTGGTAGGGCCAATGTAGTGGTGACCGCCATCGCCAATTCTACGGCCGCAGTCACTGCAATCGAATATCTCGTAGTCGAGATACATGTAGCCAAATCCCGCCTCGAGTTCGAGGTTTATGTGTTCAGAAAGCATAAAGGCGAAGCCGTATGCTACTCCGGCTCCGTAGGCATAACCCTGGTAACGGTTATCTTTAAGACGTGAAAAGTCGGTCCCTAAAAAGGAGATGTTATTGTTGATGCCTCCAAAATTGAAGGCTCCGGCGATGGCGTGGAAGCCAAGAAAGTGTCGTGAGAAGCGGTCACAAAACCAGTAGCGTGCCTCGGGCTGCACCATCCAGTGTTTCCATTTTGTAGCTTCATTCTTGCTCCAAGCGTTTAGATTGCCCGAGATGTCGAGGGTCCATTTAGGTGCAAGGCCTATCTCTATTCCAAGGTTTGCTGTTGCCGTTGCATCGTAAATGACATTTGTTTTAACAGCCCATTTCTGCGCACTTACTTGAGAAAATTCCCCCCCCCCCCTATAAAGAGGAAAAGTAGCAGAAGGCAAAAACTATATTTGGGTCTCATAGTTTTTTGTTTTTATAATAACTTGTCAAGTGAGGTATTTGGGTAATAACTTGTCAAGTGAGGTGTTTGGGTGTCTCTAAATCCCCAAATAGGAACTCTTTTCCTATCTGTTGAGATATAATCTCACATACATTGTTTTATCCAAAAACCAATTAACGCACAAAATTAAATAAAAATACTCAAAATCGTGCATTTTTATACTGTTTTTCTACCCCTGTTTTGCAAAAAAAATATCCTGCTGGGGGTGTCGTTATGCGTGTGAAAATAAGCCTTCCCTCTCCCCCCCCCCTACAAAAGGGGATAATAGCCACTATATCAAGGATTTATGTGTAGTGACGATTTTGATAGAAACAAAAAAAAAGACTCGCATTGCGAGTCTTAATTACATTTGTTGCGGAGGGCACTGGATTCGAATTGCGAAGCAATAGAGCCGATACCCCCAAAAACAAGCGCAGGTCTAACCTGCGCTATAAATCATATATTATCGGCTCAACCAGCCTTTAAGTGAGCAATCAGCTCCGCAGCACAAAATTTCAATATCGTGAGCGATTTTTTTTGTTGATAGGGTAGTGGAGCTTGCTCTATACTACACTATAAGACAAAAAAAAGACGACCACACGGTCGTCTGAAATTTTGCTTTACAAGCGGAGGGCACTGGATTCGAACCAGCGGATACCTTACGATATCGGCAGTTTAGCAAACTGCTGGTTTAAGCCACTCACCCAACCCTCCTTAAACCATCTTTTATAAAAGAGCGGTGCAAATATACAACTAATTTTCTAATGTGCAAAAAAAATGTGGCAAATATTGTAATTTGTGTGTTAGATAATCCTTTCTAACCCCCTATAACCCCTCACTCGCAACACACTCCTTATACGTAGAATCCCTATCTCTCTCCTATTCTAGTAATTGCCCATTATGTATATTATCCCCTCATCTGGCGGAACATCTCCCACATAAGTATTCCTGCTGATACTGAAACATTTAGCGAGTGTTTGATGCCCACCTGTGGAATCTCTATAGCGCTATCTACAACATCTACAACACTCTGGTCTACGCCCTCTACCTCGTTGCCAAAAACTAGGGCATAACGCCTATGTGGCTCGGCAATAAAGTTGTTGAGCATCGTAGAGCCCTCTGTCTGCTCTATGGCAACTATCGTGTAGCCCTCCGCACGAAGCTTCTCTATGCACTCGAGGGTTGTGGCGTGGTAGCTCCATGCTACGCTCATCTCTGCGCCAAGAGCGGTCTTATGTATCTCGCGGTTAGGGGGTGTGGAGCTTATGCCGCAGAGCGCAATATGCTCAATACCAAAGGCATCGGCAGTGCGAAAGAAGGAGCCTACATTCTGCGCCGAGCGTACGTTGTCCAATACTATAACGATGGGGAGTTTCTCAACGTTTGCATACTCCTCTAGTGATGGTCGCCCCAGCTCCTCATTAAGCAATTTTCTCATTGGTTATCGCAGATTTTAAGTTTTTTTATTATTTCGATTGCAAATGTACGAAAATATAAAATATTTTTGATAAATTTGCGGTGAAATGTTTACTTGTATCAATGAAACGTCCATTATTAACATATCTCATTCTGGCAGTGCTTCTCTTATGTGGAGTGCGTGGTGTGGCGCAGGAGCTAAAGGTGGGTGCTGATTTCACAACCCTCTTTGATAACAAGGAGTACGCCTCTATGACGTTTAACAACTCGGGTACGCTCTTTGGCGCACGTCTAACTCCCAAGGTGGGTATAGGCTGGTCGAAGTATAACGAGCTGATGTTGGGTGTAGATATGGTGCAGGATTTTGGTGATGGCGCAAAGTTTCTATCGGATGTAAATGTGCAGATGTACTACGGCTACCGCGCTCCCTCTGTGACACTCCTTGCGGGTATCTTCCCTCGCTCGGAGATGCGAGGACTTAAGAGTAGGCTCTTCTACGACACCGAGTATCGCTACTATAACAATCGCATAGGGGGTGTCTTGGCACGTTATGAGGATAAGCAGCGCGAGGGTGCCTATGTAGAGTTTGTGTTTGACTATACGGGCATGCGCGACTTTGACATTCGTGAGCAGTTTGCCATAATTTCATCTGGTGTGATGCCCTTTAAGTGGTTCTATATGGGTTATGACCTTATGGTGGGCCACTACGCCTGTGACTACAACCCCGATACCGTGGAGGGTGTGGTAGATGATATCTTTGTGACACCCTTCGTAGGCTTTGACTTTGAGGGTGGAGGCTTCGACTTTGATATTCGTCTTACATATATGCAGTCGTTGCAGCGCGATAGAATATTTGAAGGTAGTTGGGAGGCACCTATGGGTGGTGAGCTGAATGCGGCGATAAGTCGTTGGGGTGTGACACTACGCAATACATTATATATAGGTAAAGACCTTTTGACATATTATAATCGCTATGGTGCGCAGCTATATGGTGGCTCGCCATTCTACAATACTAATAAGGGTATCTATGATGCTATCACAGCATCTTATGAACAGCGCTTTTTCGAGGATACCGTAAATGTGTCGGCAGGTATCACCATGGAGTACGATGGTACAGGCTGGGGTACTCGACAGTGGCTAGCTGTAGGTGTCGATTTGGATTATAACATAGCACTAAAGCGTAAGCAGCAATATATTGATTAACAAATGATTAAAACTATATAATTATGGCTATAGAGACAACAGAGGTAAAGGAGAAGTCTTTGAACTTCGTGGAAGAGATTATCGAGGAGGCGATTGCCAAAGGTAAGACACGAGTGCAAACACGCTTTCCGCCCGAGCCTAATGGCTATCTACATATTGGTCACGCAAAGGCGATATGCATGGACTTTGGCGTAGCAAAGCGCTATGGTGGTGTGTGTAATCTTCGCTTCGATGATACAAATCCTACAAAGGAGGATGTGGAGTATGTAGAGGCTATAAAGGAGGATATCAAGTGGTTAGGTTTTGAGTGGGGTGCGGAGTATTATGCTTCGGACTACTTCCAGCAGTTGTGGGACTTCGCCATCCGCCTTATCAATCAGGGTAAGGCTTATGTCGATGAGCAGACCTCCGAGGAGATTGCTGCGCAGAAGGGTACACCTACGCAGGCAGGTACAGAGAGCCCATACCGCAACCGTCCTATCGAGGAGAACCTCGACCTCTTTATGAAGATGACACGTGGTGAGATTGAGGAGGGTAGAATGGTGCTTCGTGCAAAGATTGACATGGCTAGCTCAAATATGCACTTCCGTGACCCTATCATCTATCGCGTTGTTAATCACCCTCATCACCGCACAGGAGATGCATGGAAGGTATACCCTATGTATGACTTTGCGCATGGCCAGAGCGACTACTTCGAGGGCGTTACACACTCGTTGTGTACCCTAGAGTTTGTCCCTCATCGCCCTCTTTACGACCTATTTGTAGATTGGGTTAAGGAGGGTGTAGACCCATCGGATGAGCGTCCTCGTCAGTATGAGTTTAATAAGCTAAACCTCAACTATACGCTTATGAGTAAGCGTAATCTGCTTATCCTTGTGAAGGAGGGCTTGGTAAATGGCTGGGATGACCCACGTATGCCTACGTTGTGTGGCTTCCGCCGCCGTGGTTACTCGCCAGAGTCTATCCGTAACTTTGTGGATAAGATTGGTTACACTACCTACGATGCACTTAACGACATGGCGCTTCTTGAGAGTGCTGTGCGTGACGACCTCAATAAGCGTGCAACACGTGTTAGCGCTGTTATAGACCCTGTGAAGCTTGTAATCACCAACTACCCAGAGGGTCAGGTTGAGGCCTTTGAGGCTATCAATAACCCCGAGGATCCAAACTCTGGAACACACGCTATAGAGTTTAGCCGCGAGCTATGGATGGAGCGTGAGGACTTTATGGAGGATGCTCCAAAGAAGTACTTCCGCATGACACCAGGTCAGGAGGTGCGTCTTAAGAATGCCTATATCGTGAAGTGTACAGGTTGCGATAAGGATGAGAATGGCAATGTAATCACCGTGTATGCCGAGTATGACCCTGAAACAAAAACAGGATTGCCAGGTAGCAACCGCAAGGTTAAGGGTACGCTCCACTGGGTGAGCTGCGACCACTGCATCAAGGCCGAGGTGCGCCTTTACGACCGCTTGTGGAAGGTGGAGAACCCTCGTGATGAGATGTCTGCTATCCGCAAGGAGAGGGGCTGTGAGGCTCTTGAGGCTATGCAGGAGATGATAAATGAGGACTCTTTGAAGGTGCTTACAGAGTGCTATGTGGAGAAGTATCTCGCCGAGGCCAAGCCTTACGACTATCTTCAGTTCCAGCGCATTGGCTACTTCAACGTGGATAAGGATTCTACGCCTGACCACTTGATATTCAATCGCACTGTAACACTTAAGGATACCTGGGCAAAGATTAACAAATAATCTCTATGTCGCCACAGCGGCGCTTCAGATAACACCTCGAATGGATGCCATTCGGGGTGTTTTCATCTCCCACACTGCGAAAAGCTGGCGATGAGAAAAATTAGCGATGATGCCTCATAACTTTTTCGCCCTAATCTCACTAGTAAAAAGTGATAAAAAATATTGTAAATCAGAAAATTATTGCTACCTTTGTGGCGTGATAGAGAGAATGTAAGGGGGCTAGTAGTCCCCTTATTTCGTAGATTTATAAAACGATAATATAGAATTTTTGAAGATATATGATTGACGTTAAGCATGTTATAGAGATTGCGGAGAAGTTTCTTGTGGATACTGATATGTTCGTTGTGGAGTGTAAGATATCTCCAATGGGCGACATAGAGTTGCTCATAGATAGCGATACAGCAGTAAAGTTGGAGGATTGTGCAGCGCTAAACCGCGCCATAGAGGCGGAGCTAGATCGTGAGGTGGAGGATTACTCTCTCATGGTTGCATCTGCAGGTATCGGCTCCGAGCTAAAGCTACTACGTCAGTATAAGAAGATTCTCGGAAACTCTGTGGAGGTGCTTCTTAAGGATGGTATCAAGATTCTCGCAAAGCTGAACGATGCTACAGAGGAGGGTATCGCACTATCATACGAGGAGAAGCAGCTTGTTGAGGGTAAGAAGCGCAAGGTAACAGTGGAGGTTACCAAGGAGTATAAGTGGGAGGAGATAAAGTATGTGAAGGAGTATCTCGACTTCAAGTAATTTGCTGTAATAAGGGGTCATCTACTGCCGCTAACGAATTATCTCACCAATGGGCAGTACGCCTAGTACAGCCCATCGTCTCGAAATTCGCCGAGCGTTGTATCTGACGCCCTTCTAACAACAAATTGGCTTTGCTGTGATAAGGGGTCATCTACTGCCGCTTTTTAGAGAATTTAGGGAATTTAGGGAGATAGCAGTGCATTACGGTAGGCCCAATCCCTAAACTCCTTAAACTCCTTAAACTCCCTAACAAATAGGGGGCAAAGCGCAACTCCCTAACAAATAACGAGGAGAGTTAGAGCGCAAGGCGAGTCCCCTAACTCCAACCTCACAGAATAAAACGAAAATAATAGACAAAACAAAAATATAAAACAAAATGAAGTACATTAATCTTATCAGCAACTTTGCTGAATTTAAGGAGTTGAAGAGCATTGACAACGCTACACTTATCGGTGTACTGGAGGATGTCTTTCGCCATGCACTCCAGAAGCAGTTTGAGAGTGACGAGAATTTCGATGTTATCATCAACCCAGAGAAGGGTGACCTCGAGATTTGGCGTAACCGCACCGTGGTAGATGATGACGCAGTGGAGAACCCTAACACCGAGATCTCTCTCTCGGAGGTTAAGGCTATAGACCCATCGTATGACCTTGGTGATGAGTACGTAGACCAGATTGACATGACAAAGTTTGGTCGCCGCGCAGTGTTGTCATTGCGCCAGAACCTTGCATCACGAATCCTCGACCTCGAGAAGGTAGCCTTGTTTGAGATGTATTCAGAGAAGGTGGGTGAGATTGTAACTGGTGAGGTTTATCAGGTGTGGAAGAAGGAGGTCTTGGTGCGCGATGATGAGGGTAATGACCTTGTGTTGCCAAAGACAGAGCAGATTCCTAACGACTTTTACCGCAAGGGTGACGCCATAAAGGCTATAGTGAAGTCGGTGGAGATGAACAACAACCAGCCACGTATCATCCTCTCACGTGCCGACAACCAGTTCCTAGAGCGTCTTTTCGAGCAGGAGGTGCCAGAGATCTTCGATGGTCTTATCACCATCAAGCGCATCGCGCGTATCCCTGGTGAGCGTGCCAAGGTAGCTGTAGAGTCGTATGATGATCGCATCGACCCTGTAGGAGCATGTGTGGGTATGAAGGGTTCTCGTATCTACACCATCGTTAAGGAGTTGCGCAATGAGAATATCGATGTTGTGAACTACACTTCAAATACCTCATTGCTCATCCAGCGCTCGTTGAATCCAGCAAAGATATCATCTATCACCGTGGATGAGGAGCGTATGACAGCTTCGGTATACCTAAAGCCAGAGGAGGTGTCGTTGGCTATCGGTAAGGGTGGTTTGAACATCCGTCTCTCGAAGATGCTTACAGGCTACGACATCGATGTATATCGTGAGATTGAGGAGGAGGATGTTGCACTATCGGAGTTTACCGATGAGATTGAGGGTTGGATAATCGAGGCTCTCAAGGGCGCTGGTTGCGACACTGCCAAGAGCGTGTTGGAGTTGCCAGTAGAGGAGATTGCACAGCGTGCAGACCTTGAGATTGAGCAGGCCGAGCATGTAGTATCAATCCTTAAGGCAGAGTTTGAGTAGTAGATAATGATTAATGAAAGGAGAAATTGAATGGATAATAGCAAGAAAATAAGGCTTATACAGGTGGCAAAGGAGTTTAAGGTGGGTTTCAATACGCTTGCCGATTTTCTCCAGCGTAAGGGCTTGCAGAGCGACTGCTCACCCTCATCGCCAGTGTCATCAGAGGTATATGCTCTACTCGAGAAGGAGTTTGGTCGCAACCGTCAGTCAGGTAATGAGCGTAATGCTGTGCGTGAGCGTATCCAGCAGAAGGGTAGCGTGAGCATCGCAGCACAGGAGAAGGAGGGTGATGACGAGGAGGTTATCGTACGTAGTAACACCATCAGCGTTAAGGATGAGGTTCGTGGACCAAAGATCCTCGGTAAGATAGACCTAGATGGCAAGCAGCCAAAGGTGGAGGCTCCAGTGAAGGAGACCCCAAAGCCTGTTGTTGAGGAGCCTGTAGTTGTTGAGGCTCCAAAGCCTGTTGCAGAGAAGCCAGAACCAAAACCAGAGCCAAAGCCTGTTGTTGAGGAGGCACCTGCAGAGGTGAAGCGCGACTCGGTATATCGCCCACAGGTTACGCAGCTCGATGGCCCAAGAATCTTGGGAACCATGGATGTCTCAAATATGACTCCTGGAGGTAAGCATAAGCGCAAGCGCCTCGAGAAGGAGAAGGTGAATGTTGCCAAGGAGGGTAAGAATGCCGGAAAGCCACAGCAGGGTGGTAACAACAATAAGGGAAATAACAAGGGCGGACAGCAACAGCAGGGCGGACAGCAACAGCAGGGTGGCGGACAGCAGCCACAGTCAAAGAAGCAGAAGAAACAGCAGAAGCAGCAGCCAAAGCCTGTGGTACGTCCAGAGGTATCTGACGAGGAGGTATCAAAGCAGATTAAGGATACTTTGGCGCGTCTTACTGCAAAGGGTACAAAGTCAAAGGGTGCTAAATATCGTAAGGAGAAGCGTGATGAGGTTCGTGAGCGCATGAACGAGGAGATCGAGCGCGAGGAGATGGAGCGCAGCGTACTTAAGGTTACGGAGTTCGTGACCGTAAGTGAGCTAGCGACCATGATGAATGTCTCACCTATGGAGGTAATCTCGGCATGTATGAACCTCGGACTTATGGTATCTATCAACCAGCGTCTCGATGCGGAGGCCTTGGTAGTAGTTGCCGAGGAGTTTGGCTTTACCGTGGAGTTTGTATCTGTAGAGATTCAGGAGGCTATTGAGAATGACGCTGATAGCGATGAGGATCTCATGCCACGTCCACCTATCGTAACCGTAATGGGTCACGTAGACCACGGTAAGACATCGCTTCTTGATAACATCCGTAAGACAAATGTTACTGCAGGTGAGGCTGGAGGTATCACACAGCATATCGGTGCCTACTCTGTGGAGCTTAACGGTGAGAAGATTACATTCCTCGATACCCCAGGTCACGAGGCATTTACGGCGATGCGTGCGCGTGGTGCCAAGATGACAGACGTGGCAATCATCATTGTAGCTGCCGATGACAGCGTGATGCCACAGACTATCGAGGCTATCAACCACGCCTCTGCGGCAGGTGTACCTATGGTGTTTGCTATCAACAAGATGGATAAGCCACAGGCTAATGCCGACCGTATTCGTGAGCAGCTCTCACAGATGAACATCCTTGTTGAGGATTGGGGTGGTAAGTATCAGTGTCAGGAGGTATCTGCAAAGCAGGGTCTAAACCTCGATAAGCTTCTTGAGAAGGTGCTTCTTGAGGCTGAGGTTCTCGAGCTTAAGGCTAATCCTAACCGTAAGGCATCGGGTGCTGTTATCGAGTCTATGTTGGATAAGGGTCGTGGTTATGTGGCTACTATCATGGTGCAGAATGGTACTCTCCGCGTTGGTGATGTCCTTCTTTCGGGTACATATACTGGTCGTGTGAAGGCGATGTTCGATGAGAATGGTCGCAAGGTTATCGAGGCAGGCCCATCAACCCCTGTTCAGGTGCTTGGTCTTAATGGTGCGCCACAGGCGGGTGATACCTTCAACGTCATGGATGACGACCGCTCGGCACGTGAGATTGCCAACAAGCGTGAGCAGCTGCAGCGTATGCAGGGTATCATGACCCAGAAGCATGTTACTCTTGATGAGATTGGTCGCCGTATCGCTATTGGCTCATTCAAGGAGCTTAATATCATCGTTAAGGGTGACGTGGATGGCTCTGTGGAGGCTATGACAGGTTCGCTTATCAAGCTCTCGAAGGAGACAGTACAGGTAAATGTCATCCACTCTGCCGTAGGTCAGATTTCGGAGTCCGATGTATTGCTTGCTGCAGCATCTAATGCCGTCATCGTAGGTTTCCAGGTACGTCCTTCGGCTGCTGCGCGTAAGGCTGCCGAGAAGGAGCAGATTGATATCCGCCTCTACTCTATCATCTACGATGCTATCAACGAGATTAAGGATGCTATCGAGGGTATGTTGGAGCCAGTGATGAAGGAGGAGATAGTATGCTCTACCGAGGTTATGGAGACCTTCAAGATCTCGAAGGTGGGCACCGTAGCGGGATGTATCGTACGCGAGGGTAAGATGCAGCGTAATACCCCTATCCGTGTTATCCGTGATGGTATCGTAATCTACACAGGTAAGCTTGGCTCACTACGCCGCTTCAAGGATGATGTGAAGGAGGTTACCGTAGGTCAGGATTGCGGTCTTAACATCGAGTCGTACAACGATATCAAGGTTGGTGATATCATCGAGGGTTACGAGCAGGTAGAGGTAAAGAGAAAGTAAATAACAAACCTAAATAAAACTTAACAAATGAGTAACATTAAATTTACAACTGCCGAGGAGGCTGTAAAGTGTATTAAGTCGGGTGATCATATTCACCTCAGTTCAGTGGCATCGGCTCCACAGTGCCTTATCAAGGCTATGTGCGAGCGTGGTCGTTCTGGTGAGCTTAAGGATGTTCACATCCACCACCTTCACACCGAGGGTCCTGCACCTTACGCAGATCCAGAGTTTGAGGGCGTATTCCAGCTCGATTCATTCTTCGTAGGAGGTAATGTTCGTAAGGTTACGCAGAGTGGTTATGCTGACTATATTCCAATCTTCTTGAGCGAGACCCAGAAGTTGTATCGCTCGGGTGCTGTGCCATGTAACGTGGCTATGATTCAGGTGTCACGTCCTGATAAGCATGGCTATGTATCTCTTGGTACCTCTGTAGATGCTACACTTGCTGCTGTGGAGTGTGCAGACTATGTTATAGCAGTTGTAAATAAGTTTGTGCCACGTTCTTTTGGTGATGCTATGATTCATAGCTCACGCATCAACTTCTTTGTTGAGGATGACCAGCCACTTGAGGAGGCTCACTTTACAACTCCTGACGAGGTGGAGACAAAGATTGGTAACCTCTGTGCAGGCCTTATCGAGGATGGTGCAACACTTCAGATGGGTATTGGTGCTATTCCAAATGCTGTTCTTGCGCAGCTTGGCAACCACAAGAACCTTGGTGTTCATACCGAGATGTTTGCCGATGGTGTACTTCCACTTGTTGAGAAGGGCGTTATCAACGGTGCTTTGAAGAATATCGATAAGGGTAAGATGGTATCTACATTCTTGATGGGTTCACAGAAGGTGTATGACTTCATCGATGACAACCCAGGTGTACTTATGATGGACGTAGGTTATACCAACGACCCATTCGTAATCGCAAAGAATGATAAGGTTACAGCTATCAACTCTGCTCTTCAGGTAGATATCACAGGTCAGGTATGTGCCGACTCTCTAGGTCGTAAGTTCTACTCTGGTGTTGGTGGTCAGGTAGACTTTATCTATGGTGCTTCACTTTCAAAGGGTGGTAAGGCTATTATCGCTATGCCATCTATCACCAACAAGGGCGTATCGAAGATTTCGGATGTTCTTACCGAGGGAGCAGGTGTTGTAACAACACGTAACCACATCCACTGGTTCGTAACCGAGAATGGTGCTGTAGACCTCTACGGTAAGAGCCTTCAGGAGCGTGCGCGATTGATTATCTCTGTAGCACACCCATCAGCACAGGAGGCTTTGGATGAGGCTGCATTCAACCGTTACGGCTCGCACCACCACTATATTAAGGGTTATATGAAGAAGTAATCGGGTATCCGAGACTTATCATATATGTAAAGCCTTCCCGCTTGGGAGGGCTTTCTTTTTAACCCTTAATATAGTGGTGGTGATACCACCATTCATATTTACATTTCCTCCAAACCTCCCTTTAAGTTCGCTACGCTCCTTTTCGTTGCTACGGCTCGGCATAACAAGTAAACTTGCTCTGCTCTCGCCTTAATCGCAACGCTGACAAAGGGAGGCTTGTTTCTGTTGTCGCTATCAGTTTTTAGGGAATTTAGGGAATTTAGGGAGATTAGAGAATTTAGTATTCTAGTCCTTAACCTCCCTAATCTCCCTAACCTCCTTAAATTCATTAAACTCTCTATTTCTTTGCTTAATCAAAAATAATTTTCTAACTTTGTAGTGCAGTTTTCGGATTGCAGACATATTTTTAGTGAAAGTGTTTCGCTAATCCTTATAGATAAAATTTGGCGATTTTACAACGAAAGGATAACGAATGCTTACATCACTTGTATTGGTATGCTATGTCGGCACGTTCTGTGCTTACTCCACATACTGTACAGGTGTGGAGTATTGTTTATTTTCGTTGGGGCCACGCCAAATGCCTATCTATAGATAAACGAACATCTCCACACTTTCTTTTTTATATTAACCCGTTGTTGGAGGTGGAGCGGAGAATTACTTGCGATTATGAAAAAGATTCTATTAATGTTAGCTTTCGCATTCGTTACTCTTAATGTTTCAGCTCAGACAAAGATTGCTTATTGTGATGTTTATGCAAGAGGTGGAGGTAAAAATCTGAAAATTTCTATTATGTATAATGATATTCCATATGAAATATATACCAATGAGAATAGATCTAATTTAGGAAATATTCTTAATAAATTATCAGCAGATGGATGGGTGTTAGATCGAGATATTGTCATTCCTCGTCACCCGTTACACTCAACTTTTACTCGTCATAAGTTACATTTAATAATGAAGAAGGAGTATCAAGAGGGAGAAAATCCTTTTTTGCTATTTGAAAATGATAGACTCACAGATAACGATGAACCAATCATTACAGCAAATGATTTAAAAGAAAAGCCCTTAGATAATACGATAGCTGATGAATTAGACGAAGGTGCTATTTGTAGCGACGATACCATTATTGTGTCCAAATATGGTAATAGCGGTACGTGGTACGATGCAATGGAATATTGCAATTCTTTAGGCACGGAATGGACTCTTCCTAGTAGTGAACAGGTGGAGTATATCATTGATAATTTTGATATAAAATTTACTAGTTGTTGGACTAATACTGAAGTAAATGATAAGAAAGCAAAAGTATACAATAGAGGATATGCTTCCTCAATGACTATGCCTAAATCCACGAACGATATAGTAATTATGGCAGTAAAAGTTGTTGTAAATAAAGATGTTGAATAAACAAGTTATACCTTAGAGTGAAATATATCAAAAGCTATATGAAGAAGTAAAAACTTCTTCATATAATCACAAAGACCTTCCATTCGGGAGGTCTTTGTTGCTTTTAATATAGTGGTGGTGTCAAGAGCACCACCTTTTCATATATACAATCCCCTTGGCTCCTGTGGTTGCTATCAGTTTTTAGGGAATTTAGAGAATTTAGGGAGATTAGAGAATTTAGTGTTCTAGTCCCTAACCTCCCTAATCTCCC
>JAGBWD010000037.1 GCA_017629985.1 Alistipes sp.
ATAGCAGTGAGGTTCCACCTCTTCCCATTCCGAACAGAGAAGTTAAGCTCACTAACGCCGATGGTACTGCCTATTTAGGTGGGAGAGTAGGTAGCCGCCTCTTCAAGCCAGGTCATAAAGACCTGGCTTTTTTTTGTTTTGTATATCTGTGATTCACTGTCGTCACGGTGGCGAGTGGGTGGCTTCAAGTTTAGGGAATTTAGGGAGTTTAGGGAGATTAGGGAGATTAGGGAGGTTGGTTGGTGTTGTGTTGAGTGGGGGTGGTGTGGGAGATAATTCCTTATTCTTTCCCCACTGTCACAAAATATAGATATTATAGTGCTAGTATCAAAATATATTTCCTATCTTTGTTATACTATTTCGAAATAATTTCTACATCATGAAAGCACATAAATTCACATACATCTCGCTATCGTCTCTGTTGGCCACAGCCGCATTGCTCCTATTCACCTATTGCATTAATCCAACCCCGCTATTTAAGGCCAGTGTAAACTACAGGATAGTTGATGGCGTTATATATCTCGATGAGCCGAAGCGCGATATCTCACAGATCTCTATGCTTGAGTTTCGTGCAGAACCTCTCGATACGGTGCGTGTTGGTTTCGTGGGTCTTGGTATGCGTGGTCCAGGTGCTGTTGAGCGTTTTACGTTTATTGATGGTGTGGCGATAAATGCTCTCTGTGATAAATATTCGGAGCGTGCGGAGCGTTGTCAGTCATATCTTCAAGATGCTGGTATGCCCCAGGCGAGGATATACAGCGGTGATGAGGGGTATAAGGAGTTGTGTGAGAGTGAGGATATAGACCTTGTCTATATTGCTACTCCTTGGCAGATGCATGTGGAGGTGGCGCTCTGTGCTATGGAGCATGGAAAGCATGTGGCGATAGAGGTGCCAAGTGCAAATACTGTTGCCGAGTGCTGGCAGTTGGTAGATGCTGCGGAGCGCAATAGGGTACACTGCACTATCCTTGAGAATTGTTGCTATGATCATTTTGAGCTTACAACGCTCAACATGGCGCACTCTGGGGTTTTTGGTGAGATAATACATGCCGAGGGCGCTTACATTCACAACCTAGAGCCTTATTGGAGGCACTATGCAGATAATTGGCGCTTGGAGTATAACCAGGCGCATAATGGCGATATATACGCCACGCATGGCATAGGCCCTAACTGCCAGGCGTTGAACATACATCGTGGCGACAAGCTAGATATTCTTGTGGCGATGTCCACAAGGTCTGTAAATGGTAGTAAGCTCACAAAGGAGATTATGGGCATGGATGAGTGTAAGCAGGGTGATCAGATAAACACCCTCATCCGCACGCAGAATGGTTGTACGATAGATATGCAGCATAACGTCATGACGCCACGTCCCTATAGCCGCATGTATCAGCTAGTAGGCACAGAGGGTTTTGCAAATAAGTATCCTGTGGCGGGATATACCTTTAAGTTAGATCAGTTGAAGAGTGTTGCAACAGACGAAAATGGTATGCCCGATATAGAGGCTCTTGACCATCATAGCTTTGCGCCACAGAGTGTTTCGCAGGAGATGATGTTACGATATAAGCACCCTGTGCAGAAGCAGCTTGTTGATGGTGTGCCTTTGCAGGAGTATTCGTTGAGTATTGGTGGCCATGGTGGCATGGACTTCATCATGGATTACCGCTTGGTATACTGCTTGCGCAATGGCTTGCCATTGGATATGGATGTTTACGATGCTGCGGAGTGGAGTAGTATGGGTGAGCTGACACGCATATCTATTGAGAATGGCAGCAAACCTGTCAAGGTACCAGACTTCACACGTGGCGATTGGGATAAAGTCGATGGTTTGACCTTCTATTTTGCAGAGTAATATGGATAAGTTGCGTAGCATAGTATCGCAGTTTGCGTTGCAGGGTGATATTATAGATATTAGGCCTCTGGGTGCAGGTTTTATCAACGACACATATATCGTTGCGACAGAGGGTGTAGCTCCCAACTACATCCTTCAGCGAAAGAACCATGCTATTTTCCCCGATGTCCCAGCGATGATGGATAACATAGCGCGTGTCACAGCACACCTTAAGGCAAAGGTGGAGGCTGCAGGTGGCGATACGGAGCGTAAGGTGCTTACCGTAGTGCCGACACATGGTGGAGCGCTATACTATTTTGATGGTGAGAACTACTGGGCTGTATGTAAGTTTATCGAGGGTTCGGTGACGCATGATGTTGCAGACACGCCGCAGCTGGCATACATGGGTGGCAAAGGGATTGGTAGGTTTCAGGCTATGTTGGCCGACTTTGCAGAGCCTTTGCATGAGGTGATAAAGGGCTTTCATAATATCCGTTGGCGTTTTGAGCAGTGGGACAGGGCTTTGGCGGAGGACAAGGCGGGTAGAAAGGCGACACTGAAGGAGGAGATAGAGTGGATAGAGTCGCGAAGAGAGAAGATGTTGGCGTTTTGGACGATGGTGGAGCGCGGAGAGCTTCCCCTGCGTGTTACGCACAACGACACGAAGTTGAGCAACATCCTCTTTGATGAGAACGATGAGGTGTTGTGCGTTATAGACCTTGATACGGTTATGAGTAGCACTTCGCTCAACGACTTTGGCGATGCAATCCGTTCATATACCAACACAGGTGCCGAGGATGATAAGAACCTCGACAATGTGTCGATGAATATAGAGATCTTCAAGCACTATGCCGCAGGATATCTCTCGGAGCGTAGGGCGACAATGAGTGCCACAGAGAGGGAGTGGCTACCATTCTCGGCTCTATATATCACCTACGAGCAGGTGCTTCGCTTCCTGATGGATTATATCGATGGCGACACATACTACAAGATTTGCTATGCTGATCACAACCTTGTGCGAACACATGCGCAGTATAGACTTCTCCAAAGCATGGAGGCGCAATATGAGGCGATGAGGAGCGTGATTGAAGAGCTGTTGGCAGAGTAGGATATAGTGATATAAGTTATTGTACAGCAACATTATAAGAACAACAGATTATGGCAACTGAAACTAAAGATAGACTTTGGACTCGCGACTATATCTTTGTGTGTATCTCGGCGTTTATGATGTCCTTCTCATTCTTTATTCTTGTGCCTACGCTGCCGTTATACCTCAAGGATACCTTTGGTATTAGCCAAGCATTGGTGGGTGTGGTGTTGTCGTGCTATGTCATAGCAGTATTGAGTGTTAGGCCATTAGCGGGATTTGTGGCCGATACACTACCGCGTAAGTCTGTATATCTTGCCTCCTATGCGCTCTTTGTATCTTCGTTTTTGGGCTACTTCTTCATTACGCAGACTCTGGCGCTCTTTATCCTGTTACGTATCTTCCACGGCTTCTCGTTTGGTATGCTTACTACGGCAGGAAATACCCTTGTTATAGATGTCATGCCCTCTTCGCGCCGAGGAGAGGGTTTGGGCTACTATGGCGTTACAAATAACCTTGCCATGGCTTTTGGCCCTATGGCAGGACTCTTTGTGATTGCCTCGGGCAACTATACCCTTCTCTTCCTTACCTCGCTAGTTACAGGTAGTGTGGGTCTGATTCTCGCATCGCTGGTGCGTGCGCCACGTAAGATATTGGAGAAGACGGAGTTTAAGCTCTCGGCAGATAGATTCTTCCTCAAGGAGGGCCTTCGTGCCTGCTTTGCCTTCTTCCTCCTTGCCATGCCTTATGGTATGACCACAAGCTATATGGCGCTCTATGCACGCGAGGTGGGTATTACGCATAATGCTGGTCTCTTTTTTACGGTTATGGCTGCAGGACTTATCTCCTCACGACTCCACTCCGGAAAGCGTGTAGATAAGGGCTTTGTGACGGAGACGATACGTCTGGGTATCTGCATAGCCTTCATCGGCGCCGTGGGTGAGGCGTTGCTCTCTAGCGTTGCCTCGTGGAGTATTTCAGCAGCTTATGTCACCTATTTCCTTACGGCATTCCTCTTTGGATATGGCTATGGTACGATGTTCCCTGCGTACAACACCCTCTTTATAAACCTAGCACCAAATTCGCGCCGCGCAACAGCAAATGCTACATATCTCACAGGCTGGGATGTAGGTATTGGAGGTGGTATGCTTGTGGGAGGCATGATCTCCGAGTCGGGATATCTCTATTGTTATGTTTTAGGTGCGGTGTTTGTGGTTATAGCGCTACTCTTCTTTGTGCGATATGTCACTCCACACTTCCACGCTCACCGTCTACGATAGGCTATAAGTATATTCAGCTCATAACCATACACTCACAGGGCCAAGCACCTCTGGGAGGTTGTGATGCTATGGGATAATAGATATCTTTGCATAAGCTAAATGACAAAGATATGACTTCAAGAATTTGTAATGGTGAACTTTTGTGTGATGTGCAGCTCGAGCATCTGCAACTTAAGCGTAATAGGAGTGTAGAGATCTCTACTATCAGCTACGATATTCTCTATCCGATAAATGGTATATGTGTTGTCGATGGTCGTCACGTGGCGAGGTTTCAGGCTATGATATTGGAGCGTGGCCGTCACGTTTTGGAGTGTAACGTAGGTGAGAGCGCCATATTTGAGGCTGTTATAGTGCATGTGGAGCGAGAGGTGTTGCTCACCACCTTGCCGACATGTCGTGAGGAGCAGCGCTTCGAGATGGCGGTGTTAAATGGTATATCTTCGAGTATATCTGTCGAGGAGTTAGCCTCGATGTGTTGCCTCTCGGTCTCTACCTATAAGCGCCGCTTCGCGGAGAACTTCGGCATCCCTCCACACCGCTGGTTTTTGTGGCGAAGACTCGAGATAGCCTCTGCCATGCTTCGCCGAACAAGCCTCCCCACCTTCACCGTTGCGGCACTCTGTGGCTTCATAAATGTATCACACTTCATCGCTACGTTTAAGCGCCGTTATGGTATCACACCTTCGCGCCTGTTACGCGAGGAGATGTCGAGTGTTGCCATGGCTACATCTTCACCTCGCCAAGATAGTCGAATATGGTGAGCGATATATTGCGATATGCCTTGCTGTCGCCGCTGTTGATATCGAAGATTATATCGTCATATTCGGGAGGTATTATGTAATCTCCGTTACGATTTATTATTCCCTTTAGCCCCGACTTTGTGGTGACTATAGAGCGATTCTCCGTGAAGTCTGTGGCATGGCGATATATATCCTTTATCACCAAGTTATTATTCTGGTCTACGAATCCTGTGCCGTTGTCGGTAATCACACGCCTACGGCGCTCCTTTAGAGGAAATCTCTTGCCTGGATAGTCGAGACTATTCAGTAGCGATAGGCGCTCTAGTTGTGGAGCGTAGTCATCGGGTATGGCACACTCCTTGATACGCTCGGCAAGGTTTTTAAACTCTTTGTAGTTTTTGCGTTTTCCATTTACTGCGTAGTACCATCGTATAGGGTGCCACTCATAATTCTCATCAACAATGATGTTGTTGGGCGTTAGGTTTGAGTGGCATATATTGTGCTTCGCCATGCGCCGCTTTAGATTGTTAAGGCCCTGCATGAGGTGGCTGTAAGAGAATGTATACATAGCCTCCGAGAGCAGTGTTCCATGTGGTAGATTCTCCACAACGATACTACATGTGCTAGCAAAGTGGTTGTTGATGAGTAGCTCATCTTTTAAAACCTTGAGATTGACAAATGCTCCATTGCAGTTGCTCATAGTCTCCGCCGCACGATTAGCATAGTGTATGGCATCGATGGTTAGTGGCGCGTAGAGCATATATCTACAGTTGTAAAGCTCTCCGATGCACTCTACGAAGTGTTCTGTGCAGGCTACGGAGGAGTCGTCAAAGGATATATCACCAAGAGTGCGAAGGTATAGCTTGGGGTTACGTATGCAGTCGCGGAATTGAAGAAAGGTGCAGTAGTCCATTATATCTCTAGAGTTCTATCGTAGTGGTTAGATATAGGGAGGATATATTGTGTGCCGATGTTCAACAGTGAGAGTATCGGCACAGGGGAGATGTTGAACGCTACGGCACGATATGGTCCCTCGCTGTCGCTGTTGTCTACTAGTTGGTCTATGTAGCCCTCAAACTCTCTAGGAAATTGGCTGGATATGTTATAAATAAACTCTCTATCCTTATCTCTAGTAGCAAATGTATACTCTTTAGGAAATATATCTATGGTTTCGTCACCCTCGCCAAGTGATGCTAGGTAGATGTTGAAAAACAACACATTATCACCATTCAATGATATACTCTTTATCTGCTTTGTTATGGCTTGCATCTCCACATCATCGGCATCGCTCGCTACACCATCCGTAATGTGAAATACGATAGGCGCATAGCCCCTGTTGTTCCCCGGGTCGTTGCACCAACCGCGTAGAGCCTCTTTTGCCATTACCATAGCATCATACATTGGTGATGCTCCCGATGCCGAAGGCTCTATCCATGGGTGTAATTGGAATGAGATTTTTGCTGGGGTGCCAGCGTGGTAGCTCTTATTAAGATATATAGTTTTTGGTTGTGGCTTATTCTCGGCAAGACGTGGCAGGCGCATAAAGATTTTGCTGTCGTCCGAAAGTAGCGATGTCGCCTCGCACCCCGAGTACCCTATAATGCCTATGTCGTAGTAATCACGAACATAGTTAGCTCGTGTGGCGCGAGCCATAAGCTCATCTATAATGTGGTTTACGATTATAGAGGTAGCCTCTATCTTTGGCATTTCGGTATTGCTGAAGCGCGTGATGCTCTTCATCGATAGTGAACAATCGACAATGAAGAGTATGGCACATCTGTTACAATGTGTTATAACGCGACTTATCATAGGTGGGGGAGATTTTGCCTGTGTCTACTTTTTAATCATATCGAAGATGCGCGAGGCGTATAGCACATCATGAAGACCGAGACCTATGTTATACGATAATATTCGCTCCGTGTCATCTGTGCGCCCCTTGTCAAAGCCCTTAAGCACCTCCTCAATCTGGTGAAACTCCCTAAATTGCGAGAAGTACTTGAAGCCCTTGACATGGTCGGTGTCATCGGCATATACCTTGTCAAATGTGGTGTCGCAATTTTGGAAACCGCGCGTGTGTACAGGGACTACAAGAACACCTGGCTTGAAGAGCTTCTCATCCTCCACAAGTAGCCCCGAGGCATCTGTGATGCACGACACTACGACATCAGCATCCCTCACTAGCTCCTCCATGCTATCTACAATCCTAAATGAGGCATTAGCATAGTGGTTGTACTCCTCTACAATCTTCTCCGCCTGGTCTTTATACCTATATAGACGTATGTTGAGATGCTCATCCTCGCAGCTATTAAGTAGGCAGGTGAGTGTGGCGCGGGCTGTGCTTCCGAGGCCTACAAAGGCATATTCTAGGGCGTGCGTGTTACGTAGGGTCTTTATAGCTAGTGTTGCCACAGCTCCGGTGCGCATTGCAGTAATCCAGTCGCACTCTATCAGTGCTAGAAGCTCTCCTGTGCGTGAGTCGTAGAGGGTCATGTCGCTCTTTAGGGCGGGCGTACGTCCCACGATTCGCGAAACTACCTTGGCTCCAAAGCGACCATAGCTTATAGGAAGTAGGCATGGCATGGTTGTAAAGAAGTCATTGCCTATGGGGTGTACAGAGACCTTGGCAGGGAGCTGACACTCACTCTTCATTATAAATGCTTCGCGTACCCAATCGACACAGGTTGATGGGGATATGTGAAGGTCTACAATCTCTTGGTTGGTAATACGTATCATAGCTGTATGGAGCTTCTGAAGATTGATGAATAACTTTTTCTAATATAATTTTAGTGCTTCGGTAAGCTTATGGTTATCCTTACGGTCGCGGACTGCAAGGCGTATGTAGTTACGGTTGTTGAATGCCGCCTTTGTTGAGCAATCCTTAATCAGGATGTTGTGGTCTGCAAGTAGGCGCACTGCCAACTCTCGTGCCGATAGCTTACCTCCTGTAATCTCGCACAAGAAGTAGTTAGCCTGCGAAGGTATAACATGGAGATATGGAATCTGCTGCAGCTCATCGTAGAAGAGCTTACGCTCCTGGCGGAATAGCTCACACGCCTTGAGGTACTCCTTGTGATACTTCTCGTATATCTGCATGTAGAACTCTCCGAAGGAGTTGATGTTCCATATAGCCACCTCGCGTTTTAGCTCTGCGATAATCTCTTTGTTACCACTAGCAAGGATGCCAAGGCGGAAGCCTGGCACGCCATACGACTTTGAGATGCTCTTCACAACGCAAAGATGAGGGTTTGCTGCAAGAATCTCATTCTTGAGGAGCGAGAACTCACCCTCCACATCTACAAAGTCCACAAACGACTCATCTACGATAAAGGTGATACCCTTCTGCTGTGACCACTCTATGAGTTGCATCAAATCGCCATAGGGGATGTAGTTTCCCGATGGGTTATCGGGGTTTATGAGGAGCAATGTTTTTATATCTCTCTGGCCAAAGAAGGCGATAATATCTGCGGCATTGTAGCGCATGTCGCGATTCTCGGGGATATAGATATCGAGGTTCTCCTTAACAGCTCTATTGGGGTACTCCTCGAAGGTGGGGTATATAACACCCATCTTCGCGGCATGTCGCTCCACGAAGGCCTTAATAAGCTCTGCGGCACCATTTCCCACCACCACAAAATCTTGGCTGATGCCGAAATATTTTGCTGCAAGGAGGCTATTGACACGCATACCCGAAGGGTACTCACGCATGAGGGTCTCGAAGCTCGCCTTTATCTCGTCTATCATCTGCTGTGGTGGAAAGTATGGGTTTACCAAGTAGCAGAAGTCGAGCATATTAGGGTATCTCCAGTAGCCACCATAGCGTGAGGCGATGGCACGATAACGCTCCTCATCGCTTGTTGCGAAGATGCTTGATGCAATATCCAAATCCTGGATGTCATCTATCTCGTACCACTTTTCGCCATCTAGGGGCAGTGCCTTGAGTGGTGAGTCATCAAGTAGTGTGATAACCTTAAGCACCTGCTCATAATACTCATTATTGCCCAAGGCCTGGCAATATGCCTCGAGGAATGGGACATAGTGTGAGGTAGAGAAGTCCTTGCTAAATTTGTAGATATTTACCGTTTTGTAGTAGCTATCTATCTCCGAGTATCTGAATCTATCCTTGCCACAAAACTCCTTAATCTTGTTATTATCATCGAGGGTCACCACAGTACCATCCATCCAGCTCTCATACTTATCCACAAGAGCGATGTTAGGGTAGCTCTCCTCCACAATTTTTCGTAGCACGCTCTCCTCAAATATGAGGTCAGACTCTAGGAGCAGGGTATCATCCTGCAACAGATACTCTCGGGCAAGAAAGAGGGAGTATATGTTGTTAGTCTTGTCGTAAACGCTATTCTCCACATAGGTAATATCCATACCTTTGTAGTGTGTGCCTACCCAATCCTTAACATTTTGTGCCTCATATCCCACAACAAGCACCACATGTTTGATGCCTTGCTTGGCTATAGTCTCAAGAGTCCTATCAATAAGGCGCACGCCATTGACCTCAAGCATACACTTGGTGTTGTTATTGGTCAATTCGCCAAGGCGGCGACCCATTCCTGCTGCTAGAATTATTGCTTGCATAACTGTAGTTAGTAGTTTGTCTCTTTTAAAATTTATTACCAAATACTATGGCACTAAAGGTGTTCCAGAGTATCTTAATATCGAGCCACGAGGAGCGATTTTCGAGGTAGTAGAGGTCTAGCTCTAGGCGCCGAAGCATCTTCTCCATGGTGTCTGTATAACCATTATATAGTGTGGCGTAACTTGTCACGCCAGGGCGTATCTGATAGAGCAGTGTGTAGCGCTTGTCATACTCCATAATCTGCTCTATGTAGTACCTCCTCTCGGGGCGAGGCCCTATAAATGTCATGTCGCCACGTAGCACATTCCACAGCTGCGGTAGCTCGTCTAGGTGGTGTGCGCGAATGAACTTACCTATCTTTGTTAGGCGATTGTCGCGCTCTGCGCCACCGTGCGAGAGCTGTGGGCCATCTCTCTCTGCATCTATCCTCATAGAGCGAAACTTATATATGTGGAAGGGTTGCCCAAACCGCCCCACACGCTCCTGCTTATATATCGCAGGGCCACCATCCTCCGCACGTACAAGGATGTAGGTGATAAGGATGAGGGGTGCAAAGAGGATTATCGCCACCAGCGAGAAGATGATGTCTGCTGCTCGCTTGAGATATCGTGCTATGGTGCTCATGCCATCTTTGATATGCTGCTCATCAGCGATTATATCACTCACCACGGTCTGCACCCAGCGATTATTCTTCTTTGCGCTAGCGCTCTTTACCAGCTCTACCCATCCTGCGTACTCCTCATTGCTAAACGTGGTAGCATAATTTATACATAGGTAGTCACCTTGTTTCTCCACCTCGGCGTGACAACAGACCTTGTCGAGGGTGTTGCTTCCAACCATCACACACGCCATATCCATCTCCGTAGAGTATCGGTCTAGGGTGTGCAATCCTGCGTCACGAACTATATGTTGTAGTGCGTAGGCCGATTTACCATAGGCAATCCATGCACCACGCTCCTGCTGATAGTGGCAGTGTACGCTCTGGCCACTATTTCCTCTCTCCATCTTTAGGATATTATTCATGTTGGCTATTTTTAGGGATTTCCCCTCTAGATAGCTAATTTCATGCCATATCCCTATATCAATCTTCGTGTTGTCGTCTCTGGTGTTAAACGCATAGCCTGCAGGTCGGCGCCCTCAATTATCACCACTCCTGGGGCCTTGCCACAAGCAAAGCTACCCTTAACATCCTCTATTCCTAGTGCTTTAGCACCATTTATTGTTGCCCATGTAAGCATCTCGGCAAGTGGGGCATCGCATATCTTGCCTATCTGTCGTAGGTTCTCTATCATCGAGAGGCTACGTGCCGAGGCCAACGAGTCTGTTCCTATGGCAATTTTAGCACCCATATCTCGAAGCAGTGCCACGGGAGGCTCTTGCCTTGAGATATATCTGTTTGACTCGGGGCATAACACCCATGTAGCATTGCGTGTATGTCTCTCAATAGTTGCAACATCCTCGGCTGTGGCACGTGTGGCATGCACCAGAAGCATAGCCCTCTCTGTGGGTGTAGAGGCTACGATGCGCTCCGCAGGTGTCGCGTAGTGTAGAAAGTCACACTGCCACCCCATACGCTCGTACCAATCATGCAGAGAGCCACGGTGTTGGTAGAGCAACGCTTCGTCATCGCTTTCGAGGAGGTGTATCGATAAAGCTCCTTCGTTGCTACATAGCTCTCTAAAGGGGGCATCCTGCACCGAGTATGTGGAGTGTGGCGTAACAGAACACCTATCATAACGCGTTGCAAGCTCACGCAGTGGAGCTGTCGAGAGGTTGTTAAGCCCAAAATGCTCAAACATAGTGTGATACTCTATCTTTGAGTTCTGCTTCACCGCCATAACAAGGTCATCGTTGGCGATATCTGCCACGGCCTCCACACCCTCATCCCACATTTTAGCATCTGCAACACGTGAGGCTCGAAGACGCTCCTCTGTCGTGAAGTTATTGCGTACAGCACCTATAGCACGTGCGAAGCCTGCAAAGCCACTCCCCTCCTCAATATGGTTGTGGAGGTAGGATAGCTCTATGTGGCAGTGTGCGTTTATCATGCCAGGGATAAGAATTCCAGGGTAGAACTCCACGCTAGCCATAGCATCGATATTTGAACTCTCTATTATATTGGTTATTACACCGTTATCATCGAGTTCAATCACACGATTTCGCACCAGCTCGCCATCAATTAGTGCGTAGTGTGAGGCTATCTTTCTCATTGCGTAGCGAATCGGTTGTTAGTGTATCTGCAGGCATCACAACCTCGAGTGTGTCGGCCGTAAAGGCGGTCATCAGCGCGTGGTTGAACATGCGAAGGTTTAACTGATGATGGTAGAGGCTATCTACACTCTGCTCTGTGGGCAACACACGTACCACCTTAAACTCCTTGATAGTAATATCAGGAAGCTTCGACTCCTCATGATTAGGGTGGTAGAACATGTCGATATGTAGCTCCTTATGTGATGAGTCGGTCTTAAACTTACGCGAGTATTTAGCTTCACGATAGCGTGTGAGCATCATGGTATGTCGGAAAACCTCTTGAGTATCCTTGGTCATGAGGTGTGCCTCCACACGTGAGTTATAATTCTCATCGAGGGTGTCTATAAGGTAGGTGAAGGTTATAGTATACTCTGCGGGTACTATATCCTCAATCTTTATGCGTAGCTTGGAGGTGTCACGCATACGCTTTACGCGAATCAGCGAGTCGCTATATACGGTTCGTGTATATGTGCGCTTGGCGATGTTATCTATAGTATCTAGTACCATCATTTTGCGCGCCTCTATCCTTGCCTCCCTGCTTAAGCGGTCGTTCACCTCGGCAATAAGATCCGAGAGCATGGCACTCTTACGCTCCGAGAATGTCATGATAGTATAATGAAAGTCCTTTATCGAATATCCGTAGCGCTCGAAGATTGGCTCATAGATATATAGCGAGTCATCGTTGATGTTTGCCTCATCAAGATATGCGTTGGCGATATAGGCATCGTGGAAGATATCTTTGAGGACATCATCGGGGACCACTTGTGGGCGATTTGAGCATGCTGCAACAAGTAGTATCAGCGCTGCAGATGCCATGTATTTCATTAATTTCAGTACCATAAGTCTCTAGGTATATATCTGTTAGCTCTTTAGGCGTGTGCGAACTGTAGCCCACGAGACTATCGAGCCGGTTATTATTACTATCATCACTATCAAGGCTACATCTCCAATGTTGAGGCTTACGGGGTAGCCCTGTAGGAAGCTATCGCCAGGAATCTTTACAAAATTATAGTGTTGTTGTAGGAGAGCCACGCCACAACCAAGTATCGTACCCACAAGGCAGCCTATGGTTGTCAGTAGCACGCCCTCACCAACGAAGATGTTGCGAATGAGGCTCTTGCTAGCCCCTAGTGCTTTGAGGATGGCGATGTCGCGTTGCTTCTCGGTGATAAGCATAATCACAGTACCAACAATGGAGAATGTAGCTATGAGGATTATTAATGCTCCGATAAGCAGTATGGCATACTTCTCCATCTTCAGTATGGCGTTTATCGAGGCATTCTTCTCATCTCGCGTTACCACCTTTTTCTCCTCCCCAATAACCTCCTCCAGTGACGCTATAACATCTTTTGTGTCATAGCCGTCTGCAACTTTTATGGCAATGGCCGAGGCTCTGTTAGGGTAGTTCAGAAGGCTCTGCACCCTATTAAGTTCGGCGATAGCAAGTGTGCTGCTTATCTCCTCGTTGCCATTTACTGCGCCGCCAAGGTATGTTGTCATGCGCGATATGCCTCCCATGGGAAGAAGTGTGGATATCTGTCTACGGTTTAGGGCATAAAGCTCTATCTGTGTGCCTATGCCATAGAGACCTAGCGAGGAGCATAGTGCGGTGCCGAGAACTATATCACCAGAATATATCGACTCTATGCTTCCCACGGCTATAAGCTGCTCTAGGGCCATGACCTCGGAGTAGCTACGCTCTACGCCGCGCAGCGTAAGCGTTATGCGTCTTCCTGCTGATGAGGCTATGACACTCTGCTCTAGGTATGGTGCTACAGCCTGCACCCCATCCACCTCGGCAATAGCATCGAGGTCACTCGTGCTATACTCCATCGTCTGACCGCGGCGTGCGACAACCTCCATATCTCCATCTATGGCGCTATTTAGCTCTGCAACGGCCTCCGACAGACCATCGAATACCGCCATGAGGATAATCATAGCTGCTGTGGGAACGGCCACGGCAATAAGGCTTACCCACGCAATGATGTTTATCACCGAGTGTGATTTCGGTGAAAACATATAGCGGCGCGCAAACTTCCCCCACAGCATACTCCTAAATATTGGCCGTTAAGTGATGCTACTCCTTGAGAAGGTTATCGATATTCTCGATATACTCTAGAGAGTCATCGATGAACCACTCCAACTCTGGCACAATCTTGAGCTGGTTGCGGATACGCGCACCGAGAAGCTTACGAACATACCAGCTCTTCTCCTTGATAGCCTCAAGCATCGCCTCGCTACGGTCAAAAGGGAAGATGCTTATATAGAGCTTTGCGTATGCCAAGTCGGGAGATACGCGCACCGTAGTTACAGTAACGAGGGAGCCTCGAATGGTATCTGCCAGATCCTTTTGTAGTATCTCGGCGATGTCGCGCTGAATCTGTCGTGCAATTTTTTGTTGTCTTGTAGAGTCCATATTATCTTATTTTATTAGTTATTCTATCTGTTATCGGCGCATAGTACCTCCACTTTGTTGTGCGCCTCGGCCTCCTGTCTGGTTCGCTCCTGTCTGCTCCGAGAAGTTAAACTTCTTGAGTCCCTTCTCCCTCTTTGGTCGCACCACAAACCACTCGTCAAAGCCTCGCTTGTTGAATCTCCATCCTACGGTGAGCGAGAAGTTGAGGTTGTCGATAGGTGAGCGCAGTGGTGTGTAGCCCTCATCACGACCCTCGAGGTGGAACGGACTCTCGTAGCCGTCCGTATGCGTAGAGTAGTACTTATTTCTATTCTTGAGGATGTCGGCATATCCAAAGTTGTACCTCGCCTTAAAGCCCACCTCTACCTGTCCGAATAGCAACGCAAAGCCAGCGCCGCCCGCAAGGCCATACTCAAAGCGGTTGTCGCGAGGAACCTTCCACTCATACTTACCACTCTTACCCTCAAATGGACCATCCTCATACTCGTAGTAGGAGTTGATGTTGAACGACAGAACGAGTGCCGCCTCTATAAATATTCGCAATCTATTTTTGAATAGATATACGTGGGGCTGCCACACCAAAGGTAGCATGAGTGAGTTTACGTTGCGCCTATAGAATTTGTAGTGGCGAATCTCCTTCCTATCGTCACCCTCGCCCTCAAAGGTTGTGGTGTAGTAGTAGCCCATTCTGAAGCCACGCTCCAAATACTCAAGGTCGATACCCACGGCACCTACAAAACGGGGCTTCTCGCTATAGTAGCGCCACGATATTCCATAGTTCTCGCAGCCCCACATCCACTTCACCTCCTCGGTGGGGTAGAAGCGTGCATAGGAGGCTCCCGTACCACCCGTAAGGGTCAGGGTGTGCTGCGCTGTAGCTTGCTGGCTACAGAGTGCTGTGGCAAAGGTTATCATCGCCACAACTACCAATTTTATGCTCTTTAATCTTCTCATTGTGCTGTTGTTGGGGTATTAACGCATTCCTGGTGATGTGGTGTTGCGTAGGCCACCGCCGCCACCAAGGCCACCCATGCCGCCCATGCCACCCATACCTCCCATGTTGCCGAAGCCCATGCCAGAGTTCTGGTTACCATCCTTCTTCTTTGACTCCTCCTTGCGCTTCTTGGCCTCATCTATGGCGAGCTTCTTGAGACGCTCATCCTCACGATCGTTGAGCATCTTGATTACCGACTCCATAGTCACAGGGGCAAAGAGCTTATCCATATCTACCTCGATATCAAACTCCCAGTTCTCCTTCGTTGTAAATACCTCAAGGCCATCCTCATTCTTATATATCTCGGTGCGCTCGGGTTGGCGCATAAGTACCATATCTCCAGTATCCCACTTGCCATTGCCGTTCATATCCTCCACAACGCGGAGCATAACATCGCCAGCCGTGATAAACTCCATGACATACTTGCCTGGCGTGACGTTGCGAATCTCACGTTGTGTCTTACCCTGACCATTTGTAAGCTGAAGGATGTAGCGCGCGTGAGGGTGTGTAGATGTGACGTTTATATTCACAATAGCAAACTTCTCGGGGTTTGCTCCTGTATATGAACACTTTATGGTGTCGTTACTCTCCTGGGCTATATTCTCAAAGACCCCTGCAGGCATCAAAAGCTCATACTTTGCTTTTGGTTGCCACTCGGTGCGTAGCTGATACTTACGGCGGTTGATAGAGTCCTGCACAAAGTGGAACTCCACATCCTGTGGCTCGGAGTTCTCTTCCGTAGTCATCTTGAGGGTTATGAGCGTAGAGTCAAACTTTGTAACAGGGAAGTCAAACTCCATATCCACGTGTCTATGTTTATGGAAGTCTCCCGAGTTAGGTATTGTTAGCTTGAAGGGGTTTGGCTCCTCGGGTTCTACCCACTCCTCGCCCGCCTTCTCGGCCTTCTCGCGCTCCTTCTCCAGATCCTCACGCTTCTTACGCTCCTCCTTTGTTTCGACCTTTACCCATGCTAGGCGAAGCTTGTCTGTAGACTCAACAAGCTCGTTGATAGAGTCGTGCTTGAAGTATGTAATCTCGCCCTTTATGGTGTCGGGAAGCTCCTCGGGAGCAAGGTCGAACCATAGCGCCACGGTGTCGCGATTATAGTTTTGTGGGTCGTATATCACCTTATCCTCGGGGATAGAGTCGAAGCGTATCGATACTATATCGGGATTTGGGGCTCCGAAGTAGAGCATAGCCTTATGACGGTTAAGACGCTCATGTCCCGAGAGGGTGTGGCGTGCAAAGCGGCGATCCATGAACATTCGGAAGTAGAGCTGTGGCTCCGCAGAGGGGTACATGCGCAATGAGTCGAACCAGATGTTAAATCCTGGCATGTAGCGAGGGTTATAGGTGGAGTCTAGGAATCCAATCTGATCTACCGAAGGCTCATACTCCATGTTGTTGTTGGTATCCTCGAAGGCGTATACGCGGTAGTTTACAGGCTTGAGGTTTTGTGCGATGAAGATACCATTCTTCTCGGCGCGAGCAATAACCTGTGGCTTGTACTTGAACATTGTTGAGTCCCAATCTTTAGGCTGCTCTATGGAGTCGGCAATGAAGAAGTAGATGAACGACTTACTCACGGAGTCAGCCTTATACGAGTCGGCAGTATATCCCGACATATACATAGAGTCAATCTCATCGCCGGTGGAGAATACATAGCGCATAGCATGCAGTGGGTTACCCTCGTTGTTGTCGGCTATCGAGGCACCAAAGTTTATGGCATAGGTGGTATTTGGGCGCAATGTATCCTTCATAGTCACCACGATACCCTTACCTCGGCGAATTACCGAAGGCTTCTTCTTCATGGCTGGTGAGGTATATAGCTCCTTCTGCACATCCTTAATCTGCACATACTCGTTAAACTCCACATATATCTTGGGGTAGCGCAACGTGTCGATATTTGTTGTGAAGTTATCGGGCTCCATGAATAGGATTACCGGAGGGATGGTATCCTTGGGGCCTCCCGTAGGTGTCATCGTTGAGGCGCACTTGGTGAGAAGTGCTGCACCAAATAGCAACACTATAACCACAGATATAGACTTTGTGATGCTTTTAGTGATATTGCTTGTTTTGCTCATTATTATCTCTTTTGCTCGTTTTCAATTATTCGATAGGCTCCTGTGTGGTGGTGTCATCATCCTCTTCAGGGATCTCCTCCTCGGGAACTAGTGGCTCACGCACCTCGTCAGGAAATGGGTTTACCAAGGTCCAGCCATTTGCCGAGCCTCCTGTCTTGTGTGCGTAGAGGTGTAGATATGTCTCCACGCATGGTAGGTTCATAGGCGTCTCGTAGAGGCGTGTGGCGAATATCTTGTTGGTGTGGTCAATAATCACAAGGAACATAACCTCCGACCATAGCTCTAGTGCTACCTGAAACTCCTCGCCAGGGTAGTATGCTCCCATAATCGCTGGCTTGGTGAGCTGCTTTTGGTTATCTTTATTGGTGATAACATGGTTTAGCGCATCCTCCCATGATGTTACCTCCCACTTCGATCCCTTCTCAACATTAAAGGCATAGCTCTCAATATCTACGTCAGCAGGAGTCATCATTATTGGGTCGCTCTTCACATTTTGCGACCACAGTTGGATAAGCATACGTGTTCCTTGCTTCTCATCCTTGAAGCATCCCGTGAGGCTCAAGAGAGCTATACATAGGGTGGTTATTGTTGTTATATATCTCATATCTCTTATTTGTTGTGCATCAGCGCTTCGAGCATCTGCTGTGGTGTGGCGTTGAGGGCTGGGTGGTGGCGCATAGGCGCTATCTCCGCCAAAGGTCGTAACGCATACTCCCTCTCGGCTAGGAAGTGGTAGGGTATCGTTAGCCTCTCATCCGAGAACGTCTCATCACCGTAAAAAATTATATCAATATCTATGGGACGTGAGGCATAAGCCTCGCCCATGGCACTCTTTATCTCCATCTCCTTTGCCCTATCGCGACCAAGGAGTGCCTCTATGAGGTTTATGCGGCGCAACAGCTCATAGGCATCAAGCTCTGTTGTTATCTCCACGGTGCGGTTTACAAACTCCCTATCCGAGGTGAAGCCATAAGGCTCCGAGCGATATTCATTCGAGGTTTTGATGACCTCACCTACAGCGCTGTTGAGGATAGCTATGGCACGTTCAACAACCCCTGCGGCATCCATATCATTAGAGCCTAGTAGTAATATGACACTCTTTGCACTCATCGCTATTGTAGTCTGTTAATCTGCTTTGACACCGCAAGTGCAAAGTGTGTGAATACTATACGTGGAGAGCCATTCTGCTGTATCTGTAGCATGGCACGCTCTATCTCCTCCACAAGCACCTCAATATTTTGGTTGCCGATAAATGGCGAAAACTTCTTGCAAAACTCGCGCTCCTCACCCCAAAGGTAGCTGATGGAGCCTAGCCCTGCGTGGAGCATGTAGCTCTCACGAAGCAGACGCACGGCGTGGAGGAAGAATTGTCGCTGTCCCTCACGTGTTAGAGCTGCAATATCGTCAGCCCACTCAAAAAGCTCTAGGTGTTTATCGTTGTAGCTCAAACGCATGAGGCGTGTAAATAGCTCAAACGACTGTGCGCGACTCTCATCTGTCTCGCCACGAAGAAGCTCGCGAAGCTCTAGCATCGAGCCTCCAGCAAGACGTGCCATATTGTATGCCTCGTCCCTCTCCTTGCCCTCACGCATGGCAACACCCTGTAGCGTAGCTACGTCAATACGTCCCACGGCAACCTCTTGAGTTCTAGAGGTTATCGTCTGGAGAAGAAGCTCGGGATGCTCCGAAATAAGGATAAACAGGGTCTTATCCCATGGCTCCTCCAATATTTTGAGAATCTTATTTGCCGCCTCCTGGTTCATTGCTTCAGGGAGCCAGATAATCATCGCCTTATACTCCGAAGAGTAGCTCTTAAACTGTAGCTTGCGGATAATCTCCTCCGACTCCTTGGCCGAGATAAGGCCCTTCATGGTCTTGCCAAGGTCTAACTCCCCATACCACTCATCGGCAGAGAAGATACCTCCGCTACGTTGCCATATCTCTCTCCACTTCTCGATAAACATGTCGCTGATAACAACCTCGCCACTCTTCTTCTCGCGCTTGTTCACCGGAAAGACAAAGTGTAGGTCGGGGTGGGCAAGAGACTCTATCTGTTTGCACGATGGACACTCTCCACATGAATCCCCATCGTGGCGATGAGGGCAGAAGAGATACTGCACGTATGCCAATGCCATAGGCAGAGTGCCAAAGCCAGCATCGCCGCTAAAGAGCTGTGCATGGCTCACACGCCCAGCATCTATCTGCGCGCGAAGTCTTGCCTTAAGGGCATCGTGTCCTATGATATCTGCAAATCTCATTATCGTACTCGTGCTAAAAATTTACCCAATATGCCCTTTACGAGCGCTCGAATATCAATCTTCTCGCGCCATATAGCGTAGTATATCGCCGAGAGGAATAGTATGATGTTTCCCACAAGGTGGATGCCATTGCCCCATGTGAGGAGATACTCCGATGCTAGGTATGCCGCTGCAGCTACAGCAAAGTACTCACCGATACGCTTGATGTCGTATGGAATGGGGAAGTGCTTCTGGCAGAGATAGTAGCTAAATGCTACCATTGTCGTCTCGGCAATAAGACGTACCCATGCAGCACCGCGATAACCCATCTTTGGTACTAGGATAAAGCTAAATATGATGGTCACCAAAAGTCCTAAAACGGTGATGTATGCAGCATACTTGGTCTTCTCCTCCCTCTTGTACCAAAACGACAGGTTAAACCATATACCTGCCAAAACATTTGAAGCCAATATCACAGGGAGAATGTCGATACCCTCGCGGAAGTTGCGGCCCACGATAAGGGTAAAGAGGTCGCGGAAGAGAACTATGCCAAGGAAGATAACCATCGAAGCCATAACGAAGTACTTCATCGAGGCGGCGTTGGCCTCCTTAAACTCCTCCTTCTTGAATCCAGCAAGGAAGAATGGCTCGGCAGCAAGGCGATACATCTGCGTAAAGAGGGTCATCACCACGGCAATCTTCACTATAGCACCATATATGCCTAGCTCGGCCATCGAGTTAGCGCTGGGTGCTAGGAACTTAATCATCTGCCTATCTATAAACTCTGTTGCTGTGCCTGCGAGGCCACCAAGGAAGAGAGGCAGAGAGTATAAGAATATCTGACGCATCAGCGACCAATCTATTCGTGGACGTATTCGCTCGGTAGTTGGCAGGAGCAGTAGTAGGGTTACGATGCTTGCTATAAGGTTGGCCACGAGTACCCATCCCACGCCAAAATGAGTGCTATATAATCCTGCTACACCAAAGCCGATGGCTAGAGTGACGTTTAGAAGTACGCTTACGGCCTTCAAGAACACAAAGTGTAGTGCGCGACCCTGTTCTCGTAGCTTCGAAAATGGGATTATGGACCACACATCGACCATCACTATCGCCGCCACAAACATAATATATTCGGGGTGTATAACATACACCTCGCCCATAACTCTGGAGAGTGGTGCGTTGAAGAGCGTAACGAGAATAAAGAAGATGATGGCGTTGAGCGATGTCATGCCCCATGTAGAGGCAAAGACACGGCGCTTACCCTCGCGCACATCTCCACCAGCCTCCTCGGCACGTGTTGTGAAGCGGAAGAAGCTAGACTCCATACCCATAGAGAGGAGCACAAGGGCAAAGGGTATGAGAGCATATATGTCGGTGACAATACCATACTCGCCCTGCTCGAAGATGCGAGTATAGTAGGGCGTCAGCAAATAGTTCAAGAAGCGAACAACTATTGTGCTGATGCCATATATCGCAGTCTGTTTAGCTAATTTCTCTAACATCCTCTTGTCTCCATTTTTCCGTACGCCCGTAACGTGTGCGTGCGCATAATCGCACAAAGATACAACTTTTTTTTATACTACAAAAAAATAAGAGGCCGTATAACATTTGTTATACGACTTCTTAAACTATGGAGTCTTGTGTTTACAGGGCTTATAACCTGTCGAGAGCCTGCCAAATAAGGTGGCAACACTCCTCTATCTCTGTCTCGGAGATTGTTAGTGGCGGAGAGATTCTGAAGGCGGTGTCGCAATAGAGGAACCAGTCGCTCATAATGCCCACCTCTTTGAATATCTCCATCAGGCGGTAGAGGTACTCTGGCTTGCCAAGTTCTAGGGCTAGCAAAAGTCCCGAACGGCGAATTTCCAATATGCGTGGATGCTTCGATAGTCGCTGCTCAAATAGAGCGCCCTTGCTCTCTACGCTCTCCACAATATTGTTGTTTATGAGGTAGTTGAGGGCTGCTAATCCTGCGGCACAACATACGGGATGACCGCCAAAGGTGGTGATATGTCCAAGGCAAGGGTTGTGAGTAAAAGAGTTTAATATTTGTCTATTTGCCGCTACGCCACCAAGAGGCATTCCACCTCCAAAGGCCTTGGCTAAACAGACCACATCTGGGACTATATTGTACTTCGTTGCAGCAAACATCTCGCCCGTGCGACCCATGCCTGTCTGTATCTCATCGAAGATAAGAAGCGCACCAACTTCGCTGCAGCGAGCGCGTAGCGCCTTTAGCCATTCAGGATTGGGAAGACGTACTCCAGCCTCGCCCTGCACCACCTCACACAGCACACCTGCAGTGCGTGATGTGATTCTATTTAAATCCTCAAATGAGTTAAAGTTTATGGCTCTTACATCGGGTAGCAGAGGTCGAAACTCGGCCTTCCACTCCTCGCCCTCGGGCGCGCCCATCATCGACATTGCACCATGTGTAGAGCCGTGATATGCGCGGCGCATGGAGATAAGCTCCGTGCGGCCTGTGTAGCGCTTTGCAAGCTTCAGGGCCACCTCTACAGCTTCGGCACCCGAGTTCACAAAATAGAGGCAATCTATGTTGCCAGGTAGTAGCTCGGCAAGGCGATGAGCATACTCCACCTGTGGGCGCTCCACCATCTCGCCATATACCATAACATGCATGTAGTCGGCAGCCTGTTGCTGTACCGCCTTCACCACATCGGGATTTGCGTGGCCTACATTGCTCACCGATACTCCAGCCACCAGGTCGAAGTATCGTTTGCCCTCTGGGGTGTAGAAGAATGAGCCCTCGGCGCGTGCCACCTCAATCATCATGGGTGATGGCGAGGTCTGCCCTACATGCTCCAAAAATTGCTTGCGTAGTATCATATCGCTATAGTGTTCTTATTTAATGCGAATGTTTATCTTGTCGCTAAATCTATTCAGTGAATCAAAGACCTCGATGACACCTCTGTCGCGTATAACCACCGAATCTGCCGAGTAGTGACCCTCGGCTACGCGGCGCACGCTAACAGTGTCGCTATTGACAAGAACAATAGGGGTGCCTACAGAGCTATATACGTCAATAAATTGCAGTGTGTCGCGGCGCTCCCTCCATCGGCGGTTAGGGATATGCAGCGTGCCATCCATCTTATTCCACTTTGCACGATAGAGGTAATAGGAGTCTTTGAGACCCTCGTGGTCATATTCCACAAGTCCTGCCTGGTTTAACTTATAACCACGGCGCACCGAGGCGTAGTCAAACATATTGTCGAGCCATATACCCCAGAAGTTACCCTCGTTCTCGATGTTTGCCATATATCGCTCATGGAGATATGTCTGACGACGTTCAGGGAGGTGACGTGTGTCGCGTGTAGCACGCTCGATGCTCTCTGTGATATGCTCGGGGTCTCCCTCCTCGCCGAAGCAGATGCCAAAGCGCATATCTGACCAACGAGGGTCGGAGAGCTGGCGGCACCATACCGCGATGTCATCGGCATTACCCTTGTAGTATCCTACATCTTGGCGAAGCACGATGAGGTCTGTGATAAGGTTGATGGCGCCATCGCTGTTGCTGCATCCTACGGTAAGGCGCGAAGGGTCGTGGGTGTGTGCAGCATCATTAAGCTCGTGTATATAGCCCTCTACATTCTCGCCACGTTGCCATACAAGGTTGAAAAGACCCCACATGGCGATAGATGGGTGGTTGTAGTTCTGATATATTATATCCTCAAGCTGCTTTATGCCATTAGCCTTAAGCTCCGCAGATGGATAGTAGCAGATATCCGAGAAGGCGATGGGTGAGCGTGTGAAGGGGATGTCTACCCATGTTATAAGGCCTATGCGGTCACACAAGTCGTAAAGCTGCGAGTTGTGAGGGCCATACAATGAGCGGATGGCATTAGCACCCATGTTAAATATAGTCGCGAAGTCCTCTTTGAGGTGTGAAGGCTCTGTGGCCATGCCTACACCACTACGGTCATGAGCGTAGTTTACACCATGAATGTCGTGTGCTTTACCATTTATACATAGCTTATTATCCTCCGAAATGGATATGTTTCTGAAGCCTGTCTCCACGCTTACCATATCCTGTGTTGAGCCATCGTTGAGGGTAACCTCCACACGATAGATGTTTGGTGTGTAGGGGGCCCATAGCTTGGGCTGCGGGATGAGGTATGGGATATCCACGATGCGCTCCTTTGTTAGCTTTGTGACGCGCATGGTGCGGTTGTCAATCTCCGCGCCATCGGGGTTTATTATGCGGATATTTATGCTCGCCTGGTCGGTTGTTGTTGCCGATATTACGCAACGTACATGGCCTGCTGCACGCTCGGCATTTACGCTCTCCTGCACAACATAGACACCGTCCGAGGAGTGGTGGAGAGGGGAGATGATATTCTTTGGTGTTACAAGCAGCTCCACGTAGCGGAGTATGCCTCCGGTGAGATCCATGTCGGAGGATAGTGGGAATATGTCGTTGCGTCTAGCATTAGATACCACCACACGGATATAGTTCTTGGCTCCATATCGCACCTTGTCGGTAATCTCCATGGTAAATGCCGTAAATCCTCCCTTGTGAGAGCCTACGTAGCTGCCGTTTACAAAGAGGTCGGCAACGCTCTGCACAGCACCAAAGCGAAGGAAGAGACGTTTGCCCTCCCACTCTTTAGGAATCTCCAGCTCTTTGGTGTAGTTTGCATCTGTCATCCCCCTGCCGTAGCTGCCAAGCTCGCACTGCCAGCTATGAGGAATCTGAACATGGTCGGCATTGTCGCCATCTGTGGCTTCGAGAGGGAAGAAGTGCCAGCCATCGTTGAGGTTGTGTATCTCGCGTGTAGGTTCTGCTGCCGAGAGTGTCGCGGTGGCAAGCAGAGTGGTTAAAATTGTCAAAAGGTATAGTCTATATTTCATACGTGTTATTTGGGTTTTACAATTTTGTGGTTACAAATATACGAATAAAGAAAAATATTTCTTACCTTCGTGCAAAATAATAGTATAAAAGTGTGTAAAACTTAACCTCCTAATCGGCGAATCGCTAGTTGGGAGAGGGGAGAAGATAACGTAAAACTTAAATATTATGATTATTGATATTTTATTTGCTGTATTGGCAATTTTGTCACTAATATTGGGATGGCGCAAGGGCTTTGTGGTGCAACTAATACAGCTCATAGTCCTCTATGCAGCGATACTATTAGCTCCAGAGCTTGCCGACTCTGTAGGTGAGATATTTACTAATGATCGCAGCCTAACATACCTCATAGGTTTTGTTGCCATCATCCTAGTATCGTGGGTTGTTATACGTATCATAGCTCCACTATTTCGCAAGATTTTGCTATTTGGGCTGTTGAAGAAGTTTGACTCTCTGTTTGGCATGGTTCTCTCGTTCTTTACCATGGTGATTATAGTCTCTGTTGTCTGCTCTCTCTTTGTCACCGCAAATATTGGTCAGATGCGTGCTGATAAGGTGATGGAGCTTGGTGCGCAGGGTATCGATGCTGATACCATGGAGGAGTATGTCGAGATGTTTGAGGATAAGGATTTGCGCGTTAGAGACTTTTTTGAGCCAAATTATGTATCCTACGAGGTTCTTGATGACTCTTTGTTGTTCAACCATCTTGTAGATATCGGCGATGTTGTATGTCCCGAGCTTGAAGATATTCAGGAGGAGATATTGGAGTTGGCCGTTGGTGTAAAATCGAAGCTATGAGTGAGGTAGTAGATAGACGTATAGAGGGCGTTGTAATCAGCTCTACAGGTAGTTGGTACGAGGTTGCTACGGAGCGTGGCACCCTCGATTGTCGTATTCGTGGTAAGTTGCGCCTTAAGGGTATTCGCTCCACAAATCCTGTGGTTGTTGGCGACCGTGTTATGGTGGAGCAGGATGAGCAGAGTAATAGCATCGTGGAGATTATCCCCCGACAGAATTATGTTATTCGCCGTGCCTCGAACCTCTCGAAGGAGTCTCATATCATAGCGGCAAATATAGACCGTGCCTTGCTCATCGTGACCCTTCAGGCTCCTACTACGCCTCGCGAATTTGTAGATCGTTTCCTTGTCACCTGCGAGGCATATAAGGTGCCTGTGACGATAGTTCTGGGTAAGGCTGATAGCCTTGTCGATGAGTTAGATGCCGAGGCAAGGGAGTTTGAGGCTATCTATAGGGATGCTGGATATGATGTGTTGCGATTAAGCTCCACTACGGGTGTTGGCGTGGAGGAAATTCGCGAGATGTTGCGTGGTCGCACAACGCTTGTTGCGGGTAACTCGGGTGTCGGAAAATCAACGCTAGTAAGGAGCATAGACCCTACGTTGGATATTCGTACAGGTGAGATATCGGAGAGCCATCACAAGGGAAAGCACACCACAACCTTCTCTACAATGTATCCCATCGAGGGTGGATATATCATTGACACTCCGGGTATTAAGGGCTTTGGACTTATAGATATAGAGTCTCGGGAGTTGTGTCGTTACTTCCCGGAGATGATGCGTCTAGCCCCCGATTGTCGCTTCTACAACTGTACGCATACCCACGAGCCAGGCTGTGCAGTGTCGGAGGCTGTAAAGGAGGGCGTTGTGGCGTGGTCTAGATATGAAAGCTATCTAAAAATTTTGGACGAAGATGACAAATATCGTAAGTAGGCTCCGCACCGAAGAGCACTCCGAGGAGTGGATGCGTGAGCGTCTAGAGTATATGGCACAGTTCCTTACCGAGGAGCGTAAGGAGGTGTTGAGTCGTACGTTAGCAATGCGAACACACTATATGCGTATTCTTACCGAGAATATGTTTCATCCCCAGAATGCAAGTGCCATTATGCGCCATTGTGAGGCCTTTGGCATTCAGCAGATACACACCGTTGAGGATAGATGTAAGTTTGATCCCTCGGTAAATATTGTAAGAGGCACGCAGAAGTGGGTAGATGTGGAGCATCACGACACCACGGCGGAGGCTCTCGCGGCACTTAAGGCGGAGGGGTATCGCATCGTTGCAACAACGCCTCATCGTTGTAGTGCTACGCCCGAGACGTTTGATGTTACGAAGGGTAAGTTTGCTTTGGTGTTTGGCACCGAGCATGCTGGAATATCTGATGAGGTTATCGCTGCGGCAGATGATTTCTTGATGATACCGATGTGTGGAATGGTGGAGAGCCTCAATGTCTCTGCTTCGGCGGCCATATTGATATATATGTTGTCGCAGCGCATCCGCGAGCAGGTTGAGGATTGGCAGCTTAACGATGCCGAGAAGCTACGCCTCTTGACACGATGGACCATCTCCTCGGTGCGCGACTATGAGGGTATCTTGCGCAAGGCCGAGCAGCGTGGTGATCTTGTTGTTAAGGAGTAGAGGTGATAGCCGCGGTGTTACCACTTCGACTTTATGAGAATATCACCAGCCGAGGGACCCTCGCACATGATTAAGTCATATATCGAGAGATTCGGCGTGAAGGGTATCCTGTCGCTAAATACCTGAATGTAAGGCTCCGCGGAAAAACTAGACTCTCGCCTTTTGTCGCGGAGGTCTATATCGTTGTCAGAGGCTATGATGTAGCTCTCCGAAAGTCGTGGCACGGGGCATTTCAATATTGCACATACAGCCTCCAATGTGGCATGGTTAAGCTCTATGAGATACTTCCACTCGCGGTTGTAGAGCTTTGCAAAACGCTCGGCATAGTAGTCGTAGTAGGGCGAGGAGCGATATGCAGACTCCATAGCCACACGATGTTGGTGTTGCCACCTCTTGGAGTAGTCTATCTCCATCTTACTCATTGGCTGACGAGGACGGTTGGCGTGCGACAGCTGTACAGATAGCTGCATAACACCTCCCGAAGTCATTATCTCTGTGCGGTTTCTGTCGGAGCGCTTCACATAATTTTCACCGAGGTCTATAACTACGTTGTCACCCCCTTGGCGGATGGCCGACCAGTACTCTATATTACCAAAATATGTAGATGGAAGTATAATCATAACCTACTTGGTATTAATTCTTTGTAAATGCTAGTGCCACCCACTCATCCTCCATCATCGTCTGTGAGTGTGTGAGGCCGCGTGTGGTAGCTGCCGCAGTGATATCCTCTACATCTCCGCGGAGGAAACCACTCAATAGAAGTATGCCTCTATCCAAGAGTGCTGCGCAATATCTATCGATATCCGCTAGGATGATATTTCTATTGATATTTGCTACAACCATATTGTATTGTTTGCCCTCTATAGCCTCCACCGTACCAAGGATTATATTCATGCGCTCGGTGATGTTGTTTAGCTCGGCAGCACATTTTGCGCTCTCCGTAGACCATGGGTCTATATCTACAGCATCCACGCTCTTTGCGCCACACTTCAAGGCTGCGATGGAGAGGACTCCAGTGCCGCATCCCACGTCAAGAATCTCCCCTGTTGCTCTAATTTGCTCAATAAGGCGACACATCATACGTGTTGTCTGGTGGTGTCCCGAGCCAAAGGACATCTGTGGCGATACCACGATATCTATAATCCCTGCTGCGGGCGGTGTGTGGTGTGGTGCGCGGATAACCATCTTCCCATCCACATCCACAGGCTGAAAGCTCTCCTCCTCCCATGCGGCATTCCAATTCTCATCCTCAATCTCTGCCTCACCCTCGAGAGTGCCATACTCTGCAATCGTGGCACGTGCCTCATTGCTACACTCCTTCCATGCTGTAGTAAGAATATAGGCCTTTAGTAGTACGCCATTCTCGCGAATCTCGGTGTCGAAGCTATCAAAGGGGTAGTCGGCAAGAAATGCAGCGAGGATATCTGCCATATCCTCGTTTTGGCAAAGTGCTGATATTTCGGTGTATTGCTTCATGAGGTCATCTATTTTAATGTGCAAAGTAGCATCCAAATACCCTTCAAAATTGTAGTAGGCGCTCTCTTATATTTTTGAAGTGAAGTAGATATTATGTAAAATAATTTTTGTATCTTTACCACAAAGATACGAAAAGTGTCTTAAAATGGTGCTACGAATTGGAAAAATATGGCAGATGTAACAAAAAAGTGGGAGAGGTTAAGAGCTGATTATAAACGATACATAAAGACAGAAAGGCGTCTATCGGCAAATACCGTGGAGGCATACGTAGATGATTACAATGAGTTTATGCACTTTGTACTTCGCATCTATGGTGTCGCCCCCGAGGAGGTAAATGCCGCTATGATATCGCGGTTTATGCAGTGGTTATACTCTGCAAAGCGTAGTAGTGCCTCGCAGGCACGTAGGTTAAGTGGCATAAAGAGCCTATATAACTATTTGCTCATCACCGAGCGTGTTGAGCAGTTGCCAACAGAGAGCGTAGATGCCCCCAAGGCGGAGCGTCTGCTGCCCGATGTGTTGAGTGTTGCGGAGATAGATGCTCTGCTCCGCACGTTTGATATCACAACTGCAAAGGGGTGTCGTGATAGTGCTATTGTTGAGGTGTTATACTCTACAGGGCTACGTGTCACGGAGCTTGTTACACTGCGCATGAATGACCTATTTTTCGGTGAGGGGTATGTGCGTGTTATAGGCAAGGGCGATAAGCAACGATTGGTGCCAATTAGCTCTGCAGCACGCGACAAGATTCAGCTATATATGGAGTTCCGTAAGCCTGAAAAACCCTCGGAGCCTACGCTGTTTCTCAACAATCGTGGAAAGCCCCTTACACGAGTTATGGTCTTTACGATTATCCGCCAGGCGGCGGAGCGTGCAGGAATAACCAAGAGCATAAGTCCTCACACCCTTCGCCACTCCTACGCCACACATCTGCTGGAGGGTGGGGCAAATATCCGCCAGGTGCAGGAGCTGTTGGGGCATGAGAGCATCTCAACAACCGAGGTATATACTCACCTCGATCGTAGGCATCTACGTAGTGTTGTTGAGGACTCCTTTGTAGATGTAAATGAAAGATTAACAGATATGTAGCTATGAGAAAGATTGTGATGCTTGTGTGTGCGCTGTTATGCGCTGCGACATCTCTTTATGCCGCCTCCGAGGATGTTTCGATAGAGGTTCCGTGGGGTAGGATATCTGCTACGCTATCACAGCCCACAGAGGGTAGTGATGCGGCGGTGTTGATTGTTGCTGGCTCGGGGCCTACCGACCGCAATGGTAACTCGGGTCTAAATCTCAATACGTATGCCTATAAGATGCTCTCGGATGGCCTTGTGAAGTCGGGCTATGCTGTTTTGCGCTACGACAAGAGGGCTATCGGCGGAAGTTATCTCTCGCCAGAGGATATCCCTGCCCTTACGCTCGATGATTATGTGGAGGATGCCGAGAGATGTGTGGCGTGGTTACGTGCGCAGGGCTTTGCAAGGGTGTATGTAGCAGGACATAGCGAGGGTGGTAGCATAGCCATCGAGGTTGCCGAGCGTAGGAGGGTTACGGTAGATGGTCTTGTGCTTCTTGCCGCACCAGGATATCCTATGGATCAGATACTTATGGGTCAGCTGTCGGCACAGCTTATGCCGGCATATATAGGTCTATACGTCACAGCACAGAGCATCATTGGCAAGATTAAGAGTGGCGTAGATGTTGCTGTGGAGGATATCCCCCAGGAGCTACTCTCGCTCTTTCATCCCACCGTGCAGCCATTTCTACGTAGTAGCATGCAGCGCGACCCTTGTAAGATGATAGCTGGGTGCAAAGTCCCAATACTCATCATCACTGGTGGTAGAGATATTCAGGTGTCGGTGGCCAATGGCACAAAGCTTCTTGCTGCGGCGCCCGATGCACAACATGTAACATTTGAGAATATGAGCCATGTGCTTAAGGATGCCCCATCGAGTGACCGCGTGGAGCAGCTGTTGAGCGTCTATACAAATTCACAGCAGGAGCTAACCCCAGGCCTCGTATCAACAATAGTAGAGTTCTTGAACGTAAAATAACAAAATAATATATAGCCTATGTCACTATTTTCAAAACTTTTTGGTGGCTCTTCAGCCCCTCTATATCCATCGGATGTTGTTCAGATAAATGGCCGCGAGGTTAAGCTTACCTTCTTTGCTCACGCCTCTATAGCTATTGAGTTTGAGGGTCGCACCATATATGTAGACCCTGTGAAGGAGAATGCCGAGTATGATAAGCTCCCCAAGGCCGATATGATTCTCGTTACGCACTCCCACTACGACCATTTCGACATGGCGGCTATTGAGGCGGTGCAGCAACCCCAGACATGCATACTCCTTGATAAGAGTTCTGCAGAGGGTTTCCAGGGTGATTGTTACACCATGCTTCCTGGTGCTGTTGCCGAGCCTTTTGCCGATATACGTGTGGAGGCTGTAGCAGCATACAACACCTCGGAGCATCAGTTGCAGTTCCATCCCAAGGAGCGCGAGGATTGTGGCTATGTGGTGACCCTTGGTGGTGATGTTCGCATCTACATCTCGGGAGATACAGAGCCTACGGCGGAGCAGGCAGCTCTTGAGGCTATTGATATAGCCTTTATATGTGTAAATCAGCCATATACTATGACTCCCGAGCAGGCTGTGGCGGCGGTAAAGGCCCTAAATCCAAAGATATACTACCCCTACCATTATGGACAAGTTGAGGAGCCTACCGATGTGGAGGCTCTAGCGAAGATGCTTGAGGGTGTAACAGATGTTCGTATCAGACCATTGGCATAGGAGGTTTAGCCTCGATGAGCTGCGGCATCGTCTTATGTCGATGCCTATGCTCGTGGTGCTGTTACCATTCATATTAGGAATCCTTGCAGCTAGCTATGTACTCTTTCCGCCATATATCGCCGAGGTGGCAATATGTGTGGTGACTATTTTGGGGTGGGTGTCACTACCTCGCAGGGTGTCGTTGGGATATGCTGCTGTGGCACTTTGGCTTTTTGGCTATCTAATTGCCGACTACCGCACCCCACACGCCTCGATGCCCTATGGTAGCGCCGTGGAGCTAGATGTGGAGGTAGTAGGTATCCCCGCAGAGCGCGAGGGATATCGTGTTTCGGAGGGACGTGTAGTAGCTTGGAGGGGTGATGATGTGTGGCATAGAGCCGATGATAAGGTGCTTTTATGGCTACGCAATGATGATATTCGTGAGGGTGATGGTGTGGTGATATATGGCATGGTCAGTGAGCGTATGTCGCGCTTTGAACCCTATGATAAGCTCCTTCGTAATAGGGGTTATGTGGGTGGCGTAGGCATCGAGGATAACCTCATATCGCAGCAGAGAGGTGAGCATAGTAGACTACATCATCTTGCGGTGGAGAAGTTAAGAGGCTATATGCTCGACACTCTGTCGCATGCCACCTCCGAGGCGATGGTTACGGGGTCGCGCCATGCTATGCCAAAGATGCTTCGTGAGGCATACTCCGCAACGGGATTGTCGCACATATTGGCAGTCTCGGGACTCCACCTTGGTATTGTGCTTATGGTGATGCTTGTCATTGTGGCGCCGTTACGACTGATACATCGAGGACACCGCGTGGCAAACATCCTTATTGTCGTGGCAATATGGCTCTTTGCTACGATGAGTGGACTATCCCCCTCTGTGGTACGTGCTGCGATAATGCTTACTATGCTTCAGCTAGCCTACTTCTCATCTTTGGCGAGAAGCTCAATAAATATCCTAGCTGTAACGCTCTTTGTGATGTTGTTGTATCGTCCTAGCTACCTCTACGATGTAAGTTTTCAGCTATCGGCACTTGCCGTGGCGGGTATTCTTCTGTGGGGAGAGCCTCTTGTGCGCCGACTTCGTGGGCGGTCAAGGCTTTGGAGGGTTGTAGCCTCCACGCTTATCATAGGCTCTGTCGCTACATTGTGGACGCTCCCTGTTGTGTCGCACACCTTTGGTAATCTCCCTTTGGCAGGCGTGGTTCTTACCCCTGTAGTTATGCTCTTTGCATATACCATCGTTGGATGTGGACTCTTTGCACTGATACTTCCCCACCCTCTGGCTATGCCCTTTGCCGTGGTGGGAGAGTGGGGTGCAGCGATACAAAATAGTGTTGTGCTGTGGGCTTCGGAGCATGGCTTTACGGGTGTAGAGTATCAGATGCCTCTGGGTGGCGTTTTGCTCTGCTATGCTCTCTATGGTGTGGTAACAGTTGTAGCGTGGTCGAAAATAGAAAAAAAGTGGTAACTTTGCCCTATTATGTTGAAGATATCAGATGTAGAGCTGCTACGTAGTGAGGTGCTGCGTAGGGCTATCGAGGAGAATATAGAGCGAGACCCACAGCGTGTGGCTCTCGACAAGCATGTTCCACATGCTGCGCTGGTAGCTACGCAGGTGAAGTATCTGCAGCGAGCGCGTAAGAAGCTCCCACAGCTCTATGAGGCACGTTGCATAATCCCACCTCGAGCTTTTGAGCAGTCTTCAAGTTTGGAAAGTGCAGAACGAAAGGCTATTAGTGGTGATACATTGCTCGACTTGAGCTGCGGATTGGGTATTGATGCTATGGCTGCTGCACGACACTTTCGCCGCGTAGTTGCCGTGGAACGCGATGAGGTGTTAGCCGAGGTAGTGCGCTACAACCTATCGCTACTAGGTGTTGATAATATGGAGGTTGTAACAGCCTCCTCGGAGGAGTATATAGCCACTACTACGGAGCATTTCGACTGGGTATTTATCGACCCTGACCGCCGCTCGGCAGAGGGAAAGAAGATGGTGCGCATGGAGGATTGTTCTCCCAATGTGTTGGAGATTATGCCCCGTTTGGAGGAGATATCTTCGCGTGTGGCTATCAAGCTCTCTCCGCTGTTCGATGTGGATGAGGCACTGCGTCTATTCCCAAATTCGGAGGTCGAGGTGGTCTCTATGTCGGGAGAGTGCAAGGAGCTAAATATATATACTCATGCTAGTAAGAGCGTTGTCCGTGTAGCTGCCGTAGGCCTTGGTGAGTGGAGCTTTGGCTGTGACGATATAAATATGATCCCCTCGCGAGAGCCTTTTGAGGCCTCACAATGGCGATATATGATTGTGCCAGATGTTGCAGTTCAGAAGGCGAGGGTTGCCATAGCATCATTTGCAGGGTGTGCTACAATGTGGTCTAACAATGGTTTTGCCTTTGCGGCGCAGATGCCTGCGGAGGATATCCCTGGTAGGGTATATGTCATTACTCGCATGGAGCGTTATCGCCCCAAGGAGCTGAAGCGAGAGTGGAAGGGTGTAGGTGTGGAGATTATAAAGCGTGATACGAGCCTTGCTGTTGAGCAGGTGCGTAAGGCTATGGGTGCGAAGGCTGGTAGCGACCACCTAATGGCGATTACGGCCATAGGAGGTGAGAATTGGGTGATTCATCTAAAGAGGATATAGATATGAAGATTTTGGAGCGCATACATCATCTTATACATAATAATTTGTTGCGTGTAGATATCGCAGAACATAGCTTGCTACGCCGTGGCTATAGACTTCTCTACTACACCTTACGTGGAATAAACATCCATCGAACGATGATAGATAGTGCCGCTCTTACGCTGTATACACTCTTTGCGCTAGTGCCACTACTAGCCCTAGTGTTGCTTATCTTGGGAAAGTTTGGTGTATATGACAGGGTTGTTGAGATAATATATGATAGTGCGCCACAAGATTGGTATGCCGTGCTGGATACTATTGTTGGTGCAGCAACTACGGCAGCAGGAAATATCGCCCCAGGTTTCTTCGCCGTAGTAGGTATCGCCACGCTCCTTTTTGCCGTATTCACGCTCTTTCGCACTGCCGAGGAGTCGTTCAATAGGGTGTGGGGTATAAGCAAGAGCCGTGGCTTCATAGTACGATATGTAGCCTATATTGTTGTGGCTATTGTTGTGCCTGTCCTAGCCCTGGGAGCTATAATTTTAGCCTCGGATATCCTCTCTATGCTGGGTCTGGAGCATGAGATGAATAGGGCTATTAGCATTCTGCTCTCGTTGGCTTTAGCAACTTTAGCCTGCTCGTTAGTATATAAATTTCTCCCATATACGCGCGTGCAGTGGCGTATGGCGCTTATCGCAGGACTCTTTGCAGGTATGGGACTCTCGTTGTGGCATTGGGGATATGTATACTTCCAATCTATGATGACCTCCTACAACGTCATATATGGTGGTTTGGCCTTCATCCCACTCTTTATCCTATGGTTGCAGGTGTCGTGGAATATCCTCCTTACAGGGTGCGAGGTGTGCTGTGTATTGCAGCATCGTAGCCATTTTGAGCGTATCGACCGCCGCCGCCTGAAGCGCCGCGAGGAGGATGTGCTTCTCAAAAATGAGAGGTCTGTGAGGGTAGTTATCGTAGGCTCGGGAAATGTTGCGGAGGCCCTAGCACGTACGCTGCAAAGTGTGGCTGGAGTGGAGCTAGTACAAATCTTTGCACGTAACCGCGAGCGTGCTATGGAGGTGGCATCTATAGCTGGCTGTGGCTGGGAGTGTGAGGGGGAGAACCTCGCTCCCGCAGATATCTATATTATCTCGGTTAGTGACCGTGCTGTGGCCGCAGTAGCCTCATCGCTACACTTTCCTCGTGAGGCCATCGTAGTACATACGGCAGGTAGTATCCCTATGAGTGCTATCCCTGCGCGTGAAGGTCGCCGAGGAATACTCTATGCCCTGCAGAGTTTCACAAAGGGGCGTCTGATACGCCTTGATGATGTGCCACTCTTTATCGAAGCAGATAGCGCCGAGACAAAGGAGCGTCTTATGTCGCTTGCTCAAGCTATATCCTCGCAGGTGGAGTATGCTGACTCGGCACGTAGAAAGAGGATACACCTGGCAGGGGTCCTTGTAAATAATTTTGTCAATCATCTCTATAGCCTTGGTGCCGAGGTGGTTGAGGATGAGGGGTTATCATTTGATGTGTTGAAGCCTCTTATCATGGAGACGGCAGAGAAGGCTACCGATAGCGATGACCCAACACTTGTGCAGACAGGCCCTGCTGTACGTGGTGATAGGGTGGTTACGGCAGAGCATTTAGAGATGCTCTCGCGTGATGTAGCAAAGCAGAGAATTTATAAAGATTTAACAGAGAGTATATGGGAAACTTCAAAGAAGATGTAGCACGTGTCGAGGCCTTTGTCTTCGATGTCGATGGTGTTATGACAGATGGTACAATCACCCCAACACCCGATGGGGACTTCATACGCCACTACTTTGCCAAGGATGGATATGCCATGGCCTATGCCCTGCGTGAGGGGCTTAAGATATGCGTAATCTCGGGAGGTAGAGGCGCGATGCTCGAGAACCGCCTGAAGCTCCTTGGTGTGACGCGTATGTACCTCGACTGCATGGATAAGGTGAAGGCCATGGAGGAGTTTTTTAGCGATTATGGCATAGATGCCGAGAATGTTATTTACATGGGCGATGACATCCCCGATTTGGAGTGTATGCGAAGAGTCGGTGTCCCCGTATGCCCTGCGGATGCAGCTATGGAGGTTATCGAGGCTTCGCGCTATGTCTCGGAGTATGATGGCGGCCGTGGCGCTGTGCGCGATATTGTTGAGCAGGTACTTCGTGCCAAGGATCTATGGGCCAAGAACCTCAAAGGAGTGCTAGGCACAAAGCAGTAGCAATCCCTAGGTGGGGAGTAGCACCCTAACATCGTAGATGAAAGAAGACAGCCAAAAGCTGTCTTCTTCATTTTGAGTATAGGAGCTGCCAAGCAACGTAGTTACAACTCCTTGACAAAGGCCCTGCGGCGCTTATGTTGAATATGGTCAAACTCTGCAAAGTTGGCAAGGCTCTTATGGTTATCCTCGAGGATTGCCGTAGTCTCAACGCGCTGGATGCCATACTTGATAAAGTGCGGAGTCATCTCGTCAAAGATAAGTGCTGTGACACCCTTGTCCTGATAGTCGGGACGCACTGCGATAAGCAATAGGTCAAAGTCGGTCATCTTCTTGGCCTTCAGCGCCTTGATGATGTGATACCAGCCAAATGGAAATAGATGACCACCACACTTGCGCAACGCCTCGGAGAGCGATGGCATGCCCAAGCCCACCGCAACAATCTCATCCTGCTCGTTGGCTACCATCGTCACAAAGTCAAAGTTGAGTATCGGGAAGTACATCTTGCAGTAGTACTGCTTCTGTCTATCGGTCATAGGCTGATAGTTATACAACTTCTGGTATGCAGCATCGAGGACGTCAAAGTAGGAGTATCCATACCTCTTTCGCAACTCCCTGGAGTTTTTAACCTTCACAACGTGTAGCCCACATCGCTTCTCAACAAGTTGCGCAATGCGCCTTACTCGCTCGGGGGCCTCCGCAGGGGGTGTTATCTGATACTCAATCCAGTCAGCCTCCTTGAGCAATCCATATCGCTCGTAGTGCGCTATATAGTATGGGTGGGTATAGAGGCTTGCCATGGGGGCATTATAGTCGAAGCCCTCAAGTAATAGACCCTGATGGTCGAAATCGGTAAATCCCACAGGGCCATTCAAGCGGAGCATGCCTCGGCTCCTTCCCCACTCGGCAACAGCATCTAGCAGTGCCTTGAAGACATCGTAATCATCGACAAAATCAAACCAGCCAAAGCGACACTTCTTAACGCCCCAAGCCTCATTAGCACGATGGTTTATGATGCCCACTATGCGACCGACTATCTGCTTGTTGCGGTAGGCCATATATATAACAAAGTCGCAGACCTCAAGAGCGGGATTACTTTTGGGGTCAAAAGTATTCACCTCATCAAAGAATATAGGTGGACAGTAGTATGGATTACCCTTGTATAGGTCTATTCCGAATTGTATGAATTGCTTAAGTTCGCGTTTTGTTGTTACCTCTTTAATAACAATGTTGCCTTGGTTAGTACTAGTCATACTCTTTATATCTCTTTTTTTCTGTGCCTATTCGACAAAATTATAGTTGCGCCTCGCATCCTTTGCCTACAACCCTCCATATCGCACTTCGCTAGTATCTATCAACGAAGTCCACAAGGAGCTTGAACGTAGGCTCGTAGTAGTCAAATATGGAGTTTTCCCAGGTGTCGTATACCGTGTGGTAGTACTTAAAGGCATCGCCATTCTCGTTCATGAAGAATATGCAAGGTACATTTCGCACGGCAAAGGGGTAGTGGTCGCTGTTGTCCGCGAGCTTCGCCCTCTCCAATGCCTTGAAGTATCTCTTCTCGGTGTTTATCTTCTCGAATAGGGCGTAACCCTCCATGCCCTCGTCACTAACCTCGCAGTATATGTTGGCGTTGTTGTCGTTAATCATGTCGAGGTTTATGAGATACTTAATATCTGTTAGCGGTGCAATGGGGTGCTGGGCATACCACTCCGAGCCTCGTAGGTTGGCATCCTCGCCCGAGAAGGCTATGAAGTAGATGTCATACTCGGGGGTGTTCTTGGCGTAGTGCGCGGCAAGGGTTATGATGGCCGCGGTGCCAGAGGCGTTGTCGTGTGCGCCAGGGTAGTATGTTTTCTTTCCTAGTAGTCCTAGGTGGTCGTAGTGCGCAGTAAAGATGTAGCACTTGTCATCTCTCTTGCCCTCTACCTTTGCAATTACGTTGAAACACTCGCAACGCTCCAAAAACTCATTCTCTATGTTGAGCTTCACGCTCTTTGCGTTGTTGGGAAAGTCGGGGGTTACCCATATTATAGGCTTCTCCTTAACGTTGTCGCCGTATGCCTTGTAGAACTTTAGAGGAGCCTCCCATCTGTATATGAAACCAGCGTTGTTGCACCCCTCCTTCGTTTGCATGCGCTTGAAGTCTGCGCCATGCTGAAAGGTAAACATAAAGTCGCATACCACCATCGCCCCCTCCCATTCAGGTAGTGCGAGGTCGGCAAATACCTTGTCGGCATCGTAGTTCTCCATGTCTATATAGTATAGCTTGAACTCCCCCTTTATTGAGGGGTTAAACTCTCGTAATGTGAAGTCTACACCAGGGATAAGTCTCTTGCCATCTACGGAGAACTCCATCTTCCCTGGAAAGGTGTTTATGTTGTGGGTAAATGGCTGGCATATAACCTCATCAACCCCCACCTTTGCAAACTCCTTGGCTATCCACTTTCCCGCCTTGTTCGCACCCTCACGCGCATATCCGCGGCCGTGATATTTCGCAGAAGATAGCTCCTTAATAATCTGCTTGTAGTGTTCCAAATCCTGCGCACACACCGCCACTGCCACGAAGGTAAGAAGCAAAAGTAACAATCTTTTCATACTATTCAAGGGTTAGATAACATACAAAGTTACGAAATATCTCTAAACAAAAAGAGAAAAAGCTGAAACTTTTTCTCTCTAACTCATAATCGCAGCCGCTACTGCTCCGCCATCTTGCGACCGGCATCGTAGGCCCGTTGCAAATCCTTCTCCCAATACTCATCGCGCCAAGCGTGCTTTGCCTCCTCGGAGAAGCTGCCAAACGTAATGCGCACAATAGCATCACGTGGACTTTGTAATTCGGGTTTCGGCTTGTCAATCAACTAGAACTTGCCGTGGGATATGTAGGTGTAGGCGAGCATAGGTTTTTATTTTGAATGTTTTCTTCTATTATGCCTTATCAAAAATTTTATCACATAATATAATAGTGTATTTACGAAAACTCGGAAGAAATTGCGCAATTCCGTTCCTTGTAATTCTGACTCTATTTGTTTTACTTTAATGTATCTATAAACTTCCGCATGATTAATTTCCTCGCGTTGTCGAGTTGCTGCATTAATAAAAATCTTATATGCTCCTTGGTGTATCCTATCAGAGTTGTAGTTGTTTTTTGGCCAAAGATTCACAAATATAGTCCAATCATCATTGCTTAAAGCAATATAACCATTGTAGCCAACTTTCTTGTAGAGTATTTTGATAAATTTTCTATGTGATGGATGTAATAACCATATCATATAACATATTCTTTATATCTGTATTTTCTCGCAATCTTCCCAATATGTTGGCACATACATCTTTGCATATACATACAGCATCATGGGGTCTTGTCTGATTAATTGCAATGCTGAATATATAGAATTTCGAATGATTGGATTCAATTCTTTCATTTGTTCATCAGTCAAATACTTGCAATGAAAATCCTCCATTTGATTTCTTATAATGCTCGCTATAGCTTTTGCCAACAAATTGTCGTCTTCAAGCATATTTGCCGTTGCGGTAGAGAGTTCATTATACGCATCAATATACTCTTTATCCTTGTATTTCATGTGTTCCATATTTATAATCCCATACCAATTTTTTTCAAGACATTCTTGTCGATTGGAGTGTTCTCTATATCAGCATTTACTAATCTTATAATCATTGTATCTGATGCAAATACATAATACACCTTACCATTAGAATCGTATCTCTCTTTGATTATGTAAAATGAGCGTAACAACTGAAAGAACTCTTCCCAATATTTTAGTTCATATTCTTTAATAAAGGATCCTGTTGGATATAATATATATCCTTTTTCATTATTGGAAGATATTGTTCCCTCAAGGTTACACGATAATTGAAGATTAAATGGTTTGTTTGCTTTTTGTGCCCATTGAAGGAGAAATCTAATTTTATTTTGTGGAATATAATCTTTTTTCCACTCTTTGTAAAAAGATATCATCTTGGATAGTTGGCCTTTACCAATTTGCTTACCTTCTCTCGAGCAATATACATTTGGGGTTGTTGCATACATTTTTTCCAAATCACGCAAAATATCCATGAAGGATATACCCTCCATCCATCTTGCTAACACATATTTACTAACTTCAGATTCCTTTAGCCATTTTTCCCTTGCAGCTTTACTTGCCCTTGCTGATGCGGCATTTGCAGCTCTAGTATCTGTATTTCTTACCCAAGTTTCACCTCGCGCTTTTTTAGCATCAAGTGCAGCTTTCGTTAGTTCCGCAATCCTTGTTCGTCTTTTACCATCTACATCGTGTATTTTGGCATGGCATATTCCACAAAGAGGAACAGTCTTAGTTCCACCCAATGATGCAGGCACAATATGATGCCTTTCTGTTGCAGGAGCGCCACATTCAAAGCATACATTAGGATCAATATAGGTTACTTCAATATAAGTTCTTGACATAAGATTAAGTTTTTACAAAGTTAAACATTATTTCAATACAAGAGTAAAGAATCATCAATAATCCTCCTCATAATCATCGTAGTCGTATGACGAATCATAGTCGCGAGTGTTGTCGTGCGAGTCTTCATTTTGCATAACAAAAAAAGCAGTCCGTTTGGACTGCTTTTTTCGTTGAGCGGAAAACGAGACTCGAGCCCACGTTGTGGGCGATTTCTCGCGAATTATATTTACACCCCCAACCCCTGAGAGGGGCGAGTGGGGTCGCTTCGTGCGAGTCATAGTTTGCGCAAGTACAAAATGAAAAAAGACAGCCTGAAGCTGTCTTTCTCATTTTGAGCGGAAAACGAGAGTTTAACCTATGTTCGCTCATCATTTTGAGTGCGAAAATCTTGCGTTTTTTTAGGTTTACTTTTGAGTTTCCGAGTAACAGTTTTGGCCGTTTTTCAGGTACGGGAATTGCCGTACTGTGTCCACCTTAAATTTCTGTACTGTAATTACTTATGCAAAGATAGTAAAATTTTCTATTTTAGTGACTGTATCGCTTTTTTTATTTGAAGAGCTATTTTATATGCTAACATAGGGGGAACGGCGTTTCCTACCTGCGTAAACTGCCTAGCATACGTTCCTGTAAACTCATATGAATCAGGGAATGTTTGTAATCTAGCACATTCTCTCACAGATATTGTTCTAGGTATAAATGGATGTAAGTGAGATCGTCCACCACCTTTTACTCCTCCCGCTATTACTGTTTTTGACGGCTCATAAGGATTTAATCGATCCACTCGACCGAGTTTATCGCGTTCTCCAATCTTTAATTTGCAATATCGCATTATTGATTCTGCGTTATGTTGTCTTGTTATATGATTTTTAACATTTGCTAGTGGTCGTGTAAACACATATCCACAAGGAGTTACAGAATTGTCAGGGGAAGGATATTCAATAGTAGAATTACCCCTTATACCCAAAACAATCCATCTTCGTCTATGTTGTGGCACCCCATAATATGCAGCATCTAAAACTTGAGGCTCCGGGATAGTATAACCTATGTTTTTAAGTTCTTGTAGCGCCTTTGAAATCTTTCCGTCTGGATCACACTCCAAAATTCCAGCAACATTTTCAATCAAAAAAGCTAATGGTTTAAACTTCTTAATGTACCAAATATAATCAAAGATTAACATGCCCTTTTCTTCGTCCTCAAAGCCTGTCCGTTTGAAATGTTCTCCATCTTTATTGAAACGTTGATTGGCGGCAATGCTAAATGATTGACACGGAGGTCCTCCGTGAAAGACGCCATTAAAATATTCATTTACTCCATGTTTGAGAAGCAAATCAGAAATTTCTTCTCTATTACTAACATCACCCGTGCAATATGGTGGTCCTAACACTATCTGCTTCGGATTGTTGTGTCTTAATGTGTTGCAAAATAGCTCAGTATGTTCAATAGCAATAATGTTATTAAAACCTGCACTCTTAAATCCAATATCTAGGCCTCCTGCTCCAGAGAAAAAACTAACAGCAGGAATAGCATCGCTCGATATAGGTAAATTATCCATTAAATCAATAGGGGCAAACGTTGCAGATGACACATCTATTGAATCATTGGAATACATTAAATCATCATATGTCAGGTCCGACTCACTTAAAATAGCAGACAATTTTTTATTTTCTTTGATAGCCTGTTCAATAATGCTATTTTGTTTATCAATCGTTAGTTTTTTCATTATGAAATTTCTTTTACAGCTTCAATATATACAGCCATAGCTTCTTTTTTGTCATTAAAATCTTCTCTATTATTAGATTTTAGCCATTTTCTATAGTATGAATGTATTGCTCGATGGCATGATGGGCATAACCCTACAATATCGTCCAAGGATGTCCCCATAATAGAGATTTTAATCATCGATGCCAAAGGCAGCAAATGATGTAAATCTAACATATATCCAGCCCACGGATATTTCATGTTCATATGCTCTTCACAAGCTGAACAAATTGGTTCAGGATGAAGAGATACATAATATTTTCTCAAAAGTGGACTACGCTCAATCTTCAAATGTTGGACCCTAGACTTCTTTCCTTCTGTAAATTCGATATCAGAAGGGTTAATTATCAGTGTGTTGCCTCTTTTGACATCGTCATTTGGCCCGGATCTAGATATTTTTACCAAGTGAGTAATTTGTCTAAATTCCTCAAAAGGATCACTTAGTCGTTGTGTAGTAATTGGTTTTAAATAGGCATTCTTAATATATGCTATCTCGGAATCATCTAAAATGTCTAAATATATAGAATGATTAAAAACCTTAATAAAACTCAACTGACTAATAAATGCAACCATCTCTCTTAATTGGCGCATAGAATCAGATGTTGCTATATATCCTGTAGGCTTTAATGTTTTGTAAAAATCAATATCTTCTAATCCCGTGCAATTATTACCAATAATAAAACGACATATCATCTCCAAATCTAATCTCGGTTCTTCTCCTAATTGATATTTGGCGATTAGCATTTTTATAATTGCGCAAAAAGGGAAAATATTCTCATCCGTAGTATTATACTCCTGAAAAGCAGGAAATGGGAAGCGAAACCTCTGGACAATTTCTCTAAAATATTCATCACATGACACACTCTCGACGCCAGTAGCAATTTGTCGACAAATGTCTGAAACGAACAAAGAGCGACCATCATGTCGGGCTAACATAGCACATTGGAATACTCTTGAATAATTGCGGTTTACCTTATAATTAGACGGCGCAAACGGAAGACCTACATTATTCTCTAACGCAGTTCTCAAATCTTTATTTACAGAGTCATCATTTATATTTTTGCCATCAAATTTTACTAGGACTTTGGCAATTTCCCGCAATACATCATATTGGAAATATAATACTCGACCTTGGTCCCACCTCCACTCTACCATACTTTAACCAGTGAAATAATGCTAATTTGTAGCAAAGATAAGAAAATTACTTTATTCATCAAAGCAAAACTCACCTTGATTTTGTCATCGAAATGGGCTTTGTAATTTGACACCCCTTACTTTCTCGGGTTGTATCCGCTACGCTGAATCAGATCATCGAGCATCTCGTCGCTGCTCTTGATGATGTGCGCCTTCAGGCAGCGCTTGATCTCGGCAATCTGGTAGTAATACTTGTTGCCAATGGTGCTGTAAGTGATTTTGCCGGCACTGCATAGGCGTTGCAAGGTTTTGTCGCAGATGCAGAGATACTCGCATACCGCCTGCCCATCGACCCAATCGTCGTCGAGGGAACTTTGCTGCTCTAACTTGGCTTTGCGAATGAACTCATCCATTGCATCAATTTTGCTAATCAACTGCTGAAAAGCGCTGTGTTCGATTGTTAATACTTCCATAGTTCTTGGTTTTATTGGTTTAACATAAGTTTATATCTGTGCGATTGTGGTCACTTCATTGAAAGAGTAGGGCCTTGCGCCCGAAAAGGTTGGACAACGACACAAAAAAAAGCAGAGGGGTTGCCTCTGCTTGGTATCGGTTATGATGATATTATAGGTATTGTGTGGTTGTCCTCGTTTTATTCCTGAATTTCTGTTCAGAAAAGCAATAAACGGTTTTGTTTGCAAAATCGTTTCGTCTTTGTTTGTGTATGGATTTGATACATTGAGTGTTACAAGTGTTTCTGCCGTACATCTTCTCAAAGATGACGTTTAACAAAGAGGTTTACATTCTTATTGAAATTAACGACTAACATTAAAAAATTAACGAAAAAGTTTGCATAATAAAAAATTGTCGCCACCTTTGCATAACGATAAACGATAATTTATTAATGAAATAATACTATAACCATTAAAATCGTTATGTTATGAAAATCACAAAATCAACCCAACGACGTGTCGTTGTAATCTTTGTTTTAGTGTGCTTGTTGTTCCTACCCGATTTGGTACTTTCTGTCGTGCGAGTTGTTTTAGACGAGGATTGGCGTTCGACTAATAACATTACGTTGGTCGGCACAATGAATGTTAGTCGTCCGAGTTATATGCTCGACGAGGGCAAGCAGAGTTTCTATGCTCCTACCGTTATCCGCGAGGCTACTGCCGACGAGCCTGCGATTGTTGTTGAACCATCACAATATATAATCTACGCTACCGAGGGCGACTTCAAAGTAGACTCTACGATGGCTGATGTGCGCATGGCGCTGCTCTATGTTTTGATGGTCGCAACAATCACCCTTATCGGCTTGATCTTGGCTGTAGTATATCAGGCGATTCGCGGCTTCCGCACAGGCGAATTTTTTACTCGTGCATCGGTCGTTATGCTCCGCGTGATGGCTGTGGCCTACTGCGTCCGTAGCTTGATTATGTCGAATATTGGAGCATTGGAGAGTAGTGTTGCGAGCGAATTTTGTGGTGCGCTACAACCTGACGGCTTGGGTGGCGCATACGTGTTGAATACTGAGTCGATAGTTGTGCCATTGGTATTACTTATCGTTGCCGAGTTGATGAATATTGCTCGTATGTTGAACGAGGAGGAGTGTGCAACCCTATAAAAGAGTATAGTTATGATCGTTACCAATTTAGATGTTATGCTCGCACGACGCAAAATGTCGTTGCAGGAACTCTCGGAGCGCATTGATATTTCGGTTGTAAATCTCTCGAAGCTCAAAACAGGAAAAGTGCGTGCGATACGTTTTTCCACGCTTGACGCTATCTGTCGTGCACTTGATTGCCAAGTGGGTGACATTCTCGAATTTCGTCCAGATGTTCCCGAACCACAAGAGTAAAGATACAATATAGGTCGTCTTTTAGACGGCCTATTTTTATAAGCGGAGAATCCAAATTGCTGCGATTTGTCTTGGGTGTTGTGATTATGATTGCTGGCTATGTGGCAATGCAGCGCACGCTTGTATGGATGGTAGGAATGAAGTACAGCGACCTTCCCAAACGTATCCGTGCTCAGTGGTCTAAACCGAAGAATTAGCAAAACAGACAACTAATAATCGTGCGGCGGTGGCTTTTTGCTCACCGCTGATTTCTATATGGCAGAAGAGTTTTCGCACAAATTCACGCTTTCTCAAAAATTTTCTATATCTTTGTAATGGCTTATGGCTTTGGCCGTTGAGCCGTACATATTAGTTGACATTTTATTGTCGAAATCTTCCACTTCAAAACTTGGCGGTTTTACACAAAACGAAGATTCGCAATCAGATGTCCGCGTTTGGTGTATATCCCCATCACCGATTGGCTCGGTGTATGCGATATATCTC
>JAGBWD010000001.1 GCA_017629985.1 Alistipes sp.
CGAAAAAGAGAGTTCTAATATGAAATCATATGTTGGTGAATGGCAAGCCAAAATAGTATACTCTTCTGATAACAGTACCACACACAATCTAACACTGCGCAATAATGGTACAGCAACATATGAAAGGATAACAATTTGTTATGTAGGGGATTATTACAGTTATGCTAATATGTATTGGTATATTGATGGAAAGCAAATTAGATGTGAAGGCGTATTTACAAATGGTGAAGATGTATATCCATCTTTTGCCATGACTCTTCATATCGAAGGTAATACACTCAAATACGGTGATACTATATTCCACAAAGTACGTTAATATAGAATCATAAAATATTTTTAATGTTTACCACCATTGGGTTAGTAGTTTTTATTTACAGACTTGCTCTGTAAAGAGGATAGGCGGGAGCTTCACAGCTCCCGCCTATTGTTTTTTGTTTTATACTTATAAATACAAACTCAATGGTTGTATGACTTTAACGCATTACGATGAGTGAATACTCTCTATATATTAGTTATTTATTAAGGACACAAAACAGTTGATTACTCACTGTATATGAATAAATACGTAGAGATATACTCTTCACCACTTGCGTACTCTGTCACCTCACACTTTATGGGGTATCCATCACTATCATATGTCCAGTCATAGCTCGCCCTTACACCTATAATCTTAAAATCTTTAGATGCATTACACAACTCTGTAATATAGTTCTTACATCGCTTACCCATAAGGCCTATTGTGGCAAATTCAAAATCGACATTACCAGATCCAAATTCATTCATTGGATCAACAAACCAATTTAAGTCTAGGTTTACTGCGTTCGTATAATTATTATTATACTTTACTTTATAATTGTACTGCCTATCATCACCAAAATTACATTGTACACTCTCTATATTATCATTCCTCCACTCATATATTGTGCTTCTACTTCCACCAAATTCACTCGAAGATGTAGATTCATAATAATCATTAATGATTTGACCTTCATGATTATATGTAAAGAGAGTATTTTCCCAATATGTGATATATCCTAAATTATTAGCCACTGCATCAGAATACCTCTTATCTGATTGAGAATCAGATATATTAATCGTTGTACCATCATAGTCTATACTAATACAACGATTGTATTTACCACCATCACCATATACAACATATATTTGTTCAACTCTATTATGTTCATTATATGTAAAAGTGTAATCATAATACCCACAATATCCTTCAAAATAGCCATAATTAGCGATTATTTTTGAAATTGTTTTCTGTTCAGAAGGATTGGGTATAGGAGGATTCTCTGAACTGCTACCTTCAGTATTTTCACATGCAAAAATAAAGCAACATCCTATAATTGCGATTAACGCACATAATAAAAACTTTTTCATATTTTCATTCATTATTAATATTACACCTACTCTCTTAAGGGCTTTTCGGGCTTATTGGAAACGCCATCTATAAACACTGCATAGTCCGCAATGTTACTACAAATATAGTAATTTCTTTTCTAATTACAAAGAGACCCTCCACAGAATAGTTAGGGAATTTAGGGAGTTTAAAGAGGCTAGGGATAAACTCCCTAAATTCCCTAAACTCCCTAACAGCATTCGCTCAACAAAAAGAGTTTTTCAGACCGTTTTCTATAAACCACTAGGCGGCAGCTGTGAAGCTCCCGCCTAATTCTTTTTTTGGTCACATTGTTTTAATTGGTTTAAATCTTAATACTAAATGGAACACACAATGGCTATAAATAAGAAGAGAAGTATATAAAAGATAACAACGCCCATGATGAGCGTACGTCCACTTAATCTGCTTGCACGCCTTCTCAACGCCTTTAATTCAGGACTGTCGAAGAGTTCCTTATCTTGCTTCTTAACTCGTTTGCATATTCTAAATGCCAACCAAGCTGTTGCCTTCTTCTTTGCTTCGGCAAGTCTTGAGTGCAGTTTGTCAGGGTGGCTCTGCTCAAGCTTGTACTCCTCTGCTTGAGCCATCAACTCCTTGATTCGCGGAACGAGTTCATCTGTGCTACCGGTCAATGGATACTCGGCTTTAAGATTTTTCTTAAAATGCTTCATCTGGTAATCGATAATATCCTGTATGCGCTCATCCTCTCTTTCCTCTCTTTCTCGCTCAGCCTTCTCCTCGGGAGTCTCTTCAACTGCGTTCTTAACTAAACCCACAATACCTCCGCCGGCGGCAGCCCCAAAACCGGTGCCTCTACGAGATGAAGAACTACTTGACTTAGAACTATTTGATTTAGCATATTTGCCCAAACCTTTTGACCTGCAATAGCGATCGGTATATGTCATCTCGGGATTAATCTCGCCACCTACATACCATACCGTAGCATAAGACTCCCCATTGAGATGAGATATAGATTTGTACTTACCACTACAAGCCTCTTCTCTTGAGACTTTCACATCTTCTCTTTTCATAATTGTTAAGTATTTAAGTTAAACAGTAGTTTTGTCTTGCCGTTATATGACAACCGCTTAACTAAAAAAAGAGAAACGTGGGTACACTTACGCCTTGAAGGGACGACCAAGTACCCATACACACATAAGCACAACCCACGCCATACGGCGAGGGCATTCATCGTGCCTATTGCTTGTGTGTAGTAAATTTGGTCGTTTTACAAGGTCAGCAATAGCCCTAAATGCCATCTAAATCATTGCGTATTCCGCAATGTCACTACAAATATAGTAATTTCTTTTCTAATTACAAAGAGACCCTCCACAGAATAGTTAGGGAATTTAGGGAGTTTAAAGAGGCTAGGGATAAATTCCCTAAACTCCCTAAACTCCCTAAATTCCCTAAATTCCCAGATAGATAAAAGTCTAATACTCCTCGAAATATACCGTTACCTTGCCATCGAAGGTGTAGATATCTCCTTCATCGGACCTCATCCTCAGGTTCTGGAAATCGACAACCATAGTATAGTCCTTTTTGCTTATATCCACAACCTTAACCTTGCCACTCACGCTCTTATACACCGTAGATGGGAAGGTATCATCACAGTAGAAGCACAGCTCCTTCTTCACGAGGTCATCGCCCTCTCTAGGAGGAGTGCTAGAGACAAACCCAAAGTCATAATACCAACAGCTGTTAGCACCACCACTTCTTTCTACGGCAGTAACCGAGAAGTTGCCATACCCCTCGGCGTTATCCCACCCACCAGACTTACCTATAAAGGTTGAGGTAGGATATGTTATGCCATTGATGGTTATCTCACCATCATAAACATCGAAGAGCGACCCCTCCTTCTCGCTACATCCCCCGAGAGTAAGCAACAGAGGGGCTACAGCAGCGATAGCAAATCGTTTAACAAGACTAATCATGCGAGTAACACCCTTTGCGACTACATCTTTGTTACACGAATACGGAGGCTATTGCCCGATTTATCGTGCATAGTAAGCTCTGCCCAGTCACCGACAATAAGGTCGATGGTATAGTTTAGGTAGGGATCACCATTGACGTAGGTATATATCTTATTACCCTTCAACGTATAGGTACCATAGCCTGTGCCAAAGAATCCAGAGCCATAGTATCTACCATCATCGTAGAAGGTGATTGTGAAACGTAGGTCGCTAAACAAGATGTTGCTTGTAGGGTCAATCCAATCGCCATCATAATAGATGCCCGTACCCTCCCATGTTCCTAAAATCTGCTCATAGGTAACAGCGGTCTTCATAGCATCGATAAACTTCTCCTTATCACAGCCATAAGAGAGCAACATCATAGGGGCGATTAATAGTAATAGTAGTTTTTTCATAATTGTTTGTAGTTAGATAATCATTTTCAGCAACATAGTGCATTGCTAATACAAATATACTAGCTCTTTTTCAAATAACAAAAGCGCAGTAACAAAAATTAAGGTTATCCCCAACAAAATTGGAGACCTTCAAAGTGCGCTTTGAAGGTCTCCAAATGTTAAATAGTAGATATTATAGGCGGAAGCTCTTAACTACGCGAACATCAACCAAGTCAGATACTACGTTCTGGAGAGGCTCCACAGCGTGGTAGGTAACCTCGGCAGCACGTGGTGCGCCTACAGCCTCGCTCCAGATGCACTCCATAGATGGCTCGGCGATATCCTCTGCGATAACCAATGACTTTGCAGCGCTCTGTGCTGTAGCATCGTTCACCTCCTGAACATAACCCTTAAGCTCCTCAATATCACCAGAGCTTACTGGCTTAACACCCAAAATACCAACGCCGCCCTCGTGGCCATTAGCATCCTGTGCATAAGATACTACTGTCTGCTCAACATCCCAATCAGCTACAAAGAAGTAGTATGGTACATCCATTGTGAAGATAGGCTGCCATACGCCACGGAACTCCGAGATCACATAGCGAGCTGCAAGGGCAGCTACATCTACGGCAGGGTCTGTAGAGAGAGCAGTGTATACCGCTGAAGCATCATCGATGTTATTATACTTTACAGCGATGATAGGACGACCAGCTGTCATCTCCTTATCGCCAAAAATCTCACCATACTCATCATCGCCATTGTAGACACCAAGAAGCTCTACAGAAGGAGTCACGCTACCAACATTTGTTGTTGTTGCGATAACATCGCTATATACGCAACGTGCAAACTCACCAGTCTTGGCATTAATAGCCAAAACATAGCCGATATAGTTGCGGTTAGGCTCAAGGTTTGCGATGTAGTACTTACCGCTACCATTACGATAGTAGCCTGTAAGCTTCTCCTCCAAAGCCTCGTGGATGGTAAGGCTAGGGCTCTGACCTGTCATACACATCTCCATAAGCATCTTGAGGTTTGCGCTTGATGCGCTGATAGCCGCCTCTGGGTCGAAGTTCTCGGCGTAGGCGATACCTGGCTGATAGTAGATAGTAGGATCCTCGGCATTGATCTCCAAGTAGAAATCGTATGGACCTACATCCGAAGCGCTAAATGTAAACTCTGCGGTCATAGGATCACCCTGCTCTGCAGTCATGAATGACACATATACAGGTGCAGAGGTGATAGTACCAGGGTTGGTGTCGTACTCACCAGTCTCCTCATCAATAGTGCCATAAGCAGGATTCAAATCATAGCTAAATGCTACGATATAGTACTCTGTCTCGGCAATGTTAAGCTCTAGCTTGTTGTCGCCAGTAAGCTCTACAACGCCTGTCACAGGATCCTTATGCTTAAGCTCTGTGTAGTTCTCCCAGTAGTAGATACCCTCTGTAACTGCCATCTCGGCAATCTCCACAGGCTTCATATTCTTCTTCTGCTGGTTGATATATCCAACATGATAGAAGTACTCGGCATTAGGATCTGAAGGTGTGATACGCACCTCGGCAGAGTAATGCTCGATATTAAATACATCGATATCGAATGTAAGGTTGCTCTGCGCTGCCTCGCCAGAGTTATAGCGAAGCTCCTTCAATGCAGAGGTAACGCTAGCCTCACCGTTAGCATAATCTACAGCTGCAGCAAAGACAACATACTTTGACTTCTCAACAAGACCCGAGTCGTTGAGTGTACGCATACCCTTGTGGAAGAGCTTAACATTAATCTCATCGTTTGTGAGGCCCTGCTCCTTAAGTGTAGATATCTCGGTATTTAGGTAGTTCTGGAAGAACTCATCCTTTGTCCAGCCATACTCACCATCCTCGCTTGTGTAGCTCTGATACTCCTCAACTGTGGTGTTTACGATATGCCACAACTGGTTGTTATCAGAAGGCTTAACGGTGATAGCAACATTTGTAGAGTTTACAACAGCCTTAAGGTCGAAAGTACATGACGACTGCTGTGAAGCCTCTGTGGTAAACTCCTGCTTAAACAACTTTGATGTAGTGGCAAACTCCGCCTCAACATCCACGCCAAAGACAAGGATATAGTAGCTTGTTGCCACGTTGAGGTTCTCCACCTTGTGGTTCTCAAGTAGACCACTCTTAACCTTTGGTGCCAAATACTCCTCCAATGTAGTGTCATTAGCCTCGGCATAAGACTCTACATCTGCATAAATCTTTGCGATTACCTCGGCATCATTGTCGTAAGAGTCTACAGTTTTAGCATCGAGAGCAAGTACAAGGTAGTCTGCCTCGAGGTCTGAAGGTGTTACGTTGATAATAGCCTCGGTCTTTGTAGTATCCACCACCTGAAGCTCGAATGTTAGCTCTGTTGGGTTGGGCTGTGGTTCTGGCTCTGGTGTAGGAGTTGGCTCTGGCTGTGGCTCCACCTTATCCTTCTCGCAAGCCACTAGAGAGAGGGTCATGGTCATCAATGCGACCATCAACCATTTCATTGTTCTCATAGATTTGTTGTTTTAGTTAATTAATATTTGTTATTAGATTATATACTTTCAGTTTCTCACTATTTCTCCGATACAAATGTACTACAATTTATATAAGTAGCAAAATTTTAGAGCAATAATAATCCGATAAGGATTGTATAATGGGCAATAGACCTCGCTGGAGGCTCATAAAAGATGCGGTTTTGACAAACGAAAGGGTCTGTCACTTAAAGCGACAGACCCCTACTCCACCATAGAAAGATATCAAGCTACCTTCTATATAGCACCAATTCATCATCTATAATCATCCTATTTCCCTTGATTACACATTCAAACGCTTCATACTCTCCATCGTCAAAAAATATCTCGAGATAGTTGTCGCTATAATCATACTCAAAGCCATACACTTCACTATAGTCGTCATATCCATCGTAGATATACTCCTTCCATACACCTCGACCATTGCTCTTAAATGTTATAGCAATATAATACTCTTCGTCATAGTAATCAACCCCCTCATACTCCCAAGTACCAACTATTGAGCTATCACCTTTAGCATTTTCCTTATCCTCCTTGTCACAAGAGTAAGCAAATAGTAGTGCAACTGCGGCTACTAAAGCAAATAAAAACTTCTTCATAACTAATTTATTTTTGTTGATTAATAACTGTTTGCTCCGTAAAGATAGGTAAAAATATCTTAAAAACCAAATAATTAGCCCTAAATATAACTTTTGCTTATAGCGTTATAAGAAAATAATTCTGCGCTTTGGGTTGTCTATGTTAAAAATTTATTACCTTTGCAGCCGAAATAAGATGTGGAGGGATTTGGACTGATTGCAACCACAATAAAAAAATGCTAAAGCGGCACAACATCTCTGGCGTTGCCTACCTAGCAATCTTTTTAGCGACAGCCAATCCTAGCCATACAATATTTCAACCCATACATAAGTTATTATGTAAGGATTAGGAGTATAACTAAAAACATTATAAAATTATGGCTTTTCTATTTACTTCAGAGTCAGTATCGGAGGGACATCCAGATAAGGTGTCAGATCAGATTTCGGACGCCATCCTCGATGAGTTCCTTCGTCATGATGTAAACTCAAAGGTTGCATGCGAGACTCTCTGTACTACAGGTCTTGTTGTTGTATCGGGCGAGGTTCGCTCGGAGGGATATGTAGATATCCAGGGTGTTGCTCGCCGCGTTATTGACCGCATCGGCTACAACCGTAGCGAGTATCAGTTTGATGCTGCATCGTGTGGTATTCTCTCTGCTATTCACGAGCAGTCGAAGGATATTAACCAAGGTGTAGAGCGCACCGATGGCGAGGATCAGGGTGCTGGAGATCAGGGTATTATGTTTGGCTACGCCGTGGAGGAGACTCGCGAGTTTATGCCTGCAACACTCATCCTTTCGCACGTAATTCTCAAAGAGTTGGCCGTTATCCGCCGCGAGGGTGAGGTTATGCGCTACCTTCGTCCTGATGCCAAGAGCCAGGTGACTATCGAATATGGCGATGACCGTCGTCCACAGCGTGTACATACCATCGTTGTATCTACGCAGCACGATGAGTTCATCCTGCCAACACACACCCGCTCGGAGAAAGAGGCAGAGCGCGAGATGCAGCGTATCATCGCTGACGATGTTCGCAACATCCTTATCCCACGTGTCAAGGCTCGCCTAGAGCGTGCTAACGACAAGCTTGCAGAGCTTATTAACGATGACTACATCCTTCACGTAAACCCTACAGGTAAGTTTGTGATTGGTGGCCCTCATGGCGACACAGGTCTTACAGGCCGCAAGATTATCGTTGATACCTACGGCGGTCGTGGCGCTCATGGTGGCGGTGCCTTCTCGGGCAAGGACTCTTCGAAGGTGGATCGCTCGGCAGCATACGCAGCACGTCACATCGCAAAGAATATGGTCGCTGCAGGCATAGCACGTGAGGTCTTGGTACAGGTCAGCTACGCTATTGGTATCGCCCAGCCACTATCTATCTATGTAGATACCTACGGCACAGCAAACGTGGCGATGAGCGATGGCGAGATTGCACAGAAGATTGGCTCTATGTTTGACCTTCGCCCTGCGGCTATCGTATCGCGCTTCGGCCTAAACTACCCTATCTTTGAGGCTACAGCATCTTATGGCCACTTTGGTCGCCGTCCATACACCGAGCTAGTACGCTTCATTGGCAAGGATGGCAAGGAGTTTGCCAAGGAGGTAGAGTTCTTCTCATGGGAGAAACTTGACGAGGTAGACCGCCTAAAGCAGGAGTTTGGTCTATAAGAGATAAAAAACATCTCATATATAAAAGACTCATAAGCAATGTGTTAGCTTATGAGTCTTATTTTTTATTTAAACTTTTTATCAAAAAAATTTGCAGATTAAAAAATAGTTAGTACATTTGCACACCCAAATCTCAAAGCCCAGGTGGTGAAATTGGTAGACACGCTACTTTGAGGGGGTAGTGAGCGCAAGCTCGTGCAAGTTCGAGTCTTGTCCTGGGCACTGAAAAACGGAAGAGCAATCTTCCGTTTTTTTGTTTTATTCTGCCCCTTACAGCGCATTATACATTTGAAGTGTTGCTCGCCACACATCGTGCTGCGCATAGCGCGTGGCGACCATGGTGCGAGCAACAGAGGATAACCTCCCCAACATCTCCCTATCCTCAACAACTGCAACCATAGCTTCATAGAGCCTATCTACACTCCTCTTTGGCACTACAAGGCCATTCACTCCATCTACAATTATCTCGTTGCTGCCACTAATATCCGTGACGATAGATGGGAGGCCCATGGCACCTGCCTGAATAACCACATTAGGAAATCCCTCGCGATAGCTAGGCAGAACAAGAATATCCGAGGCGGCGAGGTAAGGGCGCACATCGTGCTGATAACCAGCTAAAACAATATCTTTATTACGTTCTATGGTCTCTCTAGCGACAGAGGAGATGGGGTCTAGCCTATCCTCGAAGCGTCCTACAATCATAAGGCGCACATCCCCATATAGCGCCGAGAGCCTATCAAAGGCCTCAACAAGCTCATTAACACCCTTGTCGCGCACTATGCGTCCCACAAAGATAAAGGTTAGCTTCGCGGATTTCATGCTCTCGGCCTCTGCCATAACCTCCGTGGTGCGGTCGTAATAGGCAAGGTTTACACCATTTATATTACCATTTAGAATCTTCTGAAGGGGTTTACGTGTGATTGCCTCACGCCGCAAGGTGGCCTTCACGCCATCACCCTCGGGGATTACACGCGTAGCACACATGCAGGTTACACGCTCCATGCTCTTCAGCACAAAGCGCAAAAGACCCGATGTTGTCTCAAAGCGCAATCCCGTAACGGTATATACCCTGTTGGGGACACGGGCAAGCCATGCGGCAACCATACCCAGGAGGCTCGCCTTCGGGGTATTTGCATGAACAATATAGGGGTGCTCCTGGCGAAAGAGACGGTATAGGGCAACCAACGACTTTATGTCGCGCCACAAGGCTATCTCACGTGCCATAGGCACATCGACAATTCTAACGCCCTCAACCTCCCCCACCTCGGCAAGGGTGCCTGTGTCGGCAGCAACGGCGGTGACATCATAGTGGTTATTCATATACTCTAGCTGCCCCTTAAGCAGCTCCTTAAACGAGCAAGAGATAGTCGTAAGACGATACAATTTTTGTTTCATAATGATTATAACAATAGTAGTGGCAGAGGCATATAATAGATTGCGCCACCTGTTACGCTATAGCAATTATATATCGTCCAGGCGATATGCAACATGTATACCATAGGCATCAGAGAGATAAACCCCCGAATGGCAGATGAGCTATTATCCTGATAGATGTTAAACATATAGAGATATAGCAGCACCATGGCTATATATACAAAGCGCTGGCCAACAACCGAAAATGAGATTAACGAAAAACTAAAAAATAGATAGTAGAGGAGAAGACGATATATCCTATCTGTATAATCGGTAACCTTCAGCGTGAAGCGATTATATCGCACATATATCAGGAATATAGATATAAAGAGTGCGCTAATCTGGTTATTAAGGCGCGTAAGCTGCGTGGTGAGTGACCTATTGAAATGGATATCCGTATCCTGCGAGCCATAGTTACTGACACGGCTTGCAACCGAATCATTATCTACAGCATCAACAAAGAGGCCTACAGCGCCTGCATAGGAGGATGTATCCAAGAATATAGAGGTGATGCACGCCAAAACAGCCATATAGTGAAGAAGGCGACTAGGAATCTTGAACACCCATATCACCATGGTTGCTGCAACGGCGATGATATATCCAAAATGTATCAATGGGGTGAGCATCAGGCCAACAACCCACCACTTGCGACCATCTATCATCACGCGGATTAGAGAGTATACGAAGAGTGGGAAGGCTGAGAAGTTACGAATACCACCCAACAGTGGAATGTTGGACTCCATAACCATAAACGCCATAAGAATAACCATAGGGAGACTATATCTCATCCTCTTATCCTGCGCAAAACGTCTGACAACAAGCATATAAAAGAGTCCCCCGAAGAGTCCTACAACCATCATCAACAGATGAGGGTTACGGGTAAAGCGCTTCACAAGGCTAAAGAGTAGCGACTCGTATATATCCTTGATATCGCCATGTCGATAGTCATCAATAATAAGCTCCACATCCTGCACTCCATACTGCGTAAATGACACACTCTTACGATAGCTATCTGCGCGAACATCCTCAAAGTTATGACAGTAGCCAAAGAGCGCAAAGAAAAGGACAAAAATAACCTGACTGCTACGCTTTTGGATATCGAAGCAGGAGTAGACAAAGGTCAGAAATGGCGATAGTATAAAGAGTACAAAGCGCATCACAAGGGGTTTAAAATATACAGTCGGAGCTATGTATGCGCAGGGTGTCGAGGTTTGGCAGGGTGTCGTAGCTACCAAACATCTTGCGAAGATAGGCATCTGTATCATTGGGGGCCGGGAACTCATAACCCTCAAATGTCACACTCGACAACGGCAAAAGGCTCTTCATATCTCTACTTCCCCACCTTGGGCCACAGCCGTAGAGGTGATTTAGGCTCTTATGGGGCAACATACGGAGTAGTGGCCGTAGCAGGGAGACCAAACCATAGTAGAGAGTTTTACCTGCAAATATCACGCCCCTAGAGATTCTCCCATCCTCCATCCTCTGCAACTTGATGAGGGGGTACAGCATCGCACCAAAGGCTACATAAGCAAAGCGCGGTGACTGCTCTAGACAAAAGACATCTACAAATAGCCCTCGGTGCCTATATCTGCTATTGTTGCTACACTCACACAGGAGCGTATGCCTATCTCGCACTTTAGCAAAAGGCAACAGGTAAAACCTATCACTCTCACACCTCTGCAACACATAATCTGCACTACTGGGGAAGAGCGCCACAAACCTATCGTAATCCTCCTTAAGCATCTCTATATCAAGGTCATCGTCCCAAGGAATAAAGCCCCCATGTCGCACAGCGCCGAGCAACGTCCCCGAGCTTAACCAATAACGAATATCGTTCTCACGGCAAACATTGTCTATATAGCGCAAGATATCCAACATCCGCAGCTGCTCCCTACGAAGCAGCGAGCCATCGGGATTAAAGCGCTCACGAAGCTCGCGCTGCAGCTCCTCATCTATCATCATTATATGCGTTTATATGAAACTATAAAATTGCGAATATCACGTAGCACAGAGCATCCACACATCCACGCCACGCCAACATAAAACAGCATAAATAGCAAACAGCAGACCACCCAATGAAGTGTCAGATATCTATATAGGCCAAACATCATACCTCCACTAATAATCGAGATGGCGAGTGCTGGCGCCACATCTCTACATTGCTGCGCCACACGATAACCTATATAGCGTTGTGATAATAATGAATTAGTAAGCCAGATATTGACATTACTAACCACCATAGCCACAAGAACCCCAAGCATGCTTACCGAGGCGCCAACAAGGAGAAGGATTAGAAGCATACCCCATTTGTAGCATCCCCAGAGAAAAAGTTCCCTGCTACGGCCCACAGCCGCTACGGCATAGTAAGAGAAGTTATAGAGTGCCGAGAAGAAGCCCCCAATACATAGAATCTGAAAATAGAAGACCGCACCTACCCACTGCTCGCCATACAACCATATAAATAACGGCTCTGCTACAATAATAAGCATCATCATAAGCGGAAATATGACAAAGGCAACCATACGAATATTGCGCCCAAGCATACTACACAACCTCCTTTTATCGCTCTGCAGCTGGGAGTATATCGGAAATAGCACCTGACACAACACCGCTGGCACGGTCATACTAGCCACCTCGTCCATCTTCTTTGCCTGGGCATAAAGGCCCATCTCCAGAGCCGAGAATCTACGACCTATGACCACACCCTGGATATGTGTACAGAGATCCTGCATTATGCTGGCAACAAGAAGAAAACCACCATAGGAGAGCAACTGCCAAAGAGTTATGAATGAGAATTGAGGAGTGGGTCGCCACGAAGAGAGGCTCCAAAACAACAACACCGACAATAGCGCATTGGAGAGATACATACCCACAAAGCTCCACACGCCACACCCTACGCTGGCCATAACAACAGCAACAACGGCAGAGCCACCATAGGAGAGGATATCGGCGATGGCGATAGCCCTAAAATTGAGACTCTTACGAAGTATAGCTCGCTGGACTATGGTCAGAGAGTTGATGATAATAACAGTGCCTAAAATAGGCAAAAGGGTCTCGAGAAGCTCTATACGGAAGAACTCCGAGACCCAATGTGCAGAGATAAAAACACCTACATAAAGTGTTATAGCAAAGAGAATATTCCAAAAAAATATCGTAGAGTAATCGACCGAAGAGGCATCTACCTTATGTATTAAGGCCACTCCAAAGCCACCATCAACAAGGGTCTGTGACAATGCCACAAAAATAAGTATCATCCCCACAAGCCCAAAGTCGCTAGGCATCAGCAACCTAGCCAACATCAGGTTTACAACAAATTGTAGTAGGACTACACCAAACCTATCAATAGCACTCCATAGTGTGCCACTAGCAACGCTGCTGCGGGTATCTCTACTCATATCATGTGATTAAGGGTGCCGAAACTTACTACACCACATCAAATCACATGCCAAAGCTCAATACTAGTGTTTTACCCCCTTGAAATAGCTATCGAACTCACCCTGTAGGCCATGCGAACATATCTGCACAAGGCTTATCTCCCAATTATCATTACCCTCAATAATAACAGGGCCATCCTCCGTAATTGCAATATCCCAACCTATGGAGTGTATATCCTTAAAGTAGTTATGAAAGCGCTTTACGGTCTCAAGGCTCTCCATCATATATGGAATCTCATAGCCATCAAACTCCACGCCTGTATTGGGATGATGGGTAGCCTTTGTGCCATATTTAGGCTTATAAAAGCCATACTTCGCGAGGCTATATTTCTCCAAATCGATACCTATGGCGAGGCCTCCAGCAGCCCAATTATCAACATTATTGTCACCCGTACCAACCCTCAACAATGGCGGTAAGAACTCTATCTCGCCACTCTGGATATTTCGCACGGTCTCTACACGTATGGTGTTGATAGACTTCGAAAATATGTTGCTGATAGCCCTATGCTGCACGATGGTCCTCTGCATGAGATATGTTCCTTGTCCAAGTATCTTGTTGCACAACTCCTCACACGTAGAGCGCTTGCCATCAACCGTTACAGAGCCATCCGATATCACAAGGTGATAGACACCATCACCACACTCACCATCAATATCCTTAACAAAGAAATCGCCACTCTCGATGCCCTGCAGATAACCCGTTAGAGCTACGGATGACTTATCCTTAAGGATAAATATCTCACTACCGCTTATTATGCCAACATTCTCGGGAACAGATATTCCCAGCGTCTCGGCCACGATACCAAAGAAGAACTTATTCCTCAAAATGCCTACCGTAGACTTGGGGCTAAATGGGTTGTTGAGCCTCTCGCGATAATACATAAACTCCGAATAATCCACATAGTTATCCTCCCTATGCTTTATATCTAGGCCATAGAGGAAATAGTAGTTATTAGGCTCTGCATGCTTGATGATATTGACAAACTGGTCACATATCATACGTAGCTTACTCTTTCTATCTTTGCGATATTCAGGGAAATATGACTCCCCACGAATAAACTTGGTGGTAAAAAAGAGTTTATACAGGTTCTTCAATCGCAACTTGAGCAGATAGAAAAACCTCTCTATTGGTGTCATTGGAACAAGGCTCTTCATCCTAGGTTATGCTTTAAAAATTGAGTCCAACACCTCTTCTGTCATATCGCCAAATATTGGGCCATTTGTCACTTGATGAATCTCAATGCCACCAAACGTAAGGTTGGCCTCAATCAACATCGGCTCGTCATTCTCATCGAGACATATATCCCAACTACATAATCTCGATATGCGCGATAGTCGTGGCGCACAACGCTCTATAAGCTCCTTACACTTCCCGAAATTGGGGATATGGAACTGATTAAATGGGCCTGTTTGGGGATGTTCATAGAAGATATCACCAAGGGTGTTATATGCAACATCCTTTAGCGTACCATCACCATTTATACCACAGAAGATACCTCCTGCAGTGGCATTGTCCACCTTCGCACCACCAACACCCATGCGCAATATAGAGGAGAGAATATAGACCTTATTATTATACATAAGGCTCATGATGCGGATAGTGTTCAACGAAGAGGCGTGAACCCTGCTAATCTCCCTACTCTGCGACACCACCTCCGATACGATATATCGTCTATTGGCATTTAGGATATCCACTAGAGCCTCAACACTATCCTCACCACTCTTCCAGAACTTTATTCCATCGCCACCACACGAGTTTACAGATGGCTTGATGATAACATAACCTGCCGCCTGGCACAACTTAACAGCCTCGTCACGCGTAATAAGCTGATAGTTGCCATCTAGTAGCACACCATCCTCAACTCTACAAATAGTCTTTGGCTGATGTATATCGTGAAACAATAGGTCATAGTAGTTCTTGTCATCAAGAGTTTTTGCAGCATAAGGCACCGTCAGAGCGGCATCTACACGTGCGAAATATAGGCCATGGGGAGCATATAGCTCCAAGTTTTCGCAATTTGGAACTACCGTGTTATAATAGTCAAACCAACCCAAATCCTGGCTCTTTACACCATACTTCGACCAAAAAGCCCTGATTCTCTCCTTTTGCTCGGGGCTACACTTCTTAAAGGCACGGTGCGAAGCCTTCATCTGCAAATCTTTGTCTGCATAACGAAATCGCACTCTTGTAATATTCCTATTATAGAGTATATTCTCTAACGCCGACTTAATCTTACTCATAGTTTCTCTTAAGTTTGGTTTGTAGTTTCAGTAGTTTTAGTCTCTTCTAAAGAGGTCGCGCGTATATACCTTTTCGCCAACATCATCTAAATCAGCATGATAGCGATTTGTGATTATCACATCACTGTCGCGCTTAAAACGATTTAGGTCGTTTGTCACCTCCGAGCCAAAGAATAGCGTACCCGACTCCAACGTAGGCTCGTAGATAACTATCCTTGCGCCCTTTGCCTTGATGCGCTTCATAACACCCTGGATAGAGGAGTGGCGAAAGTTATCCGAGTTACTCTTCATCGTAAGTCGATATACGCCGACTGTCACCTCTCGCTCCTTCGAAGCATCCCACATGCTAGAGCCAACATAGTATCCCGCCTTGCGCAACACCTGGTCGGCGATATAATCCTTACGCGTACGGTTGCTCTCGACAATGGCCGTCATCATATTTTGCGGCACATCGGCATAGTTAGCCAAAAGCTGCTTCGCATCCTTTGGTAGGCAGTAGCCACCATATCCAAACGAAGGGTTGTTATAGTGCATGCCAATACGGGGATCTAGGCCTACGCCCTCTATTATAGCCTGTGAGTCGAGGCCCTTCATCTCGGCATAGGTATCTAGCTCATTGAAGTAGCTGACGCGCAACGCCAGATATGTATTAGCAAAGAGCTTCACAGCCTCCGCCTCCTTCGTACCCATATACAACATAGGAATATCCTCCTTTACGGCACCCTCCTCGAGCAACGAGGCAAAGTGACGTGCATCGGCATCTAGTCTAGAGCTATCGGCAAGTCTTGCGATGGCGATATTCTCCTCGTCATACTCCTTGCCATCTATCTGCTTGGGGCAGCCTATGATGATACGCGAGGGGTAGAGGTTGTCGTATAGCGCCATGGACTCTCGCAAAAATTCTGGCACAAAGAGCAGGTTAAGACGCTCCACGCCCCTAGCAGCATACCTCACATACAGACTACGGCAATATCCCACAGGTACGGTACTCTTAATGATTATCGTAGCCTCGGGGTTTACCTCCAGCACCATATCTATAACATCCTCGATGTGATGTGTATCGAAGAAGTTGAGTTGAGGGTCATAATTTGTAGGCGTTGCCACGATTACATATTTAGCATCTAGGTATGCCTCACGTGCATCTAACGTGGCACGCAGATTCAGCTCCTTTTCTGCGAAATAGCGCTCTATATAGTCATCTTGAATGGGTGAAATACGCTTGTTGATACTATCGACCTTCTCTGCCACAACATCTACCGCCACAACCTCATTATGCTGCGCCAAAAGTGTCGCAACAGAGAGACCTACATATCCCGTACCTGCTACTGCAATCTTCATATATCTACCCTATTTGTGATAAATGATATTCATCAAATATACAAAGATATAAAAAAAGTCTATTTCTAACAAAATAAAATGGTTCAAGATACCAAAAAGAGGCTACATGGGAACAATGTAGGGGTGTCCAAAATATTGAACACCCCTAACATCATTGTCGCCTTATTTTATACTACACGGCTCTAATAGCCGCACTTCTTAACCTTCAAGTCTGCCGCATACTTCTTTATGACATCACTCTCGAAGTGAGCATTGAGCGCATCTGCTATACACTTTGCTATGGCTATGCGGCGCGAATCCCACAACGAGGCGCTCCACGCCATGCGCATAATGATATTATTCTTGCTTCCCATACCCTCTCTAAACTTACGCAAGAAGAGATTTGAGGTGGTTGCAGCATAATAACGCTGATGATCAGACTCCATATTGAACTTCTCAACTAGCTGTGCCGTTAAGTCCTCGTAGAAGGCCTTATAGGCTGCCATATCCTCTACAACAAGATTCTCGCCATCAAAGCTCTCATCACCCTTCTTACCACCTATAGAGAAGTGAAAATGGGTGGGATATGATGGCTCTAAAGCTCCATTTGAGGCGAGGAATGTCAAGGTCCAGCTACCCTCGCGTGTTGTCAGGCGTTCCAAGTCCTCCATATAGGCTGCCAGGTTCTCCTCTTGAGTATAACGATCCTCAAAGATATAGTATGAGCGATATGGTCGTAGCTCACCCACCTCGCGCGAGATGTAGTTAAAACCACCTATCAGGGCTAAATAGTATGTGATGCTCGATGTACATGGGTCTACCACACTTGCTGGTGCGATTATAGTAACCTTGGAGCCTCGGTCTATGCAACAGCCATAGGGGCGGTTTACCACAAAATGCTCCACCGCTAGTCTATCCTGTGGATGCTCATCTATGGTTTGTGTGGTAGCGAGGTTTATGAGGCGGAAGTTCTCTGCGGCATCTACAGCATCAAAAATCTCATCAGCCTTCATGCCCATACGTGCCTGGATATCGGTAAATGAGAGGAACTGTGGAACGAGGTAATAGCCCGTAGGACGATCTAGCTTTCGCTCAAAGACGCGGTATAGCTTGTCGATATTATCTTTAATCTCTTTCTCCTTGGCATCCTCGGCCATGATATCCGAGAATCCCGAGCCTATAAGACCGGCAGGCACGGCAAAGATAGCGATACCGAGTACACCAATAACGCAGGCTATAAGACGTCCTACAAGGGTGATAGGTGGCGTGTCGGCAAAGTTACCAGGGTCACCGATATACTGCGCAAAGGCCCACACCACCGAGGTCCAACCATTGTCATACACATCGGGCTGTGCCTCATGCTCCACAAAGAAGAGGATAAACGACAAGATAAGGGTGATGATACACAGGAACTGCACAGAGACTACCAACTCCTCCTTCTTCGACTTCAAAGCTCGCGACAAGATGCTGAAGGCCTTGATATATCTGAAGACACGCAATAGACGTGCTATACGCAGAGCCTTCAACGCCGTATAAGGGATGCTGTAGAAGAAGTTTATATAGAATGGGTAGGTAGACAATATGTCGATAAGGCCATAAAACGAGAAGCAGTAGCGCACACGGCCCCATAGGCCCTTATACTTATCATCTATCATGTCGGCACACCAGATACGCAACGTAACCTCAATGGTAAAGAGGAAGGTAGTGGCATAGTCTACAAAGTGGAGTATGTGGCCATAACGCTCCACAACAACACTATAGGTAGATGCAAAGACCTCCAACGTTGAGATAATGATAAGACCAATGATGGCATAATCTATCACATTATGCCACTTAACAGTCTTAAGGTCATCATCAAAAACCTCCGATATGTGCCTCTTAAACACTGCTATTTTATTCATAGACAACCCTTCTAGTTACTTATTTAGGAAATAGTCCACAACATGTGATACAAAATTGAGGGCATTTTCCAACTCCGAGAATAGAGTATACTCATCCTCCTTGTGAGCATTGTAGTAGCCACAGCTGATGTTACAACAATTCTTATCAAGGCCTCGCTCACGCAACGCCACAACATCTGTACGCCCACCCACGGTATACTGATATCCATACCTATCGAGGATATCTTGAGGTATAAACCCCTCCTCACATAGGCAAATATCACCCTTGCCCACAGAGACAACCTCCTGTGCGCCACGCTTATCGCACTGAAGCAAACACATAGCATTATCAAACTCCGCGAGGTTACAAGATCTAGAGCCACGACATCCCGCCTCGCCATTGAGCTTCTCCTCATGAACGAAGAGCGCCACCTTGAGTATAGGTTTCATCTCGAGGAGTTTTAGCGCCATCCACACACCATTCTTATCATCCGCGCCAAGGCCCACACGATTACCACCGTTATCGCAGGCATAAATCATATCCTCCTCAACCACAATTTTGCGGTTCTCAACATCGTGAACCTCGTCAAGGTGTGCAACGATGGTTGGGTAGCTATCGGCAACGCCCTTGGTAATAAAGAGGTTACCAAAGGCATCACAGCGAATATCAAGATTCATCGTGGAGAGATACCCCTGCACGAAGGCCTTTATCGCAGCCTCCTTGCCCGACTTACTATTGATTTTGTATAGACTCTTGAGTAGTTGCATATCTTAATTAATCAACGTAGTCCTGCATACCAAAGTCGTGGCCCTCTACACGAGCAACCATCTCGGGTGGCAACTGCTTCTCCACCTCTGGCTCGATAATGGCATTGATGCCATCTGCCAAGGCCTTGATGGTAGCCATACGGCGGAAGTCAAAGAGCCACACAAAGCACTCCACGCGAAGTGTAAAGATATTATCTGCCTTGATGTAGTGAGCTATATTCTGCTTGCCTATACCATAATACTCATTCTTATCACAGTTGTAGTCTAGTTCACGCTTCAAGGTCTCGGAAAGATGGTTATAGAGGCGATCAAAGGTCTCATAATCCGTAATCTTACACTGCGGATCATTATACGAGGCATCCTTCTTCTTCGAGTTATAGCAGAAGTGGAACTGGTGAGGACGTGAACGAGGTCCTGAAGCTCCGAGGATAGGTATTGCCCAGCTACCAGGACGTGCTGTAAGACGATTCAAATCCTCGAGGAAGAGAGGTAGATTTGTACATATAGGGTTGTTAGGGATGGTATAATATGACGTAGGGTTGTTAGGATCGGTATCCACCTCCTTGGAGATAAAATTAAAACCACCTATCTTGGCTATATGGTAGGCAAACCAGCTGGTGCAAGATTCGATATTTCCCGATGTAAAGACGATTGTAACCTTCGAGCCACGATCTATACAACAGCCATAAGGGGTATTACGCTTGTAGTTAAACACCACAATCTTATCAGCAGGGTTATCCTCGGCATTTACAGCATTTGCCATGTTATACAGATGTAGACAGTCTGAAGCCTCCACCGCCTTGGTTATATCCTCAATAGTGAGGTATTGTCGGGTGATGATGGTATTCAAATCCTTATATCGTGGCACCACAAAGAGCTGTGTAAAGTGCTGGTCCTTCTCAAACTTAAATGAGTGTACAATTCTCTGGATATCGTTCTTGAGCTTCTCTGCCTCTGCATCCTCGGCCATGATATCCGAGAATCCCGAGCCTATAAGACCGGCTGGCACGGCAAAGATAGCGATACCGAGTACACCTATAACGCAGGCTATAAGACGTCCTACGAGGGTGATAGGTGGCGTGTCGGCAAAGTTACCTGGGTCACCGATATACTGCGCAAAGGCCCACACCACCGAGGTCCAACCATTGTCGTAAACATCGGGTTGCGCCTCATGCTCCACGAAGAAGAGAATAAACGACAAGATAAGGGTGATGATACATAGGAACTGCAACGACACCACTAGCTCCTCCCTCTTGGAGCTAATGGCACGCGACAAGATATTAAAGGCCTTGATATATCTGAAGACACGCAATAGACGTGCTATACGCAGAGCCTTCAACGCCACATAAGGAATCTGAATAAAGAAGTTCAGATAGAATGGGTAGGTAGACAATATGTCGATAAGGCCATAAAACGAGAAGCAGTAGCGTACACGGCCCCAGAAGCCCTTATACTTCTCATCTATCATGTCGGCACACCAGATACGCAACGTAACCTCGATGGTAAAGAGGAAGGTAGTGGCGTAGTCTACAAAGTGGAGTATGTGGCCATAGCGCTCCACAACAACACTATAGGTAGATGCAAAGACCTCCAACGTTGAGATAATGATAAGACCAATGATGGCATAATCTACGTAGTTATGCCACTGCTTTGTGTGAAGAGTATCATCGAAAACTCGAGATAACTCATGCTTAAATTTTGAAATACTACTCATCTTTTGTCACTTCATTTATTATTTTCTCTATAGCCTTGACCATATCGGCCATAGGCATTCTCCTTGCTTCGGAATTGGTTGTAGTCTGCTCTTCGCATAGTGGAAGATGGATAAATAGGGCCTGCATAGTACCACATCTGCACATACGTAACGCCTCATAATAGAGTCTGTTACACACGTATACACCTGCCGAGTTAGATATCTTGGCAGGGATACCCTCATCGACAATCGCGGTATGTAGCCTCTTTATCGGAAGAGTGGTGAAGAGGGCATTGTTCTCACCACTGTAGATAGGCTCCTCGCTAGGCTTATAATCATCGTTATCCCCCATTGCCGAGTCCATGAGATTCAGCGCCACACGCTCCAACTTCACCCTATCGGTGAGTGTCGACTGCCCAAGCATAATAACCACATCGGGTGTATATCTCTCTACGGCCTTGCGCAGGCTATGTGCTACACGTGTAAAACTCACAGGGAGCAACTCAACGGCAAGCTCCAGGCCATCTGCAGAGTAGCAACTAACCCTGCGAGCCACCTCCCATGACACATTCTCGGGATGCCCACCAAAAGGTTCAAAGCCTGTCACAAGCACCCTCATAACTCTATCTACGAGGGTTGTTTATCTGCCATGCTACGCCAAAACTTACAGCCCAGCACTGCGCAGGGTTGCAAAGGTCGAGGTTTGCCGCGACATCCAACTGCACACGCTCACCAACCATATAGTTAAGGCCAAAATCTACGCCATAGGCGTTGCCATACGCTGCAAAGTTATTGTAGCTCTCGGCAAAGCAGCCAAGACGCTCCGAGAGTGAAAAGCCAAAGCATAGCGCCACAAATGTAGAGGGTGCTGGAGAGTATCCATTCCACTCTGCACCTACGTTATAGCCGATGCTCAACCAGTCGTTCACAGGGTTCTCAAAGAGCAGGTAGAGTGATGGTGCAAAATGCTCGGTCTCAAAACCATTGCTCGCTGTGCCAGGTATTGCAAAGTCCGCCAATACCGAGATGGCAGGTATAGCGCCCTCGCCCTCGAAACACTTTATCTTCGTACCGACACTCAAGCCAGCAAATGCCGCGCTCCACTTGTCGTAGGTGTGGTGAATAAGGGCATCGCCACCAAGACGTAGCTCCATGCCATCAAACAAGCCATAACGTAGCAGCGTGTTGCTAAAGGTAAACTGACCATAGCCTCCGCCATCGCCATCAAACTGCACACCCTGCTCCAACTGTATAACATTACGTGCCACGGTAGCAGGACCTGTAGATGCTCCAGGACGGTCGGCGGTAAACTCCACATCTTGGGCCATAACGCCCAGAGTCATAAAAATAGCTACTAGGGCTAAAATACTTCTCTTCATATAGTACTCTAAATTGGGGTAGTAATCGTTAATCTAAAAATTCCTACAAAGATAGAAAAAAATTTGACACATGTGTTTAAAATCTCTAAAAGATGCAGTTGTCCACAGCTCCTCTTTGCAACACAGGCAACCACCGTATGGTGATTGCCAGCACTGCAAATATTCTAAATATTATTTATAACGCGCTATAGACTCCTTGCAGCTCTCAATCTGACGCTTCAGGCTCTCAATCTGACGATCGTGATATGCCGCCTTGTCGATCTTCTGCTTGCGATAACTAGCCTTTGATGATGGCGATGACGCACCCTTTATCAACGATGCATAACGCTCATTATCACGCTTCTTTGCCTCCTTCTCACGCGCCATGTCTGCACGCAAATCTATAATACGCTTCTTGTAATACTCCTTGCTCATATTACTGTGGTTTTAATGTTATAATCATACTTGCTCCATAACGGGGTAAATAGCGAGCATAGTATCTGCACACCATTTTACCAAGCTACTGTCTGACCTATCAATTTGGGCTCTCACAATCCAATCAATCTTCTTACTAAATTGGTTATGCTCTGCTGTCTTGAGAAGATGGTCAGCAGGTAGTTTTGATATTGCATCATAAATTCGATCCTTCATTTCTTCTATGTGGGTTGTAACCATCCAGACCCTTACCTCACTCGCCCTAACGCCATACGTGATACCCAAATCAATCTTACCCTTATTCGCAGTAGATTTCACTACCATATAAGGGGCACCGTTTTTAGGGATTGTGACCTTTGCCTTGGGATATGCCTTAAGTATTTCGGCCTTGATAGGCTCCCAAAGTTTGACATCCCAAGGATATTCAGAGGCCTTGATCTTCTTTGGGGTATCAAATGCCTTGAGGTTGGTCACAGCTGACATCTCAAGTGTTGCCTCCACAATCTCGCCAAGGTTTTCGTCATTATTGACGATTGTGGCCATCTTGTTCAGAAGCTTCGACACGTAGAAGGCACGATTACTCAAGAATGTCTCCTTCTGACACATGCGAAATACCACCTTCTCCCAATCCTCGTCAAACTCCTCGGTAGCATCAAGAGCCTCCTTCTCCAACTCCGTGAGAGGGCGCAACTTGAGCTTTGAGGCTATCGTCTCGTTCCAGCTCTTGAAATCGGGCTCATCAGCAAGCTGATTGTAGATATATGGGTATGCAATCTGCAAACATACTAACGCATAGTTCAACATCTTGGTGGTATTCTCCAATGATGCGCTATCAGCACCAAATTGCTTCTGGTTGATGATCGAGATAAGTGCAAGAGTGTTGGTAAGACGCTTCAAAGAACGAGGGTTGGTACCCACCGAGAAGCGGGTAATCTCCGAGAGTGTCTCTGCAAGTGCATTATCGGCAAGCTCCTCAGCGCTGAAGAACTCAATCTTACCCAAGGCATCGACAAGGAACGTGTCTACGTTATACGATGCCACAGGCATAGAGAATGGCAACTGGATAATCTTGTCGAAGAATGAGCGGAACTCACGCTCGTTGGCATCCGTAAGTTCACCAAATTTTGGCTTCAAGCCCTTAATAACCACATCGTAGTCGATGGCAAGGACAAAAACACACTTCTCCAAGTCGAAGATGTTCTTCAATAACTCCAAAATCTCGACAGCCACAGGTGGGTCGATACGGTCAAGGTCGTCGATGTAGAAGGTAAAGCCCTGCTTCGAGGCATTCGTAGCCAACGCCTCCTCTATAAGCTTTGATATCTCACTCTTGAGCTTAACTATATCCGAAGAGGCGGCGCTATTCTCACCACCTTCGAACAACTCATCAACCAAACCGCCATCGATGCCCACAGCACCTGCAGCGACCTTTGTTCCCACTGTCGCCATCTTCTTGAAGAGGCCACCAATCTTACGCTTGCTCTCCTCCCAATTCTGCTTGCTGGGGTTTAGCTCACCAATCTGGTGTATGATACCCTCAAGGATAGAGATTATGGTCTGCTGTGGGGTCTTCATCAGGGAGTAGTGCCACGTATTTATCCAAATTGGATAGTATGGCGCGTTGTCCATGTCGCAGAGGTTGTAGCGCAACAGGTTCATCAACGATGTTTTACCACTACCCCACTCACCCTGCAAGGCGATGGTTATAGGCGTATCGGTAAGTCTTATATATTCTACAAGCGCATCCTGGTATATCTGAATACCAAATAGGTCGTCCTGCGTATGTTTACGTGGAACATCAATAATACTCGATTTCATAAAGTATCAATTAGTAGTCTGTTGTTTCTATCTTTATCTATGGTAGCGATGTCTTAATCGGCATCTACCAATTCGCTATCTTATGTATCTCACCGCACCGCGCGATGGAAATGGAAAGGCTGTCACATCCTTGTTAAGGTAGAGGTCATTGCCCTCCTTGTCGTTCGTGACACCCTCGATGTTGTATCTTCGTGATTTTGACGGATGCCCCTTGACCTCCTTCCACTTCGACGTGGGCTTGATAACCACACGCACTATACCTCGGTATACGCCTAGCACATAGTTCACCTGATCGGCATTTGCCTTGCTCACGTGCCAATCGCCACGAGTTATCTCGTATAGGTCGGGGCGAACATTTAGGCCATTTGCACTCCGTTGAACATATGACCTATTAAGGTTCACCATAAGGAGCTTATGCCCCTCCTTCAGTTGCAGAGGCTTGCAATCGTAGAGCTGTATAACCTCATCTGCAGTCTTTATACCCTCATCCCACTGATGATGCCCCGCCACGATGTTCGTAAGCAGGCTATCGGTATTGAAATCCTCATATGTGAGGAGATCTATAAGTACCGACTCTACCGTGAAGGCATCCTCCTCGGAGAGTTTGTGACGAATGATATAGTGCCTAACCTTGTAGCCAGCGTCAATAATCTCCCTAATCTTCTCGATCTTATCCGTAGTGGCCTCTTCATCCTCCAAGGCGTTACAGGCGTGGGCATACACCCTATCGCCACAGCCCTTGCCTATATAGAAGATTTTGCTGTCACGAGGATCTACCAAGCAGTAGACATAATAACCTAACTCCTCCTTAACCTTTTGTGAAAATTGAGGTAGCTCCATATCAAGAGTATTTAAACATTTAGATACACACCATCCAGCGGCAATAGCCACACGTCATTACCACCGCAAATTTATGATTACTTCTTCTTTTTGCCGAAAAGGGTCTTTAGGATGGTTCCACCAATCTTACGTTAGTTTTTAGGGTTTTGATTAGTGATATGTGAGGTAATCATGCCCCACATACCCTATTATTGGTTGGCCTGGACAAGCTCAATATACGAGAATCCCATGGCCTTGAAGAATAGCTCTAAACGCTCCTTACCACTCTCATCAGCCTTCTCGAGAATGCCAGACTCCAACGAACTTGCCTTCAATGCCTCGCGATAGTTCGATTGAAGAGCCGAAATCTCCTCGTGACTCCACTCACCCTCCTCGATATACATCTCGTAGTCGGACGGGTTAGCAATAACATCGAAGATCTCTGGGTTAGGCAATACGATAGAGATTGAATCGCCACCAACTTTAATTTGGTCGGCTGCAACCTTGCTCAAGTCGTAACCCGCACGAACACGGCCCTTTGCCAAGATAACTACCTCGCTATATACCGAGTCGGCCTCGATATTTGCCAAACGCATCAAACTGTTCTGCTTACCAGCTTCAACCTTATCATTATGAAGCACCGCCTCCTCATAGTAGCACGCTGTGGTAAACTCCGAAATCTTGCGAATCTTCTCAACTACGTTAGCTGTCTTATCGATAGTAGGCTCCTTTGTGATATACTTATGCAATGCGATACCACCTCCTGTCAAAGCGCCAATACCAAAGAGCGATGCGATGACTGGCAGTAAATAGGAACCAAACATACTACCTGCGATTGCTGTTGTTGCAGTGCCCGCAGCTCCCTTAACGGTCTCGCTTACAACATCCTTGACAACCTCTGTGGCAATATCCTTGACTCCACTCCCCTTCTCGGTCTTAACAATATTGTCGGTGGACTCGTTCTTGGAACGGCCAAACAACTTTTTAATAGTCTTAAATATACCCTTTTCCATAACTCAGCCTCCTATTCTTCGTTAAACACTACATTAATCTTCTCGAAGCCTACTTGTGATAGCAATGCCTCAAAAAACATTCGCGCATTATTCTCTGCATCTTCCAAGATTCCCAAATTTGGGGCATCAGCCAAGATATCCTCCTCGCCCTGACGCAACAAATTGTTACGATCCTCGGCAGTGAAGTCGAAGCGCAATGCGCCTACCTTCTCATACTCCAACTTTGCCTTCTCGGGTGGCATATTAAACGACAAAACTCTTGGTTTTGGGAGGTTGATAGTGATCTCCTTATCTTTGATTTTGACCTGATCTACCGAGAAATTAGTCATATCGACACCAGCCTTCATTGTAGCGCTACACGAGAAGAGAATCTTACGGTCACCAATGGTGTAGAACTTTGAATCAGAGGCTTTGATAATCTTTGAGATAGTATACTCCACAGTGCCTATCTCCGCCATCTCGGTCATTGTTGAGAACTTCTCTTTTGCTCTATCCTCGAGCGACTTGCCACATCCCGTAAATAGGATAGCAGAGGCAACGAGCAAAGTAAGTATATTTTTCCTCATATCACATTTAATTAATTATCAATACATTAGAGACATAGGAGGGTATCAATCCTCCTATGCCAGAATTTGGTGCAAGCAATTACTCGCGACCTGCAGCAGCCAAAGTGATATCGTTGTTTGAAAGAGCAGTGTCATCAGGATTTGCTACCTGAACACCGATACCATACAACTCAGCGATCTTCTTCTCGAAGTTACCAACCTTGAGGTTGCCACCTACAACGAGCTCGCCGCCCTTCTTACCCTCGCCACGGATAGAAGCGAGTGTAGCGTCGTCGTCAGCGAAACCGCCCTTGCAGCTCTCGCTCTTGTAAACACGCAATGTAGCGCCAAAGCACTCCTTAAAGTTTGCCTTCAATGTCTTGACCTTCATACGGCCATCCAACTTAAATTCTGCCATAATTGTTTAATGTTTAAATGGTTAATAAATATGTGTAATTTAGAAAATAACGCCCTTTGAAATCTCTGCTATCTCCTGTGCTGTAACTTTAGTACATCCATTCTCCTTTGCCCAGTTGTTAGCTTGAGTCAAAGACTTTGAGTTAAACTCTCCAATAGGGAAATAGTGCTTGTGGCCAGAATAATTGCAAACACCAATCTGGCAAGCTATACCAAGCTGCTCCCAGAAGTAATTCTCAATATTCTTAACCATAGTACGACCATGGATAGATATCTCCTCGTTAGAGAACTTCTTTCTTGTCTCTGCCAATGATTTCGATGTGTCAATACCCTTTACGCTACAAGATTTCGCTCTATCTGCATCAATGATAAAGCACAATGTGAGATACTCAAACTTCTCCGAGAACTCTCTTTGGAGAGTTGACATCTTCTTACGGCCATGAACACTAATTTCGTTTGCCATAATTGTTTAGTTTTAAGTGATTAAGTTAGTTATTATTATGTTTGTTAGTCAATTTTCACCTCTGCTATACTTTTCTTATCGAGTTTTGCCAAACGCTCTATCTCAAAATCTTCGCCTGCCACCTTAAACGCACCCCAAATGTAGGCATCTACCTCACGCACCGAAAACTCTGTCAAATCGAACAGCTCCATAAAGTATTTGTAGAGGTCCACAAAGAAGTCGTACTCCTTAAGTTTGGCTGCAAACTCACCCTTCGTAAAGGTATTCGGCGATTTACTCTTTGTGCGGCTATAGGTATATTTAGGGAGGTATCCCTGCATAAAAAGGCTCTCAAAAGTATCCGCCACAATGCTATCATAGATAGGATACTTTGTTGGCTGATGCAGAGCGCAATACTTTGTCGCAAACGAATAGTTAAAGCGTACATCGCCATTGGATAGTTTGAGCGTTGCAATCTCCGCTACCAACGACTTATCTCCAGCTTTGAGACGTGCATCTATATCCTTTATAGAGAGGATGTGCGCTGTCATCATATTGGTTGCTTGGATTCCTGTCGAGTAGAACAAGTTTAGAAGCTTGACCTTTGTATCCACAGCGCCAGCGTTTTTATGGTCAGGATACTCCTCTACCAAACGTTGCAAAATATCCTCCTGGATGCTATATGATGGTAACTTGTCATAGGCTGCCAACGCACGTTCTGCATCCGATTTTAGCGATACCCTCTTCATTTTTCAGTTTTAGCTAATTCTCGTACCTCGGGGTGCGGTCAAACACCCCGAGATTATTATTTATTGTCGCTTGATAACCATTGTTGTCACTAATATCTCTCAATGGTTTCATCGCAATAAAATCCATATACACTTACTCCACGTGGGACCCTTATGGTTACATGGTCGTCAGAATTGCCATTGTGGTCATAACTGCAGCTACACAATTTGTATTGCTTACCGTCTTCGCGCCACACTTTGGGAAATTCTATCACTCTTGCTACAGGATCGTAACTTCCGGGGCGATATTCAATACGAACAGTCATATCGTGGCTATATAATGATGTATATACGCCATCCGTTTTAGGTGTAACTTTCATAATACAAATAATTTAAATTAGTGAATATAAATCGGTTTCTAATACTCACCGCGGGCTGCCTGACCAATGGTTATCTCGTTAGGAACGAGCTTCTTGCCCTCTGCATCCTTAATCTGAACGGTTACGCCGAACTGCTCATCGAAGAGCTTCTCAGCATCACCAACCTTCATACTTGCCTTAATCTTGAGGCCATCAGCCTTGACGTTTACCGTCTTGGCAGTCTTGGTGTTGAGTGCCGCAAGGGTCATATCACCATCAGCAATCTTTGCACCCTTGTAGAATACAAGCGTAAGCCCAAAAGCCTCCTTAAACTCCGCAGAGATAGTTTTTAGCTTCTTCTGTGGAGCAACGGTAAACTCCGCATTCTTGAATCTATCCATTATATTATTCAAAATTCCCATAATATATTATATGTATTAAATGTTTATTACTCAACAATGATAAACTCTGTACGACGGTTAGCCTCTGGGGTATTCTCATCGATAGGCTCTGAAGAGCCCTTACCCTCTGCCTCTAAACGCTCTGCAGCGATGCCACGACCTACGAGGAAGTCTACAGCAGCCTGTGCGCGTGCCTCCGACAACTTCTGGTTGAACGCTGGGTCACCCTCCGATGATGTGTGGCCAACGAGCTTGAGGCGCAACTCTGGGTGCTTCTCCATAAGCTGTGCGAGGTCGTGCAACACAAACTTTGCCTCCTCCGACAAGTCGGCCTTACCCACGATAAACTTCGCAGCGTTGAAGTTCTTCTCAATCTCCTCAACACGGTCTACGTATACAATCTTCTCTACCTCGACAATCTTCTCTACCTCCTTCTCGATAACCGTAGGTTTAGTAATTGCATCGTAGAACACCTGAAGAGTGCCGATTACAAACATCGCGATAAGTAGCCATACCCACCACTTGAGCTTCTTCTTGCCAGGTACTGGAGGTACGTAGCCATTGAGGTACTCAAGGCGGAAGCCACCCTTCTTTGCACCGCCATCAGCCTTCTCGAAGTCGGCGATGAGGATACCATACTGCTTTGCGTGGGCTGCTATGTTCTCAAAATCAGGCTTTGTCCACATCATAGCAAACTGCACCTTTGTACCATCGCCCATAGTAAGCAACTCATCGGGCTGCGTGAAGTAACATCCGAACTTGCCGTTATCAGCATCGCCCTTATATTCAGTAAAGATTTCGCGTGCTGGATTCAAGCTATTAGGGAACGCCTGACGTAAATCCTCCAACTTGGCGTGTGGATACATCACCATATAAGCATGAGCAATACCGAGTGCTGTACGATTCTGCGCCTTGCCATAAACTCGCACACGTGCGCTTGCAAGCTCCGCAGCAGTCGCCTCAACATTTGGGGCAGTCTCGGTTGCAGTTGGTGTTACGATGTTATGGCCATGACCACTCTCTGCCGAAGCGGTTGATGCTGCACCCATGAGCGTTGCAGCGTCATCAGCAAATTCTGTATCATCGGCATTTGCCACCTGAACACCGATACCATACAACTCGGCAACTCTGCGCTCAAAGGTAGCAACCTTCATATTACCCTTCACCGTAAACTCGCCACCCGAGTAACCCTCGGCGCGGATTGATGCGAGCGTTGCATCATCAGAAGCCTGCTCACCCTCACACTTAATATTGGTGTAGACGCGAAGTGTAGAACCAAAGTTCTTCTTAAACTCATCTTTTAAGGTCTTCACCTTTACTCGACCATCTAATGTAAAATCTGCCATATTCTATTTATCTAAGTTATAAGTTGCTTGTTATACAAAACCATCCAACGCTTCAGTAGGCACAAAAAAAAAGCGCAGACTAATTACTTAATCTCCGCTGATAGGCCCTAGGATAGCCTGTGGTAAGAAAAAAAAGTAATAGCCTACGCCATGTCGGCATACCACACAATATGGCACGCTAACACAGGCAGCATTATCCTCTCTTACCAAAATGAATTTCCTAGGTTCATCAGCGAGAAGATAAACACTGTTTGTGCTTATCATAATATTTTATATTACAAATATATATAAAAAAATTCAAAGCACAAATCCACCCCACAATTTTTTAACAATTAAGGGCGTAGACTATTTACAACACAAAGGTATGAAATTAGAGCAAATCTCTCAACAGGCTTACTTGTCTTTACTTGTCTTTTACATTGCCTTTATACGGCACATAGGGCAACTCATTAACAATCAACGAGTCCAGATACTTACGTTCCTCACCCTTTACCTCAATATAGAAACATGGATACGTAGACAAATGCTCTGCAAGGCTCTCGAAATAGCGTTTATAGAGTTCTTCATAATGAGCATACAACAACGACTGCAGATAGGTATCATCGGTCATTGCCAAATACTTACGTTGCACAGCATCGCACTGCTCCCACATGGAGCGTAGGTGACGCGAGGCAAACTCCATATATGGGACATTATACACCGAGTCGGTAAGAGCATTACAAATATCTGCAATCTCCCTCTCCATACCCGTCAGCATCCTATCACGAGCATTGTCACTCTGGCGAGCTACACTCCACGAGTAGAGATAGAGGGACATAGGTGCTATGACAACAAGTATAAAGAAGATATTTCGCAAAATCCTCCAGCCGCGGTGTCTATTTTTCCAGGCATGACGCAGGGCCTCGACATTGGCATAACGACACTCGGGGTTCTCCGCAGTGCATCGGCGCACGATGGCAGACTCCCCAAGTAACTCGCCCATAATGACACCTATGGAGTATATATCGCTACGGGCATCGACAGCACCTCTAGAACGCAGCTCGGGAGAGGCATAGCGTGGCGTACACCCCAGCATCTTGAACATAGCCTCGGCATCGCTATCTGCCAATCCAAAATCTGCCAATTTCAGTCTATTATCGGAATATGTAACAAGGATATTTTCGGGCTTGAGGTCGTTATGTATAACACCGCGCTTATGGAGATATTCGACAGCCGACATCAGCTCCTCGAATATACGTTTACGCTCATCGCCCGAGGGGCGCTCCGCAAGGTACTCCGCAAGGGTGCGACACTCCAAATACTCCATGACAATAGCTGGGCCAACAGGGAGCTTTGTATCATATATAAATGTATGAACAATATGCGGGTGATCACAGCCAATGGAGAGTTCATACTCGCGATAGAGGAGCTTCTGCTGATACTCGGAGTTGTCTTTTGTTGTCTTTAACAAGAAGTACTTTCCCTGGCGCGTGGCGCGATATAGTTTGGCATTAGAGGTGGTTTTCAGCAACTTAAGGTCACAATATTCCTCATCAACAATTATGTTCGGGGTGTCACAATCGAAGATTTCGCTTTCGGTAGTCATATTCTGCATTTTTATTTCTCAAAGATAGTTATTAATTTTGTAACTATGAACATTCAAAGTAATATTCCTGAAATAGCCGTTCTACGTGAGCGCGTAGAGGCACGACTAGGCAAGCGTCTTACGGTACACTCCGACTTTCTAGAACTAGTCTCAATTATCGAGATGGAGCAACGACAGCACATCTCCGAGACAACAATCGAGCGTGTGTGGGGATACTCTACCCGCGGCTATAGCACCGTATCACTACGAACATTAAACGTCTTGGCAACATACGCCACAGGAGAGCAGTGGCTAGAATTCTGCCAGCATATATATAATAACAGCGACTACGAATCGCAGCTCTTCAACATCGAGAGGATTGCCACATGCGACCTCGAGGTAGAGGACCGAATAGAGATAGGATGGATGCCCAACAGAAGATGTATAGTGCGCTATGTTGGCAACGGGAAGTTTATTGCCGAGGAGTGTCACAACTCCAAGATGCAGCCTGGCGATAGCTTCGAATGTAGAGAATTTGCCATAGGCAAGGAGCTAAAGATGAGCAAATACTCAACCATAGACCAAGGCAGCAGCACTAGCCAGACATACGTGGTGGGAATAAAAAATGGACTTACGATACTAAAGATACTATAAAAAATGGGGCTGACTAAAAAGTAACTTAGCCAGCCCCCATAACTGAAGTGACCCCAAAAGTTTTTTGTCCAAACTTTTGGGGTCACTTCATAACTTAAGAGAGTGAATAAAAAGATGTAGTTTTAGGCTTGCGAAGCCCGAAAAAGCGGAGTTTACTGAGCGTAAATGAGCATTTTGAGGGCAAGCCAATTTGTTGAGAGAATAGTGCAGATACTTTCGCTCGGCGAATTTCGAGGCGA
>JAGBWD010000038.1 GCA_017629985.1 Alistipes sp.
GACTGTGATAAGCGTGCTTACGCTTGATCTTACCTGTGCCGGTGAAAGAAAAACGCTTCTTTGCAGCGGCATTTGTTTTCATTTTTGGCATTGTTACAAAAGTTAAATTAGTTAATAATAGCGCGCAAAGGTAAAAAGAATAATTTAAAATTGCAAATGATTTACACTACTTTTTAGGTTGTAGCTTTATCGTAGCCTTTATAGGGAGGTGATCAGAGAGCATAACACACTCATCTACCTCATATTTCTGGACATCAAGGCCCTCGGAGTAGAGAATATAGTCGATACGCAACATACCATACATAGGTCTGAAGGTATAACCATAGCCACTACCACACTTCACAAAGGCGTCATTGTGGTTCTTAATCAACTCGCCATAGACATACGACATTGGGGTATCATTAAAATCACCACAAATGATATTCTCGTATGGGGTTTCGGCGACAACCATGCAGAGAGTATCTACATAACTAGCACGGATGGAGGAGTTATCAGCAATGCGATTGACGATGCTACGCATGCGGTCACCATCCTGAAGTATGCGTCCCTCGGCAATATCCTCACTATCGCTAACCGTGATATTCATAGAGTGGAGATGATTATTGAAGATACGCACCGTATCCTTGCTAACAACAATATCTACCCACTGTGACGTTCCTCGTCCCTGGCCAGAGATATCTCCAGACTTGATAATAGGGAAACGGCTATAGGTGCGCAAAACAACCTCTCCTGCCTCCACAACATCGCGCTTATAACACTTACCTGCGCCATAGCGAGCCTCAAAAAGAGAGTCTATACGCTCCACACCACGCATAGGCAAAGCATACTCCTGGAAACAGACTACATCTGCAAGCTCGCTACTAGCGAGAAAATCGACATATCTGCCAACAGCATTGCAAGAACGATCGTCATAAAAGCCTCGGACATTATGACTCATAACACTAAACGAGCGCCTATCAGCCTTAACCTCCACCTTGCGAATGAAATCTATATTGTAGAAATCAGAGATACGGAAGAGACCAGGGATAAGGAACAACGCCACGATACCTGCTATCTTCCAGTGACGCGACACAAGCCATATAAGAGCGCAAATCGCAACACTCATATATAATATAGGAGCAAAGATGCCAACGATGGTGAGCGACCCAAATATTGAGGGGGCTACATAGGGGGTTAGGTAGGAGATTACAAGAGCTACAGAGAAAGAGATTGTAACGGCCAAAAGCAGTATTGTAAATAATACGCTTAAGAACGAGCGTCTAGCGCGGCCACGAGATCTTCCAAATGGCTCGTTGCTATAGGTCTCACTATTACTTGACATAGTAGTATTAGTTAAGTTTGTTTGTAGTAGTTAGTTATAATATTGGTTTCTATCCTTACGCTGCCACCACAGCATAAGAAGCCATCCCCAGAACATACCGCCTAGATGCGCAAAATGGGCAATACCATCCTGTGCCTGAAAGATGATAAGCAGAAGCTCTATGACACCATATATAACCACAAACCACTTGGCCTTCATAGGGATAGGGGGAATAAGCAACATGATAGTAGCGTTGGGGTGGAGCATACCAAAGGCTAGCAACAGACCGAATACGGCACCCGAGGCACCTACAGTAGGTGTTAGCATATAGTTCCACACCTCATACTGGGTATTCATATTCATAATATCTACCTCGGCCATGCCCAGCTGCACAAGGGCTGCACCTACACCACAGACAAAGTAGTAGATAAGGAAACGCCTAGAACCCATCTCCTCCTCAAGACCTCGGCCAAACATCCACAACGCAAACATGTTGAAGAAGATGTGCGAGAAGCCGCCATGAAGGAACATATATGTCACAGGCTGCCACACCTCAAAGAATGGGCTACCAATGGGGAACAGCGCAAAAAGACCGTAAACATCATTAGTGTCTAACAGCATCGTAGCCATATAGGCTACAACATTTGCTATAAGCAAGTTATATACAACAGGGGTTCTTGTATTCATGGTTTCTAGCTATAATTCTTTGTAAGTTTTGAGCGTAGCTCCGCCATTGTAAGCTCCGCCATTATGGGAGATCCCGAGGGTGTAAAACTCGGATTTGTACACTTCTCAAGACGTGATAATAACACCTCTACATCAGCACTACGCAGACCGCGACCATAGCCCTGACTACCACGGCGTGCCATAAGCTCTGCCATGCGGCGCTGCTCCTCCTCGAGAGGTAATGCACCATTATCTATACCATGGAGCAACTCATAGATAAGCTCATCGAGAGGCAACGACATATCGACAACAGCTGGTCGGCCCAGGATTGAGATGCGACCCTTGCCATGATACTCCACCTCAAAGCCTAAAGCGGCAAACTCCGTAGCATGCTCCTCCATTAGCTCATACTCCTCCATAGAGAGGGTAAGCTCCTCGGCAAAGAACATGCGCTGCGAAGGTGACGAACCTGCAAGCAACGAACCTAGGATATCATCATACATAACACGCTCCTTGGCACGGCGCAGATGCACAACAACAAGGCTATCGCCATACAATGCCACAGCATAGCCACCAGGGAGCGCTATAGTCTCGCTAAAGGTGCGGCTCTCGGGCATTGCCTGCGACTCGATAAAATCGAACTCCTGCTCCGCATCCTCCTCAATATACTCTATCGTTGAGGCACCAAAAGAGGGAGAGTGAAGGGTATAAAACTCCTCATTATCCTCAACCACAGCAGTAGGTCTATCTTTAGCCTTGGGCATGGCACCATCGTAGGGGACATCAAAGCCTGTGAAAGGGACATCAGGCATAGGCGCCGTAGGATCTATATACTCCGAGGCAAAGGGGTTATATGAGCTATTGGTAGATGATTTAGGAACCTCGTAGACACGTTGCTCACGCTCCAAAACTGGGATATTGAGCTGCCCCTCATCCGAGAAGTCCATCATTGGCACAGCACCTGTCTTGGCGAGAGTCTCACGGACTGCAGCCTGCAGAATCTCAAGGATGACATCGTGGTCAGCAAACTTCACGGTGGTCTTCTGTGGATGGACATTAACATCTACCCTATCAGGGTCCACGGTGATATATATGAAATAGGAGGGCATGCAACCCTCGGGAATGAGCTTCTCGTAGGCACGAACGATGGCTCGCTGCATCTGCAAAGAGTTGAAATATCGGCCATTAACGAAGAGATACTGCTCATTATTACGCTTCTTGGCTGCCTGCGGACGACCCACAAAGCCCTCAATACGCACCAGCGAGGTATTCACCTCCACATCTAGTAGATTCTGCTTAATGTGCTTTCCTATAAGATCGACAATGCGGCCACGGCGATTTGTGGGACGCAGCGAGTACTGAAGCGTATCATTTTGTCGCAACTCAAACTCCACATCGGGGTTACAGAGTGCCACACGCATAAACTCACTACGTATCTGTGATGCTAAACGCGAGTTATCACCATCTATAAACTTACGGCGCGAAGGGACATTATAGAAGAGGTTACGCACTATGAACTGCGAACCTCGCGAACATGACACAGGCACCTGCGAACGGAACTCACCACCAGCCATGGTAGTCATAGTACCTAGCTCATCCTCCTCACGGCGTGTGCGAAGCTCCACCTCGGCAACAGCAGCAATAGAGGCTAGAGCCTCACCACGGAAGCCAAAGGTGTGGAGACGATATACATCCTCAATAGAGGATATCTTGGAGGTGGCATGGCGGTCAAATGCCATACGCGCATCGATAGCCGACATACCACAACCATCATCGACAATCTGTATCAGATCCTTACCCCCATTGCGGAAATTGACACGCACAGAGGTAGCACCAGCGTCAAGGGAGTTTTCCATCATCTCCTTGACAACATTGGATGGTGCATTAACCACCTCGCCAGCCGCAATCTGATTGGCAACAATCTCTGGGAGTAGCTTTATACGATCCATAAAGGGTTATTTATCAACCTTTTTATAATTCTCAATCTCCACATCATCGTCATAGATATTCAACGTACGGTTCTGCCTATTCCACTCCTCAATCTCGTTGATAATCTCGGGAGTAAGAGTCTCAAATTCATTGAAATCTATATCGCCATGCTTCTCATACAATGTAATGTTCACCTCACCATCCGAGCCATCCTCGCGCATATCACCAACCTTAATAGTCTCCGTAGGCTCGGCAGTAGCTATAGCCATCTTCTCCTCGTTTGCTCGCTCGGCAAAACGCATGAAGCGTGGCACAAAGATAAGCACTACGAAAGCTAGCACCACAGCGATAGCTAGGTATTGCCATATACCCGACATAGCACCACGCTCACCCTGCGAAGCATCGCGAGCCTCACGCTGCGTGCGGATATACTTTCCTGGCACATACTCTCCATCATCAGCCGAAGAGGTGCCATGCAACTCACGTCTACGGCGGTCACGCTCCTCCTTCACAGGGTCATAGTAGCGTGGCACGTAGTTAAACTGTCGGGGATGACGCTTATGTGGTCTAAAAAATGACATTACGATATACCAAATATACTCTTAAAAAATATCTTTAATCCTCTTCTTCAACCTCTGAAGAAGGATTTCATACGCTCCAAAATATTCTGGTTCTCGAGCTTCTCGGGGTCCTTGAAATTTGGCTGCTCGGCAAGCTTCTCTACAAGTTCACGCTCCTTCGTTGTAAGCTCCCCTGGGATGGTTATATCTACCATCACCTTGATATCACCACGGCCACGGCCATTTACATCGGGAAGACCCTTACCACGTATACGCAACACCTTTCCGGCGTGTGTGCCTGGGGCAATCTTTATGCGCACACGGCCCTCAATGGTAGGCACCTCTACCTCACCACCAAGGATAGCTGTGGTAACGGTGATATTTAGCGTATGTGCCAAGTCATTGCCATCGCGTACAAGCTCTGGGTTATGCTCCTCCTCGATAACAACTATCAAATCACCATTCACACCACCCTGACGTGCCGCATTACCCTTACCACGAACTGTGAGCGCCATACCCTCGGCAACACCCTTTGGGATGGTAACCTCGATAATCTCACTACCGCGCTCGGTACCCTCGCCACCACACTGCTCACACTTATTCTTGATTATCTTACCAGAACCCTGACACTCGGGACATACACTCTGCGTCTGCATACGTCCAAAGAAGGAGTCCTGAACAGTGATGACATAACCAGAGCCACCACATCGCGAACATGTAGCAAAGGATGCCGAGTCTTTTGCTCCTGTACCACCACACTTCGAGCAGGCCAAAGTCTTGTTAATCTTCAACTTCTTCGTAACACCCTCCGAAATCTCCTTGAGCGAGAGCTTTACGGTAACACGGATGTCGCTACCACGACTAGTGCGCTTCTGGCGACCTCCTCTACCTCCGAAGCTGCTAAAACCACCGCCAAAGGCACCACCAAAGATATCTCCAAACTGTTCAAAGATATCCTCCATGGTGAAACCTCCAGCACCGCCGAAGCCGCCAAAGCCGCCGCCGCCACCTGCGCCATTCATACCTGCATGGCCAAAACGGTCGTAACGCGCACGCTTATCATCATTCGACAATACGTCATACGCCTCGGCAGCCTCCTTGAACTTCTCCTCTGCCTCCTTATCACCAGGATTCTTATCGGGGTGATACTTTATGGCTGCCTTGCGGTATGCCTTCTTAATTGTATCTGCATCGGCGTTACGCTCTACGCCTAACACCTCATAATAATCTCTCTTCTCTGCCATAATACTCTTCTATAAAGGCTACTACTCGCCTACGACAACTTTAGCATAGCGCAATACATGCTCACCCATCTTATAGCCTCGCTGCACACAATCTATAACCAAGCCATGCTTATCCTGGCCAGCGGCAAAACGTGCCACAGCCTCCTGCTCCTCCTCATTAAACGGAAGACCTACACACTCTATTGTAGTGATACCTGCGGCCTGAAGCACGCTCTCAAATTTCTTCATTACAAGCTCCTCACCCTGACGCAACGCCTCAATATCCTCGCTCTTGTGTGATGCAACTACGGCACGCTCCATATCATCGAGAATTGGAAGTATAGCCTTCCATGCTCCCTCACAGCCACGCTCCACTAGCTCCATCTTCTCCTTTAGGGTACGCTTGCGGAAGTTATCAAACTCCGCCTGCAGACGAAGATACTTATCACGCCATGCTGCAATCTGCTCCTCGAGTGATGGCTCTACTGACATATTGTCACCTCCTGTCACCTCCTCGGCTGACACGGTGTCAGCTGACGTAGCATCTGCAGCACCATCATTGGCTCTCTTTGCTGCCTCTTCTGCATTTATATCCATCTCTTTTTCAGACATTTTCTTATTCATATATAGTTTATTATTTATCGTTTCTATACCCTATTGTTCAAATTATATGCCTAATATGAATATTGTAGGGCGCTTGGCAATATCTGGCACACCAAGTTTGCGCCACTGGGCAATGGTGCTGGTGTGAATATACTCATTCGGAGAGGTTATATCCGCTGCCACGGCAAGCCTCATCTGCGGAGAGAGGCTCTTTATGAGTGTATCAAAGAGCTTCACATTGCGATAGGGAGCCTCAATAAACAGCTGCGCCTGATGCTCCGTGCGAACTCTATGTTCTAACTCCTTTAACCTACGCTGGCGCTCCCCATCTTTGATTGGGAGGTAGCCCACAAAGGCAAAGGATTGACCATTGAGCCCCGAAGCCATAACAGACATAAGTATAGAGGATGGGCCGACAAGAGGCACTACCCTAACATCGTGACTATGTGCTAACGCCACTATATCGGCACCTGGGTCCGCAACGCCAGGAACTCCAGCCTCGGAGATAACACCTGCAGAGCGTCCCTCAAGCACCGGCTTGAGCATACGCTCCACATCTGCCGAGGAGGTAGTATGCTCATTAAGCTCCACAAACTCCAACTCCTCAATCTTTCGTGCCACACCAGCTCGGCTCAAAAATCGGCGTGCCGAGCGTATGTTCTCCACGATAAAATAATCGAGGCTATTCATAATATCCAAATTGGCCTTCGGAAGCACATCCCACACATCACGCTCATCGGATATTGGGCATGGAATCATATATATAGTACCCTTCATTATCGCTCTGTATATATGCGTTTTACACGCTGTGAAATGGATGTCATTATCTCGTATGTGATGGTATCCAATACCTGGGCCATATCCTCTAGTGTATTACCTCGCTCCGCGCCAAAGATAGTCACCTTATCACCAACCTCTACACCTGGGATATTGGTAATATCTATCATCGCACTATCCATGCACACTCTGCCTATAATCGGCGCACTAACGCCATTGACACGCACACTCCAACGGCCATTTCCCAGGTGGCGATCAAGGCCATCAGCATAGCCTACAGGGATTGTAGCCGTGATGGTATCACGCTCCAGGCGTGCAGCACGGCCATAACCTACAGACTCACCCTTCGCCAAGTTCTTAATTTGCACAATACGTGTAGAGAGTGAAGCAACGGGGATTAGCTCCTCATTATGCTCGTAGCCTATGCCATAGAGGCCCAAACCCAAACGGCACATATCAAAGTGCGACTCGGGGAAGCGCACTATAGCTGCCGAGTTGGCAATATGACGCAAAGGTGTGTAATCGAGCCACTCGATAAGTTGCGAACTCATATACTCGAAACGCTCTATCTGCTCGTGGGTAAAAGCATCCTCCGAGGGCATATCAGAGGTGCTTAAATGCGAAAATATAGAGGCTATATGTAGCACAGGGTCGAGATGTATGGCACGGCCTAGTAGGTCTACATCATCCTCCATAAATCCTAGGCGGTGCATACCTGTATCGAGCTTAATATGTATTGGATAGGATGTGCGGTGCGCACGAAGGGCAGCGCGGCGGAAGGCATCCAACGAGTGGAAGCTATATATCTCTGGTTCGAGGTCATGAGCAATCATAACATCGAAGCTATCTTGGTCGGCATTTAGCACAACGATAGGCATTGTAATACCCTTGGAACGCAACGTAATACCCTCATCTGCAAATGCTACAGCGAGATACTTAACGCCCTCGTGTTGAAGCATACGCGCCACATCTACATCGCCCATACCATAGCTCACAGCCTTGACCATAGCTATCAGAGGGTGCTGCTGTGGCAGATGACGGCGAAAATAGTTAAGGTTCTTCTTCATGGCGGCAAGGTCTACCTCCAAGGTTGTGGTGTGCGTTCTACGCTCCAAAAGACGTGCAAGACGCTCAAAACGGCTATCGCGGCTACCCTTCAACAATATCACCGAGTGCGCCCAACGCTCCATCGTAAAGTTCTCTATAAGTTCGTCAGTGGTGTGGTAAAACGATGAGCTACGTGGGAAGAGCGAGGCATAACATGAGATATTCTCACCTACACCAATAAGCTTATCAACACCTGCACGGCGTACAGCCTCGGCAACACGACTATACAGCTCCTCCGAGGGCATGCCACTTTGACGAATATCCGAGATTACAGCCACACGCCTGCGACCCATAGACTGCACATGAAGAGCATCGAGAGCCACAAGTACAGAGTTTATATCGGAGTTGTAGCTATCATCGATAATCATAGAGTTATCTATGCCCTCCTTCAACTCCAAACGCATAGATACCTTGGCCGAAAATATAGCACCATCAACGCCATATCCCAACTTACGCATCAGCGAAGAGACATGTAGCGCATCCACAGAGAGGGCATCGCTCAACTCCAACGAGTAGTCTACGCTCTCCTTGCTGCTATCTATAAGTTCGCGATCACCATACAACTCATTGATACGTTTTGCCAATGCTGGATACTCGCTGCTATATATGATTGTCTTGGCACCCGATGCCAAGCGTAATTTCTCCTCTATCTTCTCGGCATCTGACGAGAAGTTTGCCGAGTGTGCATCACCAATCGAGGTGATAACCACAATATCGGGCTTTATCATCTGCTCGAGGCGCTCCATCTCCCCGGGTTGCGAGATACCAGCCTCAATAAATGCAACACTCTCATTGCCATTAAGCATGAGCAACGATAACGCCACGCCAAGTTGCGAGTTATAACTCTTGGGCGAGGCAAATGAGCCTACGGTATCGGGCATTGAGCGTGCCGCCCACTCCTTAACTATTGTCTTACCATTAGAGCCTGTGATGGCAACAACATCGCCCTTAAACTGCGACCTGTGATATGCCGCAAGAGACTGTAGAGCCGCCAACGTAGAGTCTACCCTAACCATGCCACAACGCTTGGTAGGAAGCTCCGTATCGCGCTCAACAATATAGGCCTCAACACCACGCTCGGCCATGCGACCAATAAACTGATGACCATCGTGATTTTTACCATCTATAGCTGCAAAGACAACACTCTCTGTAGCTATAACACTGCGCGAGTCGGTGGCAATCTCCGTAACACGTAGATCCTCGCCAAGCAACTCACCGCCCACGATGCGAGCTATATCCGACAATAGGTAATTCATATATCTTATACTTTAAACGTCACAATAGTTATTCCCGAGCCGCCACGGTCGGCATGATCATCTGCAATGGAAGCGACATCCTTAACACTACGAAGATAGCGGCGTATCTCCTCCTTCAAAGCTCCTGTACCCTTGCCATGAAGGATGGTTACGGTGGATACTCCAACCATCAAAGCATCATCGACCAAATCCTCGACAGCCTCAAGAGCCTCTACAGCACGCATGCCACGTACATCGATATTATCGCGGAAGTTAAGCTTGCGCTCACGAATATCTACAGATACTACAGTACGTGCGGTTGTTGGACGTGTAGCCTGACGATACTCCGCCGAGGAGACAGCCTTAAGTCGTGAGACATCAACCATAATAAGCATCTCACCAAAGGCGACCTGTGCCTTCTTACCTTTGAGCATCTTAACAACACCTGGGATATCCTGACCCTCGAGCTTCACCTTTGTTCCCACCTCTATCTTCTGCACTACAGGCTCCACAGCCTTTTCTACTACTACGCCTCCTGCCTGCTCACGCTCCTCGGCACGCTTTTCGCGGCGCTCACGGCGGCGTGCTAGGCGCTCCATCTCTCGCTCTATACGCTCATCGCTGGCCAGCTTCTTGGCCTCATCAACGCCATCCACAAAGCTCTCCAGCTCACGGCGTGCCAGACGTGTAATCTCCTTCTCGGCCTGCGACTCACGGATGGTGCGGATAGTATTTTCGATGGTGCGGCGTGCCTCGGCAATCATCTCTTCTGCCTCGCGGCGTGCCTTATCGAGAATCTCACGGCGCTCATCCTTGATGCCCTGCAAACGGTCGGTGTAGGTTTGCTCCAGCTGCTCTACCTTTCTATCTGTAACACGTATACGGTCGCGCTTCTCCGCCCAATAACGCTTATCGCGGGCTATCTCACGTAATTGCTTCTCGAGGTTTATATGATCCTCACCAGCCTTATCCATAGCCTTTTGCACGATATCCTCTGGCAAACCTATCTTTCGTGCCACCTCTATAGCAAACGAACTACCAGGCTTACCCATCTCGAGGCTAAATAGTGGCTGTATGTTACGAACATCAAAGGCCATAGCTCCATTTGCAACGCCCTCATTTCGCGATGCAAAGTATTTTATATTTGCGTAGTGCGTGGTGATGACTCCATACGCCTTACGCTCCACGAATCGCTCCAAGATAGACTCCGATATTGCACCTCCGATGGTAGGCTCCGTTCCCGAGCCAAACTCATCAATGAGAATCAATGTTCGCTCCGAAGCTTCATCGAGCATAGCTCGCATATTGACCAGATGCGAAGAGTAGGTGGAGAGGTCATTCTCTAGCGACTGCTGATCGCCAATATCTATCATCAACGAATCGAACAACGGAAACTCCGAGTTCTCCAGTGCAGGAACCAAGAATCCACACTGCACCATATATTGTAGTATACCCGTGGTCTTAAGACAGACAGACTTTCCACCAGCATTAGGGCCAGAGATTACAAGTATACGGCGCACCGAATCTAGTTCCATATCTAGGGGTACAATCTCCTTGGACTGACTACGCAACGTCTGCTGCAAGAGTGGATGTCGCGCCTTGCGCAACAACAACCTACCCTCGGTAGAGATGATTGGTCGCACTGCATCATTAGATATTGCCCATCGAGCCTTCGCACGCAAGGAGTCTATGCGGGTAAGATACTCCTCTATGCGCATCAGGCCATCTACCTGTGTACGTAGCGTTGCCGTAAGCTCGGTGAGGACTCTTACCACCTCACGCTTTTCGGAGTACTCCAGCTCGCGAAGCTCATTGTTTAGCTCCACAACCTCCACAGGCTCCACGTAGAATGTTCTACCTGTGGCCGACTCATCGTGAATAAAGCCTGCTATCTTACGCTTATTAGCCGCAGCAACAGGAATCACAGCATGACCATCACGGATAGATATCATAGCATCAGCATCTACAATACCCGAAGCTTTAGCCCTCTGCAACACCTGCTGAAGGCGTTTAGAGACCTGCCCCTCATGCTCACGTATGGCACGGCGAATAGCGGACAGCTCCTCGGAGGCTGATGAGCGTACCTCACCCTTATCATCTATAACGCGCTCTATGGCCTGTTGTAGCTCGGGGAATATCTCCACGCGCGATGTGATAGCCATAAGGCGTGGATAACTACCCTCGCGGCGTGATGATAAAAAACGTACTATGGCCGCCGCAGAGCGCAGACCACGAAGCAACGCAGCACACTCCTCAACAGCAAGGTATGAACCCTCAACAGAGACCTTCTCAACAATGGCTCGCAGGTCATCCTGCTCCCCTATCTCGGCACCATGCTCCATAGATATCACTAGGCGCATCTCGTCAGCAAGTGCGAGACGCTCCTCGATATCGCGACGTGAGCGCGAAAAGCCCTCATTAGCGATGACTTCACGCGCAGAGGCCATGGAGCAGAGATCCATAATCTGCTCACGGATGCGGTCAAAACCTACCTTTTGCTCAAAATTCGATGGATATATCATATCCTACTTCTCTATATTTATCGTGGAGGAGTAGCGCGGGTTACTTCTTACTCTTCTTATCCGCCTTTGCCTGCTTCTTGGCTAGCTTCTCATCAGAGGTTCCGAAGAGCGAGAAGTGAACATAGCGCTTTGGATTTGCCTTCAAATCCTCCAACAATACTCCCAGGTTATCACCTGCAACTGTAAGCTTATTATATAGCTCGGCATTGTTGAGCAACATACCTACAGAACCCTCACTGCTAGATACCTTTGCAAGAACATCGTTAAGAGATACTACCGCAGTGTTAAGCTTTGCAATAAGCTCCGCCTCGGCCAAGTCGGTAGTAAACGTATCGATATTCTCAAGCATAGACTCCACACGTCCGGTATTCTCGGCCAACACCTCTGTAAAGTTATTAAGGTTGCTCATAGCACTCTTAATATCGTCTGACGAAGAGTTCAAGATACCATTGATAGATGTAGTCATAGACTCTAGGTTGGCGATAAGAGCTGTAATAGAGTTTGTATTGGTCTCCAAGAGAGCATTAACACCCTCGATAGTTGTATTTAGACCCTCCATAAGTTCACTACCCTGATCAGCCAACATACCAACCAAATCGGCCTTAACACGTCCCTCAATCACAGCACCTGGCTCTATAATATTCTCGGCATCACCCTGAAGAATTGCAATCTCAACACCTCCCATGATGCCCGCAGCGCCCATCTCCGCAATAGAGTTTACGGGAATCATATCACGATACTCGCTCTCGATGGCTAGCTCCACCTTTACCCTATCACGCTCCAAGGTTATCTCCTGCACATTACCTACTGGCACACCGCGTAGCTTAACACGCGAAGACTCCTGAAGTCCCGACACATTGTCGTAATATACATAGTAGCTATCACTTGTGAGAAGCACATTTTGTCCTCCAAGCCACTTGATACCCCACCATGATACGGCAATTACCACAACGGCAAAAACACCAATCTTAAACTCTTTTCTAATTTTCATATCTCTCTTAATTTTAATTATTTACACAACTCTTTTACTTTACGATAGCTCCATCGCGATACTTCACCACAAAGGCATCCTTGAAGCTCTTACGAGCCTCCTTTAAATCCTTCTGTGCATCAGCAGAGGTAGCATAACTACCATAGCAGTATTTATATTTGTAACTTCCGCTACCCATAATCTCCTTTACACGACCCTTGTAGCCCTTAAACTGCGAGTCGTCTACATTTACGCGCTTGGCGCTAGATATCAACTGAATGGTGTAGCCCTCATCTACGCGCTCACTCTCACCACTCTCCGCAGGCTTCGTCTCTACGACATCGGCATCCTCGCCACTCTCCGCGCTATCACCTCCATAAAGGGTCTTAAAATATGTCACTATAGCATCACTAATTGCCGTTGCCATCTCTTGCTTGGCACCCTTTGAGATAAGATAGGAGTAGTCGCTACTATTTGTGAGGTAGCCCATCTCTACGATGACACCAGGACACTCGCTATAGTACAACACGGTATATACCGTTCCTGCCTTAACGCCCTTATTCACAAGGCCATATTTCGCCATATTCTCACAACACTCGATGGCAAAGAAACGGCTATATGGCTCATTCTCCAGCTGTCGCGACAGCGCCATCATGAATCCCTGCGAATTGCGATCTATATCCTCGGGGTTGATGAAGTCACCATCATCGGCATATCGAGAGCCGACAAGTCTATTTTGGTTCATCAGCTTCTCGTTGAGCGTCAAAACCCAAACCTCGCAACCTTTAACCTTTGTATCTCCCAATGCGTTGCAGTGAATACCCACATAAAGATCCGCACCCTTGTTATTGGTAAACTCTGCACGTAGCTTATTATCCGTAGATTGAGACTCGTGGTATGCCGAGTCACAGCTACGTGTGAGGTATACATCGAGGTCGGGCATCTTGCGGTTTAGCTGCTTGCGCACCTCCTTTGACACCTCCAACACATAGTTTGACTCCACAATGTCGCGATGCACCTTACCAGGGCGTGGTCCTCCATGTCCTGGATCTATAACTACCACACGCTTTGGCTCTGTTGAGGCGCTATATTCTGCGGCTATAACCTCGGTAGCAAAAACGCTTACTACAAATATTAATATTTGAATTATGAGATTTCTCATAAATTTACTAAAAAATGTGCAAAAAATTATTATCTTTGTCGGTTGTAACAGCGCATACTAAAAGGTTCACAACCTTAACGCGCTATAAAACAAGGCCTATTATTGGATGTTTTGCCGACACTGTCGGCAAAGTTATAAAAAATTATTGAATTTTGAGACATTTATTCATAAAATATCTAACCTCAACGCTCCTCATAGCTGCGTTTTTCTTTCTCTGCTTTGGTCTTACCGAGGCGGGTGCGGGAGGCTTTGGTCTATTCCAGACCAGAGATAGCGCTACACTACAGGCAAGCAAGCGTGATACTACAGGAGAGGATCTACTACGTCCTAGTTCACGACTACAGAGCATAAAGAGTGATACCACTGCTAAAGAGGAGGAGAGCAAGCCTCGCCGTAGCAAGGGTAAGATGTTTGATGACATCGTAGAGGGTAAGGCTACAGACTCTGTGGTGTTTGATGCTCGAAATAAGATGATATATAGTTATAGGGAGGGTGATGTTACATATCAGGGTATGAACCTAAAGGCCGACTTTATGCGCGTCAATATGCAGACCAAGGATATATATGCGCATGGTATACCCTCTGACACTGTAGATGGCAAGCCTACGACAACACACCCCGAGTTCTCGGATGGTGGCACGCCATACTCTATGGATACCATCACCTATAACCTCGACTCGCGTAAGGCGAAGATTAAGGGTATTGCGACACAGGAGGGTGATGGTTGGCTCGTGGGAAGCAGCGTGAAGATGCACCCTGACGAGTCTATACATATTGGTAATGGTATGTACACCACATGTGAGCATACCGACCATCCACACTTCTACCTAGCCATGACACAGGCCAAGGTAATCCCCGGCAAGAAGATTATTACGGGCTACGCCTACCTTGTGATGGAGGATGTACCTATCTACTTCCCAGGTATCCCCGAGGCCTTCTTCCCCATTAGCCTAGGCCCCAAGTCGGGAATCTTGATGCCTACCTACGGTGAGGATAAGAAGGGTTTCTTCATCCGCGACCTAGGATACTACTTTGTGATTGGCGATAACATGGACTTGGCTGTTCGTGGTGGTTTCTACACCCTTGGTTCGTGGGAGGTGTCGGCAGTATCGCAATATGTGAAGCGCTATAAGTATAGGGGTAACTTCAACCTTCAGTACTCGGCGATACGCTCGGGAGAGAAGGGTGAGGCCGACTTTGTGCAGCAGAACAACTATAAAATCCAGTGGACACACTCGCAGGATGCCAAGGCAAACCCTGGCTCTACCTTCTCGGCATCGGTGAACCTCACCTCTAGTGGTTATAGCAAGTACTCTGCGACAAACGTAAACGACATCCTCGCTACGCAGACCAACTCATCTATCTCCTACTCGAAGAACTGGGAGGGCACGCCATTCTCGTTGGCGCTGAATATGTCGGTGTCGCAGAACTCCAAAAATAAGACTATCGCCGTCACACTTCCTACCATCACCTTCAACGTAGCGAGCTTCAACCCCTTCAAGCGCAAGGAGGCTGTGGGCAAGACACGCTGGTATGAGAAGATTAAGATGAGCTACTCTATGAAGATGACAAACACGATAAATACCACCGAGGATGAGATCTTCAAACAGGAGACGCTCGAGAAGATGAAGAATGGTATCCAGCATACCATACCTATCTCTACCTCGTTGTCATTGTTCAACTACATCAACATCAGCCCATCGTTCAACTACACCGAGCGCTGGTACTTCAAGAAGGTGGAGCAGGAGTGGAATAACGAGACCAAGAAGCTCGAGACCCTAGACCCCGAGTTTGGTTTCTGGCGCTTGTATAACTATAATGCCTCGGTGTCGGCAAATACTACGGTATATGGTACCTACGTTGCCAAGAAGGATAAGCGTAGGTTGCAGGCTGTGCGTCACACCCTCACGCCGAATGTAGGCTTTAGCTACGCTCCCGACTTTAGTCGCCAGAAGTATGGCTTCTACGAGACCGTGCAGACCGATACTACGGGTAAGTTTAAGGTATACTCGCCATTTACGGATAACGCCTACGGTGTTCCGGGCAGTGGCCAGCAGCTGTCGCTGACCTTTGGTCTCTCACAGTCGCTGGAGGCGAAGATACGCACCAAGGATACCGTTAAGAAGGTGAAGATTATCGACCAGATATCTATCAATGGCTCGTATAACTTCCTTGCCGACTCTATGCGACTCTCTACGTTCCCTATCTCGCTACGTACTACGGTCTACCAAAATATAGCCCTCAACCTATCCCTCACCCTCGACCCTTACGAGGTTAGTCCGCAGGGTGTTCGCTATAATAAGCTTATGTGGAGCCGCGGTCTTCCTGGCCGTGTACAGTCTGCGAGCTGGAGCTTTGGCTATACCTTTAGGTCGCGCGAGGATAAGTCGCGCCCCGCGGCTAACGACATCACGTCACTCCCTGCGGAGTACTTCAACTCGTGGTCCGACCCCTACGGCCAGCTTAACCCGGCTATGCGCCGACAATGGATGGCTGGCCAATACTATGACTTCTCCATACCGTGGAACTTTGGTTTCAACTATAGCATCAGCTATAACGCCCAACTCGTTAATAACGGTACTACGGGCTATAAGAAGAATATCCAGCAGACTATCAACTTCAACGGTAGCATCAAGCTGACGCCGAAGACGATGATTACCGCCAACTCTGGTTTCGACTTCACTACACGTAAGATGTCGATGACCTCTATCTCTATTGCCCGCGACCTACACTGCTGGCAGATGTCGTTCACATGGATTCCCTTTGGCGCACATAAGAGCTGGGCCTTTAACATCGGTGTTAAGGCAGCATCGCTTGCCGACCTCAAGTACGACAAGAGCTACTCACAGTACGACTATATGTACTAACCCTACTGAATATTACCAAGGCTTAACAGCCTCGCAATGACACAAAAAACAAGAAAAACAAGAAAAATAAGAAAACAACATATTAAATACTAAAACTAAACCCCTAAAACAAGAAACAGACAAACAAGAAACAAAACAAACACAACTAAACAATTTTATTTTCCCCAATTTTTAACTTACAACATTTATGAAAAAATTATTCGTATCTGCTCTTGCTATCCTAGGTTTGGTAGCATGTGTAAAGGACGATGTTGTCAGTGTTCATGACAGTCGCAATCCGATTGGTTTTGACACTCACGTTGAGAATGTAACCCGTGTAGGTTACAACACTGACAACCTCGATGGTTTTTATGTATGGGCATTCTTGAATGACCTACAGAATGACAATGAAGATCTTACCAAGGGCTTCCTCCTTAATGGTGAGTGTGTAACTCGTAATGATCAGGGTGTCTACAACTACCAAAACACCCAGTACTGGATTCCTGGTAACACCTACTACTTTTATGCTTTGGCTCCTATCGAGGATACCGATGATGATACAGCATTGATTCCTGCTATGGGTGACGATGCAAAGAAGGGTCTTGGTAAGGTTATCTTCACAAACGTAGATGGTACCAAGGACTTGATTTATTCAGCTTATTCGGTATATGCTGATGGCAGCCAGGATAAGGTAAACTTCCAGTTTAACCACCTTTTGTCAAAGGTTAAGTTCTCTTTCGAGAATGGTTTTGCTGACGATAACTACAATTTCACAGTTAGCAATATCAAGATGACAGCTCCAGAGTCAGCTTCTATCGATCTTACTGCTGGCGCGTACACTTGGGGCGACCATACTGGCGAGATCACCCTTGTTTTTGGTGATAACGAGACTCCGAAGACCTCAAAGGATAAGAAAACAGTTTCTTCTGAAGATCGTTTGACAATCCCTGCAGGTGCTACTCAGGAGTACAATGTTACCTTCGATGTAAACCTTTACGTTGCAGGTACGTTAGCAAGAACTTACAACAAGGAGGCAAAGATTTCAGGTATTGAGTTTGTTGCTGGTAAGGGTTATAGCCTCACAGCTACTATCAACGCCGAGACTTTCAATCTTGAGACTATCAATTTCGATGCTACAGTTGAGGGTTGGGACGAGACTAGCGCTCCAGCGTATGAGCCATACCAGGTTGAGGTTGCTGGTGTAAGCTACGATGACCTCGCAGAGGCATGTGGAGTGGCTATGGACTCTAATAATCCTGTTAATTTCTTCCAGCACGTTGTGGTTGATGCTGATACAACTATCACTGTTCCTGCTGGTAAGACTTTGACTCTTAACCTTAATGGCTACACTCTTACTGGTGTAACTGACCAGACTGGTTCTAACCGCAATATGTTCGATGTTCGTGGTATTATGAACGTAAATGGCGCTCCTATCTCACGTGCTTCAGTTCCTGCAAATGGCACAATCTCTGTTAAGCACATTGGTACTGATATGGGTTGGGGTGCTTCAACCAACGTATTTAACGTAACTGCTGGTGGTGTTCTTAACATTGAGAACGTTACTGCAAAGAACCTTGGTGGTTCAGCTATGGCATTTGTTGCTCACTTGAACAACTGGGGTGAGTGTACTTTGAATGTAAATAACTCTACTTTGGAGTCTACTTACATCGCTGTACGTGTATTCAATAGCGGTTACGACATGAACAATGTAACTATCGCTAAAACAGAGTTGAAGGGTAAGTACTGCTTCTGGGTACACAACTACAAGGAGGCTGGTGATAGCGCTGGTACAGACGCCACTTTGAACCTCAATATCTACAACCCTGATCAGGAGAATACATTCACTTACACAAGCAAGGCTCCAGTATTGTTCGGTTTTGCTAATCCTATCTACTTCGATGCTTACGGCAACGAGCTAATTGCTGAGGGCGTTGGCTATGATGAGACAACAGAGACTTATACCGTATCTAAAACTGAGGGTTTGGCTTGGATTGCAGAGCAGGTTGATAATGGCGAAACTACTTTCGAGGGTCAGACTATCAAGTTGGTTGAGGATATCGACTTGACGACATCTTCTAATTGGAATCCTATCGGCGATAATAGAGACGGACAATATGCAGCATTCTCAGGTACTTTCGATGGTAACAATAAAACAATTACTGGTGCTCATATAACAGGTGACCACTGTTTCAACGGTACTGTTTATGGAAGCAAGGAGGGTTGGGGCTTGTTCTCTGTTTTGGACGGTGCAACTGTTAAGGACCTTAAAGTAGATGGTGCAACTTTTGCTTCTTACACAGTTATTTCAGGAACAATTGCTGGTTACGCAAAAGATACAACTTTCGAGAATATCGATATTACCAATACTAAGATTGCTGGATACAACTGGTATACTGGTGGTGTTGTTGGCTGGGCACAAGGCGAGTGTACATTCAAGGACATTAACTTGGATGATACAGTTTACGTAGGTACATTGTGGGATTCTCACGGTCAGAACGCTGGTGGTATCGCTGGTGGTGTTAGCTCAACTTCAAAGATTACTATTGAGGATTGTAACATCGCGTGTGTAATGGATGTTATCAATGATATAACCTCTAACTACAAGTGGCATATTTACCGCGTATCAGGTATGATTATCGGTAACACTAACACAACCGAGGTTAAATACAATGAGGTTGTTACTGCTACTGCAACAAATGTTACTTGTAACAATGTTACTGTAACCTATGGTGATTGGATGAACTACCACTACTGCGAGGGCTACTGGAACCGTGGTTGGGGTCGTTATGAGTCATCTGATTATGTAGGTGGCGTTGATCAGAATGAACCACACAACCACGCTGATGGTGAGTCTCACTATGTATGCATTCCTTTCGACCAGCTCTTTGGTGGCAGTTCTAATGGCTCTGGTCACTACCCAGTGAAAGGTCTTGCAGAGTTCCCTGGCGTAACTGTTAACTACCCAGCATCATACCGTCGTGAGGTATCTACTGCAGCAGCTCTTACTGATGCTCTTAATAAGGGTTTGTCAGTAATTCTTGACTCAGACATCGACTTCGGCTCAACACAGTTGGCAATCACAGGTGAGAACCAGGTTGTTGACCTTAATGGCAAAGCACTTACTACAGCTAACAACTGGGGTGGTATCTCTTTGAAGAATGGTGCTACTATTAAGAATGGTACAATCACTCACGCTGGTAACACTGCTGCTATCAAGGCTTTCAATGGTACATCTATTGAGAACGTAACAATCAATGCTACATGTTCAACTGCTGATAAGACCGTTACAGGTATTGCTGTTCAGCAGGGTGCTTATGTTGAGTCAATCAAGAACGTAACTATCAATGGCGTTAGCCAGGGTATCGAGGTTGGCTACCAGGCAACTGTTGATCTCATCGAGAATGCAGTTGTAAATGAGTCAAACAATGGTACTGCAAAGGGTATTGGTCTTGTAATCAACGGCGGTATGGTTGGTAAGGCAAAGGATTGTACATTCAAGGGTGAGACTTACGGTATAACATTGCACCTTAAGGGCGTATTCGATGCTGGTCTTGAGCTTGAGAATTGCGATGTTGAGGGTACCACAGCCTCTATCTGCGCATGGGATGAGAAGGGTATCTCTAATACTAGCGGTTCACTAGTGCTTACTTACGACGCTGCAACAACTCTTACAGGTCCTTTTGTATGGGACTTCGAGGATGAGTGCCAGAGCGTTGTAACTTTGAATAAGCCTAACTAATGCTATTATTTGCGTAATATCATTAAACCTTTTGGGCGAGAGAATTCTCTCGCCCAATTTTTTTTGCTATTTTTATTTAGGGAGATTAGGGAGGTTTGGCCTTGCGTTATGCACGCTTCTCTCGCTAAATTCACTAACTTCCTTAAATTCCCTAGTCAGCATACAACGCACAACCCGCAACACCACTCTTCTCTTTGCACTTTCCTCACTCCTGCATGACAGCTCCTCTCGTCATTGCGAGGCTGTTAAGCCGTGGCAATCTCTCACCACAGCGGTAGAGATCCACACGTCACTCCGTTCCTCGGGATGACGGTGCTTTGTTGCGTCACTCCGTTCCTTGGGATGACGTACATCATAACAACAAGGGGTGCAGCAGGGTAACTGTGTGAGGGGTTAGTACATATAGTCGTACTGTGAGTAGCTCTTGTCGTACTTGAGGTCGGCGAGAATACCCTGCTCTTTTACCACGCTTTACAGTATCCCAAAAGCCACAATGAGGACATCTTTTTCGGCGCTTTTGTGTCATAAAAATAGAGATTAGTAGAAAACATTTTCTACTAATCTCTAAAATATCGCTGTAATATGCAAATATTCAGCTAATTATGTAAAACTAAAAGCGCCACTTTTTTTGCATCATTACCAACTTTTTTGGGCGAGAGAATTCTCTCGCCCAAAAGGTTTAATCGAAAAGCAGCGCTTTTGTACTACTATTCAATTATGCGTGACGACCAATATTGTTGTTAGTCTCTGTACCAGCGTTGATAGCCTTTGAATTCTCAACAACGTTACCGCTCTCGGTCAAAGTACCAGCATCCTGCCAAGTACCGATAAGGATACCAGCCTTGTTGCTACCCTCTGAAGAAGAGATTGTAGTACCCTTCACAGTGTTGCCTGTAGCCGTGAAGTCGTGGCTGTTGTTCATACCAAGCAACGCACCTGCAGTACCGATAGAGTCTACTGTACAACCCTCAACAACGCAATCCTTAACTGTTGCAGTTGTGAAATAGAGGTATGTAACAAGTACAGAAGAACGGTCGCAGTTAGAAACTGTAGAGCCTTTAACATTAACTTTCTCAATGTTCAAATCGGCATAGTTGCAAGCAACCAACACAGCACCGTGTGAGTTGTCACCACCCTTACCTGTTACTGTAGCATTCTCAACAACCAAGTTCTTGATTGTTGCAGCCTTGCGAGTAGAAGTGAACAACGCTGTGCTGTAGAAACCGTGATCCTCAACAGCAGATGTTGTAAGGTTCTTGATAGCGAAACCCTTACCATCGAGAACGAAAGCAGCCTTTGTTGAAACTGCTGGCCACTCGATGCCTGCAAGGTCGATATCCTTTGCCAACTCGATTGTTACGTTCTTTGTACCATCGGCCAAAACTGTAGTTGCAATAGTCTTGAAGCCTTTGCCTGAGTAAATTGAGTATGTGTTACCCTCAACCTTGTAACCCTGCTCATCATAGAATGACTCTGGGTAGTTTACAGTAACACCCTCAACAGCTGGAAGACCCTTAACAGCATACTGGTCACCACCGATAAGCTGGTTGAATGGAATCCACTCCATGCAGTGAGCATTATCTCCGCTATGGTCACGATTTTCAGCACCACCATATGAATAGCCAGGCTCAATACGAACAGCGCGCTCGCCTGAACGACGGCAGTAGTGGTAGTTCATCCAGTCACCATAGTTTACAGTAACATTGTTGAATGTCATATTGTACTTAGACAAGTCTGGGTAGTTCTTACCATCAATTGTTGTAGTCTCCTCGCAACGACCGATAATCATACCGCACATACGGTAGTTGTAGTAGTCGTAAGAAGCTGTACAGTCGTTGTAAGCATCGATACGGCAGTTAATAGTTACATTCTCGAAGTTGTAAGTTGCGCCTGGCTCTGCCTGACCAACGATACCACCGATTGAAGAGTCGAATGAACCCCAAAGGCCACCCAAAACTACATCCTCGCCAAGTGTGATGTCCTTGAATGTGTAGTTACCAGCACCAGACCAACCGATGATACCACCACAACCATTGTTGTAAGTTGCAGCAACACCACTATTAATCGTAATGTTCTCGAATACGCAGTCGCCTGTTGCGCTACCAGCGATGAACGAAACATCACCACCCTCGATGTAGCTCTCGCTACCCTCGATAACAACATTCTTTACAGTTGCATCCTCAAGTGTGCCGAACAAGCCGTATGAACCATATACACCCCACTGATAGCCGAGATCCCAGCCATTCTGATAGAGATTCTTGATAGTATGACCCTGACCATCGAAAGTACCTCTAAAAGGCTCATCACCATATTTAGTATCACCAATAGGACGGAAAGTAACAGGGTCGCTATCTGCCATAGCAGTACAATCCTTGAAGTAGAGGTCAATATCATTAGCCAACTTAATGGTCTTTCCAGCAAAATCCTCATCTTTGGTGTTTACAGCCTCAACAAAGGCAGCATAATCAGCAATGTCCTCAATAATAAACTCTGTTGCATCAGCATTATCATCAGTATACCAAGTATCATCTGAAAGCGCTGCCAAGAAGTCATCATAGTTAGCGAGGCTGCCAGCTTTCATACCGTTTTCATCGAAGAATACATCTTCGTTAAAGCCGTACAATACAGGACCATCGCCTGTGTATGTGAATGTATTGTTCTGCGTTGGATTGTATACATTGAGGAACACTGTCGCATCCAAGGTAGCCTGATCACGACCATCAGCAACGCCGTACTGTACCCATATGCAGCACTTCTTACCAGTCAATGAAGTATTCTCGATTGTTACTGTGTGCTTACCCGCGTTATTGAACAAACGAACAGGAATATAAGTAGACTCCAAAGTAGAGTTATTGATATTAACAAAAAGATCGTTTGCATTGCTCATATCAACAACATAAGCCATTTTTGTACCACCGATGTTCTTTGCAGTAACGTCATTAAGATTCAACTTACCCTTGCCTGATACACGGAAAATATCTGTACAGTTACCCCAACCCATATCAGTACCAATGTGCTTAACAGAGATTGTACCATTTTCAGCAGCTGAAGCACGTGTGATAGGAGCGCCATTTACGTTCATAGTACCATATACAATGAACATATCGCGGTTAGCACCTGCCTGCTCAGTTACACCAGTAAGAGTGTAGCCATTAAGGTTAAGAGTTAGCTCCTCATCAGCAGGAACAGTGATAGCTGTATTAGCATCAACAACAACATGCTGGAAGAAATTGACTGGCGCGTCAAACTCCATAGCCTTTGCAACAGCCACTGCGAAGTCATCGTAGTTTACACCATTAACCTCAACCTGGTATGGCTGATACGCTGGAGCGCTAGTATCGTCCCAATCCTCAACTGTAGCATCGAAATTGATATCCTCAAGATTGAAAGTATCAGCGTTGATAGTAGCTGTGAGGCTATAACCCTTACCAGCAACAAACTCAATACCTGAAATCTTTGCCTCCTTGTTGTAAGTTCTTGCTAACGTACCTGCAACGTAAAGGTCTACATCGAAAGTAACATTATACACCTGAGTATCACCTGCAGGGATTGTCAAGAGGTCATCAGAAGAAAATGTATTACCCTTTGAGGCAGGCTCAGTCTGTGTAACACCAAAATCAAGGGTGATCTCCTCAGCGTGGTCATACCAAGTGTACGCGCCAGCAGTAAGATCGATAGAAGCTGACTCTGGAGCTGTCATAGAGATATTCTTTACTGTGAAAGCGTAGTTAGCGTTATCAAATGCATTCACGAAAGAGAACTTAACCTTTGACAAAAGGTGGTTAAACTGGAAGTTTACCTTATCCTGGCTGCCATCAGCAGTTACACTATAAGTTGAATAAATCAAGTCATCAGTACCATCTACGTTTGTGAAGGTAATCTCACCAAGACCCTCGTTGCTAACATTAGCATCATCTACAAGATTAAGATTAAGTGGAGCCAAAGCAGCGAAGAAGTAATCCTGGCCAGGAATCCAGTACTGGGTGTGGGCATAGGTGTAGTTGTTATAACCACCTGTTACATCCTCATCAGTAAGGATACGTGTATCGCCCATATAGGCCCATACATCGAAACCATCGAGGTTGTCAGTGGTGTAACCTACACGGGTTACATTCTCTACGAAAGTGTCAAAGCCAATCGCGGTGCGATTGTCCTGAACACTTACGACATCGTCCTTTGCACATGCTACCAAACCTAGGATAGCAAGAGCAGATACGAATAATTTTTTCATAAATGTTGTAAGTTAAAAATTAGTAAAAATTTGTTTGGTTTTATTTTGGTTTTTCTCTTTATATCTTTTTTCCTTTACTCGTCATTGCGAGGCTGTTATGCCGTGGCAATCTCTCTTTTTAGGGAGTTTAGGGAATTTAGAGAGTTTATGGATTAGCTTTCCTCTTGCTCCTTGCTCCTTTCCTCTTTCCTACATTACAGATCCCCACGTCACTGCGTTCCTCGGGATGACGCTTTTATTGGGGGCTATAGGCACACTCAAGCGCCTATAGCCAAAAGTTGGATGATTACTACTTTGAAACAGTCCAAACAGAACCATTCTTTGTAGCAACATAACCGTCAGCAACCCACTCTGATGGATCAAAGTTAAATGTACCACCAGTGATGATAACCTGACCAGTATAACCATTAAGCTCTACCACCTTAACGTAAGGATGTGAAGAACCAACTGGCTTGCCATAGAAGTTACCACCGTTTACATAGATGATTGCATTACCGTGAGCGCATAGGTAAGAGTTACCGCTAGCGTTAGCCATGTTTACATCAACGTCATTGATAACGATGATAGATGTATTATCGTCAGTGCCTGCAGCATAGAAGCAGTTACGACCAGACTTGCCATCAGTAAACTTCAAGCTACCACCATTAACCTCAACGTAAGCGCCATAGTATGCACCTACGAAGCCACCAACGATATTTGCATCGTTAAGAGTAACATCATACTCACCCATTACAGCGACACTTGGAGTAAGGCTTGATGCACCACCTGCAGAGATTGTATAACCCTCAGCATTGATAGTCACATCCTTATCGATGCTTACAGCAACAGATGAACCATAGGTAAGGTCCTCTGTAACCTCTACAACTGAAACATTGTCGTTCTCGAGTGCAGCGTTAAGCTCGTCAGTTGTTGCAGCTGCAGCATAGTTGTTAGGGAATACTACAAGATTAGCAGGGCCGTTGAAAGCGAAATCTACAGTAGGAGCTACATACGCAGCATCATCGTTACCCTTTGTGAATACTACCTGATAAAGCTCATCAGTAGTCAAAGTAGTAGCCGCATCAACAGAGATTGCCAAACCAGCAACAGTAACCTTACGAGCGATAACTGGCTGCTTTGCCTCGATAGTAGAACCCTTAACCTCGATAAGATTTGCAGGGTTGTTACCATTTACACGGATACCATACTCACGAGTCTTGATAATTGTGTTGTTGATAGCTGCCTTGCAATACTGCAATGAAAGACCACTCTTACAGTTCTCAATAGTAGTGTCGTTGATAGCAACATTTGCCTCACCGCAAGATGTTAGCTGCAACATAGAGTGAAGACCGTTAGCAGTACATCCCTCAACAACAAGGTTACCGTTAAGAGACCAGAACTTTGCAGCTACAGCAGCATCAACAGCAGCACCAGTAGCAGTGAAAGTACAATCCTTGATAACTACGCTATCTGGGTAGCGGAACTCTGTACCATTCTCCTCACCACAGTAGATGAAAGCACCACCTACCAAAGAAGAAGCATCATCAGTAACGAAATCAATGTTCTCGAATACTGTTTTACCACCCTCATAAAGAGAGTTACCATCGATGAAGAAGCAACCCTTGAACTCGTGACCGTTACCGTTGATAGCAACAGTAGCATTTGCCAACTCTGTAATAGTTACATTACCCTCAATGTCAGCGCCCAAGATGATTGATGTGTTGCCAGTAGCAGCATTCAAAGCAGCCTGAAGCTCATCGCGAGTAGAGATAAACTTAACAGTATCCTCAACAGCACCACCGTTGATAGTCTGCTCATCCCACTCATCAACCTGAACAGTGAACTCGATAGCGTTAAGGTTCAAGTTCTCCTGGTTGATAGTAGCTACAAGGTTGTAAGCGTGGCCAGCAACAAACTCAATGCCTGAAAGCTTAACCTCCATAGGACGCTCCAAACCCTTCACTGTACCGTTGTAAACCTCAACAGTGAAGTTTACAGTGTACTCGTAGGTAGCATCTGTAGGGATTGTCAAACGCTGGTCGTCAGACTCCTTTGCACCATCAGCAATAGCGATACGGTTACCACCGTTCATGTCACCAAACTCAAGAGTTACAGCCTCTGTACCGCGTGTCCAAGCGTATGGAGTATCGTATGCAGCAACAGCAAGATCAACGCTACCAGTACGTGGAGCTGTCATTGTGATATCCTTAACAGCTACAGTTGTGTTAGTGTTAGCAAAACCATTCTTGAAAGAGAACTTAATCTTTGACAAGAGGTGGTCGAACTGGATGTTTACAAGACCAGGATTAGCAGTAACATTCTCCTTAACAGCAGCAGCGAAAAGGATGTCGTTAGCACCCTCAACGTTAGTGAAGTTAATAACACCAAGACCCTCGTTAGACATAGCTACGCCCTCTGGAAGACCAGCAACGTGAGCGCGGTTACCAGCGAAAGCTGCGAAGGTGTAGTTGTTACCTACCAACCAGTACTGGAGGTTATTGTAGGTCCAAGCGTCACCAGAGCGAGAAACAAGCTCATCGTTGAAAACAACACCGTCTTCATTGTTCATGTAAGCCCAAACGCTGAACTCCTGGATGTTGTCGTTGGTAAGGCTAGGATCAACACGTGTAGCATTCTCTACGAATGTGTTGAAACCAATCGCTGAACGATTGTCCTGAACACTGACAACATCGTCCTTTGCAC
>JAGBWD010000006.1 GCA_017629985.1 Alistipes sp.
TTTAGTGGCATTCAAGGATATGTCGAATGACCACGTGTTTTTGTGCAGGTCCGCCGTTTCGACAAAAGAGACCATCGAGGTGAACGGCGAAACCTATCCCGTGTATAAGATGGAAATCTCTAACACATCTCACCCATTCTATACAGGTAAGATGAAGTTGGTAGACACCGCTGGTCGTGTGGATAAGTTTATGAGCCGTTACGCAAAGCGCTACGATAAGAAGAACAAGTAGTAGATGCTTGATTCTCAAGGTTAGAGAGGTAGATCCGTTGGATTTGCCTCTTATTTTTTTTGTATCTATACGCCTTCTTGCCTATTCCCTTAATGGTCTGCACAATATTGAGTATCAGAGTTCACCGTAGGAGTGACTTTTTTTTGTATCTATACCCAATTTGATGCAAGCATCGTGGGTATAGATGACAAGATTGGCTACTACGCAGCCTACGTCTGCTACGTTTAACGCCTATCTTTGGTTTTCCCTTAATGGTCTGCACAATATTGAGTATCAGAGACCACTGTGTGAGTGGCTATTTTTTTTATGTCTATACACCATTCGATGCAAGCATCGTGGGTATAGACATAAAAAAATCCCCAATCTTACGATTGAGGACTCTGATACTCAATATTGTCGGGATGACAAGATTCGAACTTGCGACCACACGCCCCCCAGACGTGTACTCTAACCGGGCTGAGCTACATCCCGAAAAATTTTTGTGGTGCAAAGATAATAACATTTTCCCAATTAATGCAAATTAATGATAAAAAAAATATACCTTTGTTGCATGAGACTTTTTGGTAAAATACTATGCTATATCACGGCGATATATCTATTGGTGGGTTGTGTTGGTATGCAGCAAGATAATAGTGCTAGATTTGCAAATATTGTCTATCAGCCAAACCATGCTTCGGGGTTCGTAATTGCCGAGGATGATGACCAAAACACCATTATTAGAGTGACAAAGCCGTGGCAGGGAGATGCTGTGGTGGAGCAGAGCTTGGCAATATTCAAAGATGTGGAGGCCGCGAGAGGGTATAGTGGAGAGTATATTGTGGGCAAGGCAGAGCGTGTAGTATGTATGTCTTCGAGTTATGTGGCGATGCTTGATGCCATAGGTAGGGTAGAAAGTATTGTTGGAGTGTCGGGAAAGGAGTATATCTCAAACCCATCTATAGCGGGTAATGACAGGGTTGTAGATGTGGGCTATGATAGTAACCTCGACTTTGAGGCTCTTATCTCCTTAAAGCCCGATGTGGTACTTATGTATGGAGTTACGGCAGAAAATAGCACCATAACAGCAAAGCTTCGCGAACTGAAGATACCATATCTCTATCTTGGCGATTACACCGAGCAGTCGCCACTAGGTAAGGCCGAGTGGGTGGTTGCCATGGCCGAGATAGTGGGATGCAGGGAGCGTGGCGAGGAGCTTTTTGCCACCATAGAGGAGTGTTATGAGGATGTGAAGAGTAGTGTGGTTGTGGAGCATCGCCCTAAAGTGATGTTTAACTTGCCATACCAAGATGTGTGGTATATGCCATCGGATGATAGCTACATGGTGCAGCTTATCGAGGATGCAGGAGCGGAGTACATATACAAGGGTGAGAATCCCTCGGGAGGGTCGTGTGGTATAAGCCTCGAGGAGGCCTTGCACCTTGTTGCAGAGGCAGATGTATGGCTAAACGTAGGACAGGTGATGTCGTTAGATGAGTTGAGGAGTGCTGCGCCACACTTTGCACGATGCGGTGTTGTGGAGAGAGGCGCTGTATACAACAATAATCGCCGCAGGTCGTTAGGCGGCGGTAGTGACTTTTGGGAGTCGGCGATAGTTCACCCCGATATTGTATTACGTGATTTGGTGAATATCACACGTGGCGTAGATGACCAGTTATACTATTATCATAGGTTGCATGATGCAGAGTAGAGATAGATATATGCCAATACTTTTTCTGTTGTTGGTGGTAGGGTGCGTGGCGCTGGTGATGCTTGATATCATCACAGGTACTACATACATACCTTTGGATGCGATATGGTCTGTGTTATGTGGCGATATGGAGGATGCTACGCTCACCACGATTATCGTGAAGATGCGTCTGCCAAAGGTTATAGTGGCGATATTGGCTGGTGCGGCACTCTCGGCAAGTGGCTTGCAGATGCAGACCCTATTTCGTAATCCTTTAGCAGGCCCCTATGTGTTGGGCGTAAACTCTGGTGCTAGCCTTGGTGTGGCACTCTTCACCCTAGCAACACCGCTATTGGGCATCTCTGCGCTACCATGGCTGGTCTCGGTAGGTGTGACGGGCATGGCGTGGATAGGCTCGGCATTGATACTTCTACTTATTATCTCTTTGTCTCGCAGGATTCGTAACATAAACACCATACTTATTATAGGTATGATGCTATCTTCGGCAATATCTGCCGTTGTGGGAATATTGCAGTATATGGGTAGTGAGGAGTCGTTGAAGGCCTTTGTGGTGTGGACTATGGGTTCGGTCTCTACGGTAACCATGGAGCAGCTATGGGTGTTGGCTCCTGTTGTTGTGGTGGGCTTGGTGCTTGCAATGGTGGTCATAAAGCCCCTAAACATGTTGCTGCTGGGTGAGGGGTATGCACGTACTATGGGCTTGAATGTTAGGCGTTCGCGGGCGATAATATTTCTCTCTACCACGCTGCTGGCAGGTAGTGTCACGGCATTTTGTGGCCCTATAGGATTTATAGGCCTAGCCATGCCGCATGTGGCACGCATCACCTTCCGTAGTGCCGACCATCGTATTCTCATGCCTGCGGCGATGCTCTGGGGAGCATTTTCGCTGCTTGTGTGTACCTATGTTTGTGATGTTGTGGCGCGAAGTGGAGTGATGCTTCCTGTAAATACCATAACCTCGCTTCTAGGTATCCCTGTGATTATCTATGTCGTACTACGTAATAGCAACAGATGATGATTGAGCTTAAGAATATAAACCTCGCCTTTGGGTCACGCACGTTAATCCAAGACTCTTCGGCATGTTTCAAGGCGGGACACCTTGTGGCACTTCTGGGACGTAATGGAACGGGTAAGTCTACGCTGCTGCGTGCCATAGCATCTTTGGGTATGCTTCAGGGTGGTGAGATTTATGTCGATGGTAGGCCATTGTCCGAGCTATCATCACGCGACCTGGCACGAAAGATAGCCTTTGTAAATACAGAGAGGATAAGTGTTGAGGCTCTCACCGTACATGACCTTGTAGCCATTGGTCGCTCTCCATATACCGATTGGATGGGGCGCACCACAAAGGAGGATGAGGAGATTATAGCGCAGAGCATAGGGCTTGCGGGGGTGGCACATCTCGCTACACGTAGCGTGGAGACCCTATCTGATGGTGAGGCGCAGCGTGTGATGATTGCGCGTGCCTTGGCGCAGCAGACAGAGGTGATACTCCTTGATGAGCCTACATCGTTCCTCGACCTTCCAAATCGCTATGAGCTGTGTCTGCTTCTTCAGCGTTTGGCACATGAGCAAGGGAAGTGTGTTATATTTTCCACCCACGAACTCGATATAGCACTCTCGTTGGCAGATAACATTGCGCTTGTGGATACGCCACATCTGCTCTATCGCAAAACCGATGATATGATATCCTCGGGAGATATAGAGCGTCTTTTTGATAGCGAACATATCTCTTTTGACGCCACAACACAATCAATACGCCTACATAGATAGCAATCAATGTAATATCTTTGTGGTTATAGCTTTCACTATTCACTTTTTTTCGTTATCTTTGCAGAGATGTGAAACCGTGAAAACTATAAATAACATGATTAAACACCTAACACTTATCTTGGCTGCTGTGGCAACACTCTCTACAGCTGCTACACTCAAGGCGGCGGAGCCAGCTTCATCGCCAAATTATGAATTGGCAGAGCGCTTCTCTCCAAACAAAATGCGCCGCGTGGTGCCACAGACTGCTGTGCGTCCATCATGGTACGAGAATAGTAATAAATTCTGGTACTCATGGCAGAGTGTAGATGATATACACTACTACGTTGTAGACCCTGCATCGGGTAAGAAGAGTGAGATGTGGACTATGAGTGACCTCGCAGAGAAGGTTACCCTTGCGACAAACTATCCTTTCGATGCGCAGCATATCCCTGTTGATAATATCAAGCTCAAGGATGATAACCTTGTGCTTTTCGATGTAGCCCCACATAAGGTTATGGTTGAGAATAACGACTATGCCCCAAAGGGTGAGGATGGTAAGCCTCTAGTTTTCCACTTCCAGTGGGATATCCAGAAACAGGAACTTACAAAACTCGAGGAGCGTGAGTCGCGTATTCCACGTTGGGCAAATGTCTCTCCAGATGGTAAGATTGCTGTATATGAGAAGAACTACAACCTCTGGTATATGTCTATGGAGGATGTGGAGAAGCTCGCTAAAGACCCTAAAGATACAACTATTGTAGAGCATCAGATTACTACCGATGCTACGGAGCATACTGCATACCATTGGTTTGAGGATTGCATTGAGCAGATTAAGGAGAATGAGCGTTACCATGTTTTATTGCAGTGGTCGCCCGACTCAAAGCACTTTGCAACGGTGCGTAGCAATACGGAGATGTTAAAGGATTTCTGGGTTATCAACGTTCTCAAGCCACGCCCAGAGCTATTTACATATAAGTATCAGATGCCTGGTGAGCAGAGTCCAGATTTCACACTTGAGTTGTTCGATACCGAGAATTTTGAGCGCCGCAATGTGGAGATGGCAAAGTATAAGGAGCAGATGTTGTTTATCGCATCGAAACCTCACACCCACGCCGATAGATATGAGCGTCCTATGCGTGCTATATGGCAGGGCGATGGCGATAAGTTCTACGTGATTCGTCAGAGTCGCGACATACAGCGTGCTGATCTCTGCGTGGTTGATGTGGCTACAGCAACAGCAAAGGACCTTGTTGTTGAGCAGATGAATACATCTATCGAGTGGCAGATGCCAACGCTTGTGAACAACAACTCGGAGATTATTCAGTGGTCGGAGCGTACGGGTTGGGCACACCTATACCGTTATGATGCCGAGGGTAACCTCCTAAATGCCATTACAAAGGGTGAGTGGCATGTGTCAAATGTCTTGGGTGCTGATGATGCAAAGCGCGTTATCTACTTTACAGCTACGGGATATAACAAGGATGAGAATCCTTACTACCTACACCTCTTCCGCGTAAACTACGATGGTACAGGCCTCAAGCAGCTAGACCCTACAGGTTTCAATGGCGAGTTCTCATTGTCGGATGATAGACGCTTCTTCACAACCACATATTCTCGCGTGGATGCAGCTCCTAAATCGGAACTTTATACCACCGATGGTAAGAGGGTGATGGCACTTGAGAGTGTAGACCTTGAGCCTCTCTTTGCGATGGGCTACACATACCCAGAGCGTTTTGTTGTGAAGGCTGCAGATGGCATCACCGATATCCATGGTGTTATGTATAAGCCTTACGACTTCGACCCATCTAAGAAGTATCCTATCATTGAGTATGTATATCCAGGCCCACAGACCGAGGCTGTTGAGCAGTCGTGGTATCGTCCACAGGTGCGTACTGACCGTCTTGCACAGCTAGGCTTCATAGTTATCACTGTGGGTAACCGCGGTGGTCACCCAGACCGCTCGAAGTGGTATCACAACTACGGCTATGGTAACTTGCGTGACTATGGCCTCAAGGATAAGGTAGTTGCCGCACAGCAGCTTGCCGCACGTCACAGCTTTATTGATATCTCTCGCGTAGGTATTCATGGACACTCTGGCGGTGGCTTCATGTCTACAGCAGCTATATTGATGTATCCCGACTTCTTTGATGTTGCAGTCTCTTGTGCTGGTAATCACGATAACAACATCTACAATCGTTGGTGGAGCGAGAAGCATCACGGTATTAACGAGGTGGAGAAGGAAGGTGAGACAATCTTTGAGTATCACATCTCGGCTAATCATGAGCTAGCATCACGCCTCAAGGGTAACTTGCTTCTTGTGCATGGCGATATAGATGAGAACGTGCATCCTGGATGTACTTTGCGCGTTGTTGATGCGTTGATTCGTGCTAATAAGCGTTTCGATATGCTTCTTTTGCCTGGCCAGCGTCACGGCTTCGGTGATATGAACGAGTATTTCTTCTGGCGCATGGCAGATTACTTCTCGGAGCATCTCCTTGGAGAGCGTGAGACAACTGTGGATATCCCACAGCTAAATAACGACCTCTAGTCCGAGGCTCTGTCTATCCATTTTTGGGCGGTCGTTGTGGCCGCCCAATTTATTTGTAGGGTGGTGGGTGTCGGAGATGTGATGCTCTGGATGTCGGTTAGGTAAGGAGCAAAAAAAGATAACCTCGGAGATTCCGAGGTTATCTTTTTTGTGACAGGTCAAGACCTTATCGCAACAAATTAAAGAGTGTTTACAAGCTTTGTAAGAGAGCTCTTAAGGTTAGCTGCCTTGTTCTTGTGGATAATGTTTGTCTTTGCAAGCTTATCCAACATAGAGCTTACCTTTGGAAGGAGTGCCTCTGCAGCGCTACGCTCTGTTGTGTTACGCAATGCCTTTACAGCGTTACGAGCTGTCTTGTGGTAAAGACGGTTATGCGCACGCTTTGTTGCGGTCTGACGGATTCTCTTCTTTGATGACTTGTGGTTTGCCATAGTTTTAAAAATTCTTTTATTTTTTACTTTAATGTTTCTTGTTTTCCGACTCTTTACAACACGTGTAGCCTTGTCGGAGGGCATCATCAACGGCCGTAGCCGCTTTCGGATAGGCCGTAGCCCGCTCCTGAAAAATAATCTTAAAACCGCACGCACCGTACCGAAGTACAACGCGCCAAGTGTAGCCCGTACGAGAGTCGAACTCGTCTTTCAAGAATGAAAATCTTGTGTCCTAGCCGATAGACGAACGGGCCCTACCACTAATCGCCACTTTTTGTGAGCAATTTAGCGGTGCGAAGGTACGTAAAATTTTTCGATCTGCAAAACATTTATTAAAATTTTTCTCTTTTTGCTCGAATCCACTATCCCGCACGCTGTTATATAATAACAATATTGACTATTTAGTTTACTACCATGCCACTATTTCCTTTTTTTTTCTTACCTTTGCAGTTTAGTAGAGAAAATCAAAAAAATATAAATATATGGCAGTAGAACTTAAAGATTTGACCAAGAGTGACGAGAACTACTCACAGTGGTACAACGACTTGGTTATTAAGGCGGGTCTTGCAGAGAACTCTGCAGTTCGTGGATGTATGGTTATCAAGCCTTATGGCTATGCTATCTGGGAGAAGATGCACGATGTGTTGGATAAGATGTTCAAGGAGACAGGTCACGAGAACGCCTATTTTCCACTCTTCATTCCAAAGTCATTCTTCTCGCGCGAGGCAAGCCATGTTGAAGGTTTCGCAAAGGAGTGTGCCGTTGTTACTCACTATCGTCTTAAGAACGATGAGGAGGGTAAGGGTATTGTTGTAGACCCTGCAGCACGCCTTGAGGAGGAGCTTATCGTACGTCCTACATCGGAGACTATCATTTGGAATACATATAAGAACTGGATTACATCGTATCGCGATCTTCCAATTCTTTGCAATCAGTGGGCTAATGTTGTACGTTGGGAGATGCGTACCCGTCTGTTCCTTCGTACTGCGGAGTTTTTGTGGCAGGAGGGACACACCGCGCATGCCACAGCCGAGGAGGCTATTGAGGAGACAGAGCGTATGATTAATGTCTACAAGACCTTCGCAGAGGAGTGGATGGGTGTTCCTGTTGTTGTTGGTCACAAATCACCAAACGAGCGTTTTGCAGGTGCTGTTGATACACTAACCATTGAGGCCTTGATGCAGGATGGTAAGGCTCTTCAGAGTGGTACTTCACACTTCCTTGGTCAGAACTTTGCAAAGGCCTTCGATGTGCAGTATACAAGTAAGGAGGGTAAGCAGGAGTATGTATGGGCAACATCATGGGGTGTTTCGACACGTCTTATGGGTGCTTTGATTATGGCTCACTCCGATAATAATGGTCTTGTTCTTCCTCCAAAGTTGGCTCCTATTCAGGTTGTTATGGTGCCTATCTATAAGGGTGAGGATCAGCGTCAGGAGGTCGTAGCGCGCTTCGAGGAGATTGCTGCGGAGCTACGTGCCAAGGGCGTATCTGTAAAGGTTGATGCTCGTGATAATGTACGTTCTGGTTTCAAGTTTGCGGAGTATGAGTTGAAGGGTGTACCTGTGCGTTTGGCTCTCGGCCCACGCGATCTTCAGAATGGTACTATTGAGTTGGCTCGCCGTGATACACTTACCAAGGAGGTTGTGTCGATGGAGGGTCTTACAGAGCGTATCGTAGCTTTGTTGGATGAGATTCAGGCAAATATCTTCAAGAAGGCTCTTGACTATCGTAACTCTATGATTACCAGGGTTGATACATGGGAGGAGTTCCAGCAGGTGTTGAATGAGAAGGGTGGCTTTATCTCTGCACACTGGGATGGTACTCCAGAGACCGAGCAGGCTATTAAGGATGCTACCAAGGCAACAATTCGTTGTATCCCTATGGATGTTGTTGAGGAGGAGGGTACTTGTGTATTCTCTGGCAAGCCTTCGAAGTTCCGTGTCCTCTTTGCAAAGTCATACTAATAGCTAATTTACATTATTCTATAGACTCGTTCCATGCTTTTGGGACGAGTTTTTTTAAAACCGTATTATAAGATGAAAAGGTTTGTAAGATATCTGTTGCCGCTGCTTATGCTTATGGCAGTATGCAGAGTAGCCGCACAGGAGAGAATGGTGGATAGGGCCTCGGCATACGCCTCGCAGGTGCTTTATGGAGATGTAACACGTGGTGGCGATGTAAAGCTACTCTATGATAGCTCTCTATTTGGCACGAGAGCAGATGCGGAGCCTACGTTTTATGTCTTTACCAAGAGTGATGGCCGTGGCTTTGCTGTAATCTCGGGCGATATCACCATACAGCCACTTTTAGCATACTCCACAACCTCTATTATGCCCTGCGGAGCCACTATGCCTCCATGTTTTGAGGGATGGTTGCGTTATGTCGAAAGAGCTGTAACTTATGCTCGCTCGTTGCATGATACATCGAACAATCCCAATATAAAGTTATGGAACGAGGGGTATGTTCCCCAAAATGCTATCATGCTAAATACAGCACGTTGGAGCCAGACAGAGCCATATAATCAGCAGTGTCCTTTGGATGGTGGTGTGCCTAGTTTGACAGGATGTACGCAGACCGCAGTGGCAGTAATCATGCACTACTATCGTTGGCCAGAGAGGGCCTATGGCATAACAGAGCCATATACAACATATACAAAGTCTATAGATGTACCATCGCGAGATTTGAATCACGCCTACGATTGGGATAATATGCTCGAGACATACGTTGAGGGTGAGTATAGCGATGTGGAGGCTACGGCGGTAGCAACTCTCATGGCAGACCTTGGTCACTCCTTCAGTGCAGATTATGGTGCAGAGGCTACTGGAGCTTGGCCTAATCATGAGGCTCTTTACGAGAATTATGGATATAGCCCAGCTAACTATACCTATCTGCGAAGTTTATATAGCGATGACAGCTGGCACGATATGTTGCGTAGGGAGTTGGAGGCAGGAAATCCTATATGGTATAGTGGCTATATGGAGGATAATTCGGGGCATGCTTTTGTTCTGGATGGTATAGATGACAACAACTACTTCCATGTAAATTGGGGTTGGGGAGGTTATTATGATGGCTTCTTCGAGATTGATGCACTTATTCTTGGGGAGTATGAGTTTGACTACAACCAATATGCTATTATAGGTCTTGTTCCTATGCGTGACGGTGTTATCGATAATTGGCTATCAATGTACTCTTCGGGTATTGAGACCGATGCCGTGGAGTTTGTCGAGGGTGCTTCGTTTAGTGTTAAGTCAATCTTTATGTCGAATATCTCGGTTAAAGATTTTGTTGGCCAAATACGTGTGGGCCACTGTGATAAGAGTGGTAATCGTAAGGCGTGGCTCTCCGATGCTGTAGATTTTTCGGTTCCATCGCAGTACTATGGCTTTGTAAGTGATGTTAAGTGTGAGATATCCGAGGAGGTTAAGGAGGGTGATAGGTTAAGGGCTTTTTATGCTGCGGCAGGCAGTGATGAGTGGTTTGAGATAAGACCATACACCGATGGTGCGCAGTGGGAGGTCGTTATGCGTTACGCCTCTATAGCTAGCACCACATCCTTTGATTATGATAAGAGCGCAGGAGTTATTGTTGTGGACTACGACAATGATGTAAAGTCGGCGCTCTATCAGTCGGGTGCCTATGTAGAGGATGGCGTTAATATTGTGCGTGGTAAGATGACTATTAACACAATGCGTCTATCTCCTGGGTTGCAGTATACCGTGCTTTTGGTGCGCGATAATGTTGAGGAGCATACCTTTACTTTCACTATTAAGAAGATGAAATAGAGCATTAAGGAAGATATTAATCATTCATTAACCCTTTGAAGAATAGTTATGATTATGAGATACATATATTTTATACCTCTCCTTATGTTATTGGCCATTGGATGTAAATCTAAAGACCCGATGCCACAGCCACAGCCAAAACCCACACCCCAGGTTGATCGCATTGATATCGACAAGGATTACTACCTCTTGACTCACGAGTCACAGACCTTGGAGATATGCTTTGCTGCGAATGCCGAGTATAGTATCGAGATTGGCGATGGCTGGATTTCAGAGATGGTTGATAGCCGAGCTATGGAGAGCTATGTAGTGAGATTTGCTGTTGAGAAGAATATGTCGGAGGATCCCCGTAGTACCTACATCAAAATTATTGTAGGCAACTTGGAGCAATCTATAGTTGTGGAGCAGTCTGGAACTCCGAAGCGTAGCATGACGTTGGAGCTAACACATAGCGAGTCTATACTTACATCTCCCACGTGGCGCGGCGAGGGTGTTGGTGGCACCATCTTGTGGGGTGATGGCGAGGAGCAACAGTATGAGGATGGCGCAAATCACAAGTTTAGTGGTGCGGAGCATACCACAACCTTTGATATGTATGGTGCTACAGGATTTCGTATTGAGTCCCTAGGAGCTATCAACGATATTACTATAGGTATATAAGTATCTTGGTGATATGTTGCACTTGTGGTGCAACATAAATGATGAAGGGCTTGCTCAACAAAATGTTGGACAAGCCCTTCTTATTCTATCGTTTGATTATTACTCCTCCTGACGGTAAGTGTGCTCAACGTAGATAGCGTGCTGCATAGCCTCACGCTTTGCGATTGAAGGCTTTGTGAAGTACTGACGACGACGAAGCTCCTTCAATACGCCTGTACGCTCATACTTTCTCTTAAACTTCTTAAGGGCGCGCTCGATGTTCTCACCCTCCTGCAACTTCATAATAATCATAATTCTATTCTTTTTTTTAGTTTTTAATAATCTTGTTAGGTTGCCATCTCTCGGTGGCTGTTGCCTATTTGTTCTATGGTTAGCTCCTTATCCCTAACCTATATCCCTTTCGGCTAGAATCTATTTGGTAGGTCTTTATCTTATATACTTGGTGTACCAAAATCGAGATACGGCGCTATACGCGCTGCCTCCTCCTTGTTAAATATTTTAGAGTCTATCATCTCTTCTATGGTACTCCAACCTCCTTTCAATTCTCTGTGGTTAATAATGCGCTTGAGCATTCGGTTCGACAAGTATGGGTGAACCTCTAACTCTTTTAGGCCCGCAAAGTTAATATAAATTTTCTCAATTCTAGCACTATCGCAGTAAATTTGTTGTGAAAATTTGCAAAAATTCTCCTCCGTAACCACTTCTAGCTCCCTAATTTGTGAAATATCGTAGTATCCACCTAGCAAATCACGGTATCGGATGATGTGAAGTGCGCTCTTTGCCCCTATGCCTGGTAGGCCTACAAGGGTGGTGGAGTCTGCGCTATTTACATCTACTATCTCTGGAATATTGAGTGTTTGGAGTTCGGGACTCTCCTGCGCGGGGAATATGATATAGGGTTTTAGGAGGCGAGCCATGGTGCTATCAACGCCATAGCACTCCTCGAACTCCTCGAAGTTGCGATAGCCACCTATCATGTCGCGGTAGCGAATCACGAGTGTCGCCTGACGTGACGAGAAACCTATGGTGCGGAGGTATGCCGATGTGGCTGTGTCAATACGAAATGGGACAAAGGTGACGGTGACGCTATCTTTAATCTCGGTAGACTCTCTACTCTTAATGCGATACTCCTCACCTATATTTATATATGGTTCTAGGATGTAGTAGATAGAGTCGGTCATGGCGTAGCAGAGGGCTACATCCTCCTTTATTCGGTATACCTTTCCAGCCTTGCGCCAGCGTATGATGGCTACCGCAACATTGCGCTCTATGCCCATCTCTACCAACTCCTTGTAGTCGGCAATGTTGGGGTCGAAGTTATGAAGTTTTGATGCTGGGGTATCTATAATAGCTGAATCTAGGGTGTCGCAAATTACGCTCTTCTCGTGAGTCTGATAAGCCTTGGGTCGTGCTAAAAATGATAGTAGCACAACGATAACAACCAGAGGTATTAGTAGCAGAATCCCTCGCGTATATTGGCTAGACCTACTCTCCATTCGCTACTCCCATTGTGCGCTTTCGGCAAGCCATAGCTTGCGGTAGCGGCGTGATGGTGACTCTATAAGTTCGCCAATGCCATACTCCTGCCATCTGTTGTCCACATGGTGTATGGTGTCGGGGTGAGAGGTCACGACATTTGGGAAACGGGGAGGGTTTGCGCCATATCCTGGGCGTTTAGAGCGTGCATCTATGATTATTGTCTCGCCCACGATGCGTATGTCGCGTTTAGGATCGGTGTTTGCTGCTGCGAGCCATAGCAAGTCCGAGGGGTTCATATATCCCGCCGCGCCATTGTCAAAGAGGGCTACAACCCTCATCTGCGAGAAGTTGTTCTCCGAGATATATCTCTCCACATCTATCGTGTCGTGATACTCTCGCTCGGCATAGAGGATGAGGATACCATAACTCTTCGCAAGCTCGGTGTTAAATAGCTCAACGCCACCCATAGGCTTGGCTGTGCGTGGTACATCGAAGCTACGGGGTGTGGCATCTACCTCTGTAAGGTCTATAGCTAGCTTGGAGCCATATCCTGTAGTTGCTGTGGCGTGGTCCAAAACATCGAGAATGCCCTCTGACCATATAAGGTTCTTATGTGGATCTAGGGATGCTATACGTTTGAGAATCTCCTCCTTGGAGCGTATGTCACACTCCTCGGGGGCTATAACCATATACTTGTTAAACATCATCTGTCCTGCGCCCCAAAGTCCTTGAGCTACCTTGTTTGGTTGCCCGAGGTATCGTTTTACGATAGATACAAGTGCTATGTTGTGTGCCGTACCTTCAATAGGCATGTAGAGGTCGCGAACCTCGGGTTGCACAGCCAGACGTATAGGGGCAAGGAATATGCGCTCCGTAGCCTTGGCAATGTAGGCATCCTCCATAGGAGGTACTCCTACTATTGTGGCAGGATATACCGCATCGCGGCGCGAGGTGATAGCCTCAATGTGGAACTTTGGATATAGGTCGGTGAGGGAGTAGAAGCCGGTGTGGTCGCCAAATGGCCCCTCTATGGTTAAATCCTCCGAGGTGTCTACATATCCCTCCAATACAAAGTCACAATCTGCAGGTACCCATAGGTCGTTTGTCAAGCACTTAACCAACTTAACAGGCTTCTCACGGAGCATACCTGCTAATAGCATCTCATCCATATTATCGGGCATGGGCGCTGTGGCAGAGTAGATATATGTGGGGTCTCCACCTATGGCAACACTGACCGGCATGCGGCGACCTAGGCGCTTGTATGCATCATAGTGTCGTGCGCCAGTCTTGTGGCGGTGCCAGTGCATGCCTGTAGTGCGGTTGTCGAAGATCTGCATTCGGTACATTCCAAGATTTGGAATTCCCGTTTCAGGGTCTGCGGTAACTACCATTGGCAGTGTTATGAAGGCTCCTCCATCATGTGGCCACGAGGTTATTATAGGCAGTTTGCCGAGGTCTACATCCTCACCTTGCCACACTACCTCCTGACACTCACCACGTTTGGTGCTACGCTGTGGAAACCACTTTGATACATCCTTCAAGAGTGGTAACATCTGCAGCTTCTCCCACAAGGAGTGCTTGGGCGACATAACACCCTTGAGGATATTATCTATGCGTCTAGAGATATCATCCAGCGAGTCTACACCTAGGGCCATGGCCATACGTCTATCCGAACCCATCATGTTCATCAATACGGGGTACGCGGTGCCGCTATTCTCAAAGAGTACTGCCTTTCCGCCACCTTCGCACTTTGATATGCGGTCTACGATTTCACACATCTCAAAACGTGTATCAACCTTTGCCTTAATGCGCAAAAGCTCACCCTCTGCCTCTAATTTGTCGATAAACTCGCGGAGTCTCATACTATTTCAACTATTTTAGGAGTGCTAGCTCCAAAACCTCGCTATTGTTCTTAACGTAGTGGAATGTGAGGCCATCTACATACTCTGGCTTTATCTCCTCTACATCCTTCTGGTTCTCCTCCGAGAGGATAAGCTCGGTGATGCCTGCACGCTTTGCTGCAAGAATCTTCTCGCGGATGCCTCCTACAGCTGTCACGCGACCACGAAGTGTAGTCTCGCCTGTCATGGCAACACGCTCCTTGACCTCGCGACCGGTATATGTAGAGACTATCGATGTCACCATTGTAATACCTGCCGAAGGGCCATCTTTAGGCACAGCACCCTCGGGAACGTGAATGTTGAGGTCATACTCCTCAAACTTTGAGCGCTCTATACCTAGCTCCTCATAATGAGCCTTCACCCACTCATAGGCTATCGTTGCCGACTCCTTCATAACATCGCCAAGGTTACCTGTGAGGGATAACTTGCCCTTGCCAGGTGTAAGGATTGACTCGATATAGAGGATGTCACCACCCACCTGTGTCCATGCCAGGCCTGTCACAACACCACGCATGCCTGCTATGTCGTAGCGGTCGTTGCGGAAGCGAGGCTTGCCCAATATAGGCTCAAGCATATCTGCGTCAATAGTTGGAGTAATCTCCTCCTCAAAGGCGATGGCCTTGGCTCTGTTACGAGCCACCTTTGCAATGCTCTTATCCAATGAGCGTACTCCAGACTCACGTGTGTAGTCCTCGATGATGCGGACTATAGCCTCGTTGGTAAGAGATAGTTTATCCTCGCTGATGCCATGTGCCTCGCGCTGCTTGCGTACAAGATGCTCCTGTGCGATATGTACCTTATCCTCAAGGATATATCCAGGGATGTTTATCATCTCCATACGGTCGCGCAGTGCTGCCGAGATATTCTCGATATTGTTAGCCGTAGCTATGAACAACACCTTTGAAAGGTCATACTCCGTATCAAGATAGTTGTCATGGAACGTTGTATTCTGCTCTGGGTCGAGAACCTCAAGTAGGGCGCTCGATGGGTCACCATGATTTGAGCGTGACACCTTATCAATCTCATCGAGAATGATTACAGGGTTTGAGGCGCCACAACGCTTAATAGTCTCGATGATACGTCCAGGCATAGCACCGATATATGTGCGGCGGTGGCCACGTATCTCCGACTCATCGTGCAGACCACCAAGCGAGATACGTCCAAACTTACGTCCCAAGGCCTTCGCTACAGACTTACCCAACGAGGTTTTACCAACTCCTGGAGGGCCATATAGACAGAGGATAGGGGACTTCAAATCACCCTTTAGCTTTATCACTGCGAGATGCTCCAATAGTCGCTCCTTAACCTCGTCAAGGCCAAAGTGATCTTTGTCGAGCTGCTCCTTAACAGCTGTGAGGTCTAGGTGGTCTACGGTCATCTCATCCCATGGTAGGTCGAGCATCAACTGTAGATAGTTGATCTGTACCGAGTACTCCGCCACGGCGGGGTTTAGACGCTCCAACTTCGATACCTCCTTCTCGAAAAGCTCTGCTGTAGCCTTTGACCACTTTTTATCCTTTGCAGCCTCGCGAAGACGCTCTACATCGGCATCGAGGCCATCGCCTAGCTCATCCTGTATAACACGCATCTGCTGCTGAAGGTAGTAATCCTTCTGTTGCTTGTCGATGTCGCGTTTCACGCGGTTCTGAATATCATTCTTCAGCTCTGCCAGCTGCTGCTCACGTACCAAAATCTCCAAAAGACGGCGCGAACGTGCTAAAAGCCCTGGAGCCTCCAAGAGATACTGACGATCGTCATCCGAAAGCTCCATGTTAGAGCATATAAAATTGACGATTGCGCGGTTAGAATCGAGGTTCTTAATAGCAAACGCCGCCTCCTTGGGCATCGACTGTGAGATGTTTATGATGTTGAGAGCCACCTCCTTGATAGACTCTACAAGAGCAATGAACTCAACATTCTTTGCATCGGGCGTAGTATCTTGTATTGGTGTCACCGTAGCCTTGAAGTAGGGCTGTGTAGAGATATACTCACCCACCTCTATCTTCTCCAATCCTGTGAGTATCACAGTGAGATTTCCATTAGGCATCTCCAAGATTTTGAGGATGCGAGCTGCGGTACCAACCTTGTGCATGTCGTTAGGCTGTGGATCCTCTATAGAGCTATCCACCTGCAACACTGCGCCGAGAATGCCATCACCAGCCTCCACAGCACGGACTAGAGCTATGGACTTTGCGCGGCCTACAGTGATAGGAGTTACCGAGCCTGGAAATATCACCGAGCTACGGAGTGTAAGAATTGGCAATACCTCGGGGAGTGTAACATCCTCTATGGTGTCATCGCCGCCCGAAATAATAGGTATCACCTGGTGCTTGCCATCAAATACCTCTGGCACAAGCCCCAAATCATCAAATTCGTTATCCTTCTTTCTGCTCATAATTCTATATTTTTTTCTTATCTCTTGCTAATTGTATGCCCCTCACCGATGGGGTGTAATATTGTAACGTGCAAAATTAGCTATTATTTCGTAGAAATAAGCTCAATGAAAGATATTGTTTATAACAATTTATCCACAAAATAGCGAGAGAGCCTCGTAGGGTTGTTTAACGGTGCGCAGCTAGTTGATAAAAGGGGCTGACTAAAAAGTACTTAGCCAGCCCATATAACTTAAGAGAGTGAATAAAAAGATGTAGTTTTAGGCTTAAGTGCCTTTTCACCGCTCACGCTCGGCATAGTCTGCAAGCAGCCTCTGCTCTCACTTAATCGCGGCGCTGCGAAGCCCGAAAAA
>JAGBWD010000007.1 GCA_017629985.1 Alistipes sp.
CGCAGCAAAGAACTATCAGAACGATAACGACTCTGTATATCGTCTCTTCTACGATACTATCAAGGGTGGTGACTACCGCGCACGTGAGGCTAACGTATACCGCCTTGCAGAGGTCTCTAACCTCATCATTGACCAGTGTGTAGCACAGGGTGTACCTTTCGCACGTGAGTACGGTGGTTTGTTGGCTAACCGTTCATTCGGTGGTGCGCAGGTATCTCGTACCTTCTATGCTCGTGGTCAGACCGGTCAGCAGCTTCTTTTGGGTGCTTATGCAGCTCTTAACAAGGAGATTGCAGCAGGCTCTGTAAAGTCATACCCACGTCACGAGATGTTGGATGTTGTTGTTGAGAATGGCGAGGCTTGCGGTATCATCGCTCGTAACCTCGTAACAGGTGAGATTGAGCGTCACGGTGCTCACGCTGTAGTTATCGCTACAGGTGGTTACGGTAACGTATTCTTCCTCTCAACTAACGCTATGGCATCTAACGGTTCTGCAGCGTTCCAGTGCTACCGTAAGGGTGCAGGTTTTGCAAACCCTTGCTTTACACAGATTCACCCTACATGTATCCCTGTTCACGGCACACAGCAGTCTAAATTGACTCTTATGTCGGAGTCTTTGCGTAACGATGGCCGTATCTGGGTTCCAAAGAAGATGGAGGATGTTGAGGCTATCCGCAAGGGTACCAAGAAGCCATCAGATATCGCCGAGGCAGATCGCGACTACTACTTGGAGCGCCGCTACCCAGCATTCGGTAACCTCGTGCCACGTGACGTTGCATCACGTGCTGCAAAGGAGCGTTGCGATGCAGGTTATGGTGTAAACGAGACAGGTTTGGCAGTATTCCTCGACTTCAAGACCGCTATCGAGCGTCTTGGTAAGGAGACTATCAAGCAGCGTTATGGTAACTTGTTTGATATGTACGAGGAGATTACTGACGTAAATCCATACGAGCAGCCAATGCAGATTTTCCCTGCCGTACACTACACTATGGGTGGTATCTGGGTTGATTACAACCTTATGACTACAATCCCTGGTTTGTACGCTATTGGTGAGGCTAACTTCTCTGACCATGGTGCTAACCGTCTTGGTGCATCAGCTCTTATGCAGGGCTTGGCAGATGGTTACTTCGTATTGCCTTACACTATCGGTGACTACCTCGCAAAGAAGATTCAGGCTCCAAAGGTATCTACAGATACTCCTGCTTTCGATGAGGCAGAGAAGGGTGTTCGCGCACGTATCGAGCGTCTGTTCGCTATCAAGGGTAACCAGTCTGTTGATGATATCCACAAGCGCCTAGGTCTTATCATGTGGGACAACGTAGGTATGGCACGTACCAAGGAGTCTTTGGAGAAGGCTATCGTTGAGATTCAGGCACTTCGCAAGGAGTTCTACAGCGACTTGAAGCTTGTTGGTGACAACGAGTCATTCAACGTAGAGCTTGAGAAGGCACTCCGCTTGGAGGACTTCTTGGAGCTTGGTGAGCTTATGGCACGTGACGCCTTGAACCGTGAGGAGTCTTGCGGTGGTCACTTCCGTTCGGAGCATCAGACCGAGGATGGTGAGGCTTTGCGTCACGATGACAAGTTCGCATACGCTGCAGTTTGGGAGTACAAGGGTATCGACAACGTACCAGAGATGACTATCGAGCAGCTCGACTACGAGTTCGTACACCGCGCACAGCGTAACTACAAAGACTAATTTTTGACGTTCAACCTTTAATAAAGAGAGATTATGAATTTTACATTAAAGATATGGCGTCAAAGAGACGCCAAGTCACAGGGTGCTTTCGAGACCTATAAGGTTGAGAATATCTCTGCGGATACATCATTCCTTGAGATGATGGATATCCTTAACAACGATCTTATCCACGCAGGTAAGGAGCCAGTAGCCTTCGACCACGACTGTCGTGAGGGTATCTGTGGTATGTGCTCTATGCACATCAACGGTCATGCACACGGCCCATCACAGGCTGTTACTACATGCCAGATGTATATGCGTAAGTTCGAGGATGGCTCAACCATCACTATCGAGCCATGGCGCTCTGCAGCCTTCCCAGTAATCCGCGACCTTGTTGTAGATCGTGGTGCTTACGATAAGATTCTTCAGGCTGGAGGTTTCGTTTCAGTACGTACTAACTCTGTACCTGATGGTAACGCTATTCCTATTCCAAAGGCTGACGCTGATGAGTCTATGGATGCTGCTGCTTGCGTAGGTTGTGGTGCTTGTGCTGCTACATGTAAGAATGGTTCTGCAATGTTGTTCGTTGCAGCACGTGTATCATCACTTGCAAAGTTGCCACAGGGTCGCGTTGAGGGCGCTCGCCGTGCAAAGGCTATGGTTGCAAAGATGGATGAGCTTGGTTTTGGTAACTGTACTAACACTGGTGCTTGCCAGGCACAGTGTCCAAAGTCTATCTCTATCGCGCACATCGCTCGTCTTAACCGCGAGTTCCTTGCTGCGAAGCTTCAGGACTAATAACATCTTGTTATAAGAGACCTCTATGGTCTCACGATAAAAACCACCGATGGGTATTCCCATTGGTGGTTTTTTCATGTCGTGGTTACGTCTAACCGCTCTAATATCTAATAAGTGTAGACTCTCTCTAATCGCTAATCACTCCATGTCGCTTCAGGAGCTTGTCTACCTTTGCCCAGTCTACAACATGGTGGCGTACGCCATCGAGAAACATTATGGGACACCCCAGCGCGGCATCGTCTATGTAGTAGTCGGCATATACCTTTGGAGACTCTGTCCATGCCCTCTGCTCGGGGTTTCGGTTTACTCCCCATAGCTTTATGTCGTGGCGCTCAAACCAGCGACAGGCATCCTCCAGCAGCTCGCCACTACGCATGGTGTGGAGTATCAATCTATGTCCCTGTGACTGCATCCTTCGGAGTGTCTGCGCGGCACCCTCAACATCCATACCCACCGTGGGGTAGTCATGCTCTACACATGTGCCGTCAAAGTCTACGGCAATAATAAGTGACCTTTTCATAACTATTAACCTTTTCCTCTTATTAGCTTCGTTATCCTCTCCTTTAGTGACGGCTTCTCGGTGTCGTTGAGGTAGCCGTAGCCGTAACCATAGCCATAGCCATATGAACGCTTTGTGGCAGTAACGCCATTGAGAACTACGCACATGTTGTGGAACTTCTTGTCGCGGTATAGCTGCTCTATATCGGGGAGATGTCGGCGGTCAAGATTTCCCTGACGAATGACATATATCGTAAGGTCTACCAGACGGTCAATAATCATAGCATCGGCAACAGCCATGGCAGGTACGCTGTCGAGGATTATATAGTCGTATCGTGGGCGTAGCTCTGCGATAAGCTCATCCATGCGTTGCGAGAGAAGCATCTCCGCGGGGTTTGGGGGCTGTGGCCCCGAGAATATAAAGTCGAGGTTGGGGCCTATGTCGCTTGCGATGATTATCTCATCGAGGGTGGCGATGCCTCCTGTGAGGTAGCTTGTCAAACCTCGGCGGTCGTTGCCATGTCCCTGGCTCTTGGATAGTGTGCGGCGGCGTAGGTCTATGTCGATAACCAATACGTGCTGCCCCGAGGCGGCGAGCGTAGCTGCAAGATTTGTAGATACGAAGGTTTTGCCGCTGTGTGGTATTGACGAGGTGGTCATGATAACCTTTATCCTACCATCTATAGACATGAAACCGATATTGGTGCGCATCATGCGGAAGGCCTCCGATATGGCGCTACGGCTATCATCTTGTACCACAATGCCATCTCCTTTATGCCCCTTATGTTGTGGAATATCACCTATGAAGGGCATCGAGAGAGCCTCCTCTATGTCGTGACGAGAGCGTACCTTGGTGTCGAGAATCTCACGAAGGTATAGCAGTGCCATGGGTATCAACAACCCCAATATAAAGGCTACGGCAATCACAGCCATAGGGCTAGGAGTTATCTGCTTATCGCTACCGTAGGCAGGGTCTATTATTCGGGCGTTGCTCTCTGCCGTGGCCCCCATCAAGGCGTTCTCCTCGAGCTTCGTGAGCAGGTAGATATATAGCTCCTCCTTTACCTTCTGCTGTCGCGCCTTGGAGAGTAGCTCCTTCTCCTTTGTTGGGGAGCTGTATATTCGTCTGTCGGCTACGCTCTGCTGCTTTGCAAGTTGCGATATCTGGAGCTTAAGACCCTCGATATGTGATTGTAACGATGATAGTATTGCGGTATGTAGGTTGTTGATGCGGTTTGCTAGCTCTATTATCGTGGGGTTTCTGTCGCTTGCAGAGCCACATAAGCGTTGGTACGTGAGTAGTGCGGTGTTATACTGCTCCACTTGCGTTGCAAGGGGTGTCGATGCACCACTCATGGAGATTGTCGAGGCGGGGATTAGCGAGTGCTGGTTGTTGGGGTCACGGAGCAAGTTAAGGATATACTCCGCCATCTCTAGGTTCCCCTGTAGCGATAGTCTGCTCTCCTTCAGCTGCTTTATCTCCTCGGCACTCAACGATGCCTCTATCTCGGGGCTGTAGATGAGGTTCTGTTGCTTGAATGTCGCTATGTCGCCATCGGCAATGTTAAGCTCGTTGCCTAGGGTCGCCAGACGCTCGCTGATAAACCTCTCGGTGAGGTTGGATATGCTCTGCTTATCCTCTATGGCATCTACGTTATATGCCTCGATGATGCCATTTATGATATTCTCGGCACGTAGCGGCACGGGGTCTATCATCTTGAGGGTTATGATGGATGATTGCTTATCTGCAATCTCACATGTTAGCCTCTTGCGATACTCCTCCACGCTCTCGTTTAGCGACATCTTGAGAACCTCCACGCTTATCTCCTTACCCTTGTGGTAGTGGGGTGTTGCTATGGTGGTAATCTCGCCAATGGGTGTTGCTATGGTGTCGCCTATATTTGCTGTAGCCTCGTAGTCGTAGCTCTGGCCACCTTGTGTAAAGTGTGTGAGGTATATCTTGTCGCCATGTGTGGTATACCTAAATGTGACACTCTCGGTGGGTGTGCCATCTATAATCTCCACCATGATTGGGGTGCGCCCATATAGGTCTACGTTGCGTAGTCCCTGCTTTGTGGTGTAGCGCGATGTGAGGTCGTACCTCATAGCCACCTGCTCCATGATATGTCGCGATTTGAAGATGTGTAGCTCGTTATCTACCGAGCGATGACCCATATTGCCAACAAGGTCGCTGAAGGCCGTTAAATCGCTGCTGGAACCCTTCTTGGAGTCCTTTACAAGCACTGTTGCTGTGCGCTGATATAGTGGAGCCTTATAGCCTAGGTAGATGAGTGCTATGCAGAGGCACACCACAGCAGATATTAAAAACCAATACCAGTTGCTACGAACTATATATAGGATATCTGCTAGTGTGAGGCTGTAGATTGTTGCCTCGCCACTACCTCTTTGCTGGTTGGACTCTATCATAGGAATTATTATTTGACTAGGGTGATGACAAGTGTCGCAAGAGATATTGATGTGGAGGCTAGGGATATCCAAAATGAGCGATTTTGGTCTACCTCGGCTGTGGCAGCCTTGAACCTGTTGGGGCTTACGATGACTATGTCGTTTGGTTGAAGGTAGTAGCAGGGCGATGAAAAGCACTCCGCACTACGTAGGTCTACTCTTGTGATAAGGTTTTTGCCATCCCTTTCGCGTATCACGGCAACACTCTTGCGATTGCCAAAGATGGTCATGTCGCCAGCTAGTGCAAGTGCCTCAAAAATAGTTAGTTGGTCGCGGTTGATATTGTAGCGACCTGGCCTACTAACCTCTCCCACGATAGATATGGTGAGGTCTGCAAAGCGCACATTGACCGAAGGGTCATCTATATATCCAGCAGTGCGAATTCTCTCCTCTATGGCGCTCTCTAGTTGCTGCCGCGTGAGGTTGTTACACTCCACCCTGCCAATTATGGGTAGGGTGATAAAACCCTCCTTGTCGATGGTCAGTACCTGAAGGTTGTTCTGCGATATTGTAGCTGATGAGCCTGTGGTAGATAGGGCGTTATAGCCTGTGGATGAGTTAAATGGCGCTGCAAGCTCGGGGTTTTTGCTGTTTACCACCACGGTAATCTGGTCGAAGGGCTTTAGGCGTATGAGGTAGTCCTCGGGTATGGCCACCTCGGCCCCCGTTGCTGCATCCTGAATGTAGAGTACGTTGCGCTGCGCGTCACATCCACATAGGATGATTATCAAAGGTAGTATGATACGGCTTATGAGTCTCATCTGTTTGCAATCTTTTGATGCTTCCAGTAAGCAAAAAGAGTGCCATGTGATTGCAACAAGATGGAGCGTAACCTATGTGGTTTGGTGGGTGTAGGGTTAGTTATTGTCGAGCCACTCTAGGAAGTCGGAGGTGCGGCTGCGGCTCACGATAACATCCTCCTCGGTGTGGGGTGTTAGGTGTAGCTTGAGGCGTGTTCCTAGGTGTTTAGATATGTTCTCTATGTAGTTGATGGATACTATGTAGCTGCGCGACACGCGAAAGAAGATTTTTGGGTCGAGCATCTCCTGTACGGTGTCCAACGAGTAGTCCAAAAGACGTCTAGAGCCGTTGCGAATTACGGCATAGGTACTCTTATCCTCCGAGTAGCAGTATGCAATCTCCTCCACGGGGATTATGAGAATCTTCTCGCCCATCTTCACTATGAAACGCCTCTTATACTCCCTATCTTTTGGCGCACCCGCCTTGGTGACCATATCCACAAGGGTCTCAATGTTTGGCGTAGATTGCTGCGATATACGCTCCTTGCAACGCTCCCAGGCGCGGCGCATGTCGCTCTCGGTTATCGGCTTTAGGAGGTAGTCGAGGGTATTGACCCTGAAGGCGTTGATGGCATAGTTGTCGTATGCGGTGGTTATTATCACCTGCGCCTTTACCTCCACCTTGTCGAAGATGTCGAAGCATACTCCGTCCGATAGCTCAACATCAAGAAATATGACATCGGCACCCTGTGGATTCTCCTCGAGCCACTTTACTGTTGAACGTACCGAGGTGAGAGTCATGACAATACGACTATCGTCACAACACTTCTCAATGAGTTTCTTGATGTTTACCTGTGCAGGTATCTCGTCCTCTACAATAAGTACCTTTATCATACTATCGGAAGTTTTACTATAAATTCACTCTTGCTCTTTTCTACGATTATGTCGCGTCCTGCAACATCGAGATATTGCTGACGTATGTTCGCCAAACCTAGGTGTGTGGATGGTTGTCCATGGCTGCGCAACTGTAGGTTGTTGCGTGTTTCGATATATCCATCCTTGCTCGTTATAGTCACACGTAGGGGCATCTCCGCGCTTACAATATTATGCTTTGCGGCATTCTCCACAAGTAGCTGCAGCGAGCATGGCACTACATAGTTGTTTAGCTGCTCGTGGTCGATATCTATCTCAAATAGCATACCTTCTGTGAATCGCTCCTTCAGCAAATCTATATATTTCATCGTAAACTCCAGCTCCTCGCTCACCTTTACAAGGCTCTTTTGGTCGTTATTGAGCATGTAGCGATATATGTCAGCAAATTTGTGAATAAAGGCGCTGGCACGCTCCGTCTCCTGCTCCTGAACAAGGTAGTCGAGGATGCCGAGAGAGTTGAAGAGGAAGTGGGGTGTTATCTGCTGCTTAAGACGCTCGTAGCTATACTCCGAGCGGTGCTTTAGCTCACGCTCCTCGCGAAGCTCACGCTGCGAGGCTATGTATATCATCGCAAAGTAGCATAACGTCATGACTATAAGGTCGATAAGTAGCGAAGCGGAGAGTATGCGAATGAACTCCTTGAAGCCTGTTGAGGAGTTGTTGAAGGTGGGAATATCGAAGTATATTATGGCGGTAATGGCGAGGGATATCATCAGCGTAGAGGCGAATATCACCACCCACAATTTGTAGTCGCCCTTGTGTCGTAGTATGTCGCGTTTGGGGGTGGTGCGCATGGTAAGGGCGATGTTTCCCGCAAGGAGTGTCAATAGTGCCCAGCTGTTGCCAAGAATCTCTAAAATATTCTCCAAAACAGCACCCTCGGGGAATATCTCTGCGCGGTCCATTACTATATACCCCATGCGGAGTATCAAAATGGAGAGCGCTATGCCCACTATGTTAGAGGTGGAAAAGGCAAAGTTTTGGTCTCTATTTCTAAAGCGCTTTGCGCGCTTTGTAAGCAAGTCTGTGGTCAGTCCCAGCAACATTGTCACGATGAACGTGGAGAGCGCTGGGGCGAGGTAGGAGTTGGGGATGATGCTGCTCATAGGCTCCTGTAGCCATGTTCCGAAGACATATCCTAACAGCGTGGTAACCATGGTCATAATGGTCATCAGCTCCACACGTACATTGTTCCTCATCGACACCACAATTACCATGGTTATTGTGAGTATCGTGAGCAGGATGTCATCGTAATACTCTAGCGCACGGCTGATGATTGCAACGCCAAAGTGAAGCGTAGCAAAAAGTATAATTATGACAAAATTATGTATGTTGCGGAGGTTTACCATATTTTGCAAATTTAGCGATAAAAATGGAAAAATCAAAATTTATGTGTTTGTGTTAGCCATGGCCAAAGTTGAGGTAGATGACATAGTCATCACTCTGCGATTGATGAAGCATATCTCCCATTCGGTAGTAGAATAGTGCAACTCGTCAAAGTAAATCTACATTTTGTCTTCGAATGTTTGGCTGTATGGTAAATTTTTGCAATATTTGTAGTGTTATAACTGTATAGTTATGCAAAAAGTTAATGGCTGAATATTTCAGAAGAGGTAACTCTCGATAACAAACGGAACAAACAATAAATTTTATGCAAAAACCTTCACTTTCATTTTGGCAGATGTGGAATTTGAGCTTCGGATTCTTCGGCGTGCAGATTGCCTATGCACTGCAGAGCGCGAACATCAGCCGTATCTTTGCAACGTTGGGTGCTGATCCCCACACGTTGAGCTTCTTTTGGGTGTTGCCTCCATTGATGGGTATGATTGTTCAGCCTATCGTTGGTGCTATGAGCGACAAGACATGGTGCAAATGGGGCCGCCGTAAGCCTTACCTCTACATCGGTGCCTTGGTGGCTATTATCGTCATGGCGCTGTTGCCAAACTCGGGAAGCTTCGAGATGACCGTTAAGGCTGCTTTGGCATTTGGTGCCATAATGTTGATGTTGCTCGACACCTCAATCAATATGGCAATGCAGCCATTCAAGATGATGGTGGGTGATATGGTGAACGAGGAGCAGAAGACAAAGGCATACTCTATCCAGAGTTTGTTGTGTAACGCTGGCTCGTTGGTGGGTTACCTCTTCCCATACTTCTTCACATGGATTGGTGTGCGTAATGTCGCTCCCGAGGGTGTTGTGCCAGACTCTGTAACATGGTCGTTCTATATTGGCGCTGCCATCCTTATCATCTGCGTACTCTACACAGGTGCAAAGGTTAAGGAGTGGAACCCCGAGGATTATGCAAAGTATAATGGCATCAAGCAGGAGGATAACAACGAGAAGAGTAACATCGTGAAGCTCTTGGTGGATGCTCCAAAGACCTTCTGGCAGATTGGCCTTGTGCAGTTCTTCTCATGGTTTGCGTTCCTCTACATGTGGACATACACCACAGGAGGTATCGCCGAGACTGTGTGGAACACCACAAATCCTGCTACCGAGGGTTATCAGGCTGCTGGTGACTGGACAGGTGTTCTCTTTGCTGTGCAGGCCGTAGGCTCTATCTTGTGGGCTATGGTGTTGCCTATGTTCAAGAGTGCAAAGGTGGGCTACTCTGTGAGCTTGGTTTTGGGTGCTATAGGTTTCATCTCAACCTACTTTATCCACGACCAGTATATGCTCTTTGTGTCGTTCTTGCTCGTAGGATGCGCCTGGGCAGCTATGTTGGCAATGCCATTTGCGCTCCTCACAAACTCACTCTCTGGCAAGGCTATGGGAACATACCTCGGTCTGTTCAACTGCACCATCTGCTTGCCACAGATTGTAGCTTCGTTGGTGGGCGGTCTGATACTTGGTGTTGTAGGTGGCGAGGTTGTCGATGGCGTGCAGACAGGTCAGGTGGCGATGCTTGTTGTTGCTGGTGTGGCGCTGTTGCTAGGTGCTGTAGCCGTATTTGGCATCTCTACCAAGCGCGAAGCGTAGTAGAAAACATAAAATACACATATAAATCATTATTAATTATTAACTAACACTAAAACACTTATGAGAAAATTCTTAACTATGTGTTTGGGTATGGCCATTCTCGCAATGGCTATTCCTGCCCAAGTGTTTGCCCAGTCGGGTAAATATGAGGTCAAAGGTGTGGTGGTTGATTCTACCGGAACACCGGTTATCGGAGCCTCTGTTGTAGAGCAGGGTACGACAAACGGTGTTATCACCGATGTTGGCGGTCAGTATGCACTGAAGGTTAGCAGTAGCGAGTCAGTAGTCGTTATTAGCTTTATCGGCTACGAGACACAGACTCTTGTAGCTAGTTCAGAGCTACTCAAGAATGTGGTCCTCAATGAGGATGCAACTATGATTGATGACGTTGTTGTCATCGGTTATGGTACCGTTAAGAAGGATGACCTTACAGGTTCTGTTGTGGCTATCAAGGCTGATGATTTGAACCGTGGTGCTGTGGTATCTACACAGGATATGATGCAGGGTAAGGTTCCTGGTTTGCAGATTATCCCTGGTGATGGTGGCCCTAACTCTGGCTCTACTATCCGTATCCGTGGTGCTGCATCTCTTAACGCCTCTAACGACCCACTTATCGTTATCGATGGTGTGCCTGTAGCTAGCGATGCTGGTTCGGGTATGTCAAACCCATTGTCACTCGTAAACCCTAACGATATCGAGTCTTTCACAGTGTTGAAGGATGCGTCAGCAACAGCTATCTACGGTTCGCGAGCTTCTAATGGTGTCATCATCATCACAACAAAGAAGGGTAAGGGTAAGAAGCTTAACGTATCTTACAACGGCTCTTTCAGTGTCTCTACAAACACCAAGACTATGCAGGTTATGACTCCACAGGAGTTCCGTAACCACATCGATACCTACTTCCCTGCAGGTACCTCTGCTGGTGACAACGCTCGTAGTTACATGGGTACAAAGAATACCGATTGGCAGAGCCTAGTATTCCGCACAGGTCTCTCTCACGACCACAATGTTAGCGTATATGGTAACTACAAGACCGAGGATGAGTCATTCGAGCTTCCATACCGTGCCTCTGTAGGTTATACAGGTCAGCAGGGTACTATCGAGACCTCAAAGTTCGATCGTGCTACTATCGACTTGAGCCTCTCACCAAAGTTCCTTAATGATCACCTCACAATATCGCTCAATGCCAAGGGTGTTTACACTCACCAGAACTATGCTGATGGTGGTGTTGTAGGTGCTGCAGCATTCTTCAACCCAACTGTTGATCCATACTGGAGAAATGAGGATGGCTCTATCGACTACACAACTACTAATGGTTACTTCAACATTGGTGAGGATCGTGGTGAGCAGTTCCACCCTAACAACCTTGCAGGTATCAACCCACTCTCTATGCTTTATGATGTAGAGAAGTATGCCGATACATACCGTACATTGGGTAATGTTGCTATCGACTATAAGGTTCATGGCCTTGAGGCGTTGCGCTTCAACCTTAACCTCGGTTTGGACTGGTCGAAGACCAATGAGTTTGATGGTGTTAAGCCAGGCTCTATTCAGGCATACCGTGATTCAGATGCAGTAGGTTGGGGTAAGCACACCGACAAGATGTGGCTTCGCCGCAACCACGTTTTCGACTTCTATGGTAACTACAACGAGACATGGGGTAAGCACAACCTCGATGCAATGCTTGGTTACTCATGGCAGCACTTCTACGGTGGTAACCGCGATATAACCTACTACAACGAGACAGGTAAGCAGTTTGAGAAGAGCCTTGGTCGCTTGAGTCAGGAGGAGAGCTACCTTGTATCATTCTACGGTCGTATCAACTACTCTTACGACTCACGCTATTTGTTCACATTCACTCTTCGTGCCGATGGTTCTTCGAAGTTTGCAAAGGATAACCGTTGGGGTTACTTCCCATCAGCAGCCTTCGCATGGAACATCCTCAACGAGCCATTTATGCGTGGTCAGGATGTAGTTTCAGCGTTGAAGCTCCGTTTGGGTTATGGTCAGACTGGTCAGCAGGAGATTGGTAACTACATGTATCTTGCAAAGTACTCTGTATCGTCTGGCGACCTCGATCACATGGCAAACATGGGTAGCGATGGTATGAGCCACATGCTCACTCCAGGCGCTTATGACCCAAATATCCGTTGGGAGACAACAACTACATATAATATTGGTGTAGACTTTGGCTTCCTCGATGGCTTGGTAAATGCTAGCGTTGATGTATATCGCCGCGACACAAAGGATCTTCTAAACTGGGTTACAACACCTATGGGTGCTAACTTCGGTACTAACCTTCTCACAAACGTTGGTTCTATGCGCAACGAGGGTGTTGAGTTCTCTATCGATGTAAACCCTGTACGTACTGCAAACTGGAACTTGCGTATCGGTTTCAATGGTACTTACCAGAAGACATACTTCACAAAGCTTAACACCAACAATGACGATAGCTATGCTATCTTCATGAACTCTCCAGGTACAGGTACTGGTGGTAACGACCTCCAGGCTCATAAGGTAGGTTGCACCCCATATACCTTCTATGTATATGAGCAGGGTTATGATGCAAATGGTAAGCCAATCCAGGATGGTTTTGTTGATCGTAATGGCGATGGTAAGATTAGCGAGGCTGACCGTTACTTCTCTGATAAGACCCCATCACCAGACTTCTTCTTTGGTGTAAACCTTAAGTTGAGCTACAAGAATTGGGACTTCGGCTTTAATGGTCACGGTTCTATTGGCAACTACGTCTTCAACAGCTTCTATGCGCAGCACTCATCATCGACTATCGACACACGTGGTGGTTTGTCGAACTTCGCAACTACAGTTCTTCGCACAGGTTGGACCAAGACCACCTCTCCACAGCAGGATCGTTCAGACCTCTACTTGGAGGATGCTTCATTCTTCCGTTTGGATGATATCACCCTTGGTTACACCTTCGAGAACATTCGCAAGAGTGGTGTAAGCCTTCGTGTTGCTGCAGGTGTTCAGAACGTATTTGTAATCACCAAGTATAGCGGTGTAGATCCAGAGGTTACAAGCGTATCGGGTATTGACGGTACCATCTGGCCACGTCCACGTATCTACTCATTGCGTGTAAACCTTAATTTCTAATTAATTAAAAACTATGACAACAATGAAAACAAAATATTTTGTTGCAGCTGTTGCAGGTGCGTTGTTGGCTCTCACATCGTGTGTTAAGGATCTTGAGACTCTTCCATTGAACGATTGGGATGTAACATCGGAGACTGCATATGGTACTGACCGTACAGCTTATATTCAGGGTCTAGCAAAGATTTATTTTAACTTCACGTCAAACGACACTACCGACTTGTTGGTTAGTGATGCTGGTGCTTCGGAGCTTATCCGTGCATTCTGGAGCTGCCAGGAGGTATCTACCGATGAGGTTAAGTGTGCGTGGGGTGATGCTTGGGCCGAGGCTATCAACCGCAACATGTATGACGATTCGGAGAACGACATGGTATATGGCGTCTTCGTGCGTACGTTGCAGGGTATCTCATACGTAAATGAGTATTTGCGTCAGACAACATCTGGCAAACTCGAGGAGCGTGGCGTAGATAGCTATCTAGCAAACGACATCGCAGGCTTCCGTGCCGAGGCTCGTTTCTTGCGTGCATACTTCTACTGGATGGCTATGGATATCTTTGGTGATGTGCCTTTCACTACCGAGGACTCTCCATTTGGCGCTGTAAATCCAAAGCAGAAGTCTCGTAAGGAGGTTTATGAGTTTATAGTATCGGAGTTGGAGGCGTTGGCAGCTGATGATTCAGCTATGCCTGCTGCGCAGTCTAACCGTCCACGTGCCGACAAGGGTTCTGTACTTGGTCTTTTGGCTCGTGTATACCTCAATGCCGAGGTTTATTGCGGTACTCCAGCTTATGACAAGGCAAAGCAGACTTGTGAGAAGATTTTCACACTTGGCTATATGCTTTGTCCCGAGTATGAGCCTCTTTTCCGCGGTGATAATGGCGAGAATCCACAGGCTTACAACGAGTTCTTGTTCTCGGCATACTACGATGAGAATAATGCCAAGTCTTGGGGTGGTGGTACCTTCCTCACTTGTGCAGCAATAAACTCTAACGAGACTCTTGCCGATACCGATATCGAGTATCAGGTTAAGGATGAGAATGGAAATCCTAAAGTAGATGCTGACGGCAATCCTGTAATGGCAACAAAGAAGATCTCTCGTCTTGGTGTTGGTGGCGGCTGGTTGGGCTTGCATATCCACGAGCATTTCGTGAATACACACTTCGCTCCAACCGATGTAGTCTTCAACGCAGAGGGTGACGGTAGCTACACTATCGCCGATAAGCGTGGTGCAAACATCTTTGTTACTTCACGCCGCGAGAAGGGTGACTTCAGCGAGCTTCAGAACACATTTACACAGGGCTGGGGTTGCTGGAAGTATAACAATATCCCTCACGATGAGACAGGTCTTGCGTTCTGGGAGCGTACTGGTAGCCCTGACAAGCAGACAAACATCGACTACCCATTGATTCGTTTGGGTGAGATCTACTTGATCTATGCCGAGTCTTGCGTACGTTTGGGTCAGGATGTAGCTTTGGCACAGACAAAGATGAATGAGTTGGCAGAGCGTACAGGTGTTGCACCTATCTCATTGCCTGGTGCATGGGACGATGCAGCTATGAAGTTGTTCCGCGAGGAGCGTGGTCGTGAGCTTTTGTGGGAGGGTCACCGCCGTACCGACCTCATCCGCTACAAGTCATACTGCGAGGGTACTTACGTATGGCCTTTCAAGGGTGGTAGCGTAGCTGGTCAGGAGTTCCCAAAGTATAAGGAGCTATTTGCAATTCCTGTGTCACAGCTTCTTGCTAACCCAGAGTTGCATAACCCAGAAGGATATAATTAATATCATACAAAACTTTTTATTAACCATTTATTAACTAATTAATTCAAAAAACTATGAAATTCGTAAAGTATTTTTGCGTTGCAGTAGCTGCTCTTTCAATGTTGGCAGCTTGCGAGAAGGAGGAGAAGACATCTGGTAGCGGTAACGTTATCACAAAGGAGACCGTTAAGGTTTACTCTGATGTATCTGCTACAGGTTGGACTGCTGTAGGTGTATGGGCATGGAGCCTTGAGGATGAGTCAAACTACACTGGTGGCACATGGCCAGGTCAGGCTCTTACAGCAACAGAGACTATTGATGGTAAGACTTACCACGTATGGGAGGCTCCAGCAGAGCTAGTTGGTCAGACTATCGGCTTCATCGTTAATGACTTCGGTACAAATGGTGAGCAGACTGTAGACCTTAAGAATCTTGAGATTAAGAGCGAGGGTTCTTTCGTAGTTCTTACAGAGAAGGGTGCTGATGGCAAGTGGTTGGCAACTGTAAACGGTGAGCAGACAGAGGCTCCAGAGCCAACTCCAGAGCCAGTAGTTGTTCTTGGTGACCACACTTGGGGTCTTATCGGTTCATTCAACAGCTGGGGTGCTGATGTAGCTATGACACTTGTTGATGGTTGGATGGTAGGTACTATCGAGATCTCTGCAGAGGATGCTGATAAGAAGTTCAAGATCCGTGCTAACGGTTCATGGGACGATCCTAACCCTAACTATGGTTTCAACACTTCAGAGGAGTATCCTACACTTCCAGTTGATGGTACACAGGTTCCTGCTACTTTCAAGGGTGGTGATATCGTAGTTGCAGAGGCTGGTACTTACGAGGTATCATTCACTATCGATGGTGAGAACGAGTACTTGAAGGTTTTGAAGAAGTAATTTCGTCACTCCATTATTAATACCGCGTGCGTGCGCGTGCGCGGTATTTCCCTTTGGTCGGGCGACTCTGATCGGTCTCCCGACCCCAAAAACAACTAACAAACACAAACATTATGAAACTTAAATCATTTATCGGTGTAGTTGTAGCTGCGATGCTCTCCTTTGTGATGGTGTCGTGTGCCACAAACGAGGCCAAGTTTGAGCTTGGCGACAACTCCCCTGTAGTGCCATTGGGCGTTACAAAGGGCGAGACAACACACTACCTTACGGACTACTATCCACAGTGGGTAGGTGCCGACAAGGTGACAAGCTCCGATGAGCGTCTTACACTTACTAACCTCGCGGAGGATTGGTCGGAGTTTGCCATAACCACAGATGCCGATGCCTTTGTGTCGAGCGTGGAGGTGTGGCACGATGGTAAGGCTCTCTCTATCGTGGTTCTTGGTGGCAAGCGCGATACCGAGGGTAGCTACATGTCTTCAGTAGGTGTTGAGGGTGGTGTAGTAAAGGTGGAGGCTACGCAGCCTGTTAAGGAGGCTGTTGCCGTGTGGCAGAATAACATCATTGAGGATGTAGTTGTTGAGGGTAATAGCATCGCTGTAGCTATTCCTGCCATCGCCAAGGATTATGCTCGCTCTGTGGTGCGCATCTTTGCAGCATCGGAGGGTGGCCGCTTCAACGACATTCTTCTTCCTTTGGAGTATGGCAAGGTGGTTACCGAGGCCAAGGATATCCGCCGCCAGGATCATCAGTCGCAGGTTCTCTACTCGTTGATGATAGACCGTTTCAACAATGGCAATAGCGCCAACGACTGGAAGATTAACTCTCCCGAGGTGTTGGACAAGGTAGATTATCAGGGTGGTGACCTTGCCGGTATCACCGCAAAGATTAAGGATGGTTTCTTCGCAGATTTGGGTATCACAACAATCTGGATATCTCCTATCACGCAGAACCCTTACGATGCGTGGGGTCAGAATGTAAATCCAGATACCAAGTTCTCGGGCTACCATGGCTATTGGCCTATCTATAGCACCGTTGTAGATAAGCGTTTCGGTACCGAGGAGGAGCTTCGCGAGATGCTCTCTACGGCTCACAACGACAATATGAACGTAATCCTCGACTATGTCGCTAACCACTTGCATATCAACTCTCCAGTGCTTCAGGAGCATCCAGACTGGACAACAGAGCTAATCCTGCCTGATGGTCGCGAGAATATAGCATTGTGGGACGAGCAGCGTCTTACAACATGGTTCGACAAGCATATCCCTACCCTCGACCTCGAGCGTAACGAGGTGTGTGAGCCTATGACCGACTCGGCGCTTCACTGGGTTAAGAATTTCGACTTTGATGGCTATCGCCACGATGCTTGTAAGCATATTCCATTGAACTATTGGCGTATGCTAACTCATAAGATGAAGTCTGCGATGCCCGAGCGCAATATGTGGCAGATTGGTGAGACCTATGGCTCTGTGGAGCTTATCGGCTCTTATGTGAAGAGCGGTATGATTGACTCGCAGTTTGACTTTAACCTCTATCACACCTCACGTGATGTTATCGTAGATGCTAACCGCTCTATGCGCGACATCGCAGCCGTTGTTGAGGAGTCGGAGGCTGCCTATGGCTCGCACCATACAATGGGTAACATCACCGGAAACCACGACAAGCCACGCTTCATCTCATTGGCTGGTGGTGATATGCCTCTTTGGGGTATTGACGACAAGGCCGAGGGCTGGCATCGTGAGGTTGTAGTGGGTGATATGGATAAGGGTCACGCAGGCTTGCAGCTGCTCAAGGCTATCATCGCCACAGTACCTGGTGTTCCTTGTATCTATCAGGGTGATGAGTATGGTGTTCCTGGTGCTAACGACCCTGACAACCGCGACATGATGAGCTTCGAGGGTTATAACGACTACCAGATGAAGGAGTATGCCCAGACCCAGGCCTTGATGAAGTATCGCCGTGCCTCTATGCCACTTATGTATGGCGATATCCGCACACTTTATGTTGATGATGCTGCGTGGGTGTTCTTGCGTCACTACATGGGTGAGTGGGTTTTGGTAGGTATGAATGTTCGTGATGCGGCAAAGAGCCTTCGTGTGGAGCTACCATCGTTTGCACAGTGTGGAGCGTTGGAGGTTGCTGTAGCTACGGAGGGTGCTTCGGCATCGTGCCTTGGTGGTGGTAACATCGAGGTAGTACTCCCTCCATACGGCTATGCTGTTATCAGCAAGTAGTGTGGCAAGCACAAATACCGCTTTGAGAAAGTATCTTAATCATTAAAACACAAATAATATGAAGAAGTTATTACTATTTATCGTTGCTGTTGTGGCGTTTGTAAGTTGCTGCAACTGTGGTAATAAGGAGGTAGCACGTGAGTTTGATAAGTTTAACTCTGTTGTTTATGAGCTAAACATCCGTCAGGCTACCGAGGAGGGTACCTTTGCTGCTGCCGAGAAGTATCTTCCCGAGTTGAAGAGCATGGGCGTAGATATCGTATGGCTTATGCCTATTAGCCCTATTGGCGTTGAGGAGCGTAAGGGTTCTCTTGGCTCATACTACTCAATTATCGACTATAAGGCTATCAACCCCGAGTTTGGTACTATGGAGGATTTCGATAAGTTCCTCGCTACGGCGCACGACCTTGGTCTGAAGGTTATCATCGACTGGGTTGCTAACCACACCTCACGTGATGCTAACTGGTGGAACGAGGGTAAGAGCGAGTGGTATGTTATGGATAACAACACCGGCAAACCTATCGTGGAGTACGACTGGACAGATATCGCAAAGCTTAACTACGAGAACCAGGATATGCGTGCTGCGATGATTGATGCTCTTAAGTTCTGGATTGAGAAGGGCGTTGATGGCTACCGTTGCGATGTAGCTATGAATGTTCCTGGTGACTTCTGGAAGAGCGCTTGGGAGGAGGTTCGCAAGATTAACCCTGATGTATATCTCTTGGCCGAGGGCGAGGAGCAGTGGTTGCACGAGAGTGGCTTTGAGGCTACCTATGCGTGGGAGCTTCACCACATCTTCAACGCTATGGCAAAGGGTGGTAGCGAGACCAAGAATGTTGCTGGTGATGGCACCATCAAGACCGATGCCAAGAGCGTTAAGGATTTGAAGGAGTATTTGGTGCGTGACGATGTTAAGTATCCTGCGCCAGCTATGCGTCTTATGTTCACCTCTAACCACGATGAGAACTCTTGGGCTGGTACCGAGATGGAGCGTATGGGTGATGCTCACAAGACCTTCGCAGCTCTTACATTTGTATTGCCAAAGTCACAGCCACTCATCTACACAGGTCAGGAGATAGGTCTTAACCGCCGTTTGGCATTCTTCGAGAAGGACTCTGTGAAGGAGCTTGTAGATTTGGAGTATGGCAAGGAGTATCGCGACTTCTATAAGAACCTTTGTGCCTTCCGTCACAACAACTCTGCATTGGCTGCTGGTGCAAATGTAGCTCCTATGGTTATCGTGGAGGATACCGCAGATGAGGTTCTTGCCTTCACACGCCAGAACGAGGAGAATAGCGTATTCTGCCTCTTCAACTTCTCTGCCGAGCCACAGACATTCACAGTTACAGAGGCTGTAGCTGGTGATTATCTCTGCGTATGTGGCGATGCAAAGAGCTTGGTAGCTGGCGAGGTTGTCGAGTTGGCACCATGGCAGTTCTTCCTTTTGTCAAAGTAAAACTTTATCTTATACAACATCTGGTGGGGTAGTCCCTACCAGATGTTTTTATATCTATCTCTATGTATAAAAATCCCGAGTGGAGCTACTCTGCAGTACTCTACGAGATGAATATCCGTCAGCTTACCCCCGAGGGTACGCTACGAGCAGCTATGGAGCGTCTTCCGTTTTTGCGCTCCTTGGGTGTAGATGCTATATGGCTTATGCCAATATACCCTATAGGCGTTGAGGGGCGTAAGGGTTCTCTAGGCTCCTACTACTCTATCCGCGACTATCAGGCCATAAACGAGGAGTTTGGCACCGAGGATGATTTCCGTGCCTTTATCTCTGCGGCACACGCTATGGGTATGCGCGTGCTACTAGATTGGGTGGCAAACCATACAGCCCGTGATGCTCGCTGGATTACCGAGAAGCCCCAAGAGTGGTATGAGCGTGATGAGCAGGGTGTGGCAAAGGTACCTTGGGATTGGACAGATACGGCAAAGCTCAACTATGCTAACCACGATGTGTGGCGCGGACATATAGAGGCTATGCGCTATTGGGTGGAGAGGTTCGATGTTGATGGTTTTCGCTGCGATATGGCTATGCTGGTGCCTATAGAGTTTTGGCAGGAGGCAGCAGCAGAGCTTCATGACGTTAAGCACGATATATTCATGTTGGCCGAGGCCGAGGAGGATAACCTCTTCGACAGAGCCTTTAACATGAGCTATCAGTGGAATATCCATCACATAATGGTCGATATCGCCAAGGGTGCGCGTAGGGTGTGGGATTTGCGTAATGCCATACATGCCGAGTATGGACGATATCCACGTGAGGCTATGCGCATGAGCTTCACCTCTAACCACGATGAGAACTCGTGGAGTGGCTCGGAGCAGTCGCGCTTTGGTCATGCCTTGGAGGTTATGACCGCTATGACCTTCCTGATGCCCTCTACCATGCCTCTTATCTATACAGGCCAGGAGGTAGGCTATGACCACTCGTTTGAGTTTTTCGAGCGTGACGCTATCCCCGTAGAGAGATATCGCGAGGGCCATGCAACAAGACTATATAGAAGCCTCTGCGCCCTGAAGCACCGTGAGCGTGCCTTGGATGCTGGAGAGCGTGGCGGCGCAATGATAGAGATTGAGAATAACGCCAAGGATTGTATGATGACCTTCGTGCGTGAGGTCGATGGTAGTCGTGTTGTCGCAATTATGAACCTATCACCATACACCATACATGCCGATTTTAACACAGGAATATACGCTGGAGAGTATAAAAATGGCATTACAGGGGAGCGTGTGATACTCGATGAGCATGTCGAGAGAGATATCGAGCCATGGGCATATCAAATTCTTGTAAAGAAATAACAAATATATATTTAGGGATATGAGAAGAGTAATTTCTATAGTGATGATGCTTGCTGTAGCGCTATCTGCCACAGCGGCAAAACCAACATTCGAGATTAAGCATGTTGAGCCACTATCTTGGTGGGTGGGCATGAATACCCCCTTGCAGATTATGGTAAATGGAGAGGGTATCTCGGATTATGACGTTACGATAATGCCCGAAGATAGGGGTGTTGTGGTAACTGCCGTGCATAAGGCCGATAGCCCTAACTATCTCTTTGTGGATGTAGCTATAGCTGCTGATGCCGAGGCAGGAAGCTATAACCTCTGCTTCACTAATGGCAAACGTAAGTATGAATATCCCTACCTTATCGCCTCGCGCGAAGAGGGTTCTAGGGAGCGTGGCAGCTTCACAACTGCCGATTGGGTATATCTCATAATGCCTGACCGCTTTGCTAATGGTAACCCCGATAATGACTCTACCTCTGACACCGCAGAGAAGGCGCAACGCTCCGCACCATGGCGCCGTCATGGTGGCGACTTGCAGGGTATGATGGAGCATCTCGATTATATCGCCGACCTTGGTGCTACGGCAATATGGTCTACGCCACTGCTTCTCGACAATGAGGATGGTACATCCTACCATGGATACTCTTGTAGCGACTACTACCTCATAGACCCACGTTTTGGTACTAACGAGATGTTTAAGGAGTATGTCGATGAGTGCCATAAGCGCAATTTGAAGGTGATAATGGATATAGTCCCCAACCATAGCTCAACAACGCATTGGTGGTATGACGACCAGCCATTTAAGGATTGGACGCACCAGTGGGATAAGTATACACAGTCTAACTGGACATTCTCAACAAATATGGATTTTAACGCCTCGAAGTCCGATTTGTACCAGATGGAGAGTGGATGGTTTGACCGTTCTATGGCAGATATGAATCTCGATAACCCCTATCTGTTGCACTACTTTAAGCAGTGGGCAGTGTGGTGGATAGAGTTCTCGGGTTTGGATGGCTTGCGTGTAGATACATATCCTTATAACGAGAAGATGCCTATGAGTGAGTGGTGTAAGGCTGTCATGGCGGAGTACCCAAATATGAATATCGTAGGCGAGGTGTGGACATCCTCAATACCACAGCTAGCATATTGGCAGGGTGACAACTACAATAAGGATGGCTTCAACTCTCATCTAAAGTCTATTATGGACTTCCCGTTGCACGATGCTATACGTAGCGCTATGACCGAGTCGGGTTCTCATGTAGGCTGGGGTCAGGGTATGACACGTATCTATGATATCCTCTCTCACGACTTTGTATACCACGATTTGCAGAATATGATGATTATGGCTGCTAATCACGACACTGACCGCATCGGCGATGTCTGCGAGGGTGATAGCCGTAAGATGAAGATTGCACATACCCTTTTGGCTACGCTTCGTGGTATGCCCCAGATTCTCTATGGCGATGAGCTTATGTTCCGCTCTACAGATCGCTCGAAGGGCCATCCAACCTTGCGTATCGACTTCCCAGGAGGCTGGAAGGGGGATAAGCGCAACCTCTTTGATGCCTCGCAGCATGTAGGCGCCGAGAAGGATGTGTACGACTATACACGCCACATTATGAATTGGCGCAAAGAGAAGGAGGTTATCCACAGCGGTAAGACCCTCCACTTTATAGACCGCAATAATACCTATGCCTACTTCCGCTATAACGACAGCGATGTTGTCTTTGTATTTATAAACAACACCGATGCTGCGCAGCTTGTGCCTTGGAGCCGCTACGCAGAGATAGCTGCCGATCTCACCGTAGGACGTGATGTCATGACTGGCGAGAGTGTCACCATGAGTGGCGTTAAGGTGGAGCCTATGTCGGCTCTCGTTGTTGAGTTTAAACGATAGTAGGGTGGTATGATATATTTTAATTCCGATTATACTTCGGGCGCTCATCACGAGGTCCTTGATGCTCTGTTACGTACAAATATGGAGCATACGGTGGGCTATGGCCTCGATGAGTATTGCACAGAGGCCCGTAACCTTATCCGTGAAGCTGTAGGCTGTGCCGATGCCGAGGTTATGTTCCTCGTTGGTGGCACGCAGACCAATGCCACAGCCATAGATGGGCTTCTCCGCCGCCATGAGGGCGTGCTAGCGGCGCAAAGTGGACATATCGCAGTCCATGAGTCGGGAGCTATAGAGGCCTCGGGACATAAGGTGCTTACCCTCCCAGAGTATGATGGTAAGGTGCTGGCAGAGGATGTGGATAGCTATATTAAGATGTTCTATGCCGATGATACCTATCAGCATATGGTCGCCCCAGGTATGTTGTATATCTCGCAGCCTACGGAGTATGGCACGCTCTATTCACTTGCCGAGCTTAAGGCGTTGAGTGATGTCTGCCATAGCCATAATATCCCCCTCTATATCGATGGCGCACGTATGGCCTATGGCCTTGCTGCCGAGGGTGCAGATTTCACGTTGAGAGATGTCGCACACCTCGCAGATGTATTCTATATCGGAGGTACCAAGTGCGGCGCTCTCTTTGGTGAGGCGCTGGTAGTTACTAATAAAACGCTTCTAGCCCATCTCTTCCCTCTTGTCAAGCAACATGGCGCCCTTCTGGCCAAGGGACGATTGCTGGGTCTGCAGTTTGCTACACTCTTTCGCGATGAGCTATATAGACGTATTGGAGAGCATGCTGTGCAGCTAGCAATCCGCATCCGTGAGATTATGCGTAAAGCAGGATATGAGGTGGTCATAGAGTCACCTACCAACCAGCAGTTCTTCCGCCTTCCAAATATGACTATCGATAAGCTTCGTGAGGATGTCTCGTTCGACTATTGGGGACCACGTGGCGAGAGTGAGAGCGTGGTGCGCTTTGTTACAAGCTGGTCTACAACCCCAGAGGATGTAGATGCTTTGGAGCGCCTTGTGGGCTAATGTGTGAAATTATGCCTTTGCGATGAAGATGTATGACTGTGATGTTGAAAATAGTGGGAAAAATGTTTCTGGTGTAAGATGGTGATTTACATCAAGTTAATAGATGTGGTTAAGATAAGGCGAAAAAAAAGTATAAAAAAATATCAAAAAATATTTGGTAGATTAAAAAAAGTGTTTTATCTTTGCACTCGCAATCGAAAAGATAGCAAATGCCTCTTTAGCTCAGTTGGTAGAGCACGACACTCTTAATGTTGGGGTCCAGGGTTCGAGCCCCTGAGGGGGTACAGAGAAGACAATCGAAAGGTTGTCTTCTTTTTTTGTATAAATACGCTTGGTTTGGCAGTGTTCCGTGGTGTAATTAGGGAAAATCAAACCTCTCCACAACATTTGTTGAACCTATGCTGAACCAAAAGAAAATTTGCGTGAACCAAAATTTGTATGTTTGGCAGATGTTCGTATTTATATTTTTTGTAACTTTACAACAGAAAATTGCGAATTGGCGATGTCAAAAGCGAAAAATAAATATGGTCAATATTTCACCATAAAATCAATTGCGGATTTTATGGTGAAACTTATTGATAAAAGTACACAAGCAAAAATCCTTGAACCCTCCTGTGGAGAAGGTGTATTCTTAAGCAGTTTAGAGGAAGCTGGATATAGTAATTTATCGGCTTACGAAATTGATTCTACATTAAAGAATCCATACAAGTATGTAAAGTATGAAAGTTTTGTATCATCACCTACAAATGAGAAATTTGATGTCGTGATTGGTAATCCCCCATACATACGATGGAAGAATTTAGAAGAGGAGCTAAAAAAAGAATTGAAGACATCCCCTATTTGGCAACGATATTTCAATAGTTTATGCGATTATCTTTTTATCTTTATACTCAAAAGTATCGAACAACTTAATGAAGGTGGCGAGCTGATATTTATTTGCCCGGAATATTGGATGAATACGACACATTCTCGAACATTGCGAGATTATATGCTTGAGAATGGTTCTATTACGGATATGTACATATTTAAAGAAGTTCCCTTATTTGAAGGTGTCACATCTTCATATGTCATATTTAAGTATGTGAAATCTCTTAAATCAGAACAAATTTCGCTGTATAAGTATACAAAAAAGGGGAAGCCCACAAAAGATGATTTAGAGCATGGAACTTGCTTTAAAAAGCAAATCATCCAGCAATTTAAAATAGGAGAAAGATGGATTCTTGCAGGAGCAGAAGAAAGAAGTTCTATTGTCTCCTTGGAAAAGGCCTGTAAAAAACCAACATCGTTATTGTTTGATTTGGGTGCCAATATGTATAGAATTGGAGATTTCTGCGATATTGGCAATGGTATGGTTTCTGGGTTAGATAGAGCATTTTGCGTAGATGATACATGTAATCTAACCGAGGATGAAAGATCTGCACTTATACATGTATATAAAGCTAAAGATTTACAGCAATATTACAATATCTCTGATAGCTATTATTTTTTTCTGCAAGATAATATTAGTGAATGTGTATTTAGAGAACGATACCCTAATATATACGCAAAGTTGCAACCATTTAGAGAAGAATTATCGAAGAGATATAGTTACGGAAAAAACTTACCAATATGGGAGTTCGCATTTCCACGCAATGAGGCTCTGTTTAGAAGAAAGCAGGAGAGAATTTTTGTGCCTTGCAAAGAGCGCATTTCTCACAAACAATATTTTAGATTTGCAATAGCAGGTTCTACAACTTTTCCTTTGCAAGATGTAACAGCTATCTTAAAAAAACAGTGTTGTAAAGAGAACATCTACTACATATTGGCATATTTGAATAGTAGCCGAGTTTTTGATTGGCTTAAATATAACGGCATTGTAAAGGGTGAAATAGTAGAATTTTCAGAAACCCCTCTTGCGAGTATTCCGTATAGGTGCATAAATTGGGATGATGAGCATGAGGTTAGATGCCATGACAATATAGTTAAGTATACACAGCAATATGTTAATACAAAAGATATTCAAAATCTTTATTCAATAGAAGCAAACCTTAACACATTATTTTATGAGTAATATCAATTATACTAACCTATTAACCTGGTTAAAAGATAAAGAGGTCGATCGCCCAAATGCAGCAGACAAAGGAACTTTATCAGGCCATGCTGCGGGAGAACCGTTTGAGAAACTAGTGTATCATCATTTAAAAGAGCTATTTCCGAACAATGTATATAAGCAGTATGAATTTTTAAATGATTTATACCGTCGAAACCCTGCTAGTATTACTATTAAAGACAGGCAATTGCTTTTTGACTCCCCCGTTGCTTTATTCTTGCTGAGTAGAGGTGATACAGCAACAAGAGATTGGGATCTTCAGAATGTTTTTGAGGAAAAGCAGAATGATACTGCGGATATATTGTTTCATAAAGATGGATACTTCGAGTTAATTGATGTAAAGACAAGAAATATGTCAAAGTCAGCTCAAGCTCCTAATATTATATCTGCTTATAAAGTAGCTCAAATGTGTGCTATTATTCTTGATAATGAAGATTTTGACACTGTTAGCATCAACTATATAGAAGTGGATTGGAATCCATCTGGCGATAAGTTGATTTGCGCGCAGGCTCATTATGGAGATTTGTTTAAAGCAACCCCTAGTAAATTGTATATCAATTGGGCTGCGGCTATGCAAATACAGTTTCATGTATCCGAATTAGACCAGACATATTCTGGAACCTTGCAGGAATGGGCAAAAGCATATTTAAAAATGTTTGTTGCTAGTGCTGAACATAGATGCAAGATCATGTACACAAAGTATGTGGAGCCATTCAAGAAATATGTAGTAGAATGACCTATCCGCCTATTGCGACAAAATGCGACAAAAGTGTTGAACCTATAAAAACCAAAGTTGCGAAATAGGCGTTACAGGTGCATAATACCAAATATGTTATACCCCTGAGGGGGTATAGAAGAGAAGAACGAGAGTTCTTCTCTTTTTTTGTGCCTACTCGGCTCGAACCCTGGGTGCGCCTCCCTTCTAGGGAGGATGGGAGTGTGTAAACAAACGAGCACAGATACTGCACCCCAAGGGTAATTACCGCTTGCGCCCCATAGAAACCTATCGCGAATATAATATGTAGTGTTGAATAAGCGGACGATGGCTGCTCCAAACGGGGTGGCTAATTTTGTGTGATTTGAATAAATACTCTATTCGCATCAAAATATGATTAGAATAGTTGCATTTTTCACATCATTGCACTATCTTTGCAATAAAATCTGAGGAATATGAGACCTTTGTATATATGGCAGCAGCCCACTTGGGCAGAGTTTACTTGGGACAACGAGAAGCTGATAACGCTCCTTTCTGATGTGCGCAACCTAGAAGGTCGTGTGCTTGGTTTGATGAGCGGTCTAGGCTTCAGCGTGCAGAACACCACCTCGCTCGATGTGATGGTGGAGGATGTGTTGCGCTCTTCAGAGATCGAGGGCGAGTTGCTCAATGCCGATCGTGTGCGCTCATCGATTGCTCGTCATCTTGGAATACCAACCGAGGGTCTGCCAGAGCCTGACCACTACACTGAAGGCGTGGTGCAGGTAATGCTCGATGCTGTTAGAAACAGCAATGAGCCACTGACTCACAAGCGACTCTTCAATTGGCACGCTGCACTCTTCCCAACGGGTCGCAGTGGAATGTATCCTATAACCGTAGCCGCCTATCGCAAGGGCGCAGAGCCTATGCAGGTTGTGTCGGGCGCAATGGGTCGTGAGAAGGTACACTACGAGGCTCCCGCTTCGGAGGCTGTACCTGCAATGATGGATGAGTTCTTGGCCTGGATAAATGGCAAGCAGGAGATAGACCCGATATTGAAGGCGGGAGTTGCGCACCTTTGGTTTGTCGCTATCCACCCATTTGACGATGGCAATGGTCGTTTGACTCGCACCATAACCGATATGCTCCTGGCAAAGGCTGATGGTATGCCACACCGCTTTTATAGTATGTCGGCCGAGATACTGCGTGAGCGCAAGGGATATTATGCTGCCCTCGAAAAGACAACAACGGGAACGATGAATATAACCCTCTGGCTCGAATGGTTTTTGCAGACTCTTCGCAGTGCAATACTCCGTTCCGAGACAACAGTGCAGCGTGTGGTTAAGAAGTCGTTGTTTTGGCAGCAACATCGTGAGGTGGCGATGAACGAGCGACAAGCGAAGGTTGTCAATATGCTATGGGATGGTTTCGAGGGAAAGCTAACATCTTCGAAATGGGCAAAGATAACCAAGACATCGCAGCCTACAGCACAGCGCGATATAGCTGACCTCGTTCAGAAAGGAGTATTGGTTGTGTCGGGCGAAGGCGGTAGAAGTACAAACTATCTCCTCAAGGAGGATCTCGGTAACTAAAAATTGATGTAACAAGCAAGAATGAGACCGACAAAAAATTACTTTTTAGTCGGTCTCTTTTTTGTGTCTACTCGGCGGGAGCCCCGGGTGCGCCTCCCAACCAGGGAGGATGGGAGGGTGTTGCATTTTTGAGAATGATCCCGATTGGGAGTGCATAGAGTGTCATACCAAGTTATAAAAGATTGATACCAAGGTTTTGTAATATTTTTTGTAACTTTACACCATAATACTAGAACTGATGTTGGGACACATTTTAGGTATACTTGTAGCAATAGGCCTTGTGGCGTTGCTCTATAACGAGTTAATCAAGCCTATGATTCGCTCGTGGCGCAAAAATAGATAAATAGGGAAAAGGCTCTACGAAGCTTTTTGTTTACATGCTTTCTGGGCGAGAACCATGATGAGCATCCATGCTAGGAGGTTGTAAGCCATAGAGCAATGTCTAGATAATAGAGCCGTTAGGCATCTATCTTTTCAGGTTATAATCATAAAAGCCGCAGACCTCTGTAGAGAGTTCTCCCAGCCATCCGCTTTTGGCATTTACGCCTACCTGCACCTTTACGAAGTCGATGTAGTCCAGGTGGATTGGCTGACATTCAAAGTCTATGGCATTAGAGATTTTGAAGTGGTTTGCATTGGCATCAGCGGTAGCATTCTCATCTCCCGTAAGACGATCTATCGAACTAAAGTTATCGACATAGCCCCAATCGTATTCGGCATTAACCCAATACGACCCATTGCCCGAAGCATCATAATTGCGAGGAGCAAGGCAAGTCCCCGTAAGGGTGTAGCTATCGGACTCAATCCATAGCGGATAGTAATACTCCTGTCTGTGGAACTGCGTGAGGTAGTCAATCTCGCCGCTATTACCAAGATTGTCTATCCACAGCACTGGCATCATTGTTCCCGATGGGCGGTAGTATGTTACAGTGTAGTTTTGTATTGTCTCCGCTTTACCCGTTTCGGAGCCTGCAAGTTCATACCACGTATCATCAGGTAATCCGTTACCATTCTCATCCTGCATGACCCATACAATGCCTGGCTCGGATGAACCACTGAATGAGTTGCCAAGAATACCGATATCGTAGTCGCCCGAATTATCTATGCTATGGTCGAAGCCAACGACAATATAGCCACCAAAACCTCCCAGTGACACCCAATTTGGATATGGGTTACCATCTCTATCAACCTCCGACATTCGATTCTCTGCATAGGCGATAGCGGCTTCGGGTGTTGTTTGCGAGCCATCGAAGCCTCCTGTTTTTGTTTCGTTGATAAACTGTCCCGGTGCAGGGGTATATTCGTAGACCTTATTCCAGTCAGCCTTTGATGCTCCGCTCTTTGGACGATAGAAAACTCCCTCCTCATAAACGGTTATGGCGAACTCGTGGGTAATGGTAATCATCTCGCACTCTTTTTCGGTGGTTGCGGTTGCCGTGATTATATATTCACCAGCCGACTCTGCGGTAAATATCAACCGAGAGTCATTACCAATAGGCTCTTCCCTGCCAACCTGCATCCAACGATATGTAACGCTATCCTCGGAACTGGTTTCCGAAGGGGTAATGAGCAACTTACGACCAGCAACAATATGGTAATTCTCGCTTGCGAACTCCCACACGAAGGGCATATCCTCGGCATTAAGCACCCTGATCTCCACGCTATCGCTATGCGTTCCATCATCATTTGTTGCTGTAGCTGTGATAGTGTAGTTGCCAACAGCGTCAGCGGAGAATGTATAGGAGCTGTCGCCACTCACCATCTCACCATTTATACTCCATGCAAGCGATGTTTCTAGCGAAGAGTTACGTACCGATGCGTTAAGATTGATATTTGTTCCAATGGCAACGGTCTGCTGTTTGCTTCCCGCAATGGTTACAATAGGGATTTCGAGAGCTATCACATCCACACGAATCTCCTCTTCATCCGAGCCAGCATCTGTGGTTACTGCAATAGTAATAAAGTATGAGCCTATCTCCTCCGACAGAAAACGCAACGATGGAGAGGTACTCAATACTTCTCCATTCATTGTCCAGGAGTATGCTGCACCCTCTGCCAACTCGTAGTTGGGTGCGATAATAATCTCTCTTCCCTCTTTGACGGTGTAGATCCCCGTTTCGCTGTCGAGGAGTATCTTCGGGGGCAACGATGTTGTGATTACATCATCTATATTACAAGAGGATGCAACCACAACAATCACACTTAAAAACAAAAACTCTAAAACTTTTCTCATATCTTATTTCTCAAATCTCACTGCCACATCATCATAGGCAAAATAACCAGGGATTGTGAAACCATATCGTCCCCCCATCTCCTCCGAGTATAGGAAGTTTAGGCGCACCTTTGCCACCTTGCCGAGTCCCGACAAATCCCACTTCTGCCAATCGGTTACTACATTCATACCCTGTACAAGGTAGAGCTCCACCTCGCTAATTGGCTCGGCGTAAGCATCAGCATCTACATCATCAAAGCCTTGTGCAACGAGTTTCATCCAAGCATTCTCGGTTAGTCCCTCCCAGTTGCCACCAAAGCTGTTGCCGGCCTCACTCTTTACTCCATTGTATAACTGATTGAGCGTGTAGCTTGTATTAGTAACCCACATATGGTCTATAACACGAGCCTCGCCATCTGCGAAAGATAGTTCGGGCAGATTCTCTACATACGAGAAGAAATCTTTGTAGCCGTAGTGTACGCAGAAGTTTTCGCCCGAATGAGCCTGCACAGGGATCATCATCTGAAGGTTAAACCAACCAAGCATCTGGTCGTTGCCAGCATTTTCTATGACGTAATCCTCTCCGTAATATTTGGCAATGTGTCTATCTCTATCCTCGTCCGAATAGCCCTCGCCCCAATAGTTTGAGATGGCGTGACCTCCACCCCAGAAGCAATAGGCGTAGTTGTCGGGGAACATATGATATAGCTCGGTGTTACCCCCATCATGCCAAGTGTACATTGTGGACATATAATCGCCATAAGTTAGCGGACCACCATACTGCGGTGAGTCAATCAAGTCGCTCCAAGTGTTAATCTCAGCACCAGCATAATCCAAGGAGTAAGGCTCAAACTTTGCATCGGCATCCTCGAAGGTGAGAATACGAAGTTCATAACCAAGCTCCTCTGCGCCACGTTCTACTGCCATTACGTTAATCTTGACGATAGCGCTCCTTCCCTCTGCCGAGACAACGGTGATGGCGACAACGCCCTCTGTGTCGTAGTGACATAACTCTTTTGCTGGGGCAGTGATGCTCAACATGCCCTCGGCATACGATGCCCTCCAACCCTCGGGAGTGTTGATTACATAGTCGGCAATGTTCTTTGCGGTTACAACTAGCTCTATGCTCTTGCCGTACTCTACTTCTATAACCTCTGAAACCTCGGTAATAACAAACATCGGTGCGCTCTCGTCATAACGTGCAAGGCGGAACTCGGTGCCATCGGCCAATGTGATAACCACATAGTCGGGATTTGAGATATCTACCTTTTTAAATATCGAGTCCCCAGCCACGCCATTGCTACCATTCGAGCCTGCTGCGCCATCCTTACCCTCGGCAACCACACCTGTAGAGCTCCATGTTAGGCCACCATCTACCGAGATTTCCCACTCCTTGGTCGAATCATTTATACGTACTTGAGGTGCAATGGCATCCTTGCCATTGGTGCCGTTATCACCATTTTCTCCATTTTCACCATCCTTGCCGTTTGCGCGTACTCTCTCGCCATCTACGAGTAACCACTCGCCATCCAAAGTCCAGTAGTAGTTGCCATCACTATCTTGTTTTACAGAAATTAGTGGGGCATTGGTGCCATTTGCACCATCCTTACCATTGGCTATGGTTGCTGTGGTGCCATCCGAGAAGGTGATGGTGTAGCCGTTGGCGTTGTTTTCCACCTTGGTTACATAGACGCTCTCCTGCAAAGCATTTACAATGCTCTGTAGTGCTACGATCTCCTCGTTGGCCTTTACAACAGCCTCCTCGAGAGTCTCCACACGCTCCTTTACATTCTCAATCTCGCTCCAAAGTTTCGAGTCGTCATACTCACAGCTGACCAACGAAATGCTGACTAGAGCTGCCGCCAAAATAGTAAAAAATCTTTTCATGGTTTTTTAATGATTATTGAATTAGTTGTTTAATAGTTTGTTGCATTGCTCGACAATGGCTCGCACCTCATCGACATAACGAGCCTTAAATTTATAGTGTTGGATGATTTGTGTTGTCAGCTCATAACATTCACCCCTGTTGTGAGCCTCGATGCAGAGCAAGGCTATGATGCCTGGCAGCAACTGCGATATCATCTCTAATGATAATTCGTGTAGCTGCGAGGCCTCGAAGAGCTGCCTCTGGCCACTTTCTATATGATAGGTATAGATGTTCAGACGATAGTATTTGCCTGTAGATGGCATCTTTTTCAAAGAATGGACAAATTGAGCAATAGATACGCGCTTTTGAATCGTCGAATCCGACTTGTCGATTATGGTTATCCACGCATGCACAATGGGACTCGCCACAAGCAAACAGAAGATAGGGTGTGCTTGTGAACGTAGTGCCTTAAAAAACTTCCATAGATTACTCTTGAGGATATAATTCTTCGGCATGTAACTACTTGTCTGGATACTATCCATACTCATAATTGGTTATATTACAACTAATTAAATAGATTTTAATTGCATATACCCATAGCCGACCACCTAATACACCACGAGTGTATAGCGAAGTAATCCGCACACCAAACTGTGTAGCGTCACGAAGAACAAGATGCAATATGCCCTTGCTTCTAAACCTCCTTGACTAAAAAATAATAGCAATTAAAAAAGTTGATTTCAACCCATATCCCAGTAGGTAGATATCCATTAAAACATAGGGCAGGTCTTCTGACTTATCCCCTTTATCGCGCCTTCCCGATTTTAATCAGTGGCAAAGAGTGCGATAAACAAACTCTCGATGGAGTGGGATTTACAGCAACTGGTATTGTCCCGGATTTGCACCGGATTCCCTTTTCACCCTTCGTAACGCTTGGTTCGTAAGGGCTCCTTATGTGTTGCAAATATACAAATTATTTTTATTCGGTGTTCTTCTATTTACATTTTTTTGCACCCCTGATTATATTTCGAGGTTATGCTAGCCACCTAAAGAGTGCCTCTGTCTTATATATATAAATATAGGTATAGGTTATGATATTTAAAAAATTATAAAAATTTTCAAAAATAATTTCAAAATTAGTTGTAAAGTAGGAAATAATTGGTATCTTTGCAGCCGCAAATGAGGGATATATGATGTCTCTCGTGAGCAGGAAGGTTCTTGGATGGTTTTTTGAAAAAAGTTTCCAAAATATTTGGATGTTTCAGAAATATGGTTTATCTTTGCACCGCTTTTCCGCTTTTTAGAAATGCGGCGATAACGAAAGAGGTTCTCAAATATTTTTGAAAAAAGTTTCCAAAAAATTTGGTAGTTTCAAAAATATGAATTATCTTTGCACCGCTTTTCCGCTTTAAAAAAGTGGGTAAGTAAAAAAGTGAAGTTCTGATGCAAA